>CAVXRU010000023.1:0-130018 GCA_963763905.1 uncultured Acidobacteriaceae bacterium | reverse complement strand
AGAGTGGATAGGACAGGACACGGTAATTCCCTGAGAACGCGAGCCAAAATTCACACAACTTGCAGTCCCCCGGATTGTTTAATGAGCGTGAATACCCTGGTACGGAGGTCTTGGTTTGGCGATAACCATCTTCATCTGGTTGCTCGGGCTCGGATTAGTGCTGCTGATGGGGCGCTGGCTGGCCCTGCGCCTGCAGCTGTCTCGCGCCAAGCACCCCTCACTCGCCGGCCACGTGCGATGGGGGCGCCGGTTGGCCCGGCTTATCCCCTACTACGAGTATGACGAAACGCAGTTTTTCCGGGCAGATGACGCTCCGGAAGAGATTGCCCAGCAGCGCCAGGCCGCATTCAGGCGCCTGGCCGCGCTCTACGCACAACGCTTCCCGATCACCGTCGGGCAGACCAATGAGGTCCAAGACGAGATCTCGGACCTGCAATTTACGGCCCGGTATCGGGTTCCCTTCCAGTTCAGCTGGCTGGTTCAGCGGCATCTGAGCAGCGGGTCTTTCGCTGCGTCTTCGAGTGGGCCCGTCACCACCGATCTGGACGGGAACGAGCGGTACGACCTGACCGGCTCTTACGGGGTGAATGTCTTCGGCTACGATTTTTACAAGGAATGCATTGAACGCGGGAGTGCGCGGGTCCGGGACCTGGGCCCCGTTCTCGGGGCTTACCATCCCGTAACTGCCGGCAACGTGCATCGGCTGCGCGCCATCTCCGGGCTGGACGAAGTTTCCTTTCACATGTCGGGCACCGAGGCGGTGATGCAGGCTGTTCGGTTGGCCCGCTATCACACCCGGCGCCGCTACCTGGTGCGTTTTGCCGGCGCCTACCACGGCTGGTGGGGCGAGGTGCAGCCAGGGGTCGGCAACCCTGTGACCGAGCGCGACACACTCACGCTCAAAGATATGAGCGAGCAGACGTTGCGCGTCCTGCGCAGCCGGGACGACATCGCTTGCGTGCTGGTGAACCCGCTGCAGGCGCTCCATCCCAACGCCGGGGCGCCGGCAGACTCAACCCTGGTGGACAGCGGGCCGCGGACCAGCTTTGACCGCGCGGCTTATACCGCGTGGCTCGAGCGGCTGCGAAGAGTCTGTTCCGACCGCGGCATCGTGCTGATTTTCGATGAGGTGTTCCTGGGCTTCCGGCTGGCCCGGGGCGGCGCCCAGGAGTATTTCGGGGTGCGCGCCGACATGGTCACATATGGCAAAACAGTGGCCGGCGGCCTGCCCATTGGCGTGTTGTGCGGGCGCGCTGAGTTGATGAAGCGTTTTCGCGAAGACCGCCCGGCGGACGTCTGCTTCGCTCGCGGGACCTTTAATTCCCACCCCTATGTCATGGGGGCGATGGCGGAGTTCCTGGAACGGCTGGATTCGCCCGAGATCCTGGCCTGCTATCGCGACCTGGACGAGGTCTGGAACGGCCGGGCAGCCTCCCTTAATGAGCGGTTGCGGGAAGCCGGAGTGCAGGTCCGCGTGGCCAATTTGTCGTCAGTATGGACGGTGTGTTATCTGCAACCGTCGCGGTACCACTGGATGTTCCAGTATTATCTGCGCGCGGAAGACCTGGCGTTGAGCTGGGTGGGAACGGGACGGCTGATCTTCAGCCTGGATTACACCGATGCCGCATTTGCCGCGGTGGCCGACCGGTTCGTCTCGGCGGCGCGGCAAATGCAGCAGGATGGCTGGTGGTGGCGGAACGAAACGCTTACCAGTAAAGCGATTAAGCGTCGCGTACTGTTAGAAATGCTTCGGAGTCGCGTACATCGTCCATCGGATCAATCAGCTGACCGCGCAGAAGGTAAAGCGGTGCTCGGTAGTAAAGCATGAAGTCGTGGAATGGATCGGTCAGTATTTTTGTCATCCATACCAGGCCGGTGCGGATATCGCGAATGAAAAACAATTGCACGGTGCGGAACAGCAGGCCGCCAAAGCCGACGCACAGCCAGATCTGACCGATGTGCTGCACGACGGTGGCGCGATCGGCGTGCGGCGGGAAAATCCCGAACAGCGTGGGACTCAACCACAGCAATCCGGGTGACAGCGCCCAGATTAACAACAAGATGACCTTGCGCCGGAGGTTGTAGCCGACCTTGATGTCCTCTTTGTGCTCCTGGGTGGCTTGATTCACCTCGTCGTAACCTTTGGGCTCGAAGAAGAAATGGCCGGCCTGACGGCTGACCATGGATATCAGCCAGCCAATCAATGCAGAGGCAGCCGGGTTCTTGAAGATGAGGGCATATGCGGACAGGAAGCTGACCGCACTCAGCAGGTGGAGGGACTGGTTAATACGGCTGTGGTGGTAGTAGCGGTGATCGTCCCACCGCTGGATTCGTAGAGCTTCAAGAAAACCTTGCATGCTGTTTCCTTCCGCGGATTGCCGGCGCCAGATGATCATGAAGAATGAGATATAACAATCCTGTTACAGCGTTATGACAGCGTGGGCCGCTTAGCCGTTCAGGTGTTGGCGAGTAAGACACAGGTGTGGAGAAACGGGACGTTTTTCATAAAAGACCCGGGGCTCTTCCGCTCCGCAGTGACCAGTTCCATAGCGTCTGCAAAAAAGTGCCAAAAGTGCGATAAAAGCGATAAAAGCCCCTATTGATCTTCTGCCGGTTCCTCGTCTTCGGCTAACCATTCCGCATTGTTTTGGTGTTGGTCCGGTGGGATGGCCGCCCAGCGGGTGGAGGGTCGTCCGCCGGTGGGCTCGTTCAGCATGTCCAAGGCGCCGAGGGCAACGAGTGTTTCGAGAGCAGCGTCGATACGGCCGGTTTCCATGTGGCCATGAAAGAGGCGCACAATTTGAGACTTCGACAAGGCGCCGCCGGAGGCGTCAATGGCTTCGCGGATACGGTCGGCGATGGGATCTCCGGTGGACCTGCCGAAGAGGAGGGAGGCACTGGCGTAGCAGTAATCCCATACGGCGAGGGCAGCCTCCAGGTGAGGCAAGGCGATGACGGGGGTGCAATCGAGCGCTGCGTAGATGGCGCTGAGACGCAGGACCTGGGCCTCAGCACGACTGGTTGCGGCCCCGCGCATACCGGGCTGAACCTGGCTCAGGCTGGAATAGCAATCCCGCCAAAGCTCGCCGGCCGCGGCGTCGCGGCGAAAGAGAGTTTCAGGAGTCGAGGTGGCCCAATCGAGGGCGCTGCGGAGCTCGCGAGCGACCGGGGATAGATCGTTGGCGGTCAGGCTTCCGCCGTCGGGCAGGCAGTTGCTGCGCTCGACCCAGGCCCAGAGGCAGCGGTTGGCAAAGCCGTTATGGGCTTCGGTAGGGTGAAGATTGGGTGTGAGCTCACGCTGGGTGATGTGGGCAATGAGGCTGATGTGGGTTCCGGTGGCCTGCACTGGCCGGTTCATATTGAGCGCCGGGAGATGACCACTATCCCAGGCGCAACGAAGCAGGGGGGATAAGTGCCCGCTGCCGGACTTGAGCGGCCGGAGGACGGAGGCAAACTCTTCAGAGAGCGCGAGGAGCCGGCGATCGGTAGACGGCTGCTGATCGCGAAGGGTATGGACAAGACCGCCGGCTGTAAGACGAGCGGCGGTGACGCAGGTCGAGAGCCAAGGCTGGTCGACTTCCGCAAGGAGGCGGGCGATCTGACTCCAACTGGTGCCCTTGCGCGCTTTGCTGGAATCGCCTACGAGAACGAGAAAGAGGTTCAGACCGTGGCGGGTGGCATCCACCATGCAGTGAGGTCCAGGGCCGGCCATGTTGCCGAAGGCAGCCAGAAGCTGGAGCAGAATGGAGGCGGGATGTGCCTCGGTGTGGGGAGCGATAGTGCGGACGGCGAGTCCGGCGTAGCCATGGAGCGCGGCCATGGGGAGCCTGGGAGAAGCTGAATCGCGAAGCGGCGGTGGGGCGGGGGGAGAAGGACGGGTCTGCTCCTGTTGCTGGTTGTGTGGTTGATGGTCAATCGGGAAGCCGTGCAGCTCAGCCCTGCGGCGCTGTGTTTCCGCAAAGGTTAGCCGCTCCGACCGCAGGAGGTCTGTGCTGATGTGAGCTGTCATAATTTGACACTATTGCTGTTTCTTCTGGTTGTCGAAAACTCAATAGTTACTCCGGTAAGAGGTGACTTAATATCAATAAAAAGAGTAAGTGGCGCGCGACGTTTTCCGGAAGTGTTGAAAATCATTGACTATGCAGTTACTGGAAGGGGTCATTTTGGTCAAATGTCAAGTGGGTTACGCTGAATATTTTCTGCTTGAACATGGCAAAATGTCAGCTGAGAGCGAGTAACTTACTAATATCCGGATAGGAATGTAGAAAAATAATTGCCGATCGCTCGTGCTTTGCCGCAGATTGGCAGCGACTGGTTCGCTTCGGCCACGGCTCGGCGACCAACTGTACGATAAGCCGACTTTCGGCCAAGTGGTTCGATATCAGTTGTCGGTGAGTGACTCGGCGATCTTTCGCCACCTAATCGTGCCGAAGCGTCTCCATGGGATCAGTCAGAGTAGCGCGACGAGCCGGGATGTAGCTGGCGAGAAACGACACGGCAATTAGAAGTGATGAAACCAGAATCAAAGTCAACACATCGTGAGGTTTCACGCCGTATAGGAATTCAGCCAGCAAGGGCGCGGCGGCAAAAGATGCGGCCACACCAAAGATCACGCCGAGGACCGAAAGCGTCATGGCCTGCCTCAATACCAGCCGAACCACATGTCGCGGTAGCGCTCCCAGTACCGTGCGGAGGCCGAGCTCATGGCTGCGCTCGCTGACGGAATACGAAATCACTCCGTAAATCCCTATGGCCGCGAGAATCAAGCCCATCGCAGCAAACAGCCCCAGCATTTCGGAGAGAACCGTCCAGGTTCGCGCCGAGTTCGAGACCGTCTTCTCCACCGTCGTAACTCCGAAGACAACAGCATCTGGCGCCAGGCGCGAAATCGTTCTCCGCACGCTCTCAATGAGCGCCGCCGACGTGGATCGAGTGCGGATGACCAGGCTTTTGTGAACCCGGCTCTCCGTCCAGCCCGGCACGGTGCGCGCTGGCAACTGCTCGTACGAAACATATGCCTGAGCCTGCGATTCGCTCGTCAGCACAAACTGTTTCACGTTTCCCACGATGCCGACGATTCGTCGAGGCCGTTCCTCCGGGGAGAAATCGAATTTAATTTCGCGGCCGATAGGATCTTCGTTGGGCCAGAATTGTCGCGCCATCGCTTCGTTAACCACGACGACTTGCTCAGATGTCTGCGTATCCTGCTCGGCGACGCCGCGGCCTCGCACGATCGGGATGCCCATCAACTGCAAATAACCCGCACTGACACCATCCAGGATGACGGTTGGCTTCTCTGCCGAATGATCCGTACTATGGCCTACCATCGTGAAGCCCGGCCAAGCATGCTGGGCGTTATCGGCGAGCGGAAGCCAGTCGACGAAAGCCGCACTCTCGACGCCGGGTATTGCTCGAACCCTCTCCAGGATTTGCCGGCAGAAAATTTTCACTCCGGGCTGGATCACATTAAACCCGGTCTTATCCTGATCAGCGGCATCCATGTACTTCTCCCCGGTCAGCCTCACTTCTGCCGTCAGCAGATGGTCCGGGTCAAAACCCGGGCTTGTATGCAGGATGCGAGTCACCGTATTGATCATCAGCCCCGCGCAGATCAACGACACCAACGCCACCGCGATCTCAGCCACCACCAGGATGTTGCGGGTGCGATGACGCGACTTGGTGGCCGTGTTCCGGCCTCCCTCGCGCAAACATTCATTCGGGTCGTCTTTCGATGCCCGGTAGGCCGGGATCAGCCCGAACACCAGGCCGGTGAGCACGCAGATAGCAAACGTAAAGAACAATACCCGGCCGTTCACCGAAACTCGTGCCATCGGAAACAGATGTGCAGACATCGCCTTGAGAATCCGGATCCCCCAAAAAGACAAAACGAGACCGGCGAGTCCGCCCGCCAGGGAGAGTAGAACGCTCTCGGTCAATAGTCGCTGGATTAAAGCTCTCCGGCTCGCGCCCAGCGCGAGGCGCACACCAATTTCCCTTCGCCGCCCATCCCCACGAACCAGCAGCAGGTTGGCGACATTCGTGCATGCAATCAGCAAAACGAATCCCACCGCCGCGAAGAGCAGGTAGAATACCTCCACCATCCCGCCGAACAACCCCTTCTGCAAAGGCTCAACTTTTACTCCCACGTCTTTGTAGGCTCCGGGAAAGACCTGGGCCAGATGAAGGGCCGTGACATTCATGGCGGCTTGAGCCTGCTCCACGGACACACCTGGCTTCAGTTTTCCAATGGCAATCATGAACCGGGGATCACCGATACCGGAGTCCGCCGGATCTGCCATGCCGTGAATGAAGTAAACCTCGGGGACTCCTGTGCCAAAGAGGTTTAATCCTGGACTCAGAACCGCAACCACCGTTGTCGCCGCGGTGTCGACGAAGACGCTCCGCCCGAGCACATTCGGGTCACTCCCGAAATGGTGCTGCCAGAATTCATAGCTGATCGCGACACCGTCCGATCCCCGCTTCTCACTCAAGGCGTCCGTGGGGAGTGTGCCTAAGAAAGTTTTGACACCCAGCAGCGAAAATAGCCGCACACTGACATGCTGCACCCCGACGCGCTCCGCATAACCCGGGCTCGACATCGCCACCATGTCCGGCCACGACGCGCACTCGATTTGCTCGAACACCCGGTTGTCGGCTCTCCAGTGGGCAACGTCCGTAGCCGAGACTGGTCCTTGAGCGCGCGGAAATTTCGCGTAGGTGGTCGATAGGGCTACGAGCCGGTTCTGGTCGGGATACGGAAGAGGACGCAGAAGAAGTGCATCAACGGCGCTGAAAATAGTTGTCGTGCCGCCGATTCCAAGCGCCAGCGTTAGCACGGCTACCAGAGTAAAAGCGGACGCCTTGCACAACCCGCGAGCCGCGTAGCGTAGGTCCTGCACCACAGTTTCGATCCAACCTGCGATGGACGCGGTACTGACCATGCCAAAGTGTAGCCCCTCGAGCGCGTATTGCACATTAGGACGTCACGCACATCGCATCAGCGCAGATGCACGCAACAATCCAGCAGAGCACTGCGACAACTATCGATAACAGGCCAATGCGCTCAGTTGACCTGTCGTGAAACGGGGTTATCGGTGAATTGCGCGCCCTTCGTGAGCGTTGGTGAACGAGACCAGACTCCCCAGGTTACCTATCCGAGTTGTTCTAGGAAATAGCGCTGACAGGCGGTGGGGACGGGGGAAACGTATCCCATCAGGAATAGCCCGCAGTGGCTCGTCTGATAGTCCTCTTGCACTTCTCGGCATAACCAAGACGGAAGAGCGGACTTCAGCGCCTCTTCCTCTTCAACAACTGACTCAAGTCATCAACCCCTTCGCGTTCGAGAACCGTACCAAGCTTGGTGTCGCTGCGATAACCCTTGGCAAAATCGTCACCGTATTCATCACGGAGTGTCCCAACTAGGGTGTCACTACGCTTTTTGCGAATTTCACCGTCTTCGTTGCGAGAGCGGCCGTCGAGGCCGGGATGTTTCGGTGCTTTTGCCATATTTCTCTCTTCGTGCCGAATGCTTGGGTCACTTTGAAGTTCTTGCTGCTGGAGTGCCTGATGAATCAGCATCTTCAGATAGGTTTGATACTTGAGACCCTTTTGTTCTGCATGAAAGCGGGCTTTTGCAATGTCTTCGGGGTCTAGCCGGATTGTTGTGGTGGGGGTGTTCCCTCGCCGCGCGACAGTTCCACGCCCGAGTTTCCCCTCAGCTGCGGCTCGCTCAAACTGTTGGGCGAGCTGATCCTGATTTGCAACCCACCAATGCGCTTCGTCGCGTTCGGTCCTCAACTCAGGGACCTTGAGGGTCTGCTCCATACAAATTCCCTTTCTGGACGATGTAAAGACGTTTCATCGCCTTGGGTGCATCGAACGCTGTAATCACGCGGATCAAGGTCTTGCGCCAAGTGGACACTACGACCAAAATGCGGCCAGAATTCGTTTCTCCCAGTTGTACAAACCGTTCTTCGCCATTCTCTGTTTGAAATTCAAGATCGAACGGTTCGTTCTTGATTACATGCTCTGCTTCCGCACAGGAAACATCATGGGCTGCAACGTGACCGCGGTTCTCATCGTCCCAATCGAATTGCAGCATCTACTGTCCTCCAAAACGCCACGATCGCTTGCGCGAAGTGGCAAATATCTCTTGATCTGCATCTGTTTTCTCCTTTTCGTCTTTTTCGTTGTGTCTTTAAGTGGATTCTGTGTTGTGACAGTAGTTGTAATGGTCGTCGATTCAAAGTCTCAGCAATGAGCGCATTGGCCGCGCCGTAACGCTCTATGTTTCTACTGTAAATACAGTGTAGCTACAAGTCAAGAGGTATTTTGTACGGTGAACGTAGTGAACGTCCCCGCCTTATCCCCCGGGTTGAGTAACTCGCCCGAGATGCACATGCCGAGACTGGCAATGGTCACAGTGGCTGCTCTCGTGTGACCGGTGAACTCTGTGGCTTGGACGGACTTTGGACAACTAGAGCTCTGTGCTCCTGGCGAAACCTGACGAAAACCCGACCGTCTAAATCTGTAGAGCCGAGCCGGAACGGACTTCCCTCGCCAACGATCCGCACTCCGGAGTCGACAGAAGCGACCTCAATGGGATTGAGCGTATGCTTTCTTGATTGCAGATTTCGTCCACTCACGCGCGGCGCAGTGGGGAAATGGGGTTGTGGTGTGCGGTGGATCCTGATTGCGGCGTTGCTGTCCATAATGGCAGTCCCATCCTGGGCAGCAAAGCGAATGACGGTTGCGCAGCTCGAGCAAATGCTGGGCACGGAAAGGGCCGCTCACAAGTCCGATATTGAAATCGCGCGAAAAATCAGTGACGTGGAACTCTCAGAGCGGCTTACCGATTTAGCGCTGGGCCAATTGAGCAAACAGTTCGCGGGCGGCTCCCAACCAGCAGTGGCACTGCTTCTGCTGGCAGATAGGTCGTCTTTTCTCGATCCGCCTGCGAACGAATTGCCAGCCACGCCCGCACCCGACGCCGCCACGCAACAGCATTTGCTGGAGGCTGCCAAAAGGTTTGCGGTCGAGGCACTACCAAATCTGCCCAACCTGCTCGCCACGCGAACCACCTTCAGCTTCGACGACAGTCCCCAGGAAGTGACGAAAGGGGGGTATGCCCAGCGCATCGGGCTGCACTCGATCGGCTCTTCGAAAGCAGAGATTTCCGTTCGGAACGAGAAAGAGAGTCCATTGACACGCACCGGGTCTGCTTCCTCGCCAGCCCAGGTTGGCCTTACGACCTGGGGCGAGTTTGGATCCGCACTCCTGATCATTCTGAGTGATTCCGGTGAAGGAAAGATCGTATGGAGTCACTGGGAAAACACTGCCGCGGGTGTGGTGGCCGTGTTTCACTATGAGGTTCCCAAGACAGCATCGCACTGTGAGATCAATACTCCCGTTGAACAAAAGCACAACACCGGTTCAAATCGGTGGGCTTCCTCCGGGGGGATGGCTGCAACGATCACGACGGCAATCGTTCACAACAAACCTGGCTATCAAGGATCTTTGTGGGTCGATCCAGCTACGAGGACAATCGTTCGTGTGACGCTAGTGGCCGATTTGAAAGGGGATTCGGCCATTGAACGCGTTGCGATACTCGTGGACTATGGCCCGGTTCAAATTGCAAACAAAACGGTGATATGCCCGGTGCGAAGTCTGGCACTCGCGTCTGCGCCGGCCACCGTCAATGCAAGTCTTAAAGGCGCTGCTACCGAGTGGCTAAATGAGATCCTGTTCACCGACTACCACATGTTCGCTTCTACGTCGCGAATTCTCACCGAGCAGTCTGCGGCAGCAGTCCTGTCGGCGCCATCGATTACGGCAAACGCACCTAATGTCCAGGCTTCACCTGCCGCCGGTGAGAAGTCGCCTCTAGAAACCGCTTCTACCCAATCTCTGCCGCAGCAGGCGGCAACCCCATCCGTCAAGGTGCCCTCAGGCGGCCCCGGGACTGTTCCGGTTGCGAAGGGAGAGACCCTGGAACAGAACGCGGCAAGTGACGAAGCCGGCTCAATATCCGACCAGCCGCAAGCAGCAACCCCAATTCTCACCGCACCGACCCCGGCAACCATAACCGCCAGCCAACCAGAACCAATTTCGCCCTCGCCCGTACCGTCGTTCTCGGAGGCCAAACCACAGTACAGTGCCCCTCCGATCGACGTCAATGTTAACCGGGTACTGGTGCCCGTCGTGGTGCGCGACAAGCAGGGCCGCATGGTCGCAGACCTGAAGAAAGAAGACTTTCAAGTCTTGGACGAAGGCAAGCTGCGATCGATCTCTGCATTCAACCTAGAGAAACGTGGTTCGATCGGAAGCCACTCCGCAACTGTCGCCGAATCCGACGGGCAGCCGCAATTAACTGTTAACACAGCAACACAATCGTCCATCCTGCCAGAACGCGTCACTGTGCTGCTGTTCGACGACCTGCACCTGACCTACGAAGATACGACGTATGTGCAGAAGGCAGCTTCGAAAGCTTTGGACGGGGTATTGAGCGGCTCGGATGTTGCTGCAGTGGTGTCCGTGTCGGGAAAGATCAGCAGCGGCCTGACGCGCGACCGCGCGAAGCTGCTGGATGCGATCGTAAGCGTACGGCCGCAAGGTATCTACCGAACCGACAAAGGCGACTGTCCCAAGATTGACTACTACCAGGCGGATCTGATCGAAAACAAGCATGACAAAGAAGCGCTAGAGGATGTCGTGAGCCAAATCATGAATGTTTGCGACCCTCAAACCCCTAGATATAACGCCGAGAGACTCGCCGATTCGGCTGCGAGATACGCATTGGCTCTCGGCAAACAGGATATTTTGGTCACCTACGCAAACCTTAGAGAGATAGTGCGGAGGATCGCCACGCTGCCGGGACAGCGCTCACTTCTCTTGGTTTCCGATGGCTTCCTTCCGATCGAGGGGGAGGCGCGATACGCGGAGTCGCGATTGCTGGATCTCGCAGTGCAGTCTGATGTGACCATCAACGCAATTGATGCGCGCGGGTTATACGTCACCTCCATGACCGCCAGCGACGACCTGCGAGGAAGGAGTCCAAGAAAGGTCGAGGAGTACCGTCGAAACTCCAAGAGCATCCAGGAGCAGGCGATGGGAGAACTCGCCGAGGGAACAGGCGGAACTTTCTTTCACAACAACAACAACCTTGATGCAGGATTCAAGGCCATCACGCAAGCACCAGAAGTCGTCTACATGCTCGAGCTTCCTCTCGATGGCGTGAAAGCAAACGGCAGCTATCATTCCCTCAAAGTAAAGGTTGATCGAGACGGGACGACAGTTCAGACGCGACGCGGATACTTCATGCCGAAACCGGAGAAGTAAAAAGTAGAAGACCTGCTCAACACTCCGAATGCGCGAAGCTGGGGAATTCTCGGGTTCCGGGAGAATGGTCGCCCGCCCGTCAGTGTCGTTAGCCCGTCAGTAACTGGTTGAGTAATAACCCGCCAAGGTCTGTGAAGCCGACAGCGCCGCGTTCCTTGGAGGTTGCGCTCACCTCCACCCAAAATCGACCGTTTTAGTCCAGCGAGCAGGATCACTCCTCTAAAACGATAGGACCCTATCAGGACTGCCCCGCTCGATGAAGCAAGCGTGCGCAGGGATTTTTCTCGGGGCAGTTTTGATAGGGCCGTTTGAAGGAAGCCGCTGACGCGGTGGATGCGGTCGGGCTATGGGATTTGGATAGGCTGGAGGCGTTTCGGTGGGCGCTGGGCAGACAATCACAAAGAGGTGACAGACGGGACGATCACCAATGAGTTATGACTGCGAAAGTAATCGTCCTGTCTGTCACCGGGTTGTCTGTCTGAGAAGGCACTTTATTTACCTTTGTCATCTGCGTAACTCTCATTGCGTATTTGGGAGGAGCCGACTTCCCTTCGCAACACGTCGCGTGCCTCTCTTGCGTGACGTGTAGATCCTCTATTACTTGTAGATGGCGTTGCCGCCGGCTGGTGACCATTGCACGACAGTTCTCGACAAAGTATTTCCCTCTGCTTATCGGCAAGCGACGGCGATGAGAAAGGACACAGGTCCCTCTTCAATTCAACGCCCTCCAGTACAGGTACAGGCACAGGCATGGCCTCATCGATATGTCGAGAAACGTCGGGCAGCCAGTGCCTTAGAGGAACTTAGGGGTCTATATCGGCAGGAGTCTTAAATGTTCATCTTGTCGGTCTGGTTGATTGATGGTCAAAAGTGGTCCTGGAACTCTATTAATTCGGGAATCCCCAGCGACGCCCGTTCACACGAGAATTGGCGAGCTACGCAAGCGATACTGGCCATCGCCACGAAAGTTTTGGAAAGACTTCTCCCAACGATCGCATACCTGACGCCAACGTATGAGCCGATGGTCAGGGCTCTGATGGCCGGATGTACCGCATTGGCCGTAAGAATTCCATCGGGATCGAACAGTGACAAGCACCATGGAACTCGATCACGGGAGGATGCCGCGTGAAACTACCGTCGCATGCGCGTTCCCCGTTGTTTCCGGTCGGGTGATTCCTCAGAGATTGCGTAAGCTTGACGACTCGATTGTTGCCGGTGTCGGTGAAATAGACGTTACCCAGCCCATCGAGTGCGACCCCTTTGTTCGGCGCCAACCTCCGTTTGGGTGCCATAGGCGCTGGAAGACGGCTTTCAAGGAAGTACTTTCATTTTTAGAACGATAGGTTCCGTTCAGAATCTAAGTCGCATCGTTTCGCGGAACCGGCGGAGAGCCTCGTTTGTCGAGAACTGTCAACCTGTGATCCTTCTTCTCGGAAGTTACGTCTAGTCAATTGAGAACAGGCAGCGGAGCGTAGAGTTGCGCAAAACCGAGATGCATCTTTTATCTAGGAGAAGTCTGATGAACAAGAGATTGGTGATAGTTTGCCTATTATTCGCCGCGGGCACTGGTGGCTACGCCGTAGCACAGAGAGGCGGAGGCGGGCGACAGTCTCCGATGGCGAAATTGATGAACGATCTACAACAGGCTACGCCGCGCGCCACGTTGAATGATGACCAAAACAACAAGCTTCAGGCAGATATCGCCACACTCAAAGATGCGCAACAAGCGAGACGCCAAGGGCAATCGGTCGATCAAGACAAAGTGCAATCAGCCTTCAATGACATCCATGACATTGTGGATAGTGGCGCATTCCAACAAACAGATCAGAAGCAGTTGGATCAAGACTTCACTGCAATTCAACCACCTCAGCAGTAACACCCCTTGGTCCTGTTCCTAGTTTGCCATGCGCCTCCGGCGGGGCCGGTGAACCGTAGCGGACGTCTTCTGCGTGGCGAGGAGTCGACGTGAGAGATCGCCAGAAGCGGGAGTAATGAGGAAGCATTCGCTGCTTGTTTCGTTAGGCAACTTCACCTGGATCTTGTCCGGGCTTCTGTGCCAGCATTGCGCTGCTTTTGCCGGCACAACCGATCAGCTAGCCGGGAGTGATTCGCCACCCACTCTGCCGGATGCGCCGAGCGCGCTTCCAGCCCAATCCAATCAAACCGTACAGATTGCGACGGAAAACCACAGAGTCCAGGAGGGCATGCAGACCAAGCGCATTCTAGGCATTGTGCCGAATTTTGAGGCGGTGTCCACGAACGTAAAGTTGCCTCGACAATCAGCAAAACAGAAGTTCAAGGCCGCTACGGAGGATAGCTTTGACTATTCCTCGTTCGTCTTCGTTGGAGGCTTAGCCGGCGTCGGGCAAGCCTCCAACTCGATTCCCGAGTTTCATCAGGGCGCAGCCGGTTATGCGCGATATTATTGGCATACGTTTCTGGATCAGACAGACGAGAATTACCTGGTGGAATTCGCTTTTCCTGTTGCATTACACCAGGACGGACGCTACTACACTCTTGGTCGCGGCGGGGTTCTGAAGCGTACTGCCTATTCTCTTTCCCGGATCCTGATCACGCGCACTGACTCTGGCAACGAAACATTCAATGCGTCGGAGATTATCGGGGCCGGTGCGGCTTCAGGTATTTCGGATTTCTACTATCCCGAACAGGAGCGCACCTGGACGAAGACCGGCCAGCGCTGGCTGACAAACGTCAGCCTGGACGGAGCGACATTCGTCCTGCGGGAGTTCTGGCCCGATATCAACAACGCTCTGTTCCACAGCAAAGAATGAATGGTGCCGCACTATTCAGCGGCTTTAGAAGATGGCCGAGTACCCGGATAGATTCCAGGTCCGTCCACTACGCTCCCCCGAATTTCCTGTGGAGATCCGTGGCTTTGATGATCTGCATTGTGGCTCTCTTTAAGGAGAGCCGCACACGTGGCCGTCGCTAGCAGCGCGAAGTAGGAATTCCGGGTACGCTCTGTCGAAAAACATTCCCAAGAAAGAGCATCCACACAGAGATCTCTCCACTTCGCTGCGCTTCGGTCGAGATGACAAAGGGGAGGGCGGTGCTTCCACGGGAGAGTAGTTGCTGAACAGAAGGTGCTTTTCATCACCTTTGGGCCGGAACGACCAGGTCTCAAAAGCGAGACCTGGGCCACCCACTCATTATTCGTCCGCTCCTGTTTCATCTCCATACACAATCAAGAGGCCGAAGAAGACGGTTCTGGCGAGACTACCGCAGGTGGTGTGGATCGCCTGTTTTCTCCGCCATTATGCTCGCGTTGCTGCATCGCCTTTTCTAATTCTTTCTGGTGATCGGTAAGCAACGCGTGAATCTTGCTGTGCGTTTCGTCGCTGATCGCATGAATCTGCGGACCAAGCTGCTGCCGCGAAGCTGTCGGATTCTTGTCGAGCAACGCCTGGATCTTATCGTGGTGCTCCTCGAGCAGAGGGCGGACTTGCTGCTGCTGTTCAGAAGTCAACTCCAGGTCTTTTGTAAGGTGAGCAAGTTCCTGGTCGATCGATTGCGCTGTATGGATGTGTTGAAGCTGCTGACGCGCAGAGGGCTGTTCTGCCCCGTTGTTCTGAGCTGCAGCTGCACCGGACAATCCGAGCATGAGCATAAGCCCATATGCAAGCGTGGAAGGTCTATTTCGCATGGGATGACAAACTCCTTAAGATCCTCGACATCGATACCCTACTGAATGGTCACAGTGAAGTTCGCCGAGGTGGTAATCGCGCTATTGCTGCTATCCGTCGCTGTAACTGTGACCGTATAAGTGCCGGCAGGAGCAGCGCCCGCTGTACCACCGCCGCAACCCATCAATGTTGCCAATACGCCCAGCAAGAGCAGGCTGGTCGCTAGCGGCCACCGTTGCTTGCGGAATCCAGGAATCCCGAGCAGGAAAATGAACCCAAATCCCACTCCAGCTATGCCGATCAACCGCTTAGTCCCACCCTGAGAACTCCCCTGCAACCCACTTTGCGATGAGGCAGCGACTGTCTGGATACTGATGGTCGCAGTCGCGGACCCATTGCTGGTAATCGCCAGCGAGGTTGCTGCCAGAGCATAATCTGCGTTCAGTGAGGACGCGTTCGCCGTGAGGGCGACAGTACCCGAGTATCCCTGGGTGGAAGTGATGGTGATGGTCGAGGTACCACTGGCACCAGGCGAAGCGGAAGGAATGGTCATGTTTCCGACCGTCATCGTCATTCCTGGATTGGTAACCGTAACGGCTGCAGTCCCGGAAGAAGCGCTATAGAGCGAATCTCCACCATAAGCAGCGGTAATCGTATCGCTGCCCGCTGTAAAGCCGAGCGTTTCCGTCGCTGAGCTTATCGCGAGCGTCGCTGTCCCAAGACCGCTGGTTCCAGCGGTCACCGGGGCCGTGCCCAGGGAGGCGCCGCCGACTGTGAAAGTCACCGTGCCGGCGACCGTGCCAGCCGTCGAGGACTTCACCGTGGCCGTCAGCGTCAGCGCTCCATAGAGCGCAACCGTGGTGGGGCTGGCAGTTAACGATGTCGTTGTTGCCGCCACGCCAGCAGCACCAACATTAATCGTCGTTGTGGCGCTGGTGGAGGCATAGTAGTTCGTATCGCCCGAGTACGCGGCTAAGACGGTGTGCGCGCCCCCGGTCGAAAAACTGGTGGTTGTGGTTGCCACGCCATTCGCCAGTGCGACTGGACTTTCGGCCGTCCCGTCGATAGTAAATGTCACCGTTCCTGTCGGTGCGGTCGTTCCGGAAGTATGGGCCACCGTCGCAGTCACCTTGACCGTGACCCCGGTAGCTGGACTCGAAGGAGAGACAGCGATCGTGGTCGTCGTTCCGGCCTTTAAAGCAACGGAAGTGAATGCTGTCGCCAGGTTGAACGCATTCACCGAGCCCAACCCCGTTGCCTGGTCATACCCAGTTTCCGCTGAGTAACCCATCTCTCCGTTGCTTGGACAGTCAGTAGATCCCGCTGTGCACGGAACTATGTTGTTCCCGGTCGTTATATCGTGAAACGCCGAGGCGTAGGTGGTTGAGTTAGCAGCCAGCGAGTAGAGCGTAGGATTGACGTTGCCCAAACCCGCCGGCACTCCAAGCTGCTGCTCGATCAATGCCAAAAGGCCCGCAAAGCTCGGTGCGTCCGCCGAAGTCCCACCGTAAGCGACCAAGCCCTGGTCGTCACTATAGCCAGGGTCGGAAATACGAAAGCCGCTGGTGCAGCTCGAAGTGTAGTCGCTGCCGGTCGGATCCGAGTCCAAAATGATCTGGGTGCAGACCAGATAAGGATCGTGGTCTGGGGAGGCGTTCAGGGAAAGATCGGGCACATCACGCGCACCGTCGCTGGGGATGCCAGTCACTCCCGCTTGCCAGCTCGGCTTCGACCACAGCAGGCTCTTGCCACCTCCACCTGCGGAAAGTCCGCCTCCATTTTCGATTTCAAACGCAGTATCGTTCCACGCCATCTCCGGGATGTAAGATAGCGCGGAGGTAAGGACGTCATTGGATCCGTTCGTGCTCCAATACTGGCCGGCCCCTGTCGAAGGACTGGCGGCCGTTCCGTCTCCCGTAAATTCACTGCCACCCATGCCGGTCACATAGGCACTGCTCGCCGGATAGTCGACCTGCAAACCCTGGGTCGCTGAAATAATGGGAGGACCGTTCGGGCTTGTCTGTTCGTCGCAGTCGGCGGCCCCGTTGTCACCGGCGGCGGAAAGCACCGTCTGCCCCTGCGCATTTGCCTGTTGGAACGACGCTTCCATGCTGCTGAGATCTGCCGAGGTCCAACTGGGTTCGCATCCTCCATAACTGATACTAAGAATCGGTATCTGAAGGCCGTTGATTTTGTTTTCGATTGCGTACTGCATCGAATCCATAACATTTGTTGAGTTGACGAAGACAATGGACGCGTTCTTAGCCACGCCGCCGGACCACTCCAGGTCAAGGTCCGCCTCATTAATGTCACCGGATGCATCACCGATTCCCGGATCGGCGGAGCCGGGGATCAGAAATACAGTGGGGTTGTTCGCAGGCAATCCCGCGGCACTGCGAAAATCTGTGATGTCGGCCATGACAATATCCGTCTGCCCCATGATCCCGATGGTCTGCCCGCTACCCGTGTAGCCCGCGCTGTAAAGCGGATTCACGTTATAGATCACAGCAAAGTCTCCCGGCGCAAGAAAGTGGTCTCCGGAGATACCCGAGGTGAAGTGCGGTTGCGCACTGTCGGTCTTTGTGCCTGCGGGCCGAACGAAACGCGGCTGCGGCTTGAAGTCATGCAGGCCGCCTACCCGGCTCACGGTCGATGCGAAAGCGCTTGGCAGCGAAATTTGCGTGGCGTTGGCAAAGTGAGTCTGCCCATTCACGACGTAGTTGTGGATCTGTGTATGGAAGGCTTGTTCCGCCATGCCGGCGGTTCCACTGAACCGGATAGACGTGCGGCTCTCCGCCACTGCATTTACGGTGAAACCCTGGGATTGGAGCCACGCGGTAACCTGGTCGAGGTCCTGTTGGCTCATGCCAAATTGCTCTCCAAACTGGGCGGCGGTGAGCCATTGATGGTAGCTGGAAGACGAAGGATTCTGTTGCGCCGTCAGCAAAGTGTTCAGGGTCGCCTGTTGCGCGGCCGACCGGTTGAAGCTCACGGTCATACCCTGCAATTGCACGGTACTCGCAACCGGACCCTGATCATATTGCGGCCGAGCCAGCGGATGGACCGTTCCGGGCAGAAGCGATACCTTGCCCGCCACGATCTGCTGCACGATCCGGTTTTGTGCGACAGTTTGTGCGTGGCCGGATTGGCCGGCAATAACGATGGACAACGAGAACAGACAAATTCCTACAAGACGATTGGAAATCCTCTGCATGAGACTGACCCCTACGAATGCGATTTCGATTACTAATGACGTGGGCTTTTGGTGATCGACCGCAGAAAAATGTCGATGCGCATTCGAAGCGTCGCAGCGAAACCAATGATCGGGTGCCCCATCCTTCGCACTCTTTGCGAAGGGTGGGATAAGCAGAATGTGCGGGGAAGGGCCTGGCGTGTAGAGCTGTCGTATCCCACCCTTCGCAAAGAGCGCGAAGGATGGGGCACCCGATCGCATTGGTGGTAGGGGATAGAGAAAAAGACAGATCCGGCCGCACGCGGGGAGTACCTCCGCCTCCCGGGAAGGGAGGACGTAAAAAACGGCGCCATCGAGAATGGCGGGTCAAGCAGGGTTGCCGCCAGAAACCGCAAGGTGCGCAGAAAATACGCTCGCGCGTTGCTTACGGCCTATAGATTCTGCCGCCGTCGCTCTCTGCCTCAGCCGTTGCGTACCCGAAGATTGGCCGTCTTTGCCCATCGCTGCGCGGACCGTGCGAAGAGTGCGATAAAGAAGGCTTTTGACCGTGCTCAGGTTGAGTCCTGTGGTCCGGGCTATCTCCGAGACCTGCATCTCTTCAACAAAACGAAGTATGAATACAGTTCTTTGCCTCCCCGGCAGCCCGTCCACCGTCGCCCAAACCTGGCGTAAATTTTCGCGCGTAAGCATCTCCGCTTCCACGGTTTGCCGCCGGCAGGCTACCTGGTTTTCCAGCAGCCCATGTCTACGGCCGAAGCCCGCACGTGCTTCCAGAATCGAAACCCATTGGTTCGCGTATTGTCGCGAACCAGGTTTGTGGTTATCGCCAGCAGCCAGGTGCGCACACTGCATTGCCCGCGATAAAGGGCGCGGGAGTTAAAGGCGCGCATAAAGCAGTCCTGGGTGACTGTCTCCGCAAGATCCCTATCTTTCAGCAGCCAACATGCGTGCCTCAACACGCTTGGTCTGTGTACCCGCACCAGTTCCTCGATATCCTCTAGATCAGAGACCCTCGCGTCGAGTCGCGCGCTCTCTGGAAGTAACCTCTGCACGTCATTTAGCATGTAAAAGACACCTTTCGTCGCGAAGTAGGCCTAGCGTTTGCTCCATGGAACTGCTAACTTATGACCGCTCTCATCCAGCTCGAACCGGTCCTGGCGCTTCGCGCAAAGCCGAGTGGCCTCCGCTCATTTCCGAGAGTGCTCACAGGCGGTCAAGCTTCGTTCCGTCCGTGAAGGACTTCACCTACCCGTGGCGCGAAGAGCGGATCTTCCGCTATTCACTAGATCGTCGTGGCGCCGATAGGCTGCCATTGCATAACACTTCTCGACAAAAGTATTCGCCTTCACTCATCGAGGAGGAATGACAATGAGAAAGATGGCAGATTCGTCTCCAGCCCAGCGCGCTACAGCACAAGTACAGCTTCTATTGGTCGATGACGACATTGCTCTCGGTGAGTTGGTTTCTGAATATGCAGCTTACGAAGGTTATGTCGTCACGACCGCCAATACGGGAGAGCTGGGTCTCCGCACCATTTCTCGAAAGTCCTTTGCATTGGTCATCCTCGACGTAATGCTCCCGGGAATTGATGGCTTCGAAGTGCTGGAGCGGCTGCGCCATTTTTCAGACGTCCCGGTGTTAATGTTGACCACCCGCGGTGCGGCGTCCGATCGTATCCATGGCTTGAAATTGGGCGCCGACGACTATCTGCCGAAACCCTTCGAGCCTGACGAGTTGCTCGCCAGGGTGAAGTCGATTCTTCGCCGAATTCGTCCCTCTACGAAGGGGCTTTCCTTCATGTCTATGGGGGACATTGAGCTGGATGAGCGATTTCGCCGGGTTACGCGCGGAGGCATCGCCATCGAGCTCACCGGGGCTGAATTTTCTCTCCTTCAACTGCTGCTTTCGCGTCCCGGAACTACCCTCTCCAGACAGGAGTTGATCCCCCGTGTATTAAGCCGGCAGGAATCTGGAATCGACCGTAGCATCGATAGTCTGGTCAGCAATTTGCGAAAAAAGCTGGGACCGTTTTCCGACGGGAGCGAGCGCATCCGGAGCGTTCGGGGTGTCGGATACGTTTACGTCATCGCGGAACAGGAGGTAAAGTGACCATCTTCCTGAGAAGCTTTTTGACATTCTGGATCGCAACGGTGCTGATCATCTCGATATCCTTCGGCCTGGTCCTGATGACGCATCATCTGAATCGGGTGCCCCCTGTCTCCGTGCCTCTTCCAGAACTCCAGGCTTGTCTGCAAACCACTATCCAAGCGCAAAGTACCCCCAGATTTACGCAGACGGCGAAACAATGCCGGCTCGTGTACATCCTGGACCCGTCCAGAACTGAACTGCTCTCATCTGATGATTCCCTCGCCGCCCGCTCTCTGGCGGCGGAAGTCACGCCCAGGACTCCACTAAGGCTGGAAGCCTTTCGTAACGAGGTAATGGTTGCCTTTGATGCCACTATTAACAACGCACACTTCGTTGCGGTCGCCATCTTACGCGGTAGGCCGAACGGGCCCCCGCCAATTCTCTGGTGGCAATTTGCTGTGGCCGCAGTGGTATCTGCGGTCACATGTCTACTACTCACCCGTTACTTTATCGACCCCATCCGCAAGCTGCAACGCTCAACGGAATCATTCGGCCGTGGGAATCTCGGTTCGCGACCTGACGTCTCTCTTCTTGATAGAAGAGACGAGCTCGGAGATCTAAGCAGGACGATCGGGCAGATGTCGACCCGGATTAGCACATTGCTGTCTTCTCAAAAGAATTTCCTTATTCAAGTCTCCCATGAACTTGGGTCCCCATTGAGCCGCTTGAATGTGGCACTTGCATTGGTGCGGCGTAAGGCGAATCCCGCGCTCCTTCCGGAGCTGAATCGTATTCAAGGCGATAGTTCCGAATTGAATTCAATGATCCAGCGACTCCTTCGCCTCGCTCGCCTGGAGAGCGGTCTGGAGGAGGAGGAGGAAGAAGCCTATTCCCTCGATGAGTTGCTCCAGCAGGTTTGCATCGACAATCAATTCACGGCGAAGGAAGCCAGCAAGCAGGTCCACCTTCTATCCTCTCCGCAAATCAACATGCGGGGCTACCGGGAACTTCTGAAGAGAGCTCTGGACAATATCCTGCGTAATGCGATTCGGTTCACCCCGGAAGGTGGCCGCGTAGAGGTTGCCGTTCTGTCCCGCCCCAATGACCTGGTCGTGATTCAAGTGAGGGATAACGGGGTAGGGGTGCAAGATGACAAGCTTGACGCCATTTTTGAACCCTTTGTTCGTGCGTCCTCTGATCGATCAGGTGCGGGGTTAGGTCTTGCCATTGCCAGGCAGGCTGTTCATGCGAATAGAGGGACCATCAGGGCGCTTAATCGCCTCGGAGGTGGCTTACTCATCGAGGTCAGCCTACCTCATGTCTCGGGTGGTCTGACGGAATCCGCGATGCGATAGTTGAGCACTCACTCTGGATTGACATCAGACCAAGCTCCTAAGACATCCATAAAGCCACTTTGCCGGATCCCCCACTAGCGGGACATTTCCAATGCAGCTACTACTACTTCGGTGGGGGCGGCCTTGTTTGCAGCCTCTTCACGCGTTTCCTGCTTTGAAGGCATACGGTAAGTGTGACTGGATTCACCCGCGATCCAGATCTCACTCAAGAAGTATTGGTCGCCGTATTTGCGGAAAACAACCTTCGACGTCTCCGCCGGATGGCTGTCTTGCTCTAACCACGCCATGACAAAACCAGAGTTTGAATCGCCACGAATTGCCAGTATCTTTTGGTCGTTCATAGCAATGCTGTACCGGCCAGCCGCGAAGTTCTGAGATCCGTCACCGAACGCAAATGGGACGTTGACTACCACCGACTCGACAAATTGTACCTGTGACACTAGAGACGATGGCGCGGCGGCGAGGATGACTGCGATAAGGCTTGCGCTAAACTTCCACTTTGACAGTGTGCTCATGTTATTTCTCCTGGGGGCTAGAGTCTATGTGACCGCCCTCACTTTGATAGACGTGACCGAGCTCCCTCGGCGTCAGTAGCATGACAATTCTCGACACGCCGTATTCTTCGACGCACACTCGATGATTCCTTTATGAATAACAACTTTTTTAGCGTGGCCGGGAGACTTTAGCCCCAGTTCGCTTTCAACACGTTATGTATCAAAGCGTGTTACGTACTGTGAGTGATGCGCCGTCTCCATTTGCCGAGCGATGTCAGAAAGGGTGCCCCTGGGACCCGCGCGCGAGATTGATTGGGGGTAGTCTCGAGATATGGAGCGAGGTCCACTCCGGAACCGAAGTTGAGCTGCGTATTCCCGCCGCAAACGCATACGCGAAACCGCTGGCGTCGCGGTGGTCTATCTTCTCGCGGGGCATACGAACGTGATATGACGAATGCTGATCCAATTGCGATCCGGATTGTGGTAGTTGACGATCATCCTATTTTCCGCAGCGGGATTGATCCCGTCCGGCATCGACAGAAATGGGGCGCACGCGCGAATGCTTGCGCCGCGCTCCCGGTCGGGATAACCGTATAATTTGGGCGAACATGGAGGACGTCATGAAGATGCAACGCCGTGAACTGCTTGGGGTGCTCACCGTCGCTGCCGGATCGGCACTACTGCCGGGGCCCTTTGCGGCCGCAGAGCCAACGCCCGCCGCGAACCCTCTGCCGAAGGAAAGCGTGACTGGTATCGGCGGCATATTCTTTCGCGCGCATGATCCCAAAGCGTTGGCGCAATGGTATCAGGACCACCTCGGCATCTCCGTGACCCCGCAAAGCGCCAACGATCGTGTTTGGCAACAGCAAGCCGGACCGACGAGCTTTACACCCTTTCCCGAGAAGTCCAATTACTTTGGCGACGCGACGAAGCAGTGGATGATCAACTTTCGGGTGGGCGATCTGGACAAGATGGCCGCACAGCTTGAATCAGCGGGCATCGCAGTGAAGGTGGACCCCGCGACATATCCGTACGGTCGCTTTGCACGCCTTCAAGATCCGGAAGGCAACGCAATCGAGCTGTGGCAGCCGGTGAATACGGTCAGCATGAAGTAGGTCCCGGGTTACGCCAGGTCAGCTTCAGCCGTGCCAAAGGACGCTACGAGGAGCAAGCTTAAACGCCTGAGATAAGACCCAGGCCGGTGGAGTTACTTCAGCGGGCTCGTCTAGCTAATAGTTCGGTAGTGGGAGGTCGGCCAGTGTCGCGGAATCTCTCGGATGCTCTTTAAGCGTCATAATGACCGGACGCTACGGCGTTTTCGAGGAGTGATCCTACTCGCTGGACTAAAAGGATCGATTTTGGGTGGAGGTGAGCGGAACCTCCAGGGAACGCGGCGCTGTCGGCTTCACAGACCTTGGCGAGCTATTACTCAACCAGTTACTGACGGGGGGCGACTGACGGGGGGCGACTGACGGGGGGCGACTGACGGGGGGCGACTGACGGGGGGCGACTGACGGGGGGCGACTGACGGGTGGGCGACTAACCACTCGGAACCTCGAAACGAGTGACTCAGCCGAGGTTTACACCAATCGAGGCTCGGTGAACTTAATTTCATTTCCGGAATTGTCATTCACGCGAAAATCGCGGTTTCCCCACGGTTTGAGCGTGATCCCCTGGGACAGATGAGCACCGCGTGCTTGAAGTTCGGCGTGCAGCGCATCGAGGTTCTCCGTAAAGATGTGAATCCCTATGCGTGAATGGTTGTGAGCATCGTCTTCGAATAGGTGGATCGCAATATCGTCGCGTTCGACAATCGCATAGCCACGATCAGGCATGTGCATCGCAACTCGGAAGCCAAGCCTCTGTTCGTAAAACTCCACAGCCTCTTCGAGATCAGATACCGGAATCTCTGGTGCAATACGTGAAAGCTTCGCAATCTCCATATCCTGCCGTTCCTTTCAGAGCCGGTGGTTTTGATTTTGGACGCTCCTAAGACTGGGAGCTCGATTTGGTACAACCTAGACAGCTTACCAGTCTCGGTTTGTGACAAATCTCTGATGCACTCATTGAAGACTTCAGGCGCCGAATCTTATTTTTTCGGATTGCGGGCGAGTAACCGCCCATCCGGAAGTAACGCCCAAAATGGAGTTCTGTCCAGATTGGCGACCATCCAGGCTGACCGCCGCTTTCTGGAATATCGACGGGTGCACAGTGCCTAACTTGAACGGGGCACCCGCCGAGCAGTTGTCATTCTCCATCCAAACTGAAGCGTCTTCCAAACGAGAAGACCTAACCACCAGAGCATGGCCAGCATCGGTCCGGATGTGCGACAAACCAACCACGATGCGCGGGTGCGACAGTTGCGATAGGTCCTGCGGAGCAAGGGGGCACTACACCAAACGTGTAGAGTCGAGAACCGGCGCGGCATAATCCGAGGATCGGCATTATGGATCCTATGCCGATACATCGGTTAAACGATTATTGCTTTGGTACGGAAACGGTGATGTTGCGAAATTTGAGGCCGCCGGTGTGGTCGCCCTGGATGTAGAAAGATCCGGGCTCGCCTTCGTTGGCATCGAGCGCACCGCCGGTGATACCGTCAATTTCTTTGTGGTCGATGGTTAACGTGCCGTCACGTACAACCGTTACCGTTCTTCCCACCAGGATGACGTCAAATGATTCCCATTCGCCAGGTTTGCGGGGCAGCATGGAGCTTGGCGCAAGGCGTCCGTAGATTGCTCCCATAGAGCGCTCTGGCGGCTCGGTTCCTGTCTGTTCATATTCGAGCTGGACTTCATACCGTCCGCGAAGATAGAAGCCGCTGTTGGCATCATCAGGGCAGTTTACTTCGAAGTGAACCTTAAAGTCGGTGAATTTTTCGTTGCTCTTCAGGTTGGCGCCATGATTTTCATTGAGGAGATCGCCGTCCTGAACGACCCAGTGACTATTAGCTGTGTCGCCGATGGGAGTCCAACCGCTTAGATCCTTACCATCGAAGAGCTTTACCGGCTTGGTCCAAGCCTTCGGTTCGTGGCCTTTCAACGCGGGAGCCGGCAGACCGGTGAGTTCTATGCCGTGACCGGCGTGTTTTTGGGTTCCAACGAGCTTGCCATCCTTCGCGTCCAGCTCGATAGATGTGTCGTGCTCCATAGTGAGCGTGAGATGAGAACCACTCACTTTATAGTCCGGAACCTGGAAGACGTGGCCACCGGTAGGCTGATACCAGATATCTAGGCCGCTCCCTTTCTCCTTAATGCCGAGCCAGACAGCAGCCTGTTTGCCATTCGATTGAGTAATGTTGAAATCCCAACGACCGACGAACGGGCTTGTCTGTGCTTGCAGAACGGGTAACAGAGACAGAGTAAGAGCGACGATACTTGCGGAACGAAGCATGCTCGCAGTCTAACGCATGATGCCCATTCATTGGGTGGCGTCGCACCGCCATGCTCAGCCGTGAACCGTTTGGGGCGACGTGCCGGTAGAGTTTGACGAGTCACCCCTATCTCACGGCATAGGCTGCCGACCGTGGTCCGCGGTTTTTCCCATGGATGCCATGGCGAGCCGCAACTTGGCTGCGGTCATTTTGTAACGGTCGCCACCTTTTCTACTGCGTGCCCGCACGACGATAAGTCCAACCTTGGTGCGTTCGGAGATGAGTTCACGTTCGAACTCAGCCAGGCAACCAAGATGCCGAAGACCAGTTTGCCCGCGGGCCTGGTTGTGTCGATCGAGGCTCCTTGTCTGGATAACCGCCTATCCGGAAGTGACCTAATTTCGGTGCAGTAGCGGGGAAGGGCAAAGGTGGCCACAACCAGCCACAACTGGGGCGCATCTGCATTGTTGGGGAATCTGGAGATGCTATGAAGATACCGTTGATCTTCACGTTTTATATCGCGGCTCCTATGGAGAAGGTCTGGGACGGATTCGTTTCGAAAGAAGCGAATCAAAAGATATTCATGGGAGCGGACTTTGAGGTTGAATTGAGACCTGGCGGCTCCATGACATGGTCAGGCCCTGGCAAGGACGGCAAACCGACTCGCTACGTGACGGGCCGGGTGCTGCGGGTAGACGCGCCTCAGTTTCTTGAGTACGAGTTCGGAATGGGAATGGGCGAAAAGATGTCTCACGTCCAGTTGGAACTGACGCAGGAATCGGAGGCGGTCAAGGTCACGGTGGTCAACGACCGTTGGACGGAAGATGATCCAGCCTATGCTCAGAATGCCGACGGATGGCCTCGTATTCTATCGAGGTTGAAGACGCTCCTGGAAAGGTCGCGACCAGTGCAAGACTGTGTCAAGAACGACGAAGGGGCATTGTGCGAGGATCCGGCATTCCGGTTGGTTAACCGCCTACTCTTTCCTAACCCGGATCGCCCCGGAACACCAAAACCCCGCGCGTAGGGGCTTCGGCACTGGTCAATCTCGGCGGGATCTTTCAGTTCAGTTTGTCGAAAAACAGATAAAGAGCGGCAATACGGCCGTCCCGGGCGATGAGAAATCAGTTCCGGCGTAATCTAGCGCTTCGCCAGGGCGGCCCGATACCCATTTAAGCCGCCCGCCATTGCCCGACTCCTCGGGCTCGGCAATGGGCTGATATCGAAAGTCAGGGTGAGTCGCCCTGATCGCGCCCGCAATGCGATCGATCTCGTCGCGGCCACGGTAGACACCCTTGCTGGGATCGTAGAACACGCCATCTTCGGTGTAGAGTTCGTCGATAGCTGCGCGCCGGCGCGCGGGGTCGTTTTCACCGAAAACCTCCTGAAGATTGCGGGTCAGCAAGGTGGATATGCTGTATGCCATGGTGTGTCTCCTCTCGGCTTCGAGTCCCTCTTCAAAGATATCGATCCAGCCCTTGGATGGTGTCGCCGGGATATTCGTTCCAACAAATATTTCCCGAGCAGCGCTTGATGTCTGAGTGACCGCCGATCCGGACATTACCGTCTGAAAGACGGGGTAATGTCCGGATCGGCCACCACACGACCAGAACATTTCTGAGCCGTCGTTCTGGATTGTGTGTGACCTCTTAGTACCTGCGCAGAAATGACATGGCTTGCTCGACCTGATCACGAGCCGATACGGATCTTGCAAGGCTCAGGCAGTTCTTGGCTCAATTGGGTGACGGTTTCTCCACGTGGTCGATGACGATGGTTTCCGTAGGCGCTTTCGCAGGTGTGAGCTTCAGTCCAACTCCACGAACTGAGGTGACGATCGAAGAGACTATGTCGTCGCGCGTGACTTGAGCGTTCGCGTCGGCTTCTTCATTCTTGTACTCAAAATCGAACGATCCACTAATGCCAGTCTTGTCGATTACGGAGCGCTCCAAGTAGCGGCTTAGCCGAACAGCCATCTCAAGTCCAGCACGATTCGTTTGGTATCCGGAATTAGTTGCCTGACCTTGATGTAGAGAACATCGCTCACACCCGCCTCCAATTTCCCATGGCATCGCACGATAACGGCGTTGCCGGTACGGTCAATGTCAAGCATCAGGAAACTCGCGGCTGCTTTGTCAGACATCAGGCAATCCATTGTCGAGACTTAAACAGATGGGCCGGAAACGGTATAGTGTGATTCTAAACGGCAAATCCGGACGTGACTAGGTTCAGAAAGTGTCGCCGAACACAATAGAGCTCGGACAGGCAACCTGCCGAATCACCGCATACTCGGAAGTTACTAGTTGTTTAACAACTCGGATTTGCTCACGCCGTCTGGAGAAATCAGTACCGGAAAAGTCAGCTTGTTTCCAGGTTTCCAGAACCGAGTTGGACTGGCTCGTTGGGAGATGAAGGGGCAGCATAGCAACCATGGGATAGGTATGTTGTCCATTGCCCAAATCTCCCCGTCAGGTTGTGGGGGGCCAAAATATTGGCAGCAAGATGAGCGGCCAGGCACCATCGTCCAGTACACTTCCCTTCATGTTCTTCCGCACCCTATTCCGCACAGCCGTCGTCACTGCCCTGCTATCCCTTGCCGCCGCTTCCGGCCAGGAAGCCAAGCTCATCAACGGCTACGAACCCAAGTGGTGGAAAGAGGCGGTCGTCTACCAGATCTACCCTCGCTCTTTCAAAGACTCGAACGGCGACGGCATCGGCGACCTGCCCGGCATTACCTCCAAGCTCGATTACCTGCAGAAGCTGGGCGTGAATGTGATCTGGCTTAGCCCGCATTTTGACTCGCCGAATATCGATGGCGGCTACGACATTCGTGACTATCGGAAGGTCATGGCCGAGTTCGGCACCATGTCCGACTTCGACCAGCTTCTTGCGGGCATCAAGCAGCGCCACATGCGGCTGATCATTGATCTTGTCGTCAACCACACGTCAGACGAGAACAAGTGGTTCGTTGAATCGCGCAGCAGCAAAACCAACCCGTACCGCGACTTTTATATCTGGCGTCCCGGCCACACCGACGCGGACGGCACCCGCACCCCGCCTAATAACTACCCCTCGTATTTTTCGGGTTCTGCGTGGACGCTGGATCCGAAGACGAACGAGTACTACCTTCACTACTTTGCGGCCAAACAGCCAGACCTGAACTGGGCGAACCCAAAGGTCCGCGAGGAGGTCTTCTCGCTAATGCGCTTTTGGCTCGACAAGGGCGTCTCCGGCTTCCGCATGGACGTGATCCCGCTCATCTCAAAGCCTTCCGGCATGCCCGACCTTACCCCTGAACAGCTGAAGGCGCCCCCCAACGCCTACGCGAACGGTCCCCACCTCGCCGAGTACCTTCACGAGATAAATCGCGAGGTGCTTTCGAAGTACGACGATATGTCCGTCGGAGAAGCCACCGGCACCACTCTCGCCCAGACCAACAACCTGGTCGACGACCGCCGCCACGAGCTCAACATGATCTTCAACTTCGACGCCATTAAGCTCGGCCGCTCCGACTTCGGCCTCAGCCAGCTCGGTGCCTGGTCGGTGCCGGAACTTAAAGCCATCTACGACGCTCATGCCAGCGTCCTCACTAAGCACGACTGGGACACGGTCTTCCTCTCCAATCACGACAACCCACGCATCGTCTCCACTTTCGGCGACGACTCTCCCGCCATGCGCGTCCCCTCCGCCAAGCTCTTCGAGACCATGATCCTCACGCTTCGCGGCACAGCCTTCCTCTTCGAGGGCGATGAGCTCGGCATGACGGACTATCCCTTTAAGACGCTCGCCGATTACGAGGACATCTCCGTCAAGAATGCATATAAAGCGCTGGTGGACACCGGCAAGATCTCCGCCGAAGCCTTCTTCACCTCGCAGGCCAAGGTCTCTCGCGACAACGCCCGCACCCCCATGCAATGGGATAGTGGGCCTGAGGCCGGCTTCACCACCGGCAGCCATCCTTGGCTCGCCGTCAACCCCAACTACCAAGAGATCAACGCCGCTGAAGAAGAGCAGGACCCTGCCTCCGTTCTCAACTACGTGCGCGCCCTGATAGCTCTGCGTGCTCACACGCTCGCCTTCGTCTACGGCGACTTCGAAGACCTCGATCCCCAGCACCCCCACATCTTCGCCTACACCCGCACCCTCGGCAACGAGAAGTACCTCATGGTTGAAAACTTTAGCTCAAGTCCTGTCGCCTACATGCTGCCGAACGGCCTCAAGGCGGGAAACCTCCTCCTCGCCGACATCCCTGGTTCGCATGAAGCCAACGTTTCTACTCTTAACCTGGCGCCATGGGAATCGCGCATCTATAAGCAGTAGCCGGGCTGTCACATGGCTCGGGCACTGGGATCGTGGTCCGGATGCTCCTCGGTTGGCGCCAGTAAGTCCCGCTG
The DNA here is from genome assembly GCA_963763905.1 of uncultured Acidobacteriaceae bacterium. GTDB lineage: Bacteria > Acidobacteriota > Terriglobia > Terriglobales > Acidobacteriaceae > PALSA-350. The sequence goes on along the minus strand of CAVXRU010000023.1, from coordinate 100,143 downwards.
CAAATCTCCTGCAAAATCGGGACACTGGCAAAATCGAGGGCACGGGCTCGGTGGCCCCACAGTGGTCTGAGCAGCAAAGCGGACAGACCGCAAATGACCCTAATGGAAAAGCGCCGTTTGGCGTTTACTCCAATGCGTTTCGTTTTGGGGATTTCCGTCTGGTCACCATTTCCTCCGCCAAACGAACCAGGCACGATTGATCATGTCCCCGCGTTCGTTTTTGTTCCCGCGCATTGGTCGACAGGAAAGTGTGGTTAGTTGTCCAGCCCTGGGTTATACTCGACGACGTTCCGAAGGGAACCGTTGGAGACAAATGTGTTTCACTTAATCTGGTATCTCCTTATTGGGTTAATCTCGGGGGTTATCGCGAAATCGGTGATGCACGTGCACATAACGATCTTCTGGACGATCGTGCTCGGCGTCATCGGTTCGATCATCGGCGGCGCCGTTACCCACATGTTTTCGCGCCCGAAAAACGAACGCTATCATCCCGCCGGCCTCATTTTCTCGACGCTCGGCGCGATCCTTGTTCTCTTCATTTGCTATAAGCTGAGGATTCATTTTCCCCATGTCTAACTCCCAGCGCGAGTAGAGTGGCCGCAGTGGCAGCATACCTATTGCGGCAACTCCAACTAACCGGCGGTGACGCTCCCTGCGGGTTTCGGCCCTGAAGCACGGCGAATACTAAGGGACAGTCCACGCGCGCGTCTTCTTACACTTCGATTTGATTCAACACCAGTTTCTGGAAATCGCCAGCTCGAATCACTCAGGTTTGCACACATTCCCGTAGACCAACGGATTCCCCTGTTCCCACGGCTTATAGGTGTTGGCGAACTCGATCCGTTGGGCAACGGAGGGATGCGTCGCCTGGAAGATGAGGAAGAAAGTATCCCATTCGGGCGCAACGTAACCGGCTTGAACATCCTTGACGAACACCGTCGCGGCCTCGTGATTTTGATGAGTCAATTCAAGACCGAAGCGGTCGGCTTCGAGCTCGATATGGCGGGCGAACAGATTGAAGAACGGCAAAATGGCAATCCAGAAGAAGGTTAACAGGAACACGATCAGCGGAAAGGAGGCCGGGTCGGAAAGTTCGCTGAAACCCCAGCGCCCGGAAAACCGGCGAATGGCGGCGCGGCCCAGGCGGTCGGTGAGCCAGAATCCCGCCAGCAGGCAGGCGGCGATGATCGCCAGCCCCTTCCAGTTGTCGCCCATGACGTAATGCTTCAATTCGTGGCCGATGGTGAATACGATTTGGTCAGGTGTCTCGGCCGACGCCAGGTTGCTCTGTAGAACGATGCGATTGGTCGGGCCGAGGCCGGTCACCCTCGTGCTGTTGCCACCAACCAAAACGGGGATGTGAGCGATGCCGCACCGCGCGGCCAGCGTTTCGATCCGCGCTCCCAGCGCGCGATCGTCGAGAGGCTTATAGGTCGTCGTCAGGGGGTCGACCCACACCGGCCAGGCTACCATCGCCAGAAAGGCCACCGGAACAAGCGCGAGAGCGCTATAGAGCCACCAGCGGCGCGGGCTTCCGACGATCAATCGATAGGGAAGCCAGATTAGCAGCGATGCGAGGACCAAACTGACGACAAGTTGCGCGCCGTCGCCCTTCAGCAGATTCGGCAAGGTCTGATGCGACCATCCAGCGACGTGCGGCTGGATATAACCGACAAAATAATCGAAGGGCAGCGCGATCAGCGCGGCCATAATCAGATAGGCGCAGACGAAGAGCGTGACCGTCCAGAACCAGCGGCGGCCGGAGATCGATTCGCACATCCGGCGCAGACGGGCGCCAAGACCGGTGAACAAAAAGAAGAGTGGAATTGCCAGCGCGATAAGTTGGAAGGCCGCCCAACGAATGTTTGCATCCCGCTGCTGGATGAGAAGCGCCACCGTTTCTTTGGGCACCTCCACCGGCACTTCGGCATGAGCGATCGTGGACGCCAGGATTGTGCCTGCAATACAAACGGCCAAGGTTTTCCACGAGATTATTCGCAGCGAGGCCCGGGGTTCCAGTACGAAGCGAAGGCTCATCATTGTCTACACTCTTCAAGAAGTGCTAAATGCCGCGACGGAGGATTCTACGCAACGCGTCCTGTCGCGAATGCCGCTATGCTGCGGCCATCGGTCTCACTCCACTATGCGACAATCTTCCACCCTAGCAGGACAACCACGATAGGGCTGTTCAATATTGCTCATCGCGGCTAAAGTGAGTCTCAGAATCACGGTTCGGGTCTGCTTGCGGTCCACAGCCCCTCCGGCGAGAATGGGTTTGAAAGGATTTCCATTCTCCATGAGTCTTCGCTCTCGTTGTCAGAAGATCTGCAGCCTGGTCGTGTTTTTTTGTGTATGCCCGCTGAGCGTCAACGCGCGAAGCAAGGACATTCCTGCCCACGGCCCAGCCATCGTTCTCTTCGACGGCAAGGACCTGAATCAGTTCGATACATTCCTGCGCAGTGCCGGACTGAACTCCGATCCCAGCCATGTCTTCGCTGTGGAGAATGGCGTCGTCCATGTCTCCGGAACTGAATTCGGATACTTCATCACCAAGCAGGAGTACAAGGATTACTATCTGCGCGCCGAATTCAAATGGGGCGTGGGAACCTTTGCTCCGCGGCAGGGCCAGGCGCGCGACAGTGGCATTCTCTACAACATTCAGGGTCCCAATAAGGTGTGGCCGCGCTCGGTTGAGTTTCAGATCAACGAGGGCTGCACGGGTGATTTCTGGATGACCGATGGCGCAGCGCTGACGGGTATTGGTCCGGACGGAAAGGCCGGCGCGCGCGTCACCGGCCCGGAAGGCAAAGCATCGAAAATCGACCGCTTCAACAAGGGCGAAGTCAAAAACGTGACCGGCTTTCGTGACCCAACCAACGAACTGGAAAGGCCGCACGGGAAGTGGAATGTCGTCGAACTTGTGAACCGCGACGGAAAGGTGTGGCAATACGTGAACGGGAAGCTGGCCAACGAAGGAACCGACGCGTTCCCCGCCACCGGCAAAATCCTCTTCCAGTCCGAAGGCGCAGAAGTCTTCTTCCGCAATATCAAGATTTTTCCGCTGAAATAACCATGGATGCAAGGTCCCGCGCCTCTCAGGCGGGACTGCAACTGGCGCACTGATTGGTAGATAGCAACGCGCCAAGACGAAAACGCCAATGCCGCGATTTACGATGTACGTCTTTTCGCTCGGATCTAGCCGGCATGTTCAATCTTTGAAATATCGGAACCGAGGATCTCAACGATGTTTCCAGAAAGCATCTTGATCCTAAACCTACTCTGGGAGACGGACGATTTGATGTCGTCCAGGTTGACGGCATTGGACATGCTTTCGATCTTGCCTGGAACACTCCGGAACCGGTCAATCTTTATCCACACCCTGCTTCCGATCAGCTCCTCAACTTTCATACAAGTCTCCCCTCTTGAGGCGTCAGGGTTTCCTGAACGGTCATTCGATGATGGCGCCTCCAGAGCGATCGAAGTGTACGGAATGAACTCATAACCTCTTCTGTGGCGGTCAGGGCCAACCCTTCTATTAGAGGACTCGCGGCGTAAAGAATATGACTTGAAGTTATTAGGAATTTATAAAGGCGAAGCAATGAGGGTCAATTATCCGAATGTTGGGAGACTCATCGTCGCCTTGATATTCTAAGAAACAGATGCACTCACCTAGCAACCCGCACGCAATACCTGTAGAGTCCGCAACCACACACACTGCCGACGCCAGCCACAAGGCGACCCTCGCTGCGCTTTCCTTAGGAGCCCTGGGCGTGGTTTTCGGCGACATCGGAACCAGCCCGCTCTACACGCTGAAAGAGTGCATGACCACTGCTGGTGGGGCCAAGGCGGGGGTAGAGGATCTGTTTGGGATTCTTTCCCTGATGTTCTGGTCGCTCATCATGGTGGTCACGGTCAAGTATCTGACCTTCGTCATGCGTGCAGACAACCAGGGTGAGGGCGGGATCTTTGCACTGCTGGCCATTGTTCCGGAGCGGTTTCGGGCAACGGCTGCACGCAGCGGCAGAATAACGGGAATGGCCCTGCTGGCGGTGATCGGCGCTGCGCTTTTGTATGGCGATGGAGTGATCACACCGGCGATCTCGGTTCTCAGTGCGGTCGAGGGCCTCGCAATCGCGAGCCCTCGGCTTTCGCCGATCGTCGTGCCCTTGACTTGCGGAATACTCATCGCGCTGTTTTCGATTCAACGGCGCGGCACGGGCGACGTCGGCAAACTTTTCGGTCCAGTCATGGTGATATGGTTTGCGACATTGTCCGGCCTGGGAATATTTCACATCAGCCGCCATCCGGAAATCCTCGCTGCGCTGTCGCCGCTTCATGGGCTGGGATTCTTCCATCGTCATGGACTGCGCGGCGCCCTGATACTCGGCTCCGTCGTACTGGTGGTGACTGGCGGAGAGGCCCTGTATGCGGACATGGGACACTTCGGACTTCGGCCGATTCGCCTGGCATGGACAGGTTTTGTTTTGCCCTCCCTCTTGTTGGGCTATCTCGGACAGGGCGCACTTCTGCTCGCCGACCCGAAGGCGATCGAGAATCCATTTTTCGCTATGATGCCGCCAGGTCTTCCGACCTATTTGCTGGTTCTGCTATCGAGTGCGGCAACCGTGATCGCTTCGCAGGCGCTCATCTCGGGGGCGTTCTCCCTTACCCGGCAAGCGATGCTGCTTGGCTACCTTCCACGCGTCACCGTCAAGCACACCGCCTTTGACACCGAGGGCCAGATCTACATTCCGGAGGTCAACCGGCTGCTGGCCGTTGGGTGCATTCTGCTCGTGCTGACATTTCGTGAGTCGGTCAAACTGGCAGCCGCCTACGGAATCGCGGTCACCGGGACGATGGCCATCACGTCGGTTCTCTATTACATCGTCGCGCGGTACACGTGGCGCTGGAGTGCGTGGAAAGCGGGTGCTATTCTCGCGCTTTTCCTGAGTTTCGACATTCCGTTTCTGGGCGCGAACCTTTTCAAATTCTTTGAGGGCGGATATGTTCCTATGCTGATCGGGGCTACGCTGATTGCGGGTATGTTGATCTGGAGCCGGGGCCGCACCGCTCTGATGGACCAATATTCGCGACGCTACTCGACCTTCGAGAACGCCAGGCCCTTGATCCATCGACTCCTGGCTTCCCGGGTACCGGGCAGCGCCGTGTTCCTTGCGCCCGACGCCGATCACGTCCCGCCAATCCTGATGCATCACATCGAGCGCAGTCGTGCACTGCATGAAACCGTCGTCTTGCTCACCGTCAAAGAAGAGACTATTGCCAGTGGTGCCAGAGGACTCGCGGTTCAAGGTCGAAGTCCTTGGTGGAGGCTTCTATAAGCTCTCCATCTCGTTCGGCTACATGGAGAACCCGCTGCTCCTCCCGGTGCTGGAGAATCTTGCTCACACAGGGCAAATCCCTTTCAAGTTTGAGGATGCGACTTACTACATCGGTCACGAAACGATTATTGCGAAGAACGGCGGCGTTCAGCGAGTGCCCGAAGCGATCTTCTCCTATCTCAACCGCAACGCGGTTCATGAAGACAGGCGCTACGGAATGCCGATGCAACAGGTGGTCGAGATCGGCACACAGATCTATTTGTGAAGCTTGGCCCGCCGTGAGCAAGGTTTTATAGGAGTGTCGAACCCATGCAAGAAGCGGCGCAAAATATACTCCTGGTTCTGGTGACGCTCTTCCCCATCGTGGACCCGCTGGGAGGCAGCCCTTTCTTTCTGGCGCTGACCAGGGAATACTCACCGGAAGCGCGAAAAGCATTGTCCTGGCGCATTGCCGTCAACAGTTTTTTCTTACTGGTTGCGACGTATTTTGTCGGGACTTACGTGCTCGCCTTTTTTGGGATTTCGCTGCCAGTGGTGCAGGTCGGCGGAGGCCTGATCGTCATTGCGACAGGATGGTCGCTGCTGAAGCAGCGAGACGACGAAAAGGAGGACGTACAGGAAACAGTCCAGCCGCAGGACATCACCCGCCGGGCATTCTATCCCTTGACATTGCCACTGACCGTGGGCCCTGCATCCATCTCCGCGGCGATCACGCTGGGCGCGAACGCGGCTCACCATCACGCGTACCATCCTTTGACAATCCTGGCTGCGCTCATTGGATTGGCGCTGATCGCGATCAGCATTTTGCTCTGCTATGGATTTGCGGACCCCCGGAAAGGAATGCTCACATGAAGAACACGAAAGGCGCAGGGGCGCAAGGAAACGCGGCCCCGGAAGAATACGATCTGGTGATCCTTGGCAGCGGTGTCGGGGCAAAGCTCTCGGCATGGACGTTTGCGAGCCGGGGACAGCGAGTGGCGGTGGTTGAGAGGAAGTATGTCGGCGGGTCGTGTCCGAATATCGCGTGTCTACCGAGCAAGAACATTATTCACACGGCGCAGGTGGCTTCGTATGTGCGCAGGAGCGGGGAGTTCGGCATCGCGAGGGAAGGTTTCAGGGTGGACATGGTGGCGGTGCGCGACCGCAAGCGGAAGATGGTGGCGGGGCTGGTCGAGACGCATCTCGACGAATACAGGCAAAGCGGTGCAGAACTCATCATGGGGACGGGGCGCTTCATCGGTCCGCGGACGGTGGAGGTCACACTCAATGATGGAGGGCGGCGTTTGCTGCGGGGAACAAATGTAGTCATCGGAACGCGCCAAAGGCCCGACACTGCAGTAATCAATTGGCTCGATCGGCAGGCACGCACCTCGGTATGGACTACTTCGAACACAGTCCTTGAAATACGCTTCGGACTGCAGGTGATGACGACTGGAAAACGACGGTCGCTCCTGATTGCGTCCTTCGAACGCTTGCTTGCTGAACTGATTCAGCAGCGGATCGCACCGTTCGATGGCGAGGCCGCGCAGCGCGCCGCGGACCTGATGGCGACTCGTCAGAAGAAAGGCCGGTCTGGCGAGCTGCGGCGAGCATGATCGCCGGGATCGCGCTCGTATCCCATGCCACCCTGGCGACTCGGAATGTCAAGCACTTCGATGACCTTTCAGTATCCGTACTCAATCCCTGGGAATCGTAAGTTCCGTGCGCCCTCATCGAACGGGCAGCAGGCCATAGACATCTACCTCGTGCTTTGAGCCTACATATACATGCCCGTTCACGACCATCGGGATGTTGAACCGTAGGGCCAGGCCGGGGCGGTCCCGGCCGGCGTTTTGCTCGCTGTTGTAGAGTTCATGCGCCACATTCGCAGCATCATAGGCGTAAAGAGCCGCGGGTTGGTCGGGTGCGTTCCAGACTTTGGAGCGGAGCAGCCACACTATGCCATCGTCGAGCGAGTTGGCAGATATCGTTGGGGTTGCCGATACGCCACGGACGCTACTCGCCGCTTTGGGTGAGAGCTTACCGTCGTTCACGGCAAATTGACGCAGCGCGTCCCCGTCGCTTAGCACGTATACATAGTGGTTCCAATAGGCCATCGATCCGAAGACACCATGGGGAACGGCCATCGTCTGCACCGCATGACTATTGTTCCCAGGCTGCCAATGTCCCATGCGGTCGCGGTCCACCAGGTAGAGGACGCCCCCCTTCCCTTCCACCACCACCAGGTGCGGATAGGGGCCGGATTGGTCGGGCAACAGCATCGGTCCACCAGAACCCAGGTCGCTGTCGTTCGCGTCCAGGTCGGCCGCGTTATACGGGGCGAAATAATCACTGAGCTTGAGACTCTCTCCGTTTAGCTTGAGGAGGGAATCGCCATAGTCGCGGCCCCCCTTGCCAGCGTCGAAACGTCCATTGCCGGTGGCGAGAAAGATATTGCCGGCTTTGTCGGCCGCCGGCCCGGTATCCCCTTCCCAAATTCCGCTGTCATCGGCATCGGGAGATGCATTGAAGACCGCTTGCTGCTTCAAACTCCGCGCGCCGTAAGTCATGACCCAGCCGTGGTAGGGGCCGACATCGCAGGCAGAGGCCCAGGTGAGATAGATGGCGCCGCGGTTCAACAACAGTGCTGCTCGCGGGTTATCCCGCAATGGATTGAAGCTCAGCTTTCCGCTGCTGCTCCCGGTCCCGGCACCGCTCATGCTGGCTCGAATCTCCACCGGGCCGCCGAATTTCTCCACTCCAGTGGTCACCGCGAGCGCATGCAGGCGCTGGGCGTACACGTTCTCCAGAAAGCCTGACCGGTCTCTGGTGCGGGCCAGGACATAGAGTGTCCCGGTGTCTGGGTCGATGACGGGGGTTGACGTGATGCCAATTTCCGGTGCGATGAATGGACAATTCGCATCGCGCGCCGGCACGGTGGTGAAACCGTCTTTCAGAAAGCTAGTCTGCCACAGAGGAGTGCTTGGATTGCCGTAAGCGTCGAAGGCATAGACGCTGTCGTGCTCGGTGGCGATAAAGAGTACATCGTGGCGGCCTTTCCCCGGAATCTCCACGCCGCCGAGGAAGAGCGGTTGGGCATAGACATCCCCGTCCACGTGCAAGGTGAAGATCTTTCCAAAGTGCTGAACATTTACATTGCGCGGCGTCAGTTTGGTCTCGTTGAGATTCGCGCCGGTGCGTGCGTTGTCGTATTGGGACGTAATCACCCTCTGTGCCCTCGCCAACGTCGCTAGCGCAAGGACGACCACAAGGACGACTGCACGATAGCAAATCCATTTTCTTCTGCTTTGACGCATGCTGAAAGCCTCTGTGAAGACGCGCTCCGATCGCCGGGGGCATGGACAAAAAGGACAACGCGACCGATGCTCTCTTCTGGTCTCTATGCATTCCCCTATGTAGCATACAACATAATGGGATCAGAAAATGGGTCGAGATTAACTCCGTGCAAAGCTGATCGACTGGGGCGCCGGTAGGTGGGACTGACCAGCAGTGGCTGACCGGCTAGTCATTCACAACGCAATGAGACCACGGGATCGACGGCGGCTGCGCGGCGCGCAGGGAGCCATGCCGAAAGCAGTGTGACTGCCGTGATGCCAGCCGCTGCGGCAATGAAAATTGTGGGATCGAAGGGACTCATCCGATAGAGCTGTGTGCGAATCAGACGAGCGGCGCCGAGGGCGATGGGAATCCCGAGGACGAGACCCGTAGTGAGCAAGGCAAGCGATTCGCGCAGCACCATCCACTGCACACCTCCTCCCGTAGCACCCAGAGCAATGCGGATGCCGATTTCGTTGCTGCGGCGCACCACGTTGAAGCTCATCACGCCGTACAGTCCGATGGCTGCAAGCAGTACCGCAAGCAAAGCAAAGATGGCCGTGAGCCGCGAGACCAGCGTCTCCTGGCTGGTGAAAGTTTCCAGATGATCGTGCATGGTGCGGACCTGAAGGATGGGCAGATTGGGGTCGATGCCTGCAATCGCGCTGCGCAGCTCATTGATCGCCGGCGCCGGGTCGCCCACCGTGCGCAGAAGAATGGCATCGGCAAAGCTGTCCTGAATGCCTTCGCCGTGCTTGCCGAGGATCTGCGCTAACGGTAGATAAACCATGCGATAGGGATCTTCGCGCGGGTTGCCGGACTTGGTGTCGCTGGCAATGCCTACGATCTGCCACGGACCCGCGACCGTATCGATGTCGATCTTCACCGTGCGGCCGACCGCATCTCCATTGGGGAAATATTTGCGTGCGATGGTCTCGTTTACCACTGCTACTTTCATGCTGTTGGCGGTGTCGGGAGGGCTAATCGGCCGACCGGCGACGATCGAGATTCCCGCGGTTTCAAAGTACTGGCCTGAAACGCGATTCAGTACAGCCCCCATATCCTCCTTTGGGCCCGGTGTGTATCCGGTTAGGGAGATGGTCGAATTCCACGTACCGAAGCTGATGGGCGGCGTCCCCGCGAGAGCCGCAGAACGAACGCCCGGGATCGCCGACAAGCGCTCCAATACGCGCTGGTTCAAGGCGGGGATCTGCTCCGGCTTGTAGCCTGCCAGGTCGGGAGCAAAGTCGGCAATCAACAGGTGCGTGCGCTCGAAGCCGAAGTCCTGGTTTTGGAGATTGCGCAGCGTGCGCAGAAACAGTCCGGCTCCCACCAGCAGCAGAAGGCAAAACACGATTTGCGAGGTCACCAGCGCTTTGGGCCACCAGCGGCTGGTACGTCCACCGCCGCCTGCGCCGGTCCGTGTCGTCGCGTGCATAGCCGGCATCGCCGAGGCGCGAGCCACGTGCAATGCCGGGGCCAGACCGAAAAGCAAACCCGCAAAGATCGAAACACCCAGCGTGAACAACAGGATGGCAGAGTCCGGTGAAGGATCCAGCGGAACATGGGTTGCGCCCTGCGCGACAAAAGCGATGAGAGCGCGCGTGGCGGTAAAAGCCAGACCAAGTCCGAGCAGGCCGCCTGAAAGCGACAGCAGTAGCGCCTCCAACATTCTCTGCCGGATGATGCGTCCGTGGCTCGATCCCAAGGCAAGACGCGTGATCGTTTCGCGTTGCCGCGCGATGGCCCGAGCCAGGAGAAAATTAGCAAGGTTGGCACACGCGATCAGCAGGACGACGGCTACGATCGCCATGAGGATGGTGAGGGAGTCGCCGTATTGAGAGCGAAGCCGCGAAACTCCGTGTGCGCCGGGGATGAGGCGGACGGTGATGCGCTCAATCTCCTGCTGTCGTGCGACAGCGATGGCGTGGCCTTCGCCCGCGCGAACGTAGTTACGAATCTGACGATCGAGCCACACCTGATCGGTAGCGAGCTGCGACTGATGGTTTCGCCGCGCGACCATATGCAGGAAATAGACAGACCGCGGGTCCAGGAAGTCCGGCTGCAAGAAGATTTCCCGGACCATCGTGATCGGTACCCAAATCTCGGCCGGCTCCAGTTCCTGTTGAATGCCGTGAAACTCCGCAGGCATTACACCGACCACGATAAACGGCGTGGCGTTGAGGGAGATGGACTTGCCGAGAATGGCGGGGTCGGAAGAGAACGATTGTTGCCACAGATGATAGCTGATGACCGCAACCGCGCTGCGGTCCGGAGCATCGGCGTCAGACCGGACAAGGGTGCGGCCGAGGAGCGGCTCCGCGCCCAGAACGCTAAAGAAGTTTCCGGAGACGAGATTGGCGGGAATCTGAAGGGCTGCGGCGGTGTTGGGGAGACTAAGGCTCACTCGTGGCGAAGCGCTGGAGTAGGCGGCGACGCTCTGGAATGGGCCGGGATCGGCTTCGAGTTGCCGCGCGAAATCATAGGGGAACAAGTCGGTGACGCCGAGGTCGATGCCGCCGAGAATGCCCGCGCTCGTGGACTTGCCGAAGGTGACGAGCTGCTGCGGATCGTGCACGGGGAGGTTCTCAAGAAGAACTTGCTTGATCAGTGTGAAAATCGCTGTGTTCGCGCCGACGCCAAGCGCCAGCGACAGTACGGCAATCAGCGTGAAGCCGGGGCTGCGCGAAAGTCCGCGAACGCAATGTTTCAGATCGCGCCAGAAGATCTCAACTCCCGACTCCCATGTGGCGGAGCGAATATTGTGTTTGACGGCGTTGGAGCTGCCCATTTCAACGCGGGCGGCGCGAGCGGCTTGCTCCGCGGGCATGCCACGACTCACCTTGTCCGCGGTGGACGCCTCGACGAACCCACGCAGTTCATCGTCCATTTCGCGCTCGATATGATCTCGATGGAACAGCGAACGGATTCCCCGTGCGATATTGCTTAGCAGACCCATTCAAGGCCCCTTCCGTGTGTTTATTCAGGCTTCCATGATGCGAGCGATCGCAGAGACCTGGCGGTTCCAGGTTTCTGCTTCGTCAGCGAGCGACTTCCGGCCGCGAGCAGTCAACATGTAGTACTTGGCGCGGCGATTGTTCTCGCTTGCGCGCCATTCGCTCTTGATGCGCCCCGCACGCTCCATGCGAGCCAGCGCCGGAAGCAACGATCCCGGGTTGACGCGGAAAACGCCTTTGCTCACCTGCTCGATGCGCAAGGCTACTCCGTAGCCGTGCATCGGCTCCAATACCAGGGTCTTGAGGATCAACATTTCCAGCGTGCCCTGTACAACGTCTCGTTCGCCCATCTCGGCTTGACTCCTCTTGATGATCGAGAGGTTACACGAAGCTCCTCTCGACCGTCAAGATGACAGTGGATCGAACCTGCAGACGATATCGCCTGTCCCCGCCCCGGCCAGGCGGTATCGTGCAAGTTTTGGCATACTCCTGGTTCTTCAACCAATGCCCAATCTCAGCCGGACGTTCCGTGGACGGGACGGCCACTCTCGCCGCAAGGTGCAAAGTACCAGTTCCGTCCGTCCACGAAACGTCTGAGCAATAAGATCGTTGAAGCAACGGTGACCTTCCGTCTGTTTGAAGGTATAGGTGTTGTGAGAGGCCGCGGACGCGCAAAGCCTTCCGAAAAAAGAATGCATTTTGTGAGAGAAAAGAGAGATAAGCCCCCTGCCGGCGCTTTCATGCGGGGATGCGTGCCGCTAAGTCCTTTGTTTTATCGAAGGTGCTCAAGTTTCGCGGCTAAGTCCTTTGTTTCATGAAGATGCTCAAATTTCTGAATTAATTAATTGAGCATCTTGCCTCATTGCTTATAGGCCGGGCCGTATCAGACTGGCAATTTCGAGAAATCATTCACAACGTGCGGACGCTCGCCGCCGGTGTGGCTCTTCTTAAGTTGTAAAAGACCGCTCATCAAGTGGGCTCCAACATTCGGTTCTTATGCAAGAGGATAGTACCGTTTTCGGAACTCAACAAGCGGCTAAGACGAATTCTTTGGTAACTATGACTGGTACTGCTTTCTCCTGACACCTTGCCTAATTCGACCATTCGCTTGTCATTCCGACCCTGAGAGCAGCTCGCGGCTCGCTCCGGGAGATATGTACCGGTCTTTTCGCGGGGCCTCTGCTCGGCTTCTCTCTATGCACATCTGGGTGAACTTCATGCATCACGGCACCACCTGGTCCGTGCAGTGTCTCGCGGAGGATGCCCGGACCGTGATCAGTCCCCACGTCCGGATCGCGAGAGACAGCATGCTCCTGAACCTGCTGCGGGCTTGCGGCGCGAATGAGGAAACGGTCCGGGCCGTTAGCCGGGATATGCAGCAGACGGGCAGCGGCACCGTTGCCATGGACGTGAATCGTAAAGGGATCAAGCTGCTGCAGATTAACCAAACTCTCTGAATCATTCGCACCCAGGCAACTGCTGGTCAGTCACGGCTGGAATTTCGGTCCGGAGGATTCCTGGACTGCGTAACGTGATGCGGAAGACAGGCTTTTCTCTACGCGAAGCAGCTGCGATCGCGGAGATTCCAGAGAGCACGATTCGGACGGCGATCGAGAAGCGGTCCATCAGGCCATCGTCGTCTCGTGTCGGCAAGTCCATCCGCTACGAGTTCGATCTAGACGAGTTGCTGTTCATGAAATTATTGACCGAGTTTCCATTTTCGCTGCCGAAAGAGGACAAGCGCTCTCTCGCCAGCTCGTAGGCAAATCTTCCGGTTCGGTGGGGCGCTGGAAGATGCACGGCCCCAATCTCCTCGTGAAAAAAGGTGAACTGTCCGTATCGGTGCACTATCACCCCCTTCGTAAGCAGGTTATGCAGAATGCAAATCTGTACCGCAAGGGAGCCGATCGGATTGTGTCCGATCCCGAAGTCCTCGGTGGCGAACGGGTCTTCAAGGGAACCCGCATACCACTGGAACACCTCGCAGGCTTGGTCCGTAAGGGAATCAGCGAGGCGGAGATTCGAGAGGATTACCCTGTTCTAAGCCACCTTGATCTGGCCTTCGCTTCTATTCACGCGCGCATGAATCCACCTCCAGGCCGCCCACGGAAACCTTTGGAACTCCGTCGCGGGAAGGCAGCCTGAACTCTGTGTGAAATTTCTTCTCGATGAACACCTGTCTCCGACGTTGGTATCGTACATCGCCTCCCTTGGATGCTATGGTGCAGCGGTGCCGCACGTCGGGCTCAGTGGCGCCAGTGATCGCGCCGTATGGCGCTATGCTTCCCAGGGGATCACGCTCAAAACGTGGGGAAACCGCGATTTCCGTTTGAATGACAATTCCGGGAATGAAATTAAGTTCACCGAGCCTCGGTTGATGTAAACGGCTGAGTCATTCGGGCGGTTTGGGGACGGTTTCGAGGTTCCGAGTGGATTGTCGCCGATCCGGACAGAACCGCATTTTTTGGGGGTTACTTCCGGATAGGCGGTGATTCGACCAAAACTCAGCCTATTAGGGCCGAGAAAACGTTCGAGAAGCCACATTTCAGTACAAATCGGTTCCTCATTGAATGCCTTGGCAATATGGCGCATTGAACCGTCTATTCGATGAACTTTTTGAAAACCCGTCTACCCGGAAATGCCGATCGCCTGGCAGGGCGACACCCTGGTAGACTTTTGCTCGACTTCACGCCTCAGCTTTGCTCAAGGAAAACCACTCTGGAAGGAAAATATGAGACAACGTACGAAACTAGCATTCGCCATGCTTCTGTCCAGCTGTCTTCTCTCCGGGCATCTCTCCTACCTCAACGCTCAGGTAAACCCCGTTGAAGCCTCGTCTGAGGAGACGAAGGCCATTGAAGCAATTGTTCATTCCAATCCGTCTGACCACGTCACAGAAGATGTCAGCTTTACCAACATCTTTGGCACTGTAAGGTACGGACGAGCAGAATTCGTGAAACGCCACATCGAGATCGCCAATACGATCTTCAAAGGCACCACACCGAAAAGCTCAATCGCGAAGCTACGGTTCGTCCGTCAGGACGTTGCTATCGCTGATGTAAGCGGAGAGATCACAGGCTTTCCAAAAACTCCCCCCGCAGGGGTGCCTGTTGGAGCAGACGGAGTGTTGCGTTTCAAGCTGCTCCTGGTCCTCATCAAAGAACAAGGCGTCTGGTGGATCACGGAATACCACAACGTCGCTGTCACACCTGAAGTGTAAGCGTCATTTCTTGGCGCCGGAAGGCCGATTAGCAATGAAAGAACGCGCTAGGTGCGGGAATAGGGTTTCGCCTGGATGGTGGCCAATCCGGACATTACCCCTCTTTCGGCCGGTAATGTCCGGATTGGCGGTGACACGCTCGAAACTCCGGATTCCGCTGCGATGAGCGTATGGCTGATGCGCCGGTCGACAACCTAAATCCTGGTAACGGGGCGACCATGGTTCTATAAATGAAGGCAATGCCATGAAGGAGCAAGCACACAATCCTGTCAACCGCACGCTAAGTGAGTCCGACGAAACAGCCTCCAAGCCCACCGGCGCAGTCTCTGGAGAGTTTGTCACCGAGACGTTCGAGTACGACGGTGGACGGCAGGTCACGGTGTACGTTCCACCGGACCCGCCCGAAGCAATCGTCTTCGCCGGTGACGGTCAGAGAATCTCGAAGTGGGGCCGGTTGCTCGAAAATGCAGACGCACGGTCCACAATGATCGTCGGTGTACATGGGCTGACCGAAGAGACGCTGCGGCTCCATGAGTACTCACCAGGCTTTGAGCCGGAGCGGTTCGCGGCACACGAGAAGTTCTTCGTCAAGGACGTTCGCCGATGGACGGAGTCGTGGTTTGGCGTGGCGCTGCCCGCTGAACGTACCGCAGTGTTCGGCGCCTCGGCGGGTGGAGAGCTGGCCCTCGCTTTTGGGCTTCGGCATCCACATGTCTACGGTGCGGTCTTCTGCGCCTCGCCTGGCGGCGGTTACAAGCCGCCTGGCGTTATGCCGAGCCCGCTTCCGCGCACATACCTTGTCGCTGGCACAGAGGAGCCGTTCTTCCTCGCGAACGCAAGGAGGTGGGCGGACGCGCTGCGCGATGCAGGTGCGGATGTCGTCATGAATGAGCGAGCCGGATCGCACGGTGGCGCATTCTGGCGAGAAGAGTTCCGGCTAATGGTGGCGTGGGCATTCGGACGATGATGCATCGTGGTCTACTCTTTCCTAGCCGGGTTAGGGAAGGGTAGGCGGTCATCCGGGCAGAACCGACAGTAGGCTATTTGCAGCTCAGTCACAGGGCTGGCGGCGCTCGATGTATACCGTCCAGCAGGTTCTCCAGCGACATGCAAAGGCGGCCCCGGGGTGCTAGAAGCCGTGATTACTGATTGCCTCTGAACGAGCAGTTTCCACAGCCAGAATCTCCATTACATCTGGGGCCTCTCGTCCCCTTAGCAGCAGGTCCATCATGAGCTTCATGAGGCGATATCAGATCCCTCCGGCAGGGGGAATTTACTGAAAACCAGACTTCACGGGAGATCCATTGAATACCCTAGACTTGCTCATGTGAACCTGCTGATACCAGTTCTAACCGTGACAGTTGCGTACGGCGGTCTGCAGATTTTTCACCAACTGCGGGCTCGCGCAATGCGCGCTCTGGCCGCGAAATGGCGCTCTCCGATATGTAGGGCCGCCTCCGCCGAAGTGGGGGTGGGGCCGCTCTCGTCCGACTGCTCGTCCCCCAATCCCGACTGGCTTGCATATCACCCGTTTCTGGAACGTAATCGAGAGAAAACAGGGTAGCTTCACAGTTTTGATTTTTGATGCGCTGCTCGGGGAAGGCAGGGGCGCGCAACCCTGCACTCTTGTTTTCTACCAAACTGAGAGGAGTGCCTTCGAACCATCGACCTCAGCCATCCGCGTGCTTAGGAAGGATGGCTGGACGGTTCTCTATGGGGTCTGGTTTCTTTGGTTTTGTTGGACAATGAGCGTGAGGCGGCTTGATCGGCTTATCAGCCAAATGGAGGAGAGACAGCCAGGTTCCCTGTAAACGGGATTTCGGTAACTTCCCTGGGCTCTAGAATCCCGGTTGGACGGAGGAAGTTACCTATAACCAGACTTTGCAGGCGGTTCGCGGGATCACTTCCGGGTCGCCCGTGAACTCGCCCGCGATCCAAAAGACAAGTGTGGACCATTTACCCGCTCGGCAAGTGTTTTGGCAATGTTTCACCATCCTAGGGATTTCCCTAGTGGCAAGGTTCCGAATTGCCTTGAAATAATGGTTTGAGCTACGTTGGGGGTTGATTCCTGTGTCGATTACGAATTATGCCGTCGGTTTGACGCTTACAGCCAGTCCCCCTCTCACTGCCATTGCTCAATTTGGCAGCCGCGGGTCGGACCGGAAAGACAGCGCGAACCTAGCCCAGACTCTCGATCAGCTGCTGAAGAACAATCCCCAGTTGCTGGAAAGAAATCGCCATCTGACGGGCGAGATGTGTCGTTTACTTATTACTCTGCGTACTGTCTCCCTCCGAAACAACCCGTTGAACTCCATTCCCCTGAACCAGGTCCAGACTCTCGATCACCTGACCGACAAAAACCGGCGGTTGCAAAAAGAGAATCAGGAGCTAGTGGGCGAAGTTGCCACGGCCCGAAACAAGCTAGTAGGACCTAGCGAAGCCTGTACCAAAGTGACAGCAGAAAAAACCACCGCGAAAATTGCAGCGTGGATTGTCTCACCCGTTCGGAAGGCCTTGAGATGATCCGCCCACGGATTCGCTTTACCTTTGCGCTGGGTAGCTTGCCTACGGCGACCCCCTGCCCCACAGGAACATACCGATAACCCGAATATTTGCAGGCATTTGTCCGAGAAGTCGGTCTTTCGTCCATTTGCTAAAGATGTAGATCCGATCCGGGTAGCTCGATGAGCGCTAACGCCTGCTAAAGTTACGATGAAAATTGACGCAGCCGCTGGAACCTGGGCAACCAGGCGGTGTTTCCATGACCGCAATTTCATTCACAGAGGCCAAAGGCAAGATAACCGCTTCTCTTGGAGAGCCGCCGGGATACCGTCGTTTAGACAAAATTGGCCTATC
The DNA here is from genome assembly GCA_963763905.1 of uncultured Acidobacteriaceae bacterium. Classification (GTDB taxonomy): domain Bacteria; phylum Acidobacteriota; class Terriglobia; order Terriglobales; family Acidobacteriaceae; genus PALSA-350. Next base: position 82,456 of record CAVXRU010000023.1, on the reverse strand, counting down.
ATCGGGCCCTGGGGCGGTGTCATGTCGGAACTGCAGAAGCGAGTAGAGGAGCGATTCGGATGAATGACCCGGAGACCAGGAACAACACCAGCCAGCCGCTCTTGGACGAGTTGCCAGCTCTACGCCTCAAAGCAGATAAAGCTATTGGCTTGCTGGCCGCGATAGTGGACTCATCCGACGATGCCATCGTTAGCAAAACGCTGGACGGCGTCATAACCAGTTGGAACGCCGGTGCGGAGCGGCTGTTTGGCTACACAGCCAGCGAAGCGGTAGGCCAGCACGTTTCATTGATCATCCCGGCCAATCGCAGGAACGAAGAAACAGTCATCATCGAACGAATCAAGAAAGGCGAACGGATCGAACACTTCGACACCGTTCGTATGCGTAAAGACCAGACACCGCTCGATATTTCGCTCACAATTTCGCCCGTCCGGGACGCCAACGGAAAGATTGTCGGAGCGTCGAAAATTGCTCGGGACATCACACAAGGTAAACGAATTGAGCGAGAGTTGCGCGAGAGCGAAGACCGTTATCGCACATTGGCGAATGCACTCGAAAGCCAAGTGCAGTTCCGTACCCAGGAACTTGAGAGAAGAAACGCGGAACTGTGCAACCTTACGACGTTACTACAAACACGAGAGGAACTACTGAAGACCTTCGTCAAACACGTACCAGCCGCAGTGGCGATGCTCGACTGTGACATGCGCTATCTCCAAGTGAGTGACCGCTGGTGCGCCGATTATTCGGTCGACAGTTCGCAGTTGCTAGGGCGTTCGCACTACGAAATCTTCTCCGACCTTCCCGAACGGTGGAGACAAATTCACCGCCGGTCTCTTGAGGGAGAAACGTTGCGAGCTGAGGAAGACCGTTGGGATCGCGCAGGCGGCACCACCTGGCTCCGATGGGAGACTCGCCCTTGGCAGAATCTCGACGGGGAGCCGGGAGGGATTCTTATCTTTTCGGAAGACATTACCGACCGCAAGCACGCTGACGAAGCACTTTTAGATATGAGCCGAAAGCTGATTGAAGCAATCGAGCAGGAACGTACTCGGATTGCAAGAGAGCTTCACGACGACGTTGTCCAACAACTTGCGCTTTTGTCGCTAGAACTCGAAGGCATCCAGGAAGATTTCCCCGACGCGGCATCGGAACTCCGTACCCGAATCGGAGCACTCGGAAACCAAACCGCGCAGACTGTGGACGATGTTCAATTCTTATCGCACGAATTGCACTCTTCGAAACTGGAATACTTGGGCATCGTTGAAGCGGCGAAGAACTTCTGCAAAGAGTTTAGTGAGCGCCAGAAGGTGGAAATTGACTTCCAGAGTCACGATCTACCTACTGGCTTGCCAACCGAGCTTTTTCATACTCTATTCCGAGTTCTACAGGAGGCCCTGCGCAACGCTGCGAAGCATAGTGGGGTAAAACGCTTCGAAGTACGATTGTGGGGAAGTACTGGAGAGATTCACCTCTCCATCAGAGATCTTGGTGCAGGTTTTGATAAAGAAACCGCAATGAAGAACACTGGGCTTGGCCTCACGAGCATGAAGGAGCGCCTACGGTTAGTGCATGGAGAGCTCTCAATCAACTCGCAACCGAGGGCTGGTGCTACGATCCACGCTCGCGTTCCTTTCCATTCAACAAGCGATTCTGCACGGGCGGCAGGGTAGGAACAGCGGGTTCGCCGCCAAATTCCCAAGGACTTTCACCAGAAATGAACGGCTGAATGCTCTGCGCAGATTCGTTGGAAGATGTGGCTCTCCATCCCGCCCTGAACGTTACGAACAGAATACCCGCACAGAATGTCCACGTCGTATGTCTTAGCTAGCTGGTTACCGAGTTTTTCGACCTGAATCGCCGCCTCTGCGTTACCTTGTGCCCACAGGAGATGGCACATTTCTCCGAAAATCGCAACGCGTGCCTGTTTACCCTTAACAGTCTTGGCGGCTGTCGAAATGAGGTTGCCTAACACATGCAAAAATCGAACCGGATCAGGCACGTCTCGGAGCATGAATTTCGGGAGCGCGTCAGCAGCATCCAACGCGATGTATCTCCCCTGCTCAATAGCGGCACCAATATCCAAGCCGTGTGCTTGTAATCTCAGCAGAAGGCTATCCCGGTGTGACTCGGTGGCAACAACGATAGCCGCATTCCCGGCTTTGAGAGCAGCCTCGATGAACCGCGTAAGATCATCAAGCAGACCTGCATCGTAAGAATAGAACCCGACCTCGTGGTTGCGAGCGATGTCCTTTTTCTCAGTGCTAGCGATGGGAGAACGTGCTTGTGTACGAAGTCGGGAAGCTTGCGGGTCCGTCGCGTCGGTGAAACTGTGACCCGACAATCCCCTGCTGACGAACTGCCTCCCCTGACAAACCGCGTCCACAGCAAGTAACAGTTCGCGTCTCGCGTGCGCTTTAACAATGTAGCCCATTGCCCCCAAGCTAAAAGCTTCTTGCGCCACAGCGGCGGAAGATTCTTGACTCATGAAGAGTATCTTGCATTGAGGGCGGAGCATGCGGATTCGTCGAGCCACTTCTATCCCATTGAGGGTGGGAAGCCCGATGTCGAGCACAATCAGGTCCGGTTTCAGTTCTTTAGCTTTGCGAACCGCTTCTAATCCGTCTGAGGCCTCGCCGATGACCTTCAAGTTCTGCCTTTTCGCCAGCGTTGAACATGCGAATCGCCGGAATGGTTCGTAGTCATCGACAACGAGAACTTTTACTGTTGACTCTTCCAAGTGGCCCCCACCTCGCTACTTCCAACCCCAAATTTTCAGTGTTGTTTCAGATCTCTTAGATTTTCACGCGCTGCTGGCTCCGATCGTTGCGCAAGCGCAAGGTGTGGTTATAGTGCCCGATACTGGACAGAAGAGGAACATCGTGGAAAACCCGTGACAGAACAGGGAATTGCAGGTAGGCCACCCTCACGTACGTACTCAGCGGCTGCTCCTGCAGCCGGATCAGCGCGCCATGCTTGCGCAATTCCATGGCGTCACGGTCCAGGTCGTACACTCCGAAGTGGATCTTGTCGGACATCCGATCACACCTTTGCTGCCTACTCTAACTCAAAACCAGGAGAAGGCAGGTCCTGCATCGCGAATTGCCCGGGAAACGGGGTTCCCGGTAACTCCAGTGCAGGTGTCGGGTCGCCATCATTTTGGGGCCGATCATGGCGGGGCGGTTAGGGAGACCGCCCCCATGCCAAAGAAACGTACATTCAAGCGGCGCTCAGCCAAGAATACGCTACGCCTACCCGACCTCGATCACTCGAAGACATCAGTTTTGCAAAGTCTTAGCTCGCCCGCCTCGAAACGCACTTACGCGTTCGCTATCGATGACTTCATCGCCTGGTACTGCTCCGAACCCAGACTGGCCTTCGGTCGCACGGTCGTACTGCGATACCGCTATGAGCTAGAGGCCAGGCGGCTCGCCCCTGCAACCATCAATCTGAGACTGGCGGCTGTGCGCCGACTGGCCTACGAGGCTGCCGACAATGGCTTGCTCAGTCCCGATCTTGCAGCAAGCGTCAGGCGCGTGAAAGGCGCGAAGAAACTCGGTACCCGACTCGGCAACTGGCTCACTTGCGCTCAGGGGCGCAGACTTCTCGACGCTCCCAATAAGGCCGACACGAAGGGCAAAAGAGACCATGCCATTCTGGCCATCCTGCTTGGCTGCGGCCTACGGCGGGGCGAGGTGATCAGTCTGAAGCTGGCCCACCTTCAGCAGCGCGACGATCACTGGGCCATTGTTGACCTGTTCGGAAAAGGAGGTCATGTGCGCACGGTGCCGGTTCCCGTCTGGGTAAAGGCTGCCGTGGATGAATGGCTGGCGGTTGCTTGCATTGAGGACGGGCTGATCTTCCGTTGTGTCACCCACAGCGGCACCGTGTGGGGTTCGGGTATCAGCGAGAAGGTGGTTTGGTGGGTAGTGCGCCATGCTGCCGAAAAGGCTGCCATCGAGAAGTTGGCTCCGCATGACCTGCGCCGTACCTGTGCTAGGCTCTGCCATTCAGCCGGTGGAGAGCTTGAGCAGATTCAGTTCCTGCTGGGACATCGTTCGGTGGAGACGACGGAGAAGTATCTTGGCTCGCGGCAGCGGATCGAGCAGGCTGTCAATGACAAGCTGGGCATTGAGCCCGATGCCGCGCCGGGATAAGGAAGTTACCGCAAACCCGACTTTACAGGCGGTTCGCGGGATCACTTCCGGGTTGCCCGTGAACTCGCCCGCGATCCAAAAAGACAAGAGTCGGCCATTTACCCGCTCGGCAAGTGCCTTGGCGATATTTCACCATCTTAGGGATTCCCCTAGTGGCAAGGTGCCGAGCATTGCCTTGAAATAATTGTGTGAGCTAGGTTGGGGACTGATTCCTGTGTCGATTACGAATTATCCCGTCGGTTTGACGTTTACAGCTAGTGCCTATCTCATTGCCATCGATCGATTTGGCAGCCGCGGGTCGGACCGAAAGACAGCGCGAACCTGCTTGTGCTCGCGGTACATGGTTGCCATATTACCCCGGCCATCGGTCGGGGGATACGACCATTCACGTCGGAGGGATCGATCTGGACATGTACGACACAGCCAAGAAGGAGCTGGTGTGGGAAGGAACGGCATCCAAGGTCATCGATGCCAAAGCAAAGCCGGTCCAACAGCAAAAGAACCTGAATAAAGCAGTTGCAAAGCTGCTGAAGAATTATCCGCCTCCCGTAAAGACGTAGTAGCACGGATCTTGCTGCTGGACACAGAGGTGCAGTAACCACGACCGGAAGGTTTGAGGGCAATCTGTTCATCGCAAGTGCGCACGCCACCAATGGTTCAACGTCTTACTTTGTCTTGCGCTGGGTGGGAAACGAAATATTGTGAGGAGTTCTCGCATTTTGGCAGCGTGCAGGATGAGTCTATCTGCAAACGGCGCGAGTGCCGAGGACTTCAGAGCCGCGGTTCGCTTGGACGCGCGAGCGACATGAGTAACCCAGGCAAAGAATTACGCCCAGCTTCGCGCTGGGGGAAAAACCAGTGCGCTTCGGTGCAGGCAAGCTTGGGGGATGCAATACCCAGGAAAGGAAGTCGATCATGCATGCCACTTCGATTGTTAACGCTTTTCGTGTAACAATCCTCTTCTGCGTTGCGACTGTGTCTTTGTGTTCCGTTGGCTGCGGAAAGAAGTCGCAGCCCAATACAGAGACCCCGGCGGGCGCACCAGCTCAACCGTCTTCTACCTCAGCTCAACCGTCTTCTACCTCAGCTCAACCGGCCGCACCCGCTGCACCGACAGGACCCGTACCTTCCTTCTCAGCCGCAAATAAAGTGGGCCTTTACGCCTATCCGGCAAAGGGCCAAAGCCATGATCAGCAGCTCATCGATGAGTCCGACTGCTATAACTCGGCTCAGCAGCAGACAGGCGTCAACCCGGATACGCCGGCTCCGCAGCCGCCGTCTTCTGCTGATGTCCAGGCAGCTCAGGCGCAGGCGGCTGATGCTGCGCCGCAACAAAAAGGTGGTAGAGCCCGAGGAGCGGCTCGTGGCGCAGTTGGCGGTGCGGTGATTGGTGGAATTGCCGGAGATGCAGGAACAGGTGCCGCGGTAGGCGCTACTGTAGGTACCGTGCGGGGAGGCAGACAGCAGCGCAAGGCGAATGCTGCTGCCCAAGATCAGGCTTCGGCGCAGGGTGGGGCGCAGGTGCAACAGCAGTACCAAAGCCAGAAAGCTGCATATGACCAACAGATGAATACCTTCATGCGGGCGTTCTCAGCCTGCATGGATGCGCGAAGCTATTCGGTCAAATAGGTGTCGGGGAGTTGGTAGGGTGGTCTGCCTCGTTACTCCTATCTGACGCCGCAGCGTTTAGGAATCCCCTTTTGACGATTTGTCGCCATTTCGGGCAAGTGGCCCCAAAACTCCCGCTGCTTGCCAACCCAAGTACTGAATGATAAAGGACGCTATCGCAACATCGCGCGATGTCCCACACTCTCAAGCCACAACCGCCTCCAAAAGTTTCGCGCTCGCGTCAGCTCCGCGGGTATGAGCCGTGTCCGCGTGGAATTCCATTGCCCTTAAGAAGGGGATCTGGGGTTGTTGATGTGGATGTCCTTTGTCATTCCCTATCCCGAGCCAGGAGAGACCGCAAGGAAAATCACTACCGGCACAACGAAAGGCTATCCGGTTAACGACTTAATCAGCGGGCGGAAAGAGGCTGGGGCTGAAAGCCAGTGGGGGCGTGCGGCCGGGCGTGCCGGACGGTTTGTCGCCAAGCCGGAAGTAAATCACACGACAGGGAGTCCGCCCGCCTACCGAAGTGCCTGCAAACGGGGATTTCGGTAACTTGCCTCCCGTGAAACGGTGATTTCCGGTAACTTGCTCCTGCGTGGCCACTTCGGCTGGGGAAGTTACCGAGAATGCGACTTTGCAGGCGGTTCGTGGCTTTACTTCCGAATTGCCCTATCGTCGGCGCGTTGCCCTGATCCTAGGGATTTCCCGGGTGGCAAAGTGCCGGGCATTGGCCTTGAATAATTGAGGTAGCTAGTTCGCCAGCCGCTGGCAATTCTGAGGAATCGCTAGCCGCATTCGGCGCCTTTGAACAGAGGAGCATCGCGAAGCGCACCCACAAGGTCAGAGGTGTGAGTCTCAACGGTTTGCATGCCGGATGGTCAAGATGCAGGAGAAAAGGGAAGCTCCAAGAAGTTTCTCGCAGGCAGTAGCTCTGTCGCAGAGCATCACTGCGTTAAATTTTCTCGCCGGCGCTGGTACGGGTGTTGAGCCTCCTATAGACTCCGAAGGCGCGGATCGCGCTGCGATTCGCATTGTCCTGGCCCATTCGCAGGCTATCTACCGGGTGGGCATCTATAAGATTTTTGCGCTCGAAGACGATATCCGCGTGATCGCGCAGGTTGATACCCTCGCAGATCTTGATGACGCCATCCAACACCTTCCCGCTGACATGATCCTACTCGAGGGCAAGTTGATTTCCGGCACCGTCAATGCCATTCCTGAGCTGATGCGGCGCACGCCGAGGCTGAAGATCATTCTCCAGTCGGCTCAGAACGATGAATCCAATACCGCCGAATTCTATCGCGGCGGTGTTCGAGGCATCATCCCTCGGTCCATCTCCCCACACCAACTGGTCAAGTGCGTCCGCAAGATCGCCGCAGGGCAGACCTGGATACACAACCAGTCCGTCAACTCAGTGATCGAGGCTTTCCGCTCGCGGGCTTCGCTGACCTGCCCCCGTGCCCATCTCTCCACCAAGGAGCTAGCGATCATCGCCTGCATCACGCAGGGCATGCGCAATAAGGAGATTGCCTATCAGCTCGGTACCACCGAACAGGTCATCAAGAGCTACCTGAAGAAGGTTTATGACAAGCTCGGCGTTTCCAATCGACTCGAACTTGCGCTCTACTTCCTGCACGACGAGCACCGCGTGTCAATAGATCTTCATTAGTGCGCTTGCGGTGGCTTTGGAGGCTTGCTGATCGCTCATCGTGACGTAACGTATCGTGGAGCCAATCGATTTGTGTCATTAGCTGCCGTTTTGCCAGGGCAAGATTCATATTGGCAGACAGAGGTGACTGGCAATCGAATGTTTTAGAAGCGCGGCTAAGCGTCTATTGCTCCATGCGGGCGAAGACAGCTCTAAGCCCGGCGTGTGCGCTATCAGAAGTCTACCGGGCGATTCGTCGACAAATGCCCAAGCATGAGGGATGTTGCGAGATCCGAGTATGCAGTCTCCGGATTCGGCGCGATATCGATTCGAGCAGCTCAGCTGGCGAGTTCGGCAATCCAGAAAATCGAGTCCATGAAAATCCTGCCCCGCATAACGAAGTTCTTTGAAAACGGGGTTATAGGTAACTCGACCTGCTGGTTCCCCGACCGGGAAGTTACTGAAAACCGGACTTCGCAGGCACTACAATTTGGGAGATCATACAAGCCTTTCAGGGTATTCATATGCTTAGAGACTGGTTTGCTAGAAGAAGAGGGGCCACTGATTGGCCTCAGGTTCCTCTAAGAGGGGACGTCCACCGAGGGATGGTAGCCGTACTTTCTTGCATTTTAGGCATTGGCTTGTCTACCGCGCATCGAATACCTGGACACACAGCGTGGCCGCTCATTTTAGCTGTGATGGTGTGCTTTGTTGTAGCCGCCGCTTGTGTTTTGGCGTCCAAGTCGAGAGCCGGAGTGATTGTAGGTATTCTCCTCGTCCTAGTATTTCGAATTCTAGTCGGGGGATATTTTTATCTGATTGGTGCGTACAGGGGACATTGAGAGACATTCTCGCCCCGAGTCAACTGGAGCGTGGTCACGGGCCATCAGGAGTGCCGCAGGCGTTGGGGGATTCAGCAGGATCGCTGCAATCCAAGATAGCGGATTCAGCGGCCTGCAAAACGGGATTACTTCCGGATTGGCGGTCATTCGCTCCCAATTGCAGTTCAGCCTTGCGTCGCATGTAGAATTGCTGTTTCCGTGAACTTCCGAAGCATGAGTATGATCACCAAAGCGGTCTTGGCTGACATCGTCGGCATCACTGTCGTTGCGCTCGCATCCGCGGCGGTCGCTGCGGCACTCTATCGCTCGCAGGCGATTAGCCAGCCCTGGTTAGTTTGGCTGATCGCGCTCCCGTTCCTCGTTGGTGCATCTCTTTGGGTGTGGCACATCAGCGAGAAGACACGCAATTGGAAGAGCAATAGATGGGCTATGCTCTGCTTTTTACGCCGCTGGTTGGTGCGATATCGTTTGCAATCGACGTTCTGATCGGTGGCTCAAATGGACACTACAAGACCTTCCTTGAGGCTGCATCGCACGCTGGATCGCCATTCGGCTTCCCCCTGACCGTCCTGATCTGCCCGGTCGGCACCTTTATCGCTTTCGGGAGCTGGATTCGATGCGTGATTTTGCATGTGTCTGAAGACCAACTGTGAATCAGTCCTGGATAGTCGCCAATCCGGAAGGAATGCAGCCTTGGGTGTCATGGAGTTTCGGAGGAGTTCCTCGAAAACGGGGGTTATAGGTAACTTCCCCAGGCCGTCCCGCCCGTCGGGGGAATTTACCCCGACTTTTCTGGAAGTCTGCACGACACCGTTTCGCGTCCAACCGACTATTTTAGTGAAGCCGGGCTTGGCGGTACTCACCTTCCAGTTTGCCCAGTACACAAACACATCGCTGGCAACTATTGAAGAAAAAAGGCGCGACAGTTGCGTCGCGCCCCTTCTCTATCGGTTGTAGTAATTTCGTCGAGAGCCGTCAAAATGACCGGCCAACATACAGCATTTCTTGAAATCTGCGTCCCGAACCACAGGGACAGAGATCATTTCGCCCCAACTTCTCGATGAGTTCCTTATCCCCGTGCAGAACGCGGAAAGCCGCGTTTCACTTTTGATTCGGATGGGAAACCCCTCCGGCGCTTGCTAGTGGTTACGAAGAGGAAATCGTCTTTCACGGCCTTTCTCCTTCCAGATGGATTTGCCCGTCACACCACGGAAGAGCGAGGCCACCATCATTGTATTAGCGGAGTCTCCTTGAGTTCAACAACACTGCTTGGTCCTTTAGTCATCGGTTATGCCTCGGCTGGAGTGTCGCCACCCGGACATTGACCGGTTTGGGGGTAACTTCCGGATGGGCGGTGACTCGACCGGAACCAGTCGGGTGGGTCAGTTTTGGAATTAGGGCTCTTGACTGAGGCACGATTGGAGATAGACTTACGTGCATGTGTTTCAAAATCACACCTGGGCTGCGAGAGTACTTCCATTACCACGGCATTTCCGCGGATTTGGAGCGGCGCGGTTTCGGTTCGTCCAGGCCCGAGCTGGCTTGGGCGATTCGGCAGAAGCAACAGGAACCCGAAAAACCGGAAGACGATCAAAACAAGAGCGTGAAGTCGAGTTCCCCTAACGCCGCTGATTCAACGAAACACTACCGCAACTTTCGCGTGCTATAGTTTGCGGCCAGCACAAAGTGGCTCTCATGAATAATCGCCTCGGCTACAAAGGATCGAAGCAGTCGTAGTTTCGCTGGATGGCAATCTTACCTTCACGAAATAGAAAGAACATCGCGAACGATGCCCCCATCTGTGCGCCGGGTTCCATTTTGCCAAGAGGTACAGCGAGTGTTCCAGTCCAACGTACTTCAACGGCTACGCGGTCTTCCTGAGCAACTGCGGAGACAATTTCATATTCCTGATGTTGGAGGATCCGTAAGCCCTGAAGGCTGCGTTGAAGGATGTGCTCAAGATCGCTCTCCTGTCCGCGGCTGTTGAGCTGATTCGGCATCTCGACCTGTCGAACGTCCTCAGTGAAGAACTCACGCAGTTTTTCTCCGGCTTCCCCGCGCTGAAGGGCGGCAAGATATTTGTGGACTGTAGCTACGTTCCTTCCTGCTTCGTCTGTCATATCGTCATTATGATCTGTGCGCTCTCTGCTTGCATCGTCGCTGGTGGATTGTCGTCTATCCGGGCGAACTGCATTGTTTGGGGATTACTTCCGGATGGGATGATCCGCACAGAACGCATGCCTTGCAAGCCAAATTACAATCTGGACCTTCAATCAGTCAAAGGATATACGCCAGCGGATGCTTGGGCTCGTAAAGCATGATGTCGTCCGCGCCCGGTACGGCCATCATGACCACGAGTCCGTACCCCTGATCCTGAACTTCGCCGCGGAACTCCGCTCCTTTGCCCTTCAGTTCAGCGACCGTGTGTGAGATGTCGTCACACATTAGGGAGATCAGATGGTGTCGTGGCGCCTCGTACGTCTTGCCATCGTAGACGCTGTGGGTCGGGTGCACGCCCATCTCACTCCGCCCGGTTTTGAAGATCAGCCAACCCGCGCCTCCGCCCGCCGCATCCTCGACGTAGGGCCAGCCCAGGACGTCGCGAAGGAATGCGCGCGTTGCGGGGGCATCGTCAGAATAGATCAGGGTGTGAATGCTGGTGATCATCAGGCTGAACTACTGAAGTCGCCTGGATTCTACTCTCTTGGTCTACCGCCGATCAAGAATCCGCTCATTGCAATGGAGATCGAAATTAGGACACTACCCATAAATCGCTCAAGAAAACGACATGCTCCAGTGTTCCGGGCGGATGGTCGCCAATCCTTCCCTAACCGGGATTTGGCTTACGGCCAGCCCCTTGTAAGAAGCTCTGTTTGGGCAAGATCTAGTGTTTCGGCGAGAAGTGCTTCGCGAACAGCTCCCTTGAGCGTCTCTCGCCCTCTTCGCTCAAGACAACCGATTTGCTTTGTTCTTCGGATCAGAGAAGTAGCCCTTTGAGTAAAGTCGATCCATCGTTTCCCAGTCTTGGCCCTTCCAGGCTCGTACACCGTCAGCGTTCTTGAAACTGGTCAGCCAAAGAAGTGCAATAGTTATCTCATCTACTTTGTCCCGATCGTATTCCATCCGAGCCACCCTGGCTTCTGCGCCATGCTACTACCTTTTCAAGCTGGCGCGGCGTTAACGACTGGGCTCGACCCCGATTTGATCATTGACCGCCGATCGAATCCGCTGCTTGCAACCCAAGTAGCGTTCCGTCGTCTGAATGGAAACATGCCCCAGAAGGAACTGGATCTGTTCCAACTCCCCTCCCGAAGCATGGCAGAGGCGGGCGCAGGTGCGACGCAGGTCGTGCGGCGCCAATTTCTCCAAGCCGATCCGTTTTGCCGCATCCTTCACGATGTGCCAGACGGCTTTCTCGGTCATGCCTTCACCCAGGATCCGCCCCATCTTCGTCACTCGACGGAAGATCTTACCTCGGTCGAGCCCCGCAGCATTCAACCAGACTCGCAACTCTTCCATTACCCAACCGGGCACAGGAATCGTGCGAACATGTCCCGCCTTGCCCTTCAGATCGACAATAGCCCAGTGTTCCTCCCGTTGTTCCAGATGCTCGATTCTGAGACCAACGGCTTCGTGGCGACGCAAACCGCAGGCAAGCAACAGCGCAAGAAGTGCACGGTCTCGCTTGCCCTTGAGCTTTTCACAGTCCGGGGCTTGCCAGAGCGCGAGGCTCTGCTCAACAGTCAGCCAGTTGCCCAAGCGCACGCCGAGATTTCTGACGCCTTTAACTCGGCGAATCCCAGCGGCTAGGTCGGAGCTCAGCAGACCGGAGTCGGCTGCCTCATAGGCGAGGCGCCGAACGGCACCTAGGCGCAGGTTGATGGTTCCGGGGGGCAAGCAGGCGGGCTTCTAAGTAGCTGCGATAGCGGAGAACCACCGTTCTGTTCAGGGCCAGTCGCGGTTCCGAGCAGTACCAATCGACGAACTCGTCGATCGCATGGCTATATCCGCGTTGGCCGTCGGCACTGATCAAGCTGTTCAACACTGCCGTCTTTGAAAATTCAAGATCCGGCAAACGCAAACGGGTTTTGGGGTGCTTACGCTGTTTCGTGCAACGCGACTTATGCTTCATCGACCTGTGGCCTCCTCGCCATTGGCCGATCATGCTCCTTTCTCAACGTTACTTCCTGCTTGGCGGTGACTCGCCCGGAACGATGAAGTGCGCTGGATACGACCTCTCCAATACCGGGAGAGGTGGGGCACCCATGTTCGTGCCGATTGGCGCTTCCTGAAATGGTCCTTCTACTCCACACACGAAGTCACATCACTTTGGTGGTGACATGATCTGCTCGTAGACGCGCTCGAGGGGTTCTGGAGAGACGCCGATCTTTCCTCGATACGGATTGTCCATGACTGCGATCAAGAAGATCAGCAGAGCCAACAGGCCTGAAAACAATATCGTCATCCAGATGTGCATGATGAAACTTTCTGAGTGAAGGAACCAGGTGTTCGCAATGCAAATCGCGGCTCCGACGATCATCAAGGCCCACAGAGGTCCGGGCATTTCAGCCTGGATGCTGTTGAGCCTGGCTCTTCGGCTTGCCGTCAGGTCATTGAAGGATCTATAGGCTTCTGCGGCGACGATGTTCTGTCTCTGGTCCTGAGGTTCGAAAGCCATGAAATGCTGCTGAAAGTCGTTAAGCACCGAGCTGGCGTTATTGGGAACGATCCCGCGTCGTTGCATCGGCCATCCCACATCGATGACTTCGCGAGCATACCGGCGCAGGTCGGTCTGCAAGATGGTGCGCACGGGTTCGGGGTACGCACCGATGTCACGGTAGAGAGCGCCGAGGGCAGTGGCCTCATGGTCGATCTTTCCCTGCACTTCATCGTAGGTTGCCCAGGCTCCGACCGCTAGCAGGCCTGCACAAACCGCATACAAGACAGTAACGCCAGCGAGGAAGAAACCCACGATGTGGTTGTAGGCATGGTGCCCGGTGTCAATGCGTTGCACCCAGCCGCGAAGGAGAAAGAGGCCAGCCAAACCGAAGGCCACGATCACAATCACTGTGAGAATGCCAAAGAGCCAGGTAGGTAGATCGTAGATCCAGTAGAAAGACATACGGCACTCCTTGAGAGCGGCGCTCCGCGTAGTCCCATTGAGAAGTCGTATGGTAATTCGCGAGCGGGAATCGGGCGACTGGCAGAGGTGACAGGTGGGCGGTGGTGGGCACTCACGCCATCTCAGCTGCGGCCCTCAAGAAATGTGCTGTGACAGACTCAATCTTGCACTTCAGTTCCTCAATAAGCAATCCAGTTTGTTCTCACGAGTGGATTGTCGCCGATCCGGACATTAGACCCGTTTTGGGGTAACTTCCGGATAGGCGGTTGTCCGACCGGAACCCCCGAATTCGCCTTCCAGGCGCTCGATTCGGGCCTCGGCGATTTAGCGTGAAGCCAGAATTCCTCCTGGCTACATCGGCGTTTTCGGGACTGAACCTGCTGGCGCTTAGAATTCCCGAGTTTCCAGCTAGTCAGGATTTGTTCTTGCTCCCTGTTCGCCCTCACAGCCGCAATTATGACGGGAACAAACTGCCCCTCTCCTCCGTATCGGGCAATATGGCACACGACTTGCGGTTTGCGCTGCGCATGATCCTTTCTCATCGCCTGTTCTCTGCCGCCGTGGTGGCGACTTTGGCGCTGGGGATCGGCCTCAACACGATGGTCTTTACGCTCGTCAACGCGGTGCTGTTCAAACCGGTGCCGGTGCCGGGAGGCGAGCAGCTGGTTTCGATTCTCAACCAGAACCTCAAGCAGCGCACCAACAACACGATGCGCGTGTCGTATCCGGATTTTCGCGATTACCGCGCGCAGAACTCATCTCTGGCGTTCCTCGAAGCGGCCAGCGATGATGACGGCATCCTGAGCGAAACCGGCATTGCTCCGCAGACTTACCGGATGGAGCGTGCGTCCTTGGGAATCTTCGAGATGCTGCACATCCGGCCGGTACTGGGACGCGGATTTCTTCCCGGCGATGACCAGCCGGGCGCGGCGCCTCTAGCGGTGATCGCCTACGGCATCTGGCAGGAGCGCTACGCCGGCTCTCCGAGTGTGCTGGGCCGCCAGGTGCGCATCAATGAGAAGCCGACAACGATTGTCGGGGTCATGCCCAAGGGCTTCAAGTTTCCTAGCAATACAGATATGTGGACTCCGCTGGTTCCCACGGCGGAGTTGGAGAAGCATACCAACCGGCCGCTGGCGCTCTTTGGAATGCTCAAGCCGCATGTCCCCATTCTCCAGGCGGACGTGGAGATAAACGGGATCGCCCGCCGCCTGGCAGCGCAGTATCCAGACGATAAAGATATTGGCGTTACAGTCGAGACGTTTCACGAGCGGTATAACGGCGGCGGTATCCGCATAATTTTTCTTCTGATGATGGCTGCCGTGGGATTCGTGCTGCTGGTCGCCTGCGCGAATGTGGCGAACATGATGCTGAGCCGGGCGATGTTGCGTCAGCGCGAGATGTCGATCCGTTCGGCGCTGGGAGCATCTCGGTGGCGGGTCGTCCGCCAACTGCTGATTGAGAGCCTGCTCCTCAGTATGCTTGGCGGCGTGTCGGGACTGGCATTGGCGTGGCTGGGAGTTCACTGGTTTGACCTCAATACGCAGAATGTGGGTAAGCCCTACTGGATCGAGTTCACGATGAACTACACGGTGTTCGGCTACTTTGCCGGTATGTGCATCCTCAGCGGCCTGCTCTTTGGGACTGCGCCGGCGCTGCGATTCTCGCGTGTGGACGTGAACGAAGTTCTTAAGGATGGCGCACGCAGCGCGGGCACATTTCGCGGCGGCAAGCTTTCAAGCTTGCTGGTTGTCTTTCAGTTTGCGCTTACTTTGGTGCTTCTCACCGGGGCCGGGGTCTTTGTTCATAGCCTTCTCACCAGCCTCGCGGTAAATCAAGCTGTGCCCGCGGAGCAGATCACGTCCGCGCGGATCGACTTTGCGGAGGAGCACTACAAAGACGCCGATGCCCGCCAGCGATTCTATGATCAGCTGCTGCCCCGCCTGAGGGCGCTTCCAGGCGTAACACACGTGGCACTCACATCGGACCTTCCAGGTCTCGGAGCTGCTTCACGCAATATCGAAATCGAGCACGCAACGATCAACGACGCGGCTCACCGGCCTTCAGCTTCTTTCATTGTTCAGTCTCCGGGCTATTTCGACGCGATCAATCTGCCGATCTTGGTCGGCCGCGACTTCAACGAAGTCGACGGTACTGCGAACCATAAAGCTGCAGTTGTGACACGCGAGTGCGCGGAGCACTTCTGGCCCGGCCAGTCTGTTATCGGGAAGAGGTTCCGCTTCTACGATGACAAGAACAAACCGGGCGATTGGGTCACGGTCGTCGGTGTTTCGGCAAACATCGTTCAGGAAATGAATGAGAAATCGCCGAACCCGCTGATGTTTATTCCTCTACGCCAGGAGGGCCGGAACGGCATGGCGCTGCTGATCCGGTCCGGCGGCAATCCAATCGCCGCAGTGCGCGCCGCGGTACAGAACCTCGACCAGGATCTGCCACTGCGCGATGTGTACACGCTGCCCCAGGCGATTCAGCGTCAGGAGTGGTTTCTCCATCTTTTCAGCCGTATCTTCTCAGGCTTTGCTCTGATCGCCCTGCTGATGGCGGCAGTAGGCATCTATGCCGTTCTTGCCCAGGCG
The DNA here is from genome assembly GCA_963763905.1 of uncultured Acidobacteriaceae bacterium. Lineage (GTDB taxonomy): Bacteria > Acidobacteriota > Terriglobia > Terriglobales > Acidobacteriaceae > PALSA-350. The sequence goes on along the minus strand of CAVXRU010000023.1, from coordinate 66,482 downwards.
ACAAACAGCCGCACGCAGGAGATCGGTGTGCGCATGGCGCTGGGAGCCAATGCGCGCAACATCGTTGCGCTGGTAATGCGCCGTGGTTTGTGGCAGATCGGTGGGGGGCTCGGGCTGGGCCTCGCCGCAGCGGTACCCGCGGCGCGTCTTATGGCCAGTCTGCCGATCGGCGTCTCTTCGTCCGACCCGGTTGTCTTTGTGATCGTCGCTTCACTGCTGGCGATCGTTGGACTGCTGGCCTGCTGGATTCCGGCGCACCGAGCGGCCAGGCTCGATCCAGTCAAAGCTATCCGGTACGAATAGATCCGACGATCGAAAATTCCGTTAGCCGGGATGGACAGTCAAGCGAGCAAAACGCTGTCTGAACGAACATTTCAGATAGGTAATCGCAAATCGGCCAGTGTTCACCGATCTTCCTGGTCATGATCTTGGGTTGACGAAAACAGCCTGAGGCACGTTTCCAGCTCCGATTCCGTAGCGTCTTGTGAGTTCCGGGCGGATTGTCGCCAACCCGGACATCCCACCGGTTCTGGGTAACTTCCGGGTGGGCGGTGACTCGTCAACTGTCGTCCGCACGGGGCATTACAGCTTCCAATATCCGCGCGGGATTTCGCGTTTCGGAAGCCAACGAGTTCACTTCGCACACCAGTTCCACCTCTGTTTTGACAAATCCAAGAAATCGCGGTTTCCGACGGAGCGCGCCGCATTTGGCGCGACGCCTCAAGTACATGGTCTGCATCTGCTCGTAGAACCTCTCCAGGCATGAACCGATTGGCTGTTGTGCTTAATGAGAAGAGCCGTTCAGGGTTGGTAAATTCAGGCGTTTTGTCAAACCAATGAAATGCGGGTTGTTGCGGAGGGTATCCCATTTGGAATCCACGGGAAGAAAAACCATGTGTACGTCCCTCTGCTCGTATGCCTTCTCCAGCCAACTCAGCACCTCGTCCGAATTTCCAAGCCCCTGATACAGCAGCGCAAAATTGTAAGGGGGAACGTATCGTGTCTGTGATGCCACGCGGAGCGTCTGTAAAGCCTGCTCTGCCTGTTGACGCCGTCCGGAAACGGCATACACGTAGCCAGCCAAGGAAGTCGCCTCGGTAACGCCGCCCGAAAATTCCGCAGCCGTGCGAAGAGACTTAATAGCTTGCTCGTAATGACCTAACCGTTCATAGCTCCTGCCGAGCACAATCTGCCCGATCCAGAAGTTAGGCTCGATTTCCAAGGCCTTGTTGACTTCCTCGATCGCTTCAGAGTAGCGGTGGGCGTGGAACAGGATTTGCCCCTTGATGGTACCCACAAAGGGTGACAAGGGGTCGAGCTTGATCGCCCGGTCTACCTCCGCCAGTGCATCTTCATGCCGCCCGAGAGTGGAAAGGAGGTGCGCGTATCCCATGTGCGCCAGCGGGTAATTCGGGTTGATCTCAATAGCGCGCCGGAACTCCTTTTCCGCTGCTGCCCAGTCCCACTCGAAAAAGTACTCGACATAAGCGAGAGCGCTGTGTCCTTCGGCTAAATTATTGTCGATCTCCAGCGCCTTGAGGGCCGCCTGCTTCGCCTTTGGGAAGGCATCGCGGGAGGGTACATCGCTCATGATGGGTAATGTTCTGTAGCAATCGGAGACGCCGGCATAGGCAAGTGCGTATGTCGGGTCTTGCTCCAGAGCATGCTGGAAATACTCGGCAGCTTTGGCGGTCGCCTCAGGTGTTCGCTTGTTCCAGAAAAAGCGCCCCTTCAGATAGAGCTCGTAGGCCTCGGCATTCGCGGTATAACGCTTCGCCAGCGCCTCTTTCTGTTCTCCCGTTAGTCTCGGCAGCAACTCCGCGGCAGCCTGTTCGGAGATGGAATCTTGCACATCGAAAATATCTCCGAACCCTCGGTCGAATTGGCCAGCCCACAGCGTTTTGTTATCCCTGACGGAGACCAAGCGCGCCGCAACTCGAATTCGGTTTCCCCACCGTTGGATAGTTCCGTCCAGCACCGCATCGACAGCTAACTCGCGACCGGCGGCTGCGGGATCCTGCTCGATACCACCATAGCGCCGCACGGAACTGATCGGGCGGACGATCAGTTTTGTGCTGTTGCTAAGCTTGGTAATCAATGTGTCGGCCATCCCGAGCTCCAGGGCCTCATCGCGACTCTCCGGCACCAGCGGCTTGAATGGCAGCACAGCAATGGATTCCACAGTCGGATGGGCCGAGGGACTATTCCGCGAACGCAGGAAGTAAACGGCGCCAACGGTCAGCACCCCCGCGAGCAGCCCTGCGAGCAGAAAGCGTCTAAGCCGGACGCTGAAGCCACTGGTAGCTTGTTTTGGCAGTGATGGGGCTGCGGCCGCACTCGGATTCTGCTCAGGAATCCGCCCTAGCAGTCCGACGTCCCCGCTAGAGATTTCCTTCCCCGAGGCCAGCCGCGTTACGTCAGCCACGAAACGGTAGCCACGACCTGGTAGGGTGACGATCCAGCGATGATCGCCAGGGCTTTCCCCCAACAAGCTGCGCAGTTTGCTGATGTTTTGGCCAAGGTTGTTCTCCTCGACCACCGTATCCGGCCACACCGCCGACATCAAATCATCTTTGCTGAGCACATTGCCGTTGTGTTCAACAAGACAAACGAGCGTGTCAAAAACCTTTGGCGTAAGCGATATCGGTTCGCCGCCACGAAACAGCAGTCGCTTTGAGACGTCCAGGCGGAAGTTTCCGAAGGCATAGATGTGCGGTTCTTGTGGATCCACAGCCTTTTTCAAGAACTTTCAAATACTTTCAGAGACATTCTAAAGACTTTCATCGCCACGCGCACGCAGCATCACGCAGCACGCCGGATAAGAATCCGATGTGCACATCGATACAAGGAGAAAGAACTATGACATCACAACGGCTTAGTTCGGCAGGATTGTTTGCGCTGGCACTGGCAATCGCCCTGGTGCTAGCACCGAGAACCATTGCCAACGCTCAGTCGCAGCAAGCAGCGAGCGGCCGGGGACTGGAAGGAACGTGGCGAGTAGAGGTGACGCTGCGCGACTGCAATACGGGCGCACCATTAGGCAGTCCGTTCCGTTCCCTTCTCAGCTTCGCGCGTGGCGGAACCATGACCGAGACCACCGCACGGTTCAGTCCCGCCCTGCGCGGCCCCGGCCACGGGATTTGGCAACAGATACAGGGCAGCACTTTCAGCTCGACTTTGGAAGCTTTCTTGTACAACCCTGCGGGCGTCTGGATTGAATGGCAAAGGCTTACACAGACGATCGAGATCGGTGACGATCCCAACACATGGACCGCAAACGCTCACAATGAGATCTTCGACACCAATGACAATTTACTGGTAAGCGGCTGTTCCACTGCTGTCGGACACCGCATCGACTGAGTCCAGCGTTGACCAATAATTCACGTTTCGGGGCCAACCACCAGACCGGACGGTTGGCCTCATTGGAGGAGGTACGAAATGAAAAAGAGAATTGCATTCCCATTGGTTCTGCTGCTCCTGGGCTTTACTGGCTCGGATACGGCAAACCAAGCGCAGGGCCGTCTCTCCACCGACGAGGGAACCATCCGATCGCTGGACGACCAGGAGCGAGCGGCCGTATTGAATCAAGACCTCTCTTCGCTCGAACGGCTATGGTCCGATCAATTCACCGTCAACGCCCCTTCGAACCAAGTAGTGGTCGGCAAGCGCAACGTCCTCGCTCTGGTTCAGCGAGGCCAGATCCGTTACTCCTCGTTCGAACGAAAGATCGAATTTATCCGTGTCGACGGCGACATCGCCATCGTCATGGGCGCTGAGACCGTCCAACCAACGGGCGATGCTCCTATGGCTGGGCAGAGGGTCCAGCGCCGGTTCACTCATATTTGGAAGCAGGAAGCGACAACCTGGCGCTTGATCGCGCGTCATGCCAACGTGCTCCCATCCCGCTGACCGCGGTCGGTGGCGAGGCAAAGAAATATCGGTCGAAATACAACAAACAGCGTCTTATCTGCTTGTCTCAATCGAGGAGACAACCCCCATTTCGCACTCACCACGTTCTGGACGTATTGTCGCCAACCCGGACATTACAACCGTTCTGAAAGTAACTTCCGGGTGGGCGGTCATACGATGACGAGCCGGAAGCGTTCAATGAGCGCATCGGCGATTACGCCAGTTGGGATGATCGGTTTCGCTTTATGCGGTAGGCCCTGAGGGCGTGTTCTTGCCACGATTTAAGTATTCAGCGAGAGTCGGAGTGTTCGGAAACAACTTCACTCCCGCGAGGAAGTGAATGGCTGCTCCACCGAGAAGCACTATAGGGAGACCAACCTACGAGACAAGTTGCAGGACATGTACTCGCTGCTTTTCGGTCGGAGTCACGTATACGGTCTTGCCATGGTCTTCGAGTGGTTCGGTTTGGGTAATCGTTGGTTCAGGTGAGCCGCTCTTGAATGCCGTTCCCAAGAAGTAGAACGATGCGACACCACAAACCCACACTAGTATGAATGCGAACGAATACACGGCCTTCGTGACACGCTTCCAGTTCGCTCCCTCTGGCTCTACTAGAGAGGAGGGTCCACGTTCCGGTTCAAGCTCTCGTCCATATTGGTCAATAATCAAGCAGTTCAAAGCGAACTCGGCTTCGGCTGCGTACACAACCTTGAGTGATTGGAGAATGCCAAAAAGAGCTATACCAAGGCCAGCCAAGTACCATGGAACTACACGACCATTGTTCGGAGGGAAAAGGGGAGTCGCGGCGTATAGGAAAAACGAGATCAGGACAATACCAGCAACCGCATATAGCACATCGAGTGGTTTTACCCCAGGCCATCTCCAGTGCTTCTTCTGTCGATGGTAGCGGGATACAAGAACAATGAGTACTGCGATGGCTGCCGCGATTGTAAGCTCCTGTCGCACCGTCAAAGAACCGCCTGCCATCATCATCACCATCATGGAGATGTGATAACCGAACATGAGCCTCATATCGAGGGACATCTCGTTCCACTTCTTGGGGTAGCGGAAGTCAGCCATCCTTGGTCCTCACTTCATCGCGTCGTAGAGTATCGTGGGTGCAGCCCTTGAACAGTGGAACGGCGCCTCAATCATATCGCTACGTTCTCAACTGTTGTAACGGGGCGAGGCACCGATTGACTCAGCTGCGGTCGGTTTGTCGGCGATACTGAAGTAACCGAATCACTTCCGGCTGTCCGCTCAGGCGTTGCCCGGTTCACCGGCAGCTTGGCCTGCACTCCTCAAGTGGAATGTCGCCTTGTTGCGAGCTACCAGCATCAGTATCAATGGAGGCCGTCTACCGGCAATGAGGTGGCACGAATATCACGAAGCTACAAAGCATAGCGTTGAATCTCTGAGGCGAGCGCGGCGGGTTCTCGACTGGGCGAACATGCCCGATCCGTTTCGACATTACGAGGGCGTGCCCGTGCTCGATCTGCCGGCAGATCCGCCCGCCCCTGAAATGCCAGCTATCGACGTGCTTCAAGGTGCTTTTGGCACCATACCCGCGGATGACGGACCACCTTTTCTCTCGCAATTACTCTTCTATTCCGCTGCGATCAGCGCGTCCAAGCTTGTCCCGTCCACGGGAGATACGTATGCGCTAAGAGTGAATCCGTCCTCCGGGAATCTACACCCGACGGAATTCCACTTCCTGACACGGGGCCTGAAGGGGTGGCCAGATGGAATGTATCACTACGATCCGTCCAGACACATGGCGGAGCAGCGCGGACACGGTGGTTTCGGGACGAGGGCAGTTGACGGCTCCGCGCCAGTTGTATTTGTTTTGACCAGTATCGTGTGGCGCGAGTCGTGGAAGTACGGTGAACGGGCCTATCGGTACTGCTTGCACGACATAGGACACGCCTGGCAGGCACTTGCGCTCTCCGCCCGGGCTATCGGATGCGATAGTTTCGCGGCAGGGCATTTCCCCGACGATGAAGTGGTCCAGTTGTGCCGCCCGAGCATGGATGAATGGCCGATGCTGATTGTCAGTCTGCACGGCAAGTCCATTCCAGTGCGTGAAGCGGCCACTAGCAAAACTGTCTGGCTCGGCGGGCGGCCGAACCAGCTTTCGAAGGAGGCGATTGCTCACCCACTGATTGACAGTCTTCACCTAGCCACGAAACGAAGTAGCAGCGGGAGCAGCGGCACCTCCACCGATGAGGCGGCTCCAACCGGCTCCGGTGAGATCAAGCTGCCTTCTCCGGCGTCATCGACTCGCGGCTTTGGCGAGGTGGCCCGGATGCGACGCTCGGCGCTCGACTTCCTGGGTGGAAAGCCATCGATGTCATTGGCGCAGCTCTCGGCCATCCTCGCCGCCACAGCCAAGCCATTGTCGGCTGACTTTGCCGCCACGCGTTTCATTCAGCTGTATTTGTATGCTCACCGCGTTGATGGGTTAGAACCCGGTGTCTACAAGTTCTGGCCGGAATGTGCCGAGTTGGAGCAGGTGCAGGCTGGCGACCAGCGCGTAGCGGCCGCTGGTCTGAGCCTGGGGCAGGACCTGGCCGGTAACTCCTGCGTGACCTTTTCGATGATCGGCGATCTCGATCGTGCCGCTCGTAGCTATGGTGACCGTGGTTATCGCTATGTGCATTTTGAGGCAGGTGCTATCGGCCATCGCCTTTATCTCGCCGCTGAAGCATTAGGACTGGGCGCGACCGGCATCGGCGCCTTCTACGATGATGAGGTGCACCGTCACCTCAACCTTGTACTCAGCCGAGGACAGGTCGTATACCATTTTGCGATCGGTCATCCGGTTCCCGATCCGCGCGTCTCATCATTTAATGAGCCGCAGGAAGTCACATGGTAGGCATACTCGTGCACGGCGACAATCATTTCATCGTGCGCGGCCGATTGCCGGATCGAGACGTTGCACGAGCACTGATTCGACACTGGTCCATCATTCAGATTGGAGCTACAACACCTCCTTCGCTTGAAAAATGGCGCATCAGCAGGAAAGAGTTCCGAGAAGACCTGGAATGGGCAGTGGTCGTACCGGGAACCGGTGAAATATCTCCTGCGGTAGCGCAGTTGCTGGATGAACTGTCGGCGCGGGGAATTGCCATTCACAACTCCAGTTTCGACTCTTGGTAGCCTGTCCCATTGAGGAAGGGTGTCGGGGTAACTCCGGCGCAGGTACAAATCTTCGTTCAACTCCCGAGTCGTCGCCAATCCGGACAGAACTCCATTTTCGGGGTAGTTTCCGGATTGGCGGTTATTCGCCCGGAGCACGGACAGTTGGAGTTTTTCTGTTTGGATTGATCAATGAGCGCATCGGCGATTTCTCTCGCAGAGAGCGCAGCTTGGGTGAGGTTAGAACCTCTTTCTAGGTACTCGCCCTTCTCGCCGATACAACGTGCTACTTCTTCCATAGGCGACCGCTGATAACGGAATCGCTGCGACAAAATCATCGGACTGTGCCAACCCATTGACGACCAATGCATAGAAAGACTATGGTTAAATTCCGTGAACAAGGCGGACCTAATACCGGGAACTCTGGACATGTTGATTCTGACGACGCTGAAGCGCGCCCCACTGCATGGCTACGGCATTGCGCAGTCAATCAAGCGAATCTCGGACGATGTGCTGACCGTGGAAGAAGGTTCACTCTATCCGGCACTACAGCGATTGTTGCTGCAGGGGTGGGTGAACGCGGAGTGGAAGACAACGGAAACTAACCGGCGCGCGCGGTTCTACACGCTGACGACGGCGGGGAGAAAGCATCTGGGACTGGATGTGTCGCAGTTCCGGCAGATGATGGCGGCGATTAGCCGGGTGCTGGAAGATGCGGAGGAGGCAGGATGAGCACATTGAGAAAGCTCCTGAAAAAGGTCGCGATCCTGATGCATCGAGGCCGATTCGCCGGGGAGCTGGACGAAGAGATGGCGTTTCACCACGAACAGATTGAGCAGGAGCTGGCGGGCGACGGCATGACGCCAGAAGACGCGCGTTATGCAGCGGCGCGACAGTTCGGCAACGCGACACAGCTCAAGGAGCAGAGTCACGAGGCGGTGGGATTCAGGATAGAGAGCGTGGCGCAGGATTTTCGTTTTGCGCTGCGTCAGTTGCGACGGAATCCGGGGTTTGCGGCAACGGCGGGGCTGGTGCTGGCGCTGGGCCTGTGCGCAAGCGTGTCGATCTTTGCGTTTGTGGATGGGGCGTTGATCAAGCCATTGCCGTATAAGAATCCCAACCAGCTGGTGGTGCTGTACGAGACCACGACGATGGGCAAGCGATTTCATCTTTCCTATCCCGATTTTCTGGACTGGAAGCGAAGCAGCACGGTCTTCCAGTCGATCGAAGTTTATGGGACGGATGGATTCACGCTGAAAACACCAACAGGCCTGCAGGCGGTGCACGGCGCAAGTGTGAGCGCGGGATTTTTTAAGCAACTGGGCGTGACTTCAGTGGTGGGAAGGAATTTTCGTCCGGCAGACGATCAGCCGGGGAATTCTGAGGTAGTGTTCCTGTCCTATGCAAACTGGCAGAAGCGGTATGGCGGAAGCAAGGATGTGGTGGGGCAGACGGTGGTTCTGGATAACACGGTCAATACGATCATCGGCGTGCTGCCGAAGGGCTTTTCCTTTGCTCCTGCGGAGCCGGCGGACTATTGGAGAATTTATCAATCATCGCGGTCCTGCGCAAAGGCACGCGACTGCGACAACCTGTTCGGAGTGGCGCGGCTGAAGCCGGGAGTCTCTTTCCAGGCCGCGCTAGCCGATGTCCAGACGATCCAGGCTCAACTGGCGCGGCAATATCCGGACGTAGACCGCAACCGAGGCGCTTTCATGATGATGCTTACCGATGTTGTGGTGGGCGATATCCAGCCCATCCTGCTGGCGCTGCTGGCGGGAGCGGGGCTGCTGCTCCTGATTGCAACGGTGAACGTGGCAAGTCTGCTGCTGGTACGTACTGAGAACCGTAGGCGCGAGATTGCAGTGCGAGGCGCGCTGGGAGCATCGCAGGCAAGGCTGCTTCGTCAGTTTGTGACCGAAGGGCTGGTGCTGGTTGCGGTATCAAGCGTGCTGGGCGTGGCCGCAGCGTGTGGAGCGATGCAACTGCTTTTGCGGTTGATTCCGGTGGACATGATGGCGAAGATGCGGTATCTGCGAGGACTGGGGTTAAACCTGCACGTGGCTCTATTCGCCGTTGCCGTTTCTTTGGCGACAGGAGCAGTCTTTGCCGTTACTCCCACGCTGCGGCTCTCGTTGAGTGACCTACGGGGCGATCTGAGCGGCGGCGGCCGCAACTTCGCGGGTGTCGCATGGCGGCGCTTTGGAGCGAACCTCGTGGTGATCGAGCTAGCTGCAGCCATGGTCCTGCTAGTGAGCGCAGGGCTGCTGGGCAAGAGCTTGTATAAGCTGTTGCACGTGGATACGGGATTAGAGCCTGACCATCTGGCGACGCTGCAGGTCAGCGCGCCGAGAGCGCAACACGCCACGGACGCGCAGTTGATTGCGCTGGAGCGTGAGATTCAGGAAAAGTTCTCGGGCCTGCCGGGCATGAAGTCTGTCGCTTTTGCGGATACGTTGCCTTTGGGCAATGGCGGCAATGCGGATAATTTCTGGGTAGTTGGGCGGCCGTATCACGGGGAACAGAACGAGATAGCCGATCGCGTGGTCAGCTCCAATTACTTTACAACGATTCAGGCGCAACTGCTGCGAGGTCGCTATTTCATGGAAGAGGAAGATGGGTCCAAGCCTCTTGTGGTGGTGGTCAATGAGCAGATGGCCAAGCGTTATTTCCCCGGCCAAGACCCGGTGGGCCAACAGATATACCCGCAGGGTATTCCGAAGCGGCATTTCGAAATCGTCGGTGTGGTGAACGATATTCAGGAGGGACAACTGGATGCTGCACCGGCCCCGGCGCTTTATTTTCCCTTTAATCAAAATGCCCCCAACGACTTCGCGGTGATTGTGCGCACTTCGCAGCATGAGGACTCGATGCTGCCGTTGATGACGGCGACGATTCACGGGATCGATCCAGGGCTGGCGACCTATGACCCGATTACCATGCTGGAGAGAATTCATGACTCGCCCGCGGCGTATCTGCACCGATCGTCGGCTTATCTGGTGGGCGGATTTGCGGCAGCGGCGCTGATGCTGGGTATTGTGGGTTTGTATGGTGTGACGGCGTATTCGGTGAGTCAGCGGACGCGGGAGATTGGCGTGCGCATGGCTCTGGGAGCACAGCGCAGAGCAGTCTACCGGCTGGTGCTGGGCGAAGCAGGATGGTTGACGTCGGCAGGCATCGGCGCGGGGCTGGCCTGCTCCATTGCTGCGGCGAACCTGATGCGCAGGCTACTCTTCGGCGTGAGCGCATGGGATGCGACGACGCTGGCGGGCGTGGCTCTGGTGTTGGCGGTTGCGGCGCTTGCGGCAAGCTACATCCCGGCGCGGCGCGCGGCCTCGGTGAATCCCGTAGAGGCGTTACGAGCCGAGTAGGACTTTCATCCCGCTTCCACTCTGCACGAGAGTGGGCATGTGAATACTGCTGGGATGCGCGAATCCGTCAGTTGACGTTAATAGGGAGACGCACTCACCCAGATGGTTGAAGGTCAAATCGCGGGTTCAGGTCGGATTGTCGCCAACACGGAAGTTACCCAGCAGCCGGATGAAGTTCCGGTTTGCCGGTGGTCCGGGCTCAATCGGAGAGACGGTGACAATCCGTGCGGGTTGCCACTTGGAGTGTTCGCCATTCAAGCGCGAGGTTCGATCCCAATTCGATCATTGACCGCCGAACGAATCCGCTGTTTGCAGCCGAGGTAGCGTTCCGTCGTCTGAATGGAGACATGCCCAGATGGAACTGGATCTGCTCCAATTCTCCTCCCGCGGCGTGGCAGAGTCGGGCACAGGTCCGTCGAAGGTCGTGCGGAGCCAGTTTCTCCAATCCGATCCGTTTCGCGGAGTCTTTCACGATGTGCCAGACAGCCTTCTCCGTCATTCCTTCACCCAGAGTCTTTCCCATCTTTGGTGACTCGACGGAAGACCTTTCCTCGGTCGATCCCTGATGCATTCAACCAGACGCGCAGCTCTTCCATGACCCAGCCGGGCACAGGTACTGTACGAACATGTCCCGCCTTGCCCTTCAGGTCGACGATGGCCCAGTGTTCTTCCCGTTGTTCCAAGTGTTCGAGTCTCAGGGCGACCGCTTCGTGCCGACGCAGACCACAGGCGAGCAACAGCGCAAGAAGCGCGCGGTCTCGTTTGCCTTTCAGGACTTTGCAGTTGGGAGCCTGCCAGAGTGACAGACTCTGCTCGGAGCTCAGCCAGTTGCCGAGACGGACTCCGAGATTTCTTACGCCCTTTACCCGGCGAATCCCAGCAGCCAGATCGGAGCTCAAGAGGCCGGAGTCCGCTGCCTCATAGGCGAGACGCCGGACGGCGCCCAGTCGAAGGCTGATGGTTCCAGGCGCGAGTTGGCGTGCTTCGAGGTAGGTGCGATAGCGGAGAACCACTGTTCGGTTCAAAGCAAGACGGGGCTCCGAGCAGTACCAATCGACGAATTCGTCGATCGCGTGGCCATATCCACGTTGGCCGTCGACACTGGTCAAGCTGTTCAACACGGCTGTCTTAGAGTATTCGAGATCTGGCAACCGTAGATGTGTCTTGGGGTGCTTGCGCTTCTGTAGGGAACGTGGCTTTTGCTTCATCACCTGGTGGCCTCCTCGCCACAAGGCGATCATGCGCCGTTTTTAGGCTTACTTCCGGGTGGCCGGTGCTTCGGCCGGAACTCCGAACAGATGCTTTCCCTCGTCCTGCTTTTCTCTCCACGGGCTTCGCGTCTTTCCAAGCATTTCCCCATAGAATTTCTATGGGAGTATACTCATTTCGCATAGAACCTCTATGGAAGCATCCGGGAAAAAAAACAGCAATGAGATGCTGAAGGGCACCTTGGACATGATGATTCCGGGGAACGCTGCTGGTGGCTGCTAGGACGATTGGCCTGGTGATGGGGCATCGCCTCTGAAGGACGAGGGCAGATAAATGAATTGGCGCAATTTTTTGGGGCGTGCGAAGAGAGATGCAGAACTGCAGCAGGAGATTGCCCTTCACCTACAGGAGGAAATTGCGGAGAACATCCAGCGAGGAATGCAGCCAGAGGAGGCGAGGCGGCGAGCCTACCTGAAATTTGGCAATCCGCAGAGGGTGAGAGAAGAAGCCTGGCAGCAAGGCTCGCTGATCGTCGTAGAAAGCTTCGCACGGGATATGCGCCACGCAATCCGGCGGTTAGTGAAATCGCCAACTACCGTGCTAACGGTCGCGATCTCTCTCGGCCTGGGAATAGCCGCGAACCTGTTTATCTTTACCGCCGTGAATAAGTTGGTGCTCCAAGGGCCTCCGGTGGGCGACCCGGCGACGCTGTTGAATCTCTATCCCACGACCCACCATGGTCAGAGCTACGGTAGATTTACCCAGCAGATGTTTGACGACCTGCGTGGGCCAGCCAAGTCGTTTTCTGATCTGGCGGCATACGGTTATATCCTGCCCGCGACGATCGGCGGGCAGAGCGAGCCAGAGCGGGCGTGGGGTCAGACTGTGACGGCGAATTTTTTTGAAGTGGCCGCTCTGCCCATCGTCCTCGGACGCGGCTTCCTCGGCAGTGAAGAGCGGGAGCCGGTGGTAGTGCTGAGCAACAGCCTGTGGAGACGGCATTTCAACCAGGATGCCGGGATCGTAGGGAAAACAATATCGCTGTCGGGAAAGAAGTTTACCGTCGTCGGTGTTACGGCGCCCGGATTTCGCGGAATCAATAAGCTGTTCGACTGCAGGTTCTGGGTACCAGAGGGCGAGCGAGAGCAGCTAACGGGTGATGCACTGAAGGCTTTGGAACCCCGTTTGGGAGGGGGGCTCGATGTAATCGCGCGATTGAAGCCCGGCACGGACCGAACGCAGGCGCAGGCCGAGTTGGATGCTGTGGCCAAACGGTTTGCCATGGCTCACCCGAAAGAAGATGAGGGCCTTGGCTTTCACATCGAGCAGGCGGGCAGCTTACTGCCTTCGCAAAGGGCGATGTTTGGCGCTTTTCTCACGGCCTTGTCCGTAGTCACGTTCCTCGTACTCTGCATTGCTGCGTCGAACGTCACGAACCTGCTTTTGGTTCGCGCCGCTGGGCAACACAGGGAGATGGCGGTAAGGATTGCGCTGGGTGCAACCAGGTTTCAGCTGATACGGCCAATGCTTCTGGAGAGTACACTGCTGGCCCTGGCCGGGGGCGTGTTCGGCGTTGCCTTTTGTGTGGCAGCGGTGCGTGGCTTCACAGCAATTCGTCTGCCTTTGGCGGTCCCTATCGATTTGAGCTTGGATGTCGACTGGAGAGTGATCCTCTACGCATTCGTACTGAGCACGGGAGTTGGAATACTGTGCGGGATTGCGCCTGCCTTCAGTGCATCGCGGCCGATGCTGCCCAACTCGCTCAAGGGAGAGAGTGCATTGAACCGTCCCGGCCGGCGCTGGAGCTTACGCCCTGTGCTCGTGGTAGTGCAAATTTCGTTATGTCTGGTGCTGTTATGTACGACCGGACTTTTTCTGCGCAGCCTGCAAAAGTCAACCGGAGTTGACCCCGGGTTTCGGACCAGTGGCGTGCTGATGTTGTCGATCGATCCGGCACACAACGGCTACACCCTGGGACAAACGTCGCTGCTGTTACGGCGTCTCCACGACCGGGCCATGGAAATGCCGGGAGTGATATCCGCAGCATGGACGGACAAAGTGCCCCTTTCGTTCTACGGAGGACAGGATAGTAAGTTCCACAAGTCGGGCAGCAAAATGAACCCAGACGGCGAAGTTCATCCTAAGATATACGGAGTAGGAGAAGGGTTTTTCGCGACCATGGGAATCCCATGGGTCGCCGGCCGGGACTTTACCAGCACCGACCCGAATGCTCCCAGACAGGCTGTGGTCAACGAAAAATTCGTCCGCATGGTATTCGGCGGTGGCAACGTCATCGGGGAGCATGTCACAAGCGACGCTAAAACCTACGAGATCGTGGGAGTAGTAAAAGACACAAAAACCACGACCATTGGTGAGGTGGATGAGCCGATTGCGTACCTTTTCTTGGAGCAGGATATGGGTGCGGCTGCACCCTTCATGGGATTTTCATTGCTGGTGCGTTACGAAGGAAACCCCGCAGAACTGGCTGGGGCCTTGCACAGGGAGATTCACGCCGTAGACCCGGCGCTTGCGATCTTTGCCGAAAAAACCCTGAATGAGCATTTAAGTGAAGCGTTGTTTTTCCCAAGAATGGCATCCACGGTCTTTGCTATCTTCGGACTTACTGGACTATTGCTCGCATTAGTAGGTCTGTATGGCGTCATGAGCTACGCGGTCGATAGCAGGACTCGGGAGATCGGAATTCGCCTGGCGTTGGGCGCGACCCAGGGCGGAGTACAGCGTCTGATTGTGCGTCAAGGCATGGTACTCGCATGTGTTGCTTTGGTCATTGGGCTACCCATCTCGTTGGCATCGTCGAAGGTTGCGGCGGGAGTACTCTATGGAATTGCTCCGTACGACTGGGTGACATTTACTGGAGTGCCGTGCTTTCTAGCCGTGGTGGCCCTAATAGCCTGTTGGTTTCCGGCACACCGAGCGGCGGCTGTTGAGCCGCAGACCGTGCTGAGACACGAGTAGGAAACACGATGTTGTATCTCAGCGTGTTTAAGGACGGATGTATTTTTGGGCTAACAATTAGTAAACAGCAGCCGACATTTGAGGAGTAATCGGCACCTGTGAGTGTTTAGGTGATAAGGCGCTCAATGACAATGACACCGTCGAACCTACTCTTTGAGGTACGCCCGTTTGAGGAGCGCAGGGCGGCAGATGACACCCATCCCGCCCTAATCGCTGATGTCATTGTTGCGGCAGTTCTCGGCCGGCCTGCGCGCGCACCTTATACTTGGCGTACCAATCCGGCCGGGTAGGGTAGGGTTGCCGCATGCTTAAGCTGCGTATCTGTCCGTGGCCACACCGTTCCGGGTTTCGATGGCCTTGACGCTGTTTGTAAACGCCTTTTCCAAAACGCACCTGCCGATGGTACCGAGCACGAGGCCGAGCAAGAGTCCCTTGAAATTCTTGCCCTCGCGTGTGACAGCCACGTCAATCTCTGTGGTGCCCTCGGGCCTCCGAGTGAAGGTGTAGGTGTGGCCCGAAGTACCTCCCCACGTGTTCGAGTCGGTCGTCGTGAGGACGACGTTGTTCGGATCGGACCAGTCGTAGTGCAGGCGTTCCCAGATGCCGCCCGAGCCTTCGGTGACGTCGGCCGACGTACGGCCGCGCTGATGCACCTTGAGGTACTTGTCAGCGCTGTTGCTAAAGAGCTTTGAACGGCCGGGTCCGAAGTCGGTGAGCCCGGCAACGTACTGCTCGGGCGTCAGCCTGGTTGTCTGATGGAAGTGGATCGTGGGCATAAGTTTCTCCTTTTGCGTTGAACGTTTTTGTCGGACGACTTCAATTTTCGATGGGCGGCATTCCGCGCTTAGCCGCGAAGAATGGGGGCTCCGAAGGGAGCACCCGTCATTCCGCCGTCAACCATAAGCTCGACCGCGTTGATGTACGACGAATCGTCGGAGGCAAGAAAAAGTACAGCCTTGGCCAGATCTTCTGGCTCGCCCCAACGGCCAAGTGGAACCGTGGCTGAGACGAAGTTGGAAAGTTTTGCTGATTCCTCTTGAGTGGCATTGGCGCGCGGCCCGCGCTTCCAGATGGGAGTCTTCGTCGCCCCCGGGGCCACGACGTTTACGCGAATCTTGCGCGGCGCAAGGTCGGCGGCGATGGCCCGCGCCATCGAGACAAGTCCGCCTTTCGTGGCCGCGTAGGCAGCCACGCCCGGTTGACCGAGATAATTATGCACTGATCCGTTGAAGATGATGCTGCCGTTGTCGTTCAACAGAAGAGCGGCTGAATTGACCGTGAAGAAGGCACCGTTGAGATTGGTGTGGACGATATTCTCGAAGGTGGCTTCGTCGGTCGTGCCAGTCGGTGTCCGGCCAGAGATGCCTGCATTGGCGACGACGATGTCAAGTTTGCCAAAGTCTTTGGCCAGGGCCGAAAAGAGCCGCTTGCGATCCTCTGCAGCCGTCACATCGGCGCGATAGCCATGAGCTCGCGGTCCGAGTTCCGCGATTGCTTCATCCAGCGTCTTCTGATCTCGTCCAGTAATGGCGACCTCAGCGCCTTCAGCGATGAAGAGGCGAGCTGTGGCAAGCCCGATGCCGCTGTTGCCTCCTGTAATGAGAGCTTTCTTGCCTGAGAGTTTCATATCTCCTCCTGACGATCATCATGTATGATGATCGTCATATATCTGATATGATGATCATCATAGATGGAGGATTCAGAACCATGCGCTACCCTGCCAAGGAGACCGCCGCGAAACATGATCGGATCGTTAAGGAGGCCTCACGGCTCTTCCGCGAACGGGGGTTTGGGAACGTGACCGTCGCCGAGGTGATGAAGGCCGCTGGGCTAACGCATGGCGCGTTTTATGCGCACTTCGGTTCTAAGCAACAGCTTCAGGAAGCGGCCGTCGCTTACGGACAACGGCTTTCGGCCAGTCGCGCCCGGAGCCACGGTGCGACGAAAAAAGGCAGGCAGAAGTATGCGGACAGCTATCTGAGTCAATCGCACCGGGATCATCCGGGCGACGGGTGCACCATGGCCGTTCTGGCCCAGGAAGTGGCTCGGTCGACACCGGAAGTCAAGGCAGCATTCGAGCGGGGACTGGAAGAAATCCTCTCTACACAAGACGGAAATCGGAAAGAAGCGATCTTTCAAACTGCCGCGCTTCTCGGCGCGGTCGCCCTGGCACGCGCCGTCCAGAATCCGCGGCTCTCGGATGAGATTCTTCAGAGCGTGCGACAGAAGCTCAGCTGACGGCGGTCAATAAGTGGTAACGGGCAAAAGCGCTCATCCAGCTTCAGTTTGGGACTTCCGAGTGGATGAGTAAGGAAAAACGCCTCAGGGTTCCGCGAAACGGCACTTCCGAGAATTACCAAAGCCTGGCCGACATAACGAGACCAATCGGTTTGGCGAAAGGGGCGAACATCCACCTCCTGAAGATTGGTTGCTGTGGGGGAAGATAGAGGGACAGCATGGACAGCATACCTATTGCAGCAAATCTGAGGGATAGGTATCGTGCCCTTTTATCTCTTCCGGACGCGCGACAAAGCTGACGTGGTCGAGGGCGGGAATGCCAGCGTACTGTTTATGCAGACTGCGCACTTCAAACATGCTGCCCCCTACGGCAAGGGATTAAGGACAACCTCGGCGTGCGATGGCGCCTGCAGCGTGAGCATATAGCAAGACATCCGGTCCGACCATTTGACCGAGGGAGAGAACGGGCTGGGATGTCTCAGCAGTTGACTGAGACTGAAGAAGATTGCCAAACACAACAGGCTACCCTGGAACAAGCGAAGCATGCCGATTCCAGGGCTGCTGATGATCGTTCCAGACGTGATGGATAATTGGCCAGGATCTTTCTGTGGCCGGCAACGTTGGCGGAGCAGAGACCTGACTCCATCGAAGAACAGATAGACGGTGCTGCCTTGTTGCTGTTCTTCGTCGAAGATCCACAACATCTCGGCCCCAAACTCATGTTGGAAAGATGCCGGATGCAGACGCAGCAGAAGACGATAGGCAAGACGAGCCCCCATGGTGCTCATGCTTTTCCTGTCCTCGCTTCCCGAAGGCGGACCCTGGCTTGGCTGACGACGGTCTGCAACCGATCCACTTCCGCAGTCAGCACGGCCTTCCCTTCTTTGGTCAAAATGAAAAACCGACGATCGTCTTCCTGCGGGAAAACAGACTTGCGTTTCGACACGGAAGACGGCGGCGCATCCGCGACAAAACCAGCGTCTATCAACCTCTTCAGATTGTCGTACAGAGTACCCGGCCCCAATCGGTAGTGGCCGTCCGAATTGCGCGCGACTTCCTTCATGATGCCGTAACCGTGCAATTTTCCTCCTGCGAGTGCCAGAAGAATGTGGAGAGTCGCGGAGGAGAGCGGTTTATTCTTGACTGGTTGCGAAATCATATCTAAATCCGACTATATCGGAGTCCGACTATCGACGTCAACTCCATAATGCGATGCGTGGGCTTGGGGTTCGCTTTGGGGCCCACGGGGAACAATCCTGCGTTGTCTGACGGAAAGATAGATAGATAGAGAAAACCGCAGAGCGCATTGCAGATGGCAATGCGGGGAACATTCCGTCGTTCAACGGTGTCTCAAAAGGTAAGGTTCTCAGTCGAAGAAAGTGGATCCGATGACCCTGCTGGACGCATCTGTCTACGACCAAACTCGAACCAAGAAGCGCCGCAATATCCTGATTAGCGCCTCGTGCTTCTGTGGCGTTGCCGCGATCTTTGTTTTCCTATGCTGGAATCTGCCCGCAGAACATAAGGTGAACGCATTCTTCGCTGCGGTCGAAGCACAGGACTTCCCGAAGGCGTTTGGCATTTGGAATAACGATGCCGACTGGCAGCAACACACGCAGCGTTACGCAGCCGCTGGCTATCCATATGGACGTTTCGTCATCGATTGGGGAAAGGAAAGCGACTACGGCATTATCACCAGCCATAAAATCCTACACAGCACCTCTCGCTATGGGAGTGAGACCCTTTTGGGTGTAGAGATTAATGGCCGCAAGGCGGCTCTCCTCACGTTGGCCGTGGAGAAGGGCAAATCCAGCATGAGCTTCCCACCCTTTGCCCTGACGCCCATGAAGAATGGCTTCGGCTGGACTACTTGGCAGATTAGTTACCACTAGGCTGCTGGCTCCCAATGGGCCTATGCACGGGTGGCTTGAAACTGGGGCCGTATCTCAACGGCCATCGCACTGGTGCTCAAGTAGGGGGACTCTCTATGCTCAAAGAATGGCTAACCCGACTTCGTTTTTTATTGTCTCGAAGCCCCATTATGAAGTCGATGAAGAGCTTAAATTTCAAGCAAACCTGGCCGCTGGAATGACCCCGCAAGAGGCTCATCGGCAGGCAACCGGTGCCTTCGGAGGAGTCGAGAGGACAAGGGAGCAATCGCATGAACAACGCCCCAGTTATCTCCTGGAGACCCTTGTTCAAGACGTCCGGTATAGCGTTCGCGGCTTCCGCCGCAATCCGGTCTTCACTCTCACCATCGTCATAACCTTTATGCTCGGAATTGGCGCAACCACAGCGGTCTTCAGCGTGGTAGATCGAATCCTATTTCGCCCACTTCCCTACGCAAGTGCCGACCGTCTTGTCTCGGTAGGTTTCGTCCATTCGCTCGAATCCGAGTTCATGCTGGGCTACTTCTACTACGACTGGCAACGCAATCAAAAGCCCTTCGAGGCGCTCACTTCCGAGGATGGGGTGACAAGCGAGTGCGACCTGAGCGAGAGAAACCCTACCCAGCTCAGCTGTGAGTCAGTGGAAGGTAATTTCCTGCCCACCCTGGGCGTCTCGCCTGTGCTGGGGCGTAACTTTCTGCCAGAAGAAGGTCGTCCCAACGGGCCTCGTGTAGCTATCATCTCCTACGGTCTATGGAGCAATCACTACAACTTGAACAGCGGCATTCTGGACAAGACAATTGCCATCGATGGGAACCCAGTCCGCGTGGTTGGCGTGTTGCCCAAAGGCTTTGAGATGCCCAGACTGCAAGCGGTCGACATACTTTTTCCAAGAACTACCGACGAGGTGGCCGACCGCACATCAAACGGCGGGCTTGGAGGCCCGAGACGGGCGTTCGCCCGGCTCAAACCCGGCGTCAGCACGCAACAAGCCGAAGCGGAGTTGCAGCCCCTCTTTCAACAGGCTTTGAAGAAGGTCCCGTCAGATATTCGTTACGACTTCCATCTCAAAGTTCGCTCCCTACGCGACCGGCAGATGCAGAACGTGCGTATGACCGCTTGGGTGCTTCTGGGCGCTGTTCTCGCGGTGCTTTTCATCGCCTGCGCAAACGTGGCGAGTCTCCTGATGGCACGTGGTGTAATGCGGCAACGCGAACTCGCCGTTCGTTCCGCCCTCGGAGCCAGCCGCGCCCGGATTGCCCGGCAGGCATTCACCGAATCGGTTCTGCTTTCACTTGCCGGAGCGATCATGGGGTGCGCACTGGCGGAGGGCTTGCTGCGTCTTTTCATCGCCATCGCCCCGGCAAACATTCCGTACCTTAATCAAATCCAACTCGACCTTCGAATCGTTAGTATCACTGTCCTGCTTTCGATTTTCTGCGGCGCGCTCTTCGGCCTGGCGCCGGCACTGCAGAAGCCACAGGGTGGAATGCTGAGTGGACGCTCTCTTACCTCCATCTCCCATGCGACCGTGCGACAGTGGCTGGTCATCACGCAGATCGCCGCAAGCATGGTCTTGCTGGCGGGAGCCATGCTCCTGTTGCGTAGCTTCCGCAATCTCGAAAACCAGAATCTCGGCATGCGCACCGATAACACGCTCACAGCCAGCATCACCTTGGGTGAGCATAATTTCCCCACGCCCGAAAGCAGGCTCAACTTCTTTCAGCAGTTGACCACACGACTTCGCTTCGGTCCCGGCGTCACTCGTGTTTCCGTCAGCGACACCCTTCCTCCCGGTGGCGGTGGGATGGGCGGACGCCTCGACGAGATCGTTGTTGCAGGAAGACCGGCTTCAGCACCCGGTATTACCGGAGTTGTAGCCTCACGGCTGGTCTCGGCTGAATACTTTCGCGCTTTGGATATCTCCATGCTGCAGGGCGAGGGCTTCCGTGAAGAGGACATGACCGCAAATCAGAGCTTGATCGTCCTCAGCAAACGCCTCGCCTCCCTTTTTTTCCCAAACGAGAACCCCATCGGTCAGCGTATGCGGTTTGACAGGCTAGCTACCTCCGAGGGCTGGAGCACTATCGTAGGAATTGCCGCTGACGTAAAAAACAGCGGCCTCACCAAGGAGGAAGTCCCGGAATTTTACCGGCTGCGGCGCAATCTCCCCGGCGATTGGGCCGGAGGTGGCAATTCCGGCAAAACCTCCATCGTCGTCATCCGAAGCTCGCTGCCAGCTGACCAGACTTCGCGCTGGATTCGCTCTCAGGTCGCTGCGCTCGATCCGACCCTGCCGATTGACATTGCCACCTTGCATCAAAGAGTCAGCAAACTCGCCGACCAACCCCGCTTTCAGACTCTTCTTGTCGGCTTCTTCGCCGCAACTGGCCTCGTCCTGGCGCTCATCGGGCTTTATGGAGTGATCTCATTCCTGGTAACACAACGCACACAGGAGATTGGTGTGCGCCTGGCGTTGGGAGCGAACCAAAGCGATATTCTGCGGCTGGTGATGGGGCAGAGTCTTAGATTGATTGCGGCGGGTACTGCCCTTGGCCTGATTGCGGCTCTGGCAGCGACACGTGTCCTGTCGAGCCAGTTGTTCGGCATAGACGCGCACGATCCGGGCACGTTTGTCATCGTGACCTTGCTGTTGGTCTTTATTGCGCTTATAGCGACTCTGCTGCCGGCTCGATCTGCCAGCAGAGTGAATCCGATTGTGGCTTTGCGCTGTGAATGAGGTAAACGTAGGCAATTCTAAGAATGTTAACGGGCTCTAGAACGTATAGCCTGGGCGGTTAGCAAAAGAAATCGCAGGTCCCTCGACTACGCTTCGCTCTGTCGAAAAACATTTCCAAGAAGGGACCGCTGAACCGCAGATCTCTCCACTGCGCTGCGCTTCGGTCGAGATGACAAAGGGGAGGCCGGTGCTTCCAGGCAGAGTAGATGCTGAACAGAAGCCGTTTTTCATCACCTTGGGTGGGCCGAAAGCCCATGACTCCTCTGTCGAAAAACATTTCCAGGAAAGGGCCGCTGAAACCGTAGATCTCTCCACTGCGCTGCGCTTCGGTCGAGATGACAAAGGGGAGGGTGGCGCTTCCAGAGAGGGTAGTTGCTGAAGAGAAGCGGTTTTTCATCGCCTTGGGTGGGCCGAAGGCCCATGACTCCTCTGTCGAAAAACATTCCCAAGAAAGGGACCGCTGAACCGCAGATCTCTCCACTGCGCTGCGCTTCGGTCGAGATGACAAAGGGGAGGGTGGCGCTTCCAGAGAGGGTAGTTGCTGAAGAGAAGCGGTTTTTCATCGCCTTGGGTGGGCCGAAGGCCCATGACTCCTCTGTCGAAAAACATTCCCAGGAAAGGGCCGCTGAACCGCAGATCTCTCCACGCGCTGCGCTTCGGTCGAGATGACAAAGGGGAGGCCGGTGCTTCCAGGTAGAGTAGTTGCTGAACAGAAGTCCGTTTTTCATCACCTTGGGTGGGCCGAAGGCCCATGACTCCTCTGTCGAAAAACATTTCCAGGAAAGGGCCGCTGAACCGTAGATCTCTCCACTGCGCTGCGCTTCGGTCGAGATGACAAAGGGGAGGGTGGCGCTTCCAGAGAGGGTAGTTGCTGAAGAGAAGCGGTTTTTCATCGCCTTGGGTGGGCCGAAGGCCCATGATTCCTCTGTCGAAAAACATTTCCAGGAAAGGGCCGCTGAACCGCAGATCTCTCCACTGCGCTGCGCTTCGGTCGAGATGACAAAGGGGAGGGTGGCGCTTCCAGAGAGGGTAGTTGCTGAAGAGAAGCGGTTTTTCATCGCCTTGGGTGGGCCGAAGGCCCATGACTCCTCTGTCGAAAAACATTCCCAAGAAAGTGACCGCTGAACCGCAGATCTCTCCACTGCGCTCCCTCGGATTTCCTGTCGAGACCCGTGGCTTTGAGGATCTGCATGCGGCTCTCTTTAAGGAGAGCCGCACACGTGGTCGTCGCAAGCAGCGCGAAGTAGGAAATCCGGGTACGCTTCGGTCGAGATGACAAAGGGGAGGGCGGTGCCTCCATCGACAGTCGTTGCTGAACAGGAGCCGTTTTTCATCGCCTTGGGTGGGCCGAAGGCCCATGACTCCTCTGTCGAAAAAACATTATCCAAGAAAGAGCATCCACACAGAGATCTCTCCGCTGCGGTCGAGATGACAACGGGAAGAGGGGTGCCTCCAGACAGACGCCGCATTAGCCCAGATCCGGACTACGAAGAGTGGCGTTCGATCGACACTATCGCCAACTGCCGCTGTAAAAAGCGCTTCTCCGGTAGGGTGCAATTGCATTCCAGCGCCGCCGAAAACGCCGCCTTTGCTTCATCCAGACGTCCAAGTGCTGCCAGCACGTGGCCTTGCGTTGCGGAAAGCAAATGATACTTGTGCAAGGCATTGTTCCCTGTAAGAGGCGTCAATGCAGCCAGGGCCGCCTCCGCGCCGTGCACCTTCATCACGACAACCGCGCGATTCAATGCCACAACCGGTGAGTCCATCATCTCCATCAGCTGGTCATAGTGCGCAAGGATGGAGGCCCAGTCAATCTCTGCTGAACTTGCGGCGCTTGCATAGGTGGCTGCAATGGCAGCCTGGACATGCCATTCGGAGATCTCGTCTCCTGCGATGGAGCGGTCGAAGTGGAAAAATCCGAGGGCGATCAGATCATTGTCCCAAAGTTTGCGGTCCTGCTCCTCCAATAAAACCAGATCTCCTGTTGTGTCCGTCCGTGCGGGCAGGCGTGCTGCCTGCAATCCCATCAATGCAACCAGGGCATCCACGCGCGGAGCGCCCATCGAAGAAGAGGCAACCAGCCGCCCCAGCCGCAGAGCTTCCAGGCAGACATCGCTGCGGATAAGGTCTTCCCCAGAGTGTGCCGCGTAACCTCCGCTAAACATCAGGTAAATCACCTTGAGCACGGAGTTGAGTCTCTGCTCCAGATGAGCCTTGGAAGGCATAGCCAACGTCAGATTTTGTTCGCGAATCAACCGTTTCGCTCTCACCAAACGTTGCGCAATCGTATTTGGATCGGAGAAGAATATGCGGGCGATCTCCTCCGTACTGAATCCGCCCACAAGCTTGAGGCTTAGCGCGACCTGCGCGTCCGGAGCAAGCTTTGGATGGCAGCACATAAAGACCATGCGCAGTTCATCGTCACGTAGGCTTTGCTCTCGATCGAGATCCAAGTTGGGCTGTGCCCCGGCTTCAAGGGCAACAACCAAGGCATCGGCCTTGCTTCTGAAAACAGCTCCCCGTCGAACCGAAGAGAACGCATAGTTATACGCGGTGCGAAAGAGCCACGCCTCAGGCTTTTGTGGAATGCCCTGGAACGGCCAGGTCTGCGCGGCACGAAGCATAGCCTCCTGTGCAGCATCTTCAGCAAGTTGAAGATGTGCCGAACCAAGCAGCCCCGCCAGCCAGGCAACAATCCGTCCGGACTCCCGGCGGAATAGATGCTCCAGCAATACAGGGCTGCCTGACTCTTGCATCGAGAAACACTCCCTACGTGTTGTAGACCATGACCTGGCGAATCTCAATTGTGCCCAGACCGATATGAGGGATGTCGAGAGAGAGCTTGACCGCTTCGTCGTAGTCGGCCGCTTCGATCGTGTAGAACCCACCCATCACTTCTGCCGACTCGCTGAATGGACCTTCAGTCACACTCACGCCGTCACCCTTCGCCCGGATGACCCGCCCCGTATCCCGAACCAGTCCCGCGCCGGCTACGACAAAGGGTTTGTTCCGCCAGGCGAGATATTTCTCGACCTTCTTCTGCATCTCTTCCGGACTCAATTTCTTCCAGGCTTCGCCGTCACTGTGTAGCAAGAGCACATACTGTGGCATTATGATTCTCCTCTTCCCGCTTCGATGAACATACATCTACGCCAATAACGAATATGCCGGGAAGAAATCGACAGATTTTTGGGACGGCTTGCAGAAAAATCTGATTTTACCCATGCCCCTTCAATGACCCGTCCCTTCACGGCTGTAAGCGCGGTTGATAATCGTTAACCACCAACGACTTAGTTGACCTCCGCAATTGCCTGTTGTGCCACCGCTGTCATCACGGCATACCCGGCAGCGTTGGGGAACACTCCGCTGATGGGCGCAGCAACACCATTGGGGAAGACTCCGGGGATAGGCGCAGACAAGGGAGCCGATACCCAGGTTGGAGTCAGAGCCTTGTTGTAATCCGTGATCGTCGCATAGTTGTACGGTGCTACGTGGCGTCGTTGCGAAAGGAGCATGTTGCTGTTGTACTCAGCAATGGCGGTGGGGTCCGATTGAGGCGATTCTGCTTGCAGGCCGAAAGCATCGTTGGCGACAGCACTGCCCTCTATGTTTGTTACTGTCTCCGGCCCCCACGGTGGCAAGGTCCCGATGATGACTTTGATCCCAGCCGATTGCGCCATTCTCGCCATTGCCAGCACGTTCATACAGGTTTCGTATTCAGGGAAAACCTCTCCAGGTGTAGCGCTTGGGTCTTCTGTCTTCTCTGCCCCTGTACCGCATGGTTCCGGCCAAATTACAAAACTAGCAACCAGGTCGAAGGTACCGGCCAGGATGTGAACGATGTCTGGATGTAACGCGATCACATCAGTCTGGAACCGGGCTAGCATCGAGCCGGAAGTTTCAACAGAGCGTGGATCGGTTCCCGCTGCATTGATCCACGTTGGGTGTGTGCTCTGCTCTTGGGTGATCCACGCTTGAGTGATACCGTCGCCAATGAAGACCACCACAGGGGTATGGTGATACGTTGACCGCATGAAGTTGACGTCTGCTGCTGTAGTTGGTTTGGCCAGTGGCGAGAGGGCTTGCTTCATGCCACCACTGCAACCTGCCAGGAACAGTATTGACCAAGACATAAGTACGACACGTTTCATTGCAGCCTCCAGCGGGGGAACCGCTGTGGTGAGTAGTGCGCTTTCGTCGTGGGGGAGACTGTGGTTCGTTGTGTTGCATTATTCGTCGCCTGAGCGTTGGCGGCGACGGGCATCAAGGCAGCAGAGAAAACGCGGCTAGCGTTCGGTTGTAATCGTTGCTCATTTCACGCTGCCTCGTGGGCAGTCTTCTGTGATAAATGCCTGCGCAAGATAAACTTCGTGGCAGGTCGATCCGTACAGTTGGGGCGGCAGCTCGCTGGTGCTCGGCTAAGAAGTCGGTTGGGGGCCCGGTTGCGATTCTGGTGGGGGAAGAAGAATCGCGACGATTGTGTATACCACGGGTTTTCTCTCCAGCACAACCAATCTTTTGGGGAGAGGAGTCGTGTTCAGGTCTTCGTGACGGATCAATACAAACCGCCCTATCAGTTCTTGCACCCACATCGGTGCCGCTTGCGCCAAACAGCTCGCACGTTTGCCGACCAGTTGCCTTGATTCGGCGCTCACATTCCAGCTGCCCCAAGACAGCCCCGGATTGGTCTGCGAAATCGGGTTTCTAACCCGCATTTCTCACGATGATGCTGCGAATTTGGGTTAGGGGATTTGAAAAGGGGGTTGGAAAGGCCGCTTATTCATGGCATAACTGCGTTGTCGAGACGTAGTGTTTGCCGAGCGGAGGCGGCCTTTCTGATGACAGAGTGTAATCAAGAGACGTTTGCATTTACAGCTCATTTTTCTCGCCGCGTGGAGGCGGGATTTAGCGCTGGTCAGGTTTCCAGCGACGGCGGTGCGCTGCTGCTGCGTGAGGTGGACCGCAAGATCAACCTGCTGGGTCGTCTGTCGGCCAGCTTTGTCGATGGCCGATCGCCGTTGCTGATCACGCACCAGCTCTCGGAGATGCTGGCGCAGCGCATCTTCGGTCTGGCGCTGGGCTACGAGGATCTCTGCGATCATGAGCAGTTGCGCTGCGATCCGTTGCTGGCATTGCTCAGCGGCAAGAGGGAGTTGGACGAGCCGCTGGCCGGCAAGAGCACGCTGAACCGGCTGGAACTGGTTGGCCGCAGCGGTCGCTATCACAAGATCAGCTACTCGGCGGAGTCTCTGGATCGCTTGTTGGGGGACCTGTTTGTGGAGTCTCAACGCAGTGCACCGGAACAGGTGGTGCTGGACCTGGACGCCACCGACATCCCGCTTTACGGCCATCAGCCGGAGCGCTTCTTCCATGGCTACTACGGCAGCTACTGCTATCTGCCGCTGTATATCTTCGCCGGTGACCAGTTGCTGTGCGCGCGTCTACGAGCAGCCAACCAAGACGCTGCCGCCGGAGCAGTGGAGGAAGTCAGCCGCATCGTTGTCCAACTGCGGCAGCAATGGCCGCAGACACGGATTGTGTTGCGCGCCGACTCCGGCTTTTGTCGTGAAGAGTTGATGGGCTGGTGCGAGGCCAACAAGGTGGATTACCTGTTTGGCTTGGCGCGCAACAAACGGTTGCAGAAGATCACCGGTGCTCAGATGCAGCAGGCGCGTGTTCTTCACCAGAAGACGGGAAAGCCGGCGCGCGTCTTTACCGGCTTCACCTACACCACCCACCACAGTTGGTCGCGCTCCCGTCGCGTGGTGGCCAAAGCCGAGTATCTGGACAAGGGCGAGAATCCCCGCTTCGTGGTCACTTCCCTGACTCCGGACCAGTGGCCCGACCAGGCACTTTACGAAAAGTTCTACTGCGCCCGCGGCGAAATGGAAAACCGCATCAAGGAACAGATGTGTCTGTTCGCCGATCGGCTCTCCACCGACGAAATGAAGGGCAATCAGTTGCGCCTCTACTTCTCCTCGCTGGCCTACACCCTGATGGAAGCGCTGCGCCGTCTGGGCCTCGCAGGCACGGAGTGGGCTCAAGCTCAGGTCGATACCATCCGTCTCAAGCTGTTCAAGATCGGCGCTATCGTGCGCATCAGCGTGCGCCGCATCCTGCTTGAGTTCAACTCGGCCTATCCCTGGAAAGACCTCTTCGCACAAGCCTTCCACGCCCTACGCTGCTGAAACCCGCAGCCAACGCCCCAACTACACTTCCACCCTGACCCATGGCGCCGGTCTGGCGGAGCCATGGAAAATGTCTATCCGCTAAACCCCAAACAGCTTGGCACCTACCAGAAACGACCCCAACCGGCCAACCACTTCACACAAAGCGCTGGAAAAGACCTCATCACACCGCAAACCTGGCGCAAAACCGGCAAGCGTGAGAAATGCGGGCTAAACCCACGAGAACGTTGGGCAACGGCGGCTTTTAGCCGCTGAGGTACGGTCCTTTCCATCGGATAGCGCAGACGAATCGAGAAAAGCGTACCTCAGGGGCTGAAGCCCGACGTATTCGATCAATTTGTGGCACGGCTGAAGCCGTGCCCTTCCCGGAAAGAGTTTTTCCGCCCCCTCTTTAGCCCTGGTGGCACCGGCGCCCAAGGTCGACACAGCTGACCTTCAAAAAAGATTCCCGGCTACCTGCTCGGCAATTTGCTGGATCGCGTCTTCAGTCTGGTTACCGGAAAGAGTAATCGCCATATCAACCGTGCGTACGTTGCCGCTGATCATTTGTGCGGAATGCGGCAGATGGCATCGGCTTGCCTGATCACCGACGCCGACTACCTTGGCACTTCCCGCAGGACATAAGGGGACATTCCCTGCTCCAACTAGGACTCTGAGTTGCTCTTGCGGGCGTGCGGTCTTCACGAAGGTACAGGTCCCCTGGGTAGGGCTCGCGACGTTTAGGATTACATGCACCTCTCCTCCCAGCACTTTGGCAGCGCTGCCCTCAGTGAGCCACGGACAGGTAGAAGCGGCGTTGGATGGAGGGGGCGAAGAAGGCGGCTTTTTCGCCGGGTAATTCTGTGCCGAAAGAGACGCGGCGAGAAAAACCGTGGAGAAGAACAGTTTTCGACGCATCGGCTAAGCCTTTCCTTTCGCTCGCGACAGCGCGCCTGACTTGAGTACCTTGCCGCCTTCCTCCAGAACGTACAGCTGGTTTACATCAAGGTTCTTAAATTGGTCGATCTGCCCGCTAAGCCAGCGGACTTCGACTAAGTCCACCTTGGGGGCTTGATCCAGCCCGAAATGCATGCGGAGATCGTTCTGCGAGAAATAACTTCCGCCGCTGCGGAGCTCTTCCATCTGCACCAGCGGCTTTTCGGCGCCAGGAATATTTTTCGCGGTAACGATGACACGGCTGCCAATGCCCGTGCGGTTGGACTTAGTCCCGACTAACTTGATCTTGATCCAGTTGCGATGCAGCGTGGAGGTGCAGTGGAGTAGCTGGGGAATGGCGTTGATGCAGTTGACCGCAACATCCATGTTGCCGTCGTTGTCGTAGTCGCCAAAGGCGCAGCCGCGCGCGGGCGCGTTTTCGAGGATGCCGGGACCTCCCTGGTCGGTGACTTCTTCAAAACGACCGTTGCGTAGATTGCGGTAGAGGTACTTATGCTCGGCGTACTTAAGATCGGTCTTTGCGTTGGCAACCTCGGGATAGACATGGCCGTTCGACATGAGCAGGTCCAGCCAGCCGTCGTTGTCCATATCGAAAAAGCCAACGCCCCAGCCGAGCAAACGGGTGTTGACGCCCAGGCCGCTGGGATAGGTGCGGTCTTCAAAGTTGGCATCGCCGAGGTTGGTGTAAAGGGAGTCAGTGTCGCCGGCAAAGTTGGTCTTAACCACATCGAGAGCTCCGTCGCGGTTGTAATCTCCGATCGAAACACCCATGCCTGCTTGCGGCTTGGCCTCGGCGGATAGCGCGGCCCCGCCTTCAATGGCTGCGTCGCGAAAGGTTCCATCTTTCTGGTTGAGATAGAGCGTTGCCGGCGCGGAATCGTTGGCGACATAGATATCCGGCCAGCCATCGTTGTCGAGATCCGAAGCCGCCACGCTGAGGCCATAGGTGCCAACGGCCGTCCACATGCCGGATTTCTGGCTCACGTCGGAGAAGGTCCCGTCACCGTTGTTGTGGTACAGCAGATTCTTTCCTCCAGCCAGGCCCGGTGGTCCGCAGGCGACAAGGATACCCTTGTAGGTGCAGGGGCCGTCCTCGGGCTTGGGGGCCGTCGCTAAATCGAAGTCGACATAGTTGGCGACGAAGAGGTCCAGATGGCCGTCGCGGTCGTAGTCGACGAACGTGCAGCCGGTGTTCCAGCGTGTCTTGGGCCCGGGCTGGATAAGGCCAGCCTGCTGCGTGACGTCGGTAAAGGTACCGTTACCGTTGTTCTTATAAAGCGCGTTCTGGCCGTAGTAGGTCACAAAGAGATCATCGTGGCCATCGTTGTTGTAGTCACCGACACAACAAGCCTGGCCCCAGCCAGTTTTGTGTTCGAGGCCGGAGCCGGCCGTCACATCGGTAAATGTGCCATCGCGGTTGTTCTTGAAAAGATGACAGCGGGGTTCCTGGCCGGCAGGAAAGCCTTCGAGCCTCCAGCCGTTGACGAGGAAGAGATCGAGCCAGCCGTCCGCGTCGTAGTCGTAGAAAGCGAGTCCGCAGCCAGTGGTTTCGAGCAGATATTTGTTGGTTTTCTCGCCGCCGTAGATGGTCTTTACCGCCAGGCCGGCCTCCTGCACGACGTCGGTGAAGCTGACGCCCAGGGGCGTTCCCTCGAGCGGCGATTTGGGGCCCGGGGGCGGAGGAGCCGGCTTTGCGTCGTAGCTTCGTTCCTGCGGGCCGATCTTTTGTTGTGGCGGCGCGGCCAGAGACATGATGTCGGTGAACGGCAAAACCAGGGCGGTGCGGCTAAGGGAACGGATAAACCTGCGGCGATTCAACCTCGGACTCCTTCACTCATCACTGGCCTGGCGCCAGCTTGGCGGTTGCAAGCGAAAGATTGGAATGCTTGTGCCAGGGAACACTTTCGTTCGAGATTTCAGGATGCTTGCGCAGGTAATCGAGCGAGTAGGTGGGCGCGGCCGGGTCGATGCGCTTCATGGCATACAGCGCTGCTTCTTTTTCCGCCTGCTGCTTGTCACCCATTCTGCGATAGAGAATGGCAAGGTTGTAATGCGCGGCAACATCGTCAGGATCGATCTGCTGCAGCGCCTTGAACTGCGCCATGGCATCGGCGGGACGGTGTTGCTGATAATACGAGATGCCGAGCTCGCGCCGGGCATCGCGGGAACTGGGATACTGAGCGATGACTTTTTCCAGGTCGGCAACCTCCGCCTCGGAATGACGCTGCCTGCGCTCGACCAACGCCAGGTAATAGAGAGCGCGGGCGTCCTCGGGTTTGAGGGCCAGCGCTTTCTCCAGCGGCTCGCGGGCTTCGGCGTATTTCTCCCATTCGATCAAGGTGACGCCGAGATTAATGTAACCGTCCTTGTAGTCGGGTCGCAGGCGGACCACTTGCTCGAAGGAGTGTAGCGCGTCGTCGTACTGCTGCTGGTCTATGTAGGCGATGCCGAGATTGTTCCAGCGCATCCATTCCGCATTGTCCGTGGGCAGCGCAGGCTCTGGAGTATTGTCACCCAGGGTAAACCTCCTGCTGCGCGCGGCGAGCTCCACCACGGGATACGCAGGATGATCGGGGCCGAGTACGTTGTTCAGGTAGCTCTGGCGCAGATGGCGATAGTTGACCCTCGCCGTTACGGTGACCGGGCCGTGCAAATCCTCCGGTAGCCGGAATTCGTAACGGACCAGGGCCGAACGGCCTGCCTGGATGGTGTTGTCATAAGCCATAGAGTGAATGGTCCAGACCTTGTGGTTATCTACGAAGTCGCCGATGACGTCGACCGGGCGATTGGTGAAGCTGTGTGCTCCCGGCTCCAGCGTTCCGTCCGATTTGAGGAATCCGCTCTCGTAAATCTTGGCGCCGGACGCGTCCTTGACGGTGAACTGCACCCACGCTTCATACAGGTCGCGAACCTCCGGGATCAGGGAGTGGCCGATGTTCTTGTTCTGCACCACGACGTAGGCCTCCACCGTTTGTCCGGGGTTGAGGGTAAAGGGAGTGCGGCCCAGCGGGGCGATGAGTTTGTCGCTATCCCCCAGCTTGAGGCCAAATATGTCGACATTCAGGTAGTTGCCGCTCTTGAGAAACTCGAGCGTCTTCTGCATTTGTTCCTCGAACCCGTAGTAGAACGGCACGGCGGTGTTGCCGGCCAGCCAGCGGTGCGATGCGAACGTACCGTGTTTGGCTCCCGGATCCGGTAAGTTCATCGCCTCCCTCATCATGTGGCAGGCTTGGCAGGATTTGAAATCCGCCGTGTAGAAGGTGAGCGGGTTCTGTTGCGAAAACTTCGAGTTCTGCCAGTCGTCAAAGGCGCTAAAGGCGCGGATCCACTTGTAGCCATTCAGCGTCGGGGGCAGATTCGCCTTGTGGCAGGCAGAGCAAAACTCGGCGCTGTGGTAGATGTCCTGCATGACCGCTTTGGAGTGGCGATCGGGGTGGGCGAGGATCTCCGAATCGGGCACCAGGCCGGGGATGCGGTTTCCCTGTTCATCGACCATGACAGCAGGAACAGCCATGACGAAACTGCCGTTGCCAAGCCGGGTCTTCACGCTCTGGATGGAGTGGCAGGTGGTGCAGGTAAGACCGTCGCGATCGAAGGAGCGGTCCATGGTTGAGTTAGCGGTGAGCGCGCCGGCCAAAACGCCAATCGGATTGTGGCAACTGTCGCAATGGCGGGAGAATTCAATCCCCTTGGTGCGGGGAAGGATGTTGACACTGGTGCGGTAGAACGGGGTGCGGAAGGAGTTGGAGTGCAGCGCCTGGCGCCACTGGTGGTAGGCCTCCTGGTGGCAGTGCCCGCAGTAGTTGGCATCGGGAAAGGCGCTTGCCGGCAGGAAGTCCTTGCCTTCGACGGCTGCATTTCCGGGTAACGAGATATCGTCCGCGCCGAAGGCAAAGTTGTAGGTTGCGCGGACTTTGTCAGCGTAAAGTTTACGATCGTTGGCGGCCAGCGCGCGCGGGTTTTCTCTGCCTCGGATGGTGCCAACGCAACACGCGGCGGCGATCAAAACAATTGCTGAGGAAAGGAGACAACGCCGCGCCAGGATACTCATAAGCCCATGATCTTGCTTCGCCGATACGACTATAAGCTCCTCCAGAAGCCACTGTATACGGGCTTGCAAGGGGTTGTCATGACTGTTACAGCTCGCGTCAGGGATGGACGGCGTGAAGTGAGGCTGCCTTTTGCCGCTCTGCGGCGGCATCGGTTGTTTTGCCCTGGCGGTCGAACGCGTCGGCCAGCCCCAGGTGCGCTTCGGGATAGCTGGGGTCAAAGCTGATGGCGTTTTGAAACTCTACGACAGCCTCCGCGACCTTTCCGTTCTGCAGCAGCGAGGTTCCGGAATGTGCCGCGACTTCGGCGCGCTGGCGATTCATATTCGCACGCATCAACTCGGCTCCCTTGGCGCGCTCGGCTTTCGCCTCCTCGGGCTTGTCTTGCTTGGCTAGCACGGCGGCGAGGGTCAAATGAGGATCGGGCTGCTGCGGCAAACGCTGGATAGCCTCATCGAGCGCCGCAGTCGCCTGGTCAAGCTGATCAAGATGGTTGTAGACACTTCCCAGCGTCGCCCAGCCATCACCGTTCTCGGGCTGCAGCTTAAGCGAAGCACTCAGCTCCCGGGCAGCGTCGGCGTATTGCCCCGCTTGCATATGCAGGATGCCGAGAACATAGGGCGGCTCAGACATCGCAGGGTCCAGCCGCTCCGCGGTTTGCAGTTCGGGTATGGCGGCCGCGATGTTGTCCTGCATCTTCAAAGCCAGCCCGAGGTTGTAGTGAAGCTGGGGTGAGTCCGGCGATAACTTAAGGGCGGTTCGCAGCTCAGCAACGGCATCATCGAACTGGCTCAGCTGGATGTAGGCCGCCGCGAGATTCTGATGGGTGATGGGCTTGTCCGGGGCGAGTTGGACAGCCCTCTGCAGAAGCGGAACGGCCTGGGTGGCTTTCTGCTGTTGGCAAAGAGCCATACCAAGGTTGGCCAGGATGTCCGGGTTATTGGGATCGGCGGCGGCGGCACTTTGGAACAGCGGTATCGCTTCGGACATGCGATTCGAGCGCTGCAGCGCGAGGCCTAGCTGGTAGGCCGCATCGGCGGATTGCGGCAGCAGCGCGTAGGCGTGCTGAAGTAGCAGGATAGCCTGCTGATCACCGCCATTCGCAGCCAGCAAACGGCCTAGTTCCAGATTGATGATGGGGTTATCGGGATCGAGCTGGTAGGCCTGATTGAGCTCTTCAGCCGCCCCGGTACGCTGCTGTGCCTCCAACGCCATCGCCAGGTGCAAGTGAGCGGAGGCCAGCGACGGATTCACGGCCAGGGCCGCATGGAAACTCTCTTCCGCGTTCGGCCAGTCTTTCTGCATGGCATAAAGCGAACCCAGATCATCCAGAGAGCCGGCATTTCGCGGGTCGGCAGCGACCGCTTGCTTCATGCGAAGGATCGCGGCGGGAACCTGGTGCGTCGCCGCCAGCGCTCGCGCATACATAGCCTCGATATCGGCCGGCAAAGCATGCTTCTGGGCTCTAGCGGCGGCATCGAGCTTTTTGAGCAGGATGATTTCTTTTGCAGGCTGATGCAGCCGGTCGTAGGCGATCGCAAGACCCAGCTGTGCGTCGGAGTCGCTGGGCTTGAGCGAAAGAGCCTTTTCCAGGTGGGAAACGCTCTCCTCGGCTTTGCCCATGCGCAGAAGCGTCAGCCCGAGGGCGCGGTATCCCTGTTCCTCGGCTGGGGCGAGGTGGATCACCTTCTCGAAATCGGCACGCGCCGTTTCATAGTCGTTTTTTGAGAAAGCTGCGGAGCCCGCACGGTAGGCAGCATCCGCCTGCTTCACAGCGGACGTGGCGTCCTGGGCAAGGCCCACGCAAACCCAAAGGAAAAGTCCCGGAAGTCCCAGCTGCCTGAAGCTAATGGTCAATCCCAACATAGCAACGCCCCCCGCTTACGGATCCGCATCCTGCCCGGCTTCGCCGTCATCTCTTCACAAGGAGACAGACCTATGCCGCGTGCCGTGAGATTCGATCATTATGGTGGACTCGAAGTCCTGCAAGTTGTAGACGTACCACGGCCCACCCCAGGGCCCGGACAAGTTCTTGTGAGGGTGAAGGCTGCGGGGATCAATCCGGGTGAGATCGCCATCCTCAGGGGTGTGTTTGCCGAACGCTGGCCAGCGACGTTTCCTTCCGGCCAGGGCAGTGATTTTGCCGGTGTGGTGGAGCAGACTGGTTCCGGAGTGACGCAGGTTGCCGCCGGGGATGAGGTCATCGGATTCACGCATGAACGAGCCAGCCAGGCCGAATTCGTGGTGGTCGACGCCGGCAATCTTGTGCCCCGGCCGGCAAATGTCTCCTGGGAACAGGCAGGAGGGCTCTTTGTTGCCGGAACAACCGCTTTCGCCGCCGTCCGTGCCGTCGATCTGAAGGCAGGCGATACGGTTGTGGTTTCGGGTGCGGCAGGCGGAGTCGGGTCCATCGCTGTGCAGTTGGCCAGGAATGCAGAAGCCAAAGTGATCGGTTTGGCGGGTGAGGACAACCAGCAATGGCTCCGCGATCATGGAGTGATTCCTGTTCTGTATGGCGACGGCGTAGAAGGCCGGATCCGCACCGCGAGCGGCGGAAAGGTCGATGCGTTCATTGATACCTTTGGCGGCGGATATGTGGAGTTGGCCATCAAGTTGGGCGTCTCTCCCAGCCGGATCGACACCATCATCGATTTCGCGGCAGCTGAGAAGTATCACGTCAAAGCCGAAGGTAGCCAGGCGGCAGCCAATGCCGAGGTGCTTGAACAGCTGGCCGCATTGATTGCGGCAGGGCGGCTGGAAATCCCGATTGCCAAGGTTTTTCCGCTGAGCAAGGTGCGCGAAGCGTATCAGGAGCTCGAGCAGCGCCATACACGGGGCAAGATCGTGCTCGAGCCCTAAGTCAGTTTCGCAATTGGTTTAGACCGAAGCAACCGGCCTTGTCGTGGTTTTCTCTCAAGGAAAACCACTCCTCTCCATCTTTGCCAGACATAGTAATTGCGAAACTGCTGTGAATCAGGGGTTGAGAGCGAAGGCGAAAAGAGAATCGCCCGAAGCCGCCAGGATGTACTGGCGGCCGTCCAGCATGTAGGTCTCTACGGCATTCGATACCTGGCCTAAGTGGGTGTGCCAGAGGGGGTTGCCATTGGCCGGGTCGTAGGCGACCAGGTTGCCGTTGGCGTCACCGCCAAAAAGAAGTTTGCCCGCGGTTGTAGTCAGGCCGGTGTTGTTGTCGCCTTCCCCGGCGGAGGGCTGCAGATGCCGCCAGACGATCTTGCCTGTCTTGTAGTCGATGGCAACGATGTATTTTCCCTTGATTCCTACCCGCGATTCCTGAACGCCATTCAGACCCTGCAGGGCGCGGACGTTCGGTTCGGTGCGGTAAAACTCGGAATAGACCTCGTCCATAGCAACGTAGAAGAGCCCGGTTTGCGGATCGTAGGTCGGCGGCTGCCAGTTGACGATTCCGTCGGAGTCGGGCGAGACCAGAGAGCCGCCCGGCGACGCGTCCTTGCTCGGATTACCCTTGGGGCGGCCCGTCTTATCCAGGCCAGTCGCCCAATTGAGCGTATCCGCATAGGGCACGGTGAGTAAATGCTCGCCGGTGACACGGTCGAGGACAAAGAAATAGCCGTTGCGGCTGGCATCCAGCAGAAGCTTGCGCGGCTTGCCGGCAAAGGTTCCATCGACAATGATTGGCGTCTGCGCTGCATCCCAATCGTGGGTGTCATGTGGCGAGGGTTGATAGGCCCAGGCAAGCTTGCCGGTATCTACATTCAATGCAACGATGCACGAGGTATAGAGGTTGTCGCCTTCGCGAGTGGCCCCGGAAAAGGCGGGAGTCGGATTGGCTGTTCCAAAATAGTAGAGATGCAGGTCGGGATCGTAACTGCCGGGAACCCAGGTGCCTGCGCCTCCATGGCGCATGGAGTCGAGGTTCGGCCAGGTCTCCGAGCCTGGATCGCCCATTTTTTCGGGCTCGCTGTACCACTTCCATTGCAGCTCACCAGTGTCCGGATCGAAGGACTGCAGAAATCCAGGAGCATCGAGATCGTCGGCCGTGCCGACCAGCAGGTGATTCCCGATCACAATGGGGGCGATGGTGGAGAAATATTGCTCGTTGAAATCTGAAATGACTTTGTGCCAACGTTCCTTGCCGGTTTTCGCGTCGAGCGACACCAGGTAATCGTCAGGGGTTTCGAAGTAGAGCCAATCCTTGTACATGCCCATTCCGCGATTGCCGATGTGCGTTCCGCCCTTGGTCTTCCAGAAGTAGTGCCAGAGGATGGTGCCATCGCGGGCATCCACAGCCCACGCATTGTCGGGCACCGAGACGTAGAGGATCCCGTTCACCTGAAGGACCCCGCCTGAGATGTGTCCGGCGCCGCGTACCGGGACGGGCTCCTCGATTTCCCCGCCGATGATGGTGGGTGGGTTTCCAGGGCCAGTTCTGGCAAATGGTCCCGGAGGTGCGCCCCGCCCAGGGGCCAGACGGCTTGTCCAGGCAAGGCCGAGATTCTTGATGTTGCTTTGGTTGATCTGGGTGAGCGTGCTGAAACGGCGCGCGGAGTAGTCTCCCGAATACGTGGGCCAGGCGTCAGTAGCCGGCTTGGTGAGCAGCACGGGATCCAGACCTTGCGCGAAGGCCGCGGTTCCCAAAAGAAGGGCAGGCAGGAGTAGGAGCGTCTGCTTCATTTCAAGGTCACCAGGTAGGCGGTCAGGTTGTGGATGTCGTCGTCTTTCAAGGTCTGAAGCATGTCCAAATGCGGCTGCAGCGGATCCTTGACCACGACCTGTGGCACCGCCCCGTGCCGGGGATAGCTGTGATAATCACCGTTGGCATCGATGAGGGAGACCAGGAAGTCATCGATCTGGTAGAGCTTACCCTCGACCACTTGCCCCGTCGGAAGGGTGACCGTCACGGTTTTCTTGCTCACCTCGACGAACTCCCCCCGGTGTTCCCCGGCGAGAATGGCGTTTTGCAGTGCCCGGACGTCGGTAAGCTTGGCGCCGATGCCGGCCAGGTCTCCTGTGATGGAGTGGCAGGTCGCGCATTTGCCGGCGCCATTGAAGTAGGCCTCACCCGCTTTGGCGTCGCCCACCAGGGGATCGACTGTCCCGGTGCTTCGGGCGCGGCCGCCGACCGGAATGCTGTGGAGAAAGGTGGCGATGGTGCCTACTTGCTCTGTGGTGAGATCGAACTTGGGCATGCCTTTGTCGGGACGGCCGTTCTGCACCACTGTGGTGATGA
This sequence comes from uncultured Acidobacteriaceae bacterium, assembly GCA_963763905.1. Taxonomy (GTDB): domain Bacteria; phylum Acidobacteriota; class Terriglobia; order Terriglobales; family Acidobacteriaceae; genus PALSA-350. Next base: position 28,630 of record CAVXRU010000023.1, on the reverse strand, counting down.
GTTCTCCATTTTTATCGTCCAGGACGGTTTGGCTGCGAATCAGGTTCGGGCCGCCTTCTCCGCCACGCGCGTCGGAGCCGTGGCAAAAGCTGCAGTTGGCGCTAAAAATCTGGCGGCCCTGTTGCACCGCAGCAGGGTCAGCCGGAGGGCGGGTGGGATAGGCATTGCCAAAGGGCGCCTCCGTTGGCGCCGGCGGTTTGTCGGGGGCGGGAGTCTGCGGTTGTTGAGCGATCAGAGCGATGGTGCCGAGCCCGAGCAGGGATAACAGGAAAAGGTTCACCCGGTACAAAATGACCTCCGAACAAAGATAAGCGCCAACGGGCTGGCAGGCGTGTCATACAAATGTAACTCGTCAGGGGTGCTGAGAAGTTTGCAAGAAGAAAATCAATTTTGGTGGACGAAGAAAAGGCCCCCCTTGTAAGGGAGGCCCGGAGTTGATCAGGAGAATTGAACTACTGGCTAACCGCAGTTGCAGAAGCCGTGCTCGGCGTGTCGGTAGCGGCTTTCTCGGCGAAATAGCTGTGATCCCAAAGATTGTGATAGAAGACGCCGGTCAGTTCCGCCGCTTTGGGGCCGAATGTTGGCCGGCCTCCTTCGAGGAAGAACACAGTGACGATCCGGCCGTGGGAAGTGTTGGCAAACGAAGCAAACCATCCATAACGGGTGCCATTGTTCGAGCAGGTACCGGTTTTGCCCAGAATGGGCAGTTCGCTAAAGTTAGCGTGCAGGCGGCGGGCCGTGCCGTAGTCCACTGCGCCCTCCATCCCAACACTCACTTCCGGGATCAGGTTGGCAATATCCAGAGTGCGCTTCACCCGCGGCTGAAAGTTTGCCGCGTCTTCCTGGCTCGTCGGGTGCTGCAAGTAATAAAGGGTTCCGCCATTGGCAATCGACGCTACCAACGCTCCGAGCTGCAACGGCGTCATCGAGATGCCCTGGCCGAACGAGCACATACGGCCAACGCCACCCTCGCTCTCAGGCAATACCTGCTCTGGGTAGATGCCCAGCTGCTCGCCGGGTATATTCCAGCCAGCCAGCTCGCCTAATCCAAAGGAATTCGCATAATGCCGGACGCGCTCGAAACCTAGCCGACGGCCGAGGGTCTCAAAATAAAGGTTGTTGGAACGAGCCAATGCCTCGGTCATGTTCATGTGGTAGCTACCACCCAGGTTGACCGGGGTGTCTTTGGTGACGATGCCTTCCTGCAGGGCAGCCAGCGCAACCGAAACCTTGATGGTCGAGCAGGGCTCAGCGCCACTGGAGAGCGCCAGCTTCTGGTTGACCATGGCCAGAATGCGGCCATTGCTGGGATCGATCGCGACCGCAGTACCGTACATGTTGCCCAAAGCATCGATGGCGGCCTGGCGAACCACTGGATCTTCGCCGGCAGTCACATCACCCTCGGTGATGTCAGAATCAGCAAACGAGCTGGCGGAAAAGTGTTCGTAGGAACGATGGCGTACCAACACCAAGCGACGGACCTGACCCGACTTGCCGTGGACCAGGACAACCCGCCTTTCGGTAGCCACCGGCCGTGAATGGCGTAAGGTGGCCATGTGGTGACGGGCCCGGGCGCTTTCCTGCACATGCGCCACATGGGCGCGATGGGTAGGATGCGTGGTGGGACGCGCGTGCGCCGGTTTCGCGAAGGCAACGGAGGCCAAACCAAGGATCATCAGAAAGTTAAAGCTCTGCTTTAGGAATCGTCTGCTCACCGCGTATTTTCCTCTCGAAACCGTCGCTCTATAGATGATACGTGCCGGGCGAAGATCACAGTACATCAGTACCCTATTTCGTTTACTACTATCTGATCAAACTTCCTGACTGCCTGTCTTGCTTTTATTAACCCTAATTTGACATCAATTCTCTTCGCATTTCCATATTCCGATGAACTCTTTCGGATGTCCGTACCACAATTGGGTACACAACCGTAACGGCGGAATCGGAAGCTACCACCAGTGCGATGAAATCGTCCCCCGATAGTCTTCAATTGTTCTGCAGCAGAGCGTTCTAGTGGCCTGGCCGGCGCAGGAATGCCGGGATATCCAGATTCTCCGCGTGCTGTTCGCTTTCGCTTCGCTGCGCAGCTTCCGGGCTGGGGATGAGCCGCGCGTACTCCTCTTCAAACGGCTCGTCGAAGTTGATGTGGCTCACCGGTGTTTTCACCTGGGGAGCAGGAGGAGCAGGAGGAGCAGGAGGGGCACCAGCGGACCGGGGGGGCTGGGGTACTTCTTCCGCAGTCACAGGATGCGGATGCAACGTAAACGGAGCGGGATCGGGGGCGACGGCTTCCTTCACCGGCTGCGGCGCAGGTGGTGGCGGCGGCTGGGGCTTCTTGGACTCGAAGAGCGGGGTGAGCTGCTCTTCTTCAAGCTCTTCACTGGCGAAGCGGGGAAGGTTCGGCTGGCCCTGGACCGATACCCGGGGGGAAGCCGCATCCGAGGCCGAACGCTTTTGCCGGCCCATTTGATCCTGGCGAAAGCCGGTGGCGATGACCGTAATTTTGACGTTGTCGCCCATGCTTTCATCCAGAACTGCACCGAAGATGATGTTGGCCTCTTCGTGAGCCGCATTTTGGATGAGCGTGGAGGCCACGTTCACCTCACTCAGCTTGAGGTTGCTGGATCCGCTGATGTTGATAAGAATGCCGCGCGCACCGTCGATGGCGCCGGCCTCCAGCAGTGGAGAAGCCATAGCCGCCTGGGCAGCGGCAATGGCGCGGTTTTCGCCGCTGCGTACCGCGGTGCCCATCACCGCGTAACCCATACCCGCCATGGTGGTCTTCACGTCGGCAAAATCGCGATTGATGATGCCAGGAATGGTGATGATGTCGGAAATGCCCTGCACGCCCTGCAGCAGAACGTCATCGGCCACGCGGAAAGACTCGAAGAAACCCGCATCTTTGGCGACAGCGAGCAATTTCTCGTTGGGAATGACAATCATGGTGTCGACGCCTTCGAGCAGCTCCGCCATGCCGCGTTCGGCCTGCTGCATGCGGCGCTTGCCTTCAAAGCTGAAGGGTCGAGTGACCACCGCGACCGTGAGGGCGCCCATTTCGCTGGCCAGGGACGCAATCACGGGAGCAGCGCCGGTGCCGGTGCCCCCGCCGAGACCCGCGGTGACGAAGACCATGTCCGCGCCTTCCAGGGCTTCTATGATCTTTTCTGAATCTTCCAGGGCCGCCCGCCTGCCCACGTCGGGATTGGCGCCGGCGCCTAATCCGCTGGTCAGTTTTACGCCCAGCTGAAGCTTGACCGGGGCCTGGGAGAGCTGCAATGCCTGGACATCGGTATTGGCAACAATGAACTCCACTCCCTCGAGCTTGGCGGCGATCATGCGGTTCACGGCGTTGCCCCCGCCGCCCCCTACGCCGATGACCTTGATCTTCGCTCCGCGAACGGCGTCATCGTTGTATTGAATGCGGATTTCATCGGAAAAACTCATCGGGTTCTGCTCCATTTCTCGTTATACCAATTTCGTTGACTATAAGCTTCCTGCAAAGATGGCGCGCAGCTTGGCGCGCAGGCCCTGATCTTCGGCAGCGCGCAAAACGCTGGTGCGATGGGTGTAGAGCAGCATGCCAATCGCGGTAGAAAATTCGGGCTGAATCAGCTCGTCCGGCATTCTGGAAAGTGGCACAGGATAGCCCAGTCGCGCGGGCACACGCAACAGGCTTTCGGCCACTTCGAGCAGGCCCGCCAACCGGGCACCACCGCCGGTCAGCACGCATCCGGCGCCCAGGGCTCCGAGAACGCCGCCCTGGCGAAGATTCTCCCGTAGCATCTGGAATAGCTCAAAAGCGCGCGGCTCAAGAATTTCACACAGTTGACGATGCTTGATGGTACGGATCACCTGGTTGCCGCCGGCGATCATCTCGAGTTCGCTGGAGGAAGGAACCGAAGTAACCACACAATGCCCGTACTCGAGCTTGAGGGTTTCTGCTTCCTGGACCGGCACGTGCAGGCCGACGGCCAGATCGTTGGTGAAGTGATCGCCGCCGATAGGGATCACCGCGGTGTGGGCAACTGCCCCTTCAAAGAAAACCACCAGCTCGGTCGAGGCGGCGCCGATATCGACGAGGCAGGCGCCGAGTTCGCGCTCGTCCGCGGAGACGGTCGCTTCGGCGGCGGCGATGCCTTCGAAGATGGTATCGGTAACCTCCAGGCCCGCTTTGTTGGCGCAGGTGATGACGCTCTGCGCAGCACTAGCGGAACAGGTGGCAATATGCAAATTCACTTCCAGACGGTTGCCGATCATGCCGATAGGGTCATGAATGCCGGGCTGCTCGTCGAGGATGAATTGTTGAGGTAATAGATGAAGTATTTCGCGATCCGCGGGCAAGGAAACGGAGCGGGCGCGGTCCACCGCAGCGCGCACATCTTCGCGGGTAATCTCGCGCAGACGGCTGCCCAGGCTGATGCCACCCTGGCTGTTGACGCCCCTCACGTGAGCCCCGCCCAATCCCACCACACAATTGGCGATGACGGCTTGCGCCAGCTGCTCGGCCTCCGTGAAGGCGAGATTGAAGGCCCGGCTCGCGGGCACCAGATCGCTGATGAGACCTTTGCGCATCCCCTCAGCGTTGACCACGCTGTGAGCACGATAACGCAGAGCTCCTTCGTGCAATTCCGCAATCAGGACGCGAATTTTCGAACTGCCGGCGTCCAGAACGGTGAGCAAATCTTCGTTTCTTTGGGTCATTCGCCCTTCGCCCTCGCCGCTTTGGTTACGTACGGCCTAAAGGCCGTACCCTTCATCGGCCCTGCTGGCTTCCCTGCCGGATGCCCCGCCGGGTGTTTGCCTGCAGCATCCGGGCTCGGTTTCGGGGTCGCTTGCGGCGTCATATCGAGCACTACCTGATTTTCATAGCGCATATCCACCGATGACAAGTGAGGGTACTGTTGCCGCCATTCGGCGAGGTGCTGCTGGTAACTGCGGTAACGAGCGAGGAAGTCCGAATCGCCAAAGTGCACCTGGATATCGGAGCCCTGGGCGGGCAATAGGGCCCAAACATCTTCAGGATCGGAGATATCCACTTCGCTCAGCTGGGAGGAGACTTTCGTTCCCCCCGAGTCGAGGTCGTGGATGAATTGCTGATACAGATGCATGCGCGCGGCGCGGACGGACAGCGGATCCCGACTGGAGATTCCGGTGACCACGGGGAAGGAATAATGTTTTGCTGCCATGGCTGCTGGAGGCAGATGCAGCAGAACGCCGTTGGCGTCGACCAGGCCGATGGCATTGCCCTGCCGCACAAAGGCCACGGGAGTGCGTTCGACGATGGAGACCCTGAGTTGGTCTGGCATCAAGCGCATGACGGTTGCGTGCTCCACCCAGGGAAGCTGCTCGAGGGCGTTACGGCGCTGGCGTAGCGGGATGTAGAAGATGTTGCGGCCCAGGTCGGATCCGAAGACCGCCAGCAGCTCTGGCCGCGTCACCTGGCTGTTGCCCATGATTTGTATGGAGGAGGAGGTGGCGATGCGGAAGCGGGGATCGTCACGGAAGAAGTTACGTATGCCGACGGCGAGCAAAAATAACAAACCCAGGGCCAGGACAACTGCCGTGGCCGCGGCGATGCGGCCGCTGCGGGTGGTGGGGATGAGCCCGCGGCGAACCGGCACTCGCCAGCGGGCGCGCAGAAAACCATCCTCTCCTGAGTCCAGCTCCGCGCCGCCGGCAGGCTCTGCCGGCTTGCGCGTGCGCCCAGGGGAGATCGGCTGCGGCTTTTTTACGCGAGCCGTCGACGGAGCCGCGGGGCGTAAAAACTCTTCCGCCGGTTCATCGTCTGCGAACACCGTAACACGGCTTGTTTGTGAGTCGATTTTTGCCACGCCCGAGTCAGGTCGTGAGATTTGCCATCCAAACTATATCGCGGATTGCGGGGGGCATTTTCAGGGATTCGCAGGGGTATCTGTGTGTGAAATGGGGTGAACATCCGCATAGACCTTGATCCAATAATTTCTTACTTCCAGGCTTGACACGATTGCCGGCGAAATCAAAGACGATGAGGTTGGTCTCCTGCCTAGGCATCGGTTGCGGGTGGACCACTGCAGATCCCTCCACTACGCTCCTCCGGAGCTCCGGTCGGGATGACAAGGTGAGGGCAATCACTTTCCGAAAGGGTGGCGACTTGGATGGACGGAGTTTAGAGCGGCTACTCCGCCAAGACTGCAGATCCCTCCACTGCGCTCCTCCGGAGCTCCGGTCGGGATGACAAGGAGAGGGCAATTACTTTCCGGATGGGTGGCGACTTGGATGGACATGTTCGCACCAATGTGGGTTGGAAATCAAACTACTCTGCCGCTTGAAATCCACACATCCCAATCGCAGCTTCCCAGGTAAGCGACTACCCTCTCCTTGTCATCCCGACCAACGGGAGGGATCTGCAGTCTTCCCTTGTGTTTCAGTCTTGCTCAATAAAGCAGAGAAGCTTTTCGCCTCGCGTCGAAATCATCTACCTGTTGACGCCATTCCTCGGCTAACCGCTGTGGATCTCGCCCTGCCAGCAATCCATCGAGCACACCCTTATTCGCGAGCAGCCTATCGATCTTATTCAGTTGGTATTTGTCTCCGGAAACCTTATGAATCGCCGACGCAATCTCCAGGCCAAGCTCCGGCGAATCGAGGACATTGCGGTCAGTGACGATCAGCTCAATCCCATGGCAAAGCTGATCGGCATACGGATAAGGCTGCTTTGGAGTAAACTCTACCGGCACGAAGCGCACACCGGGCAAAAATCTGGCATTCAACACACGAGCCAGCGCCGGTCCGTCGATCCACGGCGCTCCCACGTATTCAAAAGGAGTATCCGTTCCCCGTCCCACCGAAATATTTGTCGTCTCAATCAGCCCCACTCCCGGGTAAAGGATCGCCGCCCGCAAACTGCGCAGGTTGGGAGAAGGATTCGTCCAAACAAGGCCGGTGGAATCGAACCAGTCGCCGCGCTGCCAACCCTTCATGGCAACCACCGTCAAGGGCGCATGCAATTTGTATTCGCCATTGAAATACTGGGCCAGCTCGCCCAACGTCATGCCGTGTCGAACCGGGATGGGCGCAACGTTGACGTAGCTTTCGCTTCCAGCGTCTGACAAGGGACCCTGCACGAATTCACCAGTCACAGGATTGGGGCGGTCCAGGACCACGATATCCGTCCCCGTCTGGCCTGCAGCTTCAAGGAAATAGCGGACAGCGGTCTCGTAAGTATAGAAACGAACGCCTGCATCCTGAATGTCGATGAGCACGGCATCGAGCGAACGTAACGTGTCCAATGAGGGCCTGAGCTGCTTGCCAAAGAGGCTGATCACCGGCAGGCCGGTCGACGCGTCCTTGGTATCCTCGATGCCGTCTTTATCGAGCGTGCCCTGGATGCCGTGTTCCGGGCTGAAGATCAATTTGAGTTGGAGGCTGGGCGCGGCAGCCAACACATCGATGGTTCGGCGCCGTTGCGCATCGAGCCCGGTCTGGTTGGTGAGCAGACCGATACGCAATTTTCCTCCATGCTTCTGGGCAAGCGCTGCCAGCGGGGCAAATTGGGTTTCTTCCAGCACATCGATGCCATTGGTCACGTTACCGTTGCGAGCCTGCCAACGCCGCTCCCCGGCGATCGATTCGTTGTAGCCAGTGATGCCCCCGTTATCAGGATGGACCTTCACCCACCTGGCAATTTCGTTGGCGACTCCACCCCGAATGGCGTTGATCGACGTGGATCCGTTGGGATACACAGCGTTCGACATGAACACGACATAGGTGTCGCTGGTCTGGTCGATCCAGAGGGAGGTTCCGGTAAACCCGGTATGGCCAAAGGAGCCGACCGGGAACAGCTCGCCGCGGTTGCTCGAGTAAGGCGACTCGATATCCCAGCCCAGTCCGCGAAGGGCCGTGCCGGTAGCGGGCTGAGCAGGCGTGGTCATTTTCTTGAGTGTGAGCTGCGAGAGAGGAAAGTGGCTGGGTCTACCGGCAAGCTGGTCGAGCAGGTTCTGAGCGTAGACGGCGACATCTCCGGCGGTGCTGAAGAGGCCGGCATGGCCGGCAACGCCGCCCATGCGACGCGAAGTTGGATCGTGGACCACTCCCCGCAGCATGACGCCTTGATCGTACTGCGTGGGGGCGATACGTCCGCGCCAGCTTTCAGGAGGCAGGTATTGCATATGTTCCACACCCAACGGCTTGGCCAGGTATCGCTTCTGGTATTGATCGAGAGTCAGGCCGGAGAGCTTCTCCACCAGCGCGCCGAGCACAATGAAGTTGATGTCGCTGTAGCGGAATTGCACGCCGGGAGCCGTGACGGGCGTGCTGGTAAACGCGCGGCGCAATCCTTCTGCTTTACCCTCCCAGGGGTCATCGAGTGAGACATCCGGCGGCAAACCGGAGTAGTGGGTCAGCAACTGGCGGATGGTGATGTCCTCTTTACCGTTGGCGGCAAACTCGGGCAGGTATTCTGCGACCGGATCGTTGAGGCGAAAACGGCCCTGCTCGTAAAGCTGCATAACTGCGGGCGCCGTCGCCAGAACTTTGGTTAATGACGCGACGTCGAAGATGGTGTCTTCCGTCATGGGTTCGGGAGCAGGAATCAGAGAGCGGTTCCCGTACGCCTTATGAAAAATGATCTGGCCGTCGTGGCCGGCGATCACTACTGCGCCGGGGAATTTTTTAGCGGCAATGCCGGCTTCCACGATGCGATCGATTTGGCGAAACTCACCGTCCTGCGCTTTCAATTGCGGAACAAGCAGCACAACAAGGAGAACTGCGTAACGCTTCTTGATGGGGAGGAGTAGACTCATGAGCCATCCCAGGATGAATGTCAGCAAGGAACCAATGAGCACGAACCATGTAAAGGCAACCCTGGGAACGAAGTGAGGTTTTTTCCACAGCAAGACGTTGGCCACCAACCCGCCGATCATGCCGATGATGGCGCCGGTTTCGGTTGCGTTTTTGGTAAGTGTACCAAGGAGAAAGACCCCCAACAGAGCGCCGTACGCGACGGAAGCGATCGACAGGCCCACTTCTACCACGTGGCCTCCGCTGCGCGACATCAGCGCCAGCACGAATAAGAGAAGCGCCCAGAAGAAGGTCATGGCGCGCGACAGCCGGGCGCGTTCCCGTTCGCCGGCATCCGGCTTCCAGGCCAGGTAGAAATCCACCATGCTGCTGGAACTGAGCGAGTTGACGGCGGCGCTCAGGTTCGACATGGCAGCGGCCAGAATAGCGGCCACCATCAATCCTGCGACACCACGGGGCATTTCGCTCACGATGAATGTGGGAAAGACGCGGTCCGGGCTCACACCATTGGTCACGTTACCGTAGAAATAGTAGAGTCCCGTTCCGATGGCAAGAAAGAGCGCGAACTGAACCAGAATAACGCCGCCACTGGCGAGCAGGGCAATGCGCGATTCGCGCAGATTTTTTGCTGCGAGCAGGCGCTGGACCATCAGTTGATCGGTGCCATGACTGGCCATGGTCAGGAAACAACCGCCGGCAGCGCCTGCCCAGAAGGTATAGGTCTGGCTCAGGCTGAAGGCAAAGTGAAAGATGGTGAGCTTGCCGGCCGATGAGGCGACGGTGTGGATTGCATGCCAGCCTCCCGGAACTCGATGCGCGAGCACCAGGACGCTCACGATGGTGCCGGCAACATACAGCGCCATCTGCACCACGTCGGTCCAGATGACGGCGGCCATTCCTCCTTCGAGGGTGTAGATCAGGGTCAGCAGAACGATGATGGCGATAGAAAGAACATCGCCGGTGCCGATCGCGATGCCGACCACGATCGAAACAGCGAACACGCGAACGCCCTCGGCAGCCGCGCGGAGAAAAAGGAAAAGAAAGGCTGTGAGCTTGTGCAGCCGGGGACCGAAGCGCTCACCGATGACCTCGTAGGCGGTGAGAAGTTCTCCGCGGAAATAGCGGGGGAGGAAAAGGATGCACACGACAATTCTTCCGAAAAGATAGCCGAGGACGATCTGGAGAAATCCCCAGTCTCCCGTATAGGCCAGGCCGGGCACGCTGATGATGGTCAGGGTGCTGGTTTCCGCAGCCACGATCGAGAGCGCGATGGCCCACCAGGGAATTTTGCGATCTGCCAGGAAGTAATTTTTTAAGGAGCGGTCTTTGCTGCGGAATTGCAGGCCGAAGAGGGTGATGCCCGCCAGATAGATGGCGACCAGAGAAAGATCAACCGAGCTCAACCGGTGCATTAAGGAATCCCCAGCTCAGCCGGCGAAGGCAGCGTGTGCTGTTGCTGCCATTGCTCGCGGGCAGCGACGAATCTGTCGCTGCGTAATACCCAGAGCTGGGCCGCCAGATCATAACGAACCAGAACGTTTTGTAGCGCGTAAGGCCGATGCTCGCGCAGCCAGAGTTCGGAGTATGCAAGACGGGAGTAGTTGTATCGATCCCGCATGTCTTCACACAGGCCGTCGGTGCCGGAGAGATTATAAAGCAATCCGGTGATGCGCTTTGCGTTTTGCGTATCTTGCTGCCATCCGTAGGCCTGTTTGTAGAGGCGAGCAATTTCATCTGCGGTTTCGAATTTCTGGCCGATGAAATCCATCCTCCGGGCACCCAGTTCCAATGCGTCGAGGGCGTCGGTTTCCTTCAGTCCCGAATCTTTGAGCCCCGCAGCGGATCGGGCTTGCGCCAGCAGCGTGATGGCGCGCTCGGCGTGTAGACGCAAGCCCGACAATAGCGGCCGCAGTTCAGTTGCTACCGCCTGGCCTTCCGTGGTCCAGGGATCCATCCAGTACAGTTCGTTGGTTTGTTCCTTCACCTTTGCCTGTTGCAGCATTTGGTAGATGGCGATCAGCTCGCGCTGGGCGTCATTGATTTTTCCTGTCCGGTCGCGATGAAAGACCTGGCCGTAGGCGTCCTGGAACTGCGTCAGGTCGCTGGTTCCCGGCTGCCAGGCGGCGGCAGCGCCGAACAGGACGCCGTACCAGTTATCTTGAAACAAGCCTTCGCCGTCGTCGTTCCACGCGGTGTTGAGCATCCCGGTGCTGTGCGCCGCCTGGCCGTCGCGGACAAAACCCTGGATATTGCGCAGTGCGGCGTCATTGTCTGGATAGACGCGTCTCCAATTGCTGACTCCGGGAGCGACCCAGGTTTCCATTCCCGCGTCGGTGTAGGGTTTCAGCCAGGACGAATATCCTTCCGCGGCCGGCGAGTAAACCCAGGCGACGGAAATCATATCCTTTGGCAAACGCTTTACCTGCTCGGGAGCATTCATGGCGATGTCCCCCCAGAAGAGCAGGCGGCGATGGAGCGGGGCCAGCTTGTCGTGAATCTGGAGAAGGAAGTCTACGTAGACCGCGCCCAGGCCGCGTGCGGCTACGTCAGCCTGGGTTTGTCCTTTGCCCAGGTCAGAAGTCTCATCCGCCCCAATATGCAGGAAGGGACTGGGAAACATGGCCGCAATTTCGCTGAATAGTTGACCGATCAGCTGCAGAGAGCCCGGCTGACCGGGAGCGAGCAGGTGTCCGAGTGGAGTTTCGGCGAGTGGTGCGTACTGCTCGTACTCCAATACGTGATGCAGGTGCCCGAAGGCTTCCTGCTCAGGGATGACGGTTATATGGTAAGTGCGGGCGTAGTCGACCAGCTGGCGCACATCTTCGCGGCTCATGCTGCCGCCGGGCAGGCCTGGCAAAGGGTTCGACTGGTATTGCAGGGTGTTCTCAAAGTGGATGCCGTAGACGTTGAGCTTGTAGGCAGCGAAGGTTTGTATCTGCCGTTTTTGAAAGTCCAGGGTAGGGAATGGTCCGCGGGAGAGATCGTCTAACATTCCCCGGTAGCGCATGGCGGGCCAGTCGCGGATGACTGCTCTCCGGAGAATTGCTGAGGAGTCTTCGCCGGTGGTCAATTGCTTCACGGTTTGCGCCCCGTAGAAGATGCCTGCCGAACTAGATGCGATGACCGCCAAACCTTTTTTGGTGGGAAGGATGATGTAGCCTTCTTGCTGCATGGGCTCATCGATTTTTGTATTGGCGTTGGCGAGCAGGCGTGCTGCGGGGCGCGATTGCGCGCGGAGTAGTTCGATGACTGCGGTACCGTGACCCTTGCGCAGGTCTAGCTTTTCGAAGAAGGCGGAGAGGTCTTGCGCAGCGAAGCGATCTTCCGGGTTCGAGTCAGACGTGACGGATACGCCGTGGGCCACGCTGAGAGTATCCCGGGGGGAGTATTCGCGGGGGATGGGAATTAGCCTTACTGTATCAACACTTGCAGTGGCGGCTCGTGCGATTCCGTACGAGCTCAGGAAAAGCAGAGCCACGGCAATTGGTCGTTTGCTGATCACCAATATCTCTCTTTTCGCCACCCTCACCTCACGACCGCTCTGCACGAAAGAACCGCAGGTCCCTCCACTACGCTTCGCTCCGGTCGGGATGACAATTCTGTAGTGCTCGTAAGAGCTTCAGCGAGGAATACTTGACCCCTGCAACAGAATTGTCATCCCGACCGGAGCGAAGCGTAGTGGAGGGACCTGCGGTTCTATCCCCCGATATCGTTCGTCTGCTGTCAATGCTTGCTGGATCCGCCTTCGGTGATAGTAATGTACTTGTCGATGGGTAGTTCCGTAAATCGTTCGGTTGCGCCGCTGGGCTCTGGCCACTTCACTTCCAGCCAATCGATCTTAGTGCGGGCGCCCAAACCAAGCACCACGCGAGGATCGTGCGAGGATAGATAGCTACCTCCGCCTACCTTGGTTCGTGTGCGCTTGAGATCCCCAGCCTGGTAAGTGATGCGCGCGCCGATCGCATCACGATTCGACTTCTTCCCGACCAGCTTGATTCCCAACCAGTGATTGTCTTTGGCCGCCTGGTTGCGCAGCAGCAAGGGCGCATCATCATTCACTGAGACCAGAACGTCGACGGCGCCGTCGTTATCGAAATCGCCGATCGCCAATCCCCGGGCGGAAATATTTCTAGCAAAGAGCGGTCCGCTGTCTGCGCTCACGTTGTGCAAGCCTTTTCCGTCGCTGTGAAACAGCATCAGAGGTTCGCGGTAGGTCACGTCCTTCTGCATGGTTTCAATCAGGTCGTCGGGATTTCCGTTGGCCAGGAATAAATCGAGGTTGCCGTCGTTGTCGTAGTCGAAAAACTTCAGACCCCAGCCACTCATCAAGCGAGTCGCCGCCCCGATAGCGGTCGAGTTCGCCTGGTCATCGAAGGTTTCATCGCGATTGTTCTGATAAAGCGAATACCGTTCATGGTCGATGTTGGCTACGAACAGATCCATCCAGCCGTCCTGATTAAAATCGGCGGAATCCACTCCCATCCCGGAGCGAGGCCGGCCCGTCTCGCTGAAACCCACACCGGCCAACGCGGCGATCTCTTCGAATTTTCCGTTGCCACGGTTCATGTAGAGAAAATTCTGCACCGTATCATTGGCCACGAACAGGTCCATCTTGCCGTCGTTGTTGAGATCCGTCGCAACCACGCCCCAGGCTTTCCCCACGTGCTTCGCGATCCCGGAAGATTGGCTGACGTCGGAGAAGGTTCCATCGCCATTGTTGTGGAAGAGCCAACTGGCCGAGGGCTTATAGAGCGTGGGGACACAGTATCCGGGCTTGTTGTAGGCAACACAGTTGAGGTTGCCGGCTTTGCTGAACTGCACGAAATTGCAGACAAACAAGTCCAGCCGCCCGTCGTTGTCATAGTCGAACCAAACCGCGCTCGACCCCCATCCAGGAGCCGCGACTCCTGCTTTTTCCGTAACGTCAGTGAAGGTTCCGTCGCCGTTGTTGTGATACAGAATGCTTTTTCCGTACTGGGTCACATACAGATCCGGAAATCCGTCGCCGTCATAGTCACCGACGGCAATTCCCTGCCCGTAGCCGCCGCCGGCAACACCGGCCTTCCCGGTTACGTCGGTGAAGGTTCCGTCTCGATTGTTGCGATAGAGCGCGTTGCGCAGGGGCGGATCGGGATGGTAGAAGTCACATTCGCCGCTGTTGACAAGATAGATGTCCATCCATCCGTCGTTGTCGTAATCAAGAAAGGCGCAACCTGCGCCGGTAGTTTCCGGCAGATATTTTTGCGGCGACTTGCCGGCGGTATGCTTCCAGGTAATGCCGCTCGCGGACGCGGGTACTTCTGCAAAGGGATAGGCGGTTGCGGCTGTCGCAAACCGGGGCAACGTTGCGCATATGCCCGCGCCGGCTAGATGGGATAGAAAACGTCGGCGAGACAACCCTGTCATCACTGCGGGGTTTGGGCTCCCTGTCCGGGTCCGGCTCCCGAGGTTTTCTGCTGCAGGGCTAACTCGCGCTCCGCATCTTCCTTGCGTCCGGTACGCGCGTATGCGGTGGCGAGGCTGTAGTGCCCTGCGGGGTTGCGGGGCTGCAACTTGACTGCCTTTTCCAGCGGAGCGACAGCGTCGGCATAATTCTTCTGTGCTAACAGCGACATGCCGAGCCCGAGGTAGGCATCGGCAAAATTGGCTTCAAGTTCGGTGGCCTTCGTGAAGTGCTTGACCGCCTCGGGTAAATCCTGGGCCTGGCGAGCCAGTTCTCCCAGCACGTATTCCGCACCGGCATTCGCGGGATCGATTTCAAGTTCCTGCTGCAGTTCCTTTTTCGCCTGATCGGCAAAGTCTGACGGCGGATTCGGCCTGGATAGGATGAGCCGCGCCAGGCGAAAATGGATCGCCGGATAGCGCGGATTTTGCTCCAGAATTTTCCGATAATCTTTCTCCGCTTGATCCCATTTACCTTGCTGCTCTGCGGCATCTGCATCCATCTCCAGCGCGGGGATGGACGTCGGAGCCGTTGCAGCCAACTCGCTCGCTGCTCGCGCAGCTAAGTCGGAATAAGCATGGGTGAGAATGTACAGGACTTCGGGATCATGGGGAAACTGCCGGCTCAACAGACGTAAGAAGTCTTGCAGCGGATCTTGCTGCTGCAGCGTGGTGGCGCAACGGACACCGTCGAGGCCGACTCTTTTTTGCAGCTCTTTGTCTGTGATGTGGGCGGCGGTTCTCAAGAGTACGGGCAACGCCTCGGCACAACGGCCGGTTTCTGCCAGAGATGCGGCATGTTCGGCAGCGGCCGGGGAAGCGGCTTCCGTCTTGCTGGAAACCTGCGCCAGGGAAGCGCCCGCGAATGAAAGGAAAAGCAGGGAAACCAGTTTTGAGGGGTTAGACATCATGATCAAAGGCCTTCCCCTTCATCACAAAAAAACAAGGGGCAGACGCGAACAGCGTCTGCCCCTGAGTCTATCAGGCGCCTAATAGTAGAACTTGAAGGCGAATTGGATGTTCCTTGCAGGCTGCGATGTATTGATCAGCCCAAAGGTGGTACTCGGGAAGTTGCTGTTGAAATGGCCTAACTGGACATTGTTGAATGCGTTCAGGAAGTCGCCACGGAACTGGATGTACTTGGCCTCGGTTATATGGATGTTCTTCAATAAGCCGATGTCGGTATCGGAATATCCAGCTCCCGTGATTGGTCCTTGCGCAGGGCAGTTGCCGAAGGTACCAGTCGCTGGATTTGAAATTCCGTCCGGACTCACCCACTGATAGCCCTGGAAGGCGCCGGCGAAGCTCTTCTGGCGTCCAAACACTGTCTGTTGTGCCGCGCAGTTCGGGCGAGCTCCACGAGATCCAGTCCCTGAGGTGTCGTTGGCCTCATAAAGGGCTATCGGGAAGCCGCTGTGCAACGAGATGATGGTCGAAACCTGCCAGCCGCCCACAACCGCGTTGGCCACCGAGTTCATGTTTTTGCCGATCAACTTATCCCTTCCAATCGGCAGATCATAGGTCGCGTACGCGGCCAGTACATTCCTCGAGTCGTAGTAGCAACTGGCGTAATCGGCGTGAGGATTGTACATGTTCTGATAGTACGGATTCTGCGCCGTGGTCTGAGCCGCGGCGCCCCAAGTACCGTAATATCCGCTGTTGTTGGTGAGGCAGTGTGACCAGGTATAAGCAACCTGCCCCTCGAGTCCGTTCGAAATGCGCTTCTGCAACACAGCCTGCAGTGCGTTGTAGGTCATGAAGCCAGTGGTGGACGTCCCGGAGACTTCTGAGATGTCATTCACCAGCGAAGGATTGCCCGTGAAGTACAGGCTCGGTGTTACTACCCCGTCGGTGAGCGTCTTCTGCGAGTAGGGAGTTGGCACCATCAAGTGGGTCCCGTGCTGGCCGACGTAGCCAAGCTGGAACGTCGTGGTGGCGCTCGCCTCGCCCTGCAACGTCAGGTTCCACTGCTGGTCCATCGCGGGCTGAATGGTCTTATCCCAGACGTATAAAACAGCGCCGGCGAACGGATCGCCCGGAACGGCCTGGATGGGACCTTGCTGGGTCTGGTAGGTCGGGGCGTTGTAGCTAGCGGTAACTTCCGTCGGGGTGAAGGGAGGATTGCGAGGAAGCCGCAGGTTCGTGCCGGTTCCTTCAAGGTAAGAGGAGATGGTATAGGCGCCGCGCAGGACAGTCTTGCCGCCCCAATATGCCGGCGTCCAGGCAAAGCCGACGCGGGGTTGAATCGCCGGTAGTCCATAGGCCGCGTTATACAAACCGCGGCTGTTGCCACCTACGCCTGCATACTCTAGTGCGCCTGTGGTCAGATCCACGTTGAGCTGGCGATTGTTCAGTTCCACCCAGGGTGTGGTCGCTTCGTACCGCAATCCAAGATTCAGAGTAAGCGTAGGCAGGATGCGCCAGTCGTCCTGGCCATAGCCGCCAAATCTCCACTGCATCTGGTGCCACGCCGCAGACGGGCCTGTCCCCTTGCCGGTTCCAGCCACATATCCGGTGAAAAAGTCAGAGGCTGGATCACCCGTGAACGCGCCTCCATAAAGCAGCGAACCGTACTCACCGCTGTTGCCACTATAAAAGTTGCTCATGCGGAAGCGCCACAGCTGAAAGCCTGCCTTGAAGACGTGCTTGCCGTGGGTAATCGTCACGCCGTCATCAAACTGGATCACGGTGTCAGCGAAGTTCGAGTTAACCACGTTGCTGCCGACGTTGGTGAGTGTCCCCTGGTTAATCTCGGTAGCCGTGCCGCCGCCGAAGCCGAGCTCCAGCAAGCCAGGACCGTTGGTATTGGCATTGGCAATGCCCAGCTCGTCACCCAGATTGCCGATGCTGGGGACAAAGGCGGCGCCACTGGAGAACGTAATCCACGACGCTCCAAAACGGGCTTCATTCAAGATGTTGGGACCGAAGGTGTGGGTCCAGGTTCCGACCGCGTTGCTCATTGGAATGTGGACGAACGTATTGCCCAGGATCAACTGCGAGTTGCTGGTCGGGTCATTCTGATACGCCTGCGAATAACGCGCGCTGAGGCGGTCACGCTGGGTGATATTCCAGTCGATCTTGGCATCGCCCTGATCAGTATCGATAGCCTGGTTGACCAGGTTGACGGCGTTGTTGATGGGGTTGGCGTTGATCGGTGTGGGGTAGTATTTCGAGGCGAAGAGAGCCGCAGCCACCGGGTTTATCTGTGATATGGGGATCTGGTTGCCTACGTAAGGCGTACCGTTGGTCGGATTCTTAAGCGAGGTCGCAATACCGGAGAAGTCCCCGTTTCGCTCGGCGGCGGTAAATACGGTCATGAAGTTGGCCGTTGTCGGATGATCGAAACGCTGCCCTTGATAGTCAGCGAAGAAGAACAGCTTGTCTTTCCAGACCGGTCCGCCGACGGTACCGCCAAACATGTTCCAGCGCAGCGCCGCCCGAGGCAGGAAATTGCCCGGGCCATTGAATTTGTTTTCCCACTGGTTGGCATTCAAAACGTTATTGCGGAAGAATTCCCAGACATCTCCGTGGAACTGGTTGGTGCCCGACTTGATGGAGGCATTGACGATCCCACCCTGGAAATTGCCGAACTCCGCCGAGGCGTTGGACGTGATCAGGTTGAATTCCTGAATGGCGTCCGGGGAGGGTGTGATCGCCAGGTTGTTCTCCGACGTCTGGTTGTTGTCCATGCCGTCGAGGATGAAGTTGTTCGACTCCTCACGGTTGCCATTGATCGATGGACGGCCACCGTAATTGGCATTGTCGCCGCTGTTGAAGGTTGAGTTGTCAGCGGTAATGCTTCCGGGCGCCAGCAGGGTCAGTTCGACGTAGTTCCGAGTCGCGAGCGGAATGCCGGCGATTGTGTTGGCATCGATCAGCGTACTGACCTGGGTGGTATCGGCCTGCAGCTGCGGAGCTTCGGAGGAAACCTGCACCGTGTTGGTGACCGCGCCAACCTTCATCTTGAACTCGATACGCGCTCTCTGATTGAGCACGAGCGTGATGGGTGGCTGGACTTCGGTTTCGAAGCCGGCAGCCTCTGCTTTCACCTCGTAATTGCCGATGGGGAGATTGGTGAAATTAAAGACACCGCCGTTGCTGGACTTGGCGGTGTATGACGTGCCGCGCTCCGTATCCCTGGCGGTGACGGTAGCGGCTTCCATCGCCGCTCCGGCGGAATCTTCCACCGTGCCCGTGATCGACGCAGTGGTCTGCTGACCCCAGACGGTTGGACAGACGCTAAGGGATGCTAGGACCATTACGAGGGCGAAGCCCCATAAGGAAATGCGTTTCATACTCGCCTCCAAAACCAACAATGTCTACCGGGGCCCTATTAACGGAACCATTTAGCAACTCTTGGACAGGCTGCTCTGCGCCGGGCATTTACTTCAGTGAGCGTACTATATCCACAGCTTGAGTGGATTGCAAGCAAGATTTGTTGAGGAAAAAACATTTTTTTATCGGGCTTTGAAATTAAGTCTAATTAAGTATCCTGTTAGGTGGGGGCGACAGTCCGCCCGCCCGCGCAGTCCACCCAGAACTCGCCACAAGGGCGCCGGAGGAGCGGGCTTCATTTCGGGGTTGTAGCCCCCGAGGGCATCTTCGTTATAGCCCTCAACAGGCTTGAGGGGGAGGCCTGCGATATCCCACATTTCGCGAAAAACCAGCGGGATGCCCCGAATTTCCTGTACGTAGCTCTGGATAGGACCGCGCGTGCGCTTTTCTTTAAGGAAAGGCGCATCAAGTTCAGGGAACCCACGAAACCACACAGGAAATCGGGGGTGTGGGCACCCGGCTATCGGCGCGGGGATAGAGCCCAAAAGTGCGTTCACCGCAAAGAGAAGGGCGGTTTCCAGGTAACTAAATTTGCAAACCACTATGTTAACTACATTGCGATACTAATCGGCGGCGGGCGCCTGGTGTATTGGTGACGCGGCTACTTCGCAACCCGTCCCGGGCCCAGATACCGCCCCTTCCCGCCCTGCTAAAATCATTCGTGACTGCGCCAGCAGCCTGTAAAGCGCATTCATCCATTTGATAAGGAGAAGCGTCATGGGATTTTTGGAAGATGCAGAGAAAATCGCCGGAGCTGTGATTGCCGTAGAGGGTGTTAAGAAGGTGGATCCGAACGCTTCGATTTTGACCGAAGGGGCGGCTGCCGTTGCGGGTTTCGAAGGTGCGGGCGCCGTCGCTGAGCATCTGGAAAATAAGGAAGAGACAAACAACGGCTAAGCCGTGCGCGCTATCTACTCTGCGCGCAGCGCCTCCACCGGGTTAAGGGACGCTGCTCGGCGAATGAAACGCAAACCTAGTATTTCTCATGATCAGGCTATGACGAAAGAGCTGCGTGAGAATCCGGAGTTCGCCGTTGAGTATCTCCGTGCGGCGCTCGAGGAAGGTGATGATCCGCAGATTCTGCTCATTGCCCTGCGCCGCATTGCTGAATCAAGAGGCGGTATTGCCAAAGTTGCGAAAGAGGCTGGCATTGAGCGAGAGAGCCTTTACCGTGCGCTGTCGGCCAAAGGGAATCCACGTCTCTCGACCTTGGTTGCCGTAACCAAGGCGATAGGGCTTCGGCTTACTGTCGAGGCGGCTCACTAGCACCTTCTACGAGAAAGCAACAGGATCTGAGCGCAAGCACAATTCCCTTGCCCGGAGCGATGGTATAGTGCCCTTGTTCAACGGGAAGAGAATCCGTATGACGCTGCGAAGTTATATTGGTCTATTCGCCCTGGCGGCACCCCTTTGTATGGCTCAAGGTGCACAAAGCAAACCTACAGTGCATCCCTGCCCCGTCGGACCGGGAGAAGGCGGAATTACGCGGGCCGGTAAAGAGCTGACCACAGACATTGCGCGCACGCAGCCGCAAATCGACAGGCTTGACACCGCAAAAGTGGTCATATTATTATGGTCATATTGATAGGGGCATTGTCATGCAAAAAATGGCCGCCGCGCAGTTCAAAGCTCAATGCCTCGCTGTGATGGATCAGGTATCGCAAAGTGGTCGCCCCGTCGTCATTACCAAGCATTGGCAAACCTGTGGTGAAACTGGTTCCTGCAAACGAAGGCGAGGATGAGATCTTCGGGGCCTTGGCAGGCATCGCCAGAATTAAGGGCGATATTGAGAACACGGTCCCGGCCAGCGATTGGGGAGTGGAATGATCCTTCTTGATACTCATATTCTCGTCTGGCTTCTGATCGCTCCTGAAAACCTTTCACCAAAAGCAAAGAAGGCAATCCTGGCGGCCCGCAAATCCGGGCCGCTTGCTCTTTCTGCAATCAGCCTTTGGGAAATTGCATGGCTGGCAGTGAACAAGCGAATCGATATCGATGTGAGCATCGATTCCTTTGTCAAGAAATGTGCTTCCTATGTGCAGGTTCTCCCTATCACTCCGGAGATAGCGGTTCGTTCTGTTCAGTTCCCAAAATCCTACCCAAACGATCCGCAGGACAGAATCATCGGGGCAACCGCGATTGTTGAGGGCATTCGCCTTCTGACGCATAACAAGATGATCGTGAAGTCTGGTCTGGTTCCTCTGGCAGCGTAGCGCTCCGGACTCCGGCGAGTCTCAACCAAGGGGTCCACTCCAAATGCGTCGGGGGACAAATGCGTCGACCACCATGCGGGCCAAACGCGTCATGAGCGCAAACTTACCACGAACCAAAACCGAGGGAAATAGGTATCATGTCAATGAATTACTGTCGAGGCGACCTTGGCCGCGTGATAGTGCTGCGGTGCGGGACCGCTGCAGTGGAATCGATGCTCAAAAGGAGACTGCTGCTGTTTTCCTCCAGAGGAAAGCGTTTGCTGACCTAGAAGCAAAAGAAGGGATTCCGAATGGCGAGGAACTCATGGCTACACACGGCCGTCGTTCTTGGCAGTCTAGCGTTTATCTACTGCCCGCACTCCGCCACTCAGCAACCGAGCGAGCCTCAAGACACACCCTTCAAGATTGATGTCAATGTCCACAGGGTATTGGTTCCGGTAGTGGTCCGCGATAAACATGGCAACACGGTGAACGACCTCAAAGAGAACGAGTTTCACGTCTTTGACGACGATAAACCGCGGGCAGTCTCGGGATTCACTGTTGAGAAGTTCGGGGCGACAAACGGCCACACAGGAAGGGCTGCGGAAAGTGGAACACAGCAACCGGTTTCTACGGACGCTGCTTCGGGATCGCCCTCCGTCCCACCGCGCTTCATCGTGCTTCTTTTTGACGACCTGCACTTGAGCATTGAAGATCTGGGGCACGCACAAAAGGCAGCGACGAAGGTGCTGGATGCAGCATTGGCAGGCACGGATATGGTTGCTCTTGTGTCAACCTCTGGACAAACCAACAGTGGCTTCACACGCGACCGCGCGAAGCTCCAAGAAGCGCTGACGAAGTTGCGAACCCGAAGCCTATACCGGGCTGAAGGGGCTGGTTGTCCGACTGGTGATTGCAGCCACGCAACCGGGGAACAGATAGACGCCTTGTTGCAAAGTAACCCCGGCATGAATCCGCAGACCGACAGAGGTGTGGCCGAAGGTTTGGCCCGCACTGCCAATTCTCAAAATCAGATTCTTCGCACGCAGGATGTTCGGGCGACCTACGGCTCAATCAGAGAGTTTGTGGGCAGGATGGCCCTTCTTCCGGGAATCCGCACGTTGATCCTGGTTTCACCTGGCTTCGCTACAGATTGGCCGGAAGCGAGGGTCGAGGAGTCACGGGTTATCGATCTCGCAGCACAGTCCGAAGTCACCATTAGCGCCCTGGATACGCGCGGGCTAGGGACACCATTCAGTCCCGGCGCATCTCCCGCTAACGGGAACGTGATGGCGGAACTGGCCGACGGCACTGGCGGCACGTTCGCTCACAATAGCAACGATCTCGACGCGGGATTCAGGGCATTGATTCAGCCGCCGGAGCTTGGTTACGTGCTCGAACTTCCGCTCGACAACATGAAGTCAGACGGCAGATATCATCGGTTGAAAGTAAAAGTGGATCGAGACAATGTTGAGCTCCAGGCGCGCCATGGTTACTTCATGCCTAAATCGCAGAAAAGCGGAAAGTAGAATCGGCAGGATCGAAGACTTACGGCTTCTCGTTGCCGGAAAGAATCCGGTAGTTGAGCCAAAAGCGGTGATAGTTCGTGAAGATGGTTTCGTTTAGCCACTCGGTCGCCGCATCCCCAGATATGAGGTCACTGGAGACTTCTTGCGCTTTGTGCGCACTTTTTTGGGAAACACCTCGCCACGCGGGAGCTTATATGGCGACTGCACACTGCGGCAGACTCACAACCGAGGACCAGGAAAACGCGGCCGCGTGGAAATATTCCGGCCTCTTCCCGCGACAACTTGGCTGGCGCCGGGAAGAGCAGCCACGCTTGCAGAAGGCAAGATGGCCAAACTAATTAATTAAAAATTTGGACACCTTCATGAAACAAAGGACTTAGGTCTCTTACAAAGATACGCGTGCGGAACAGTTGGCCAGGAATAGGTGATTAGACGGAAGGCGATACGGCGACTGCACAGCTCGGCGGACCCTTATTAAGCTTAATAAGCACCTTTTTACGCGTCGCTTTCGGTATCGGGACAGACCCTTAAAACGGATAAGACGTATGAAAACGCACCGTTTTCTGCACGATTCCGCATCGCCACGGAAACAGTTTTCTTTTCAGAGTTCCACTTCGCCTTCGAGGTAGAAGACGCACGAACCCTCCAACTCAACGCGATCACCCCTGAGGCGGCAAATCACCTCCCCGCCACGCGGGGAGGCCTGGAAAGCGCGAAACTCTGTTTTGCCCAGGCGATTGGCCCAGTAGGGCGTCAGCATGCAATGAGCAGCACCGGTTACCGGATCTTCGGGAATGCCCTTCGCCGGCGCGAAGTAGCGGCTGATAAAGTCGAACTGCCCGTCGCCAGGAGCGGTCACGATCACACCGCTGCGGTCCAGGCGCGCGATCGCAGCCATGTCTGGGGCAATTTCCCGCACAACTTCTGCGCTCTCGAGCACAGCCAAGTAGTTGAAGACGTTGCCGAAGACTTCGATAGGCCTTACTCCCAGGGCCTCCGCCAGACCAGCCGGAGGCGTGATCCGCTCCGAAGCTCTGGCGGGAAAGTCCATGACGTAACCGGCTCCTGCCCGATGCACCGTGAGGGGTCCGCTGGCAGAGTGGAACACCACGGACGTGCGTCCAGGCTCCAGCCGCTCCATCACCACCGCAGCACTGGCAAGCGTGGCGTGGCCGCAAAGCGGGACCTCCGTTGCCGGTGTAAACCAGCGCAGCCGGTAGTCCCCGTTTTCGCGAAGGAGAAACGCGGTTTCGGCCAGGTTGTTCTCGGCGGCAATCGCTTGTAACGTTACGTCCGGGAGGAAAGCCTCCAGGGGCATCACCGCGGCGGGATTCCCTGCGAATCGGCGGGTGGTAAAGGCGTCGACCTGAAATAAAGGTGTGCGCATGTAACCTCGTTGGCCGGGAACAATCCAATGGTAAACGGGCCCCCGGCTCGGCAGCCTGAATCTGGCACCCTGGGAAAAAAACTGGCCTTCCAACGAGACTTTTCCAGGCCAGATGCTCTCTCTATAAGACACACACATGATGAACGATCTCGAAAATAACGGCAGCCCGATTCCCGCGAAGGGCGAACCTGCTCCAGAGACCGTCAACGAAAGTGCGGCCACCCCGGCGGAGGCAAGCACGCCAGAGAATGCACCCCCTGTCGCCGCCGCCGAGCCGCCACCTGTGCCTGTGGTTTCGATAGAAACGCCGCCACCCGTTCTCCCTCAGATTCGCCTGGACAAGAAGCATCCGCTCGCCATCCGCTGGATGCACTGGATCAATTTTCCCGTGCTGTTCACCATGATCTGGAGCGGGCTGCTGATCTATTGGAACGATTCCGACAATGCCTACAAACATCCGCACGCGGTTTACCGGGTGGGCGTGGGACCGATCACGGTGGTGCGCTTCTTTCCCCATTGGTTCTGGCAGGCGATGAACGCTCCCTACCATGTGACCGAGGGGCTCGGCTACCACTTCTTCTTTGCCTGGATCTTTGCCATCAACGGGTTGCTGTATGTGCTGTTCACGATTTTTTCCGGCGAATGGCGATTTGTGGTTCCCGACCGGAAGAGCCTGATCCAGGCAATCCAGGTGACTTTGAAGGATTTGCACCTGAGCAACTACCTTCCCCCGCAGACCAAGTACAACGGCGCCCAGAAAATCGCCTATACCTCGGTCATTTTGATGGGCGCAGGAAGTCTGATCACTGGCCTGGCGATCTACAAACCGACCCAGCTGCACTGGGTAACGACTTTGCTGGGCGGCTACGAGATGGCGCGTTGGGAGCATTTCCTGCTGACCATGGGCTTCTGCGGATTTTTCCTGGTTCATGTCACCCAGGTGGTGCTGGCCGGCTGGAACAACTTCCGCAGCATGGTGAGCGGACTGGAAGTGAAATCGATCCAGGAACCATCGCTTGAGGCGGAGAGAAAGAGTTGGGGATGAGCGATCTTGAGGAAAACCAGAAGGCCGCGGACGAAACCGTCCTGAAGGAGAGCCGCATACACACCCGCAGAAGCTTTGCCGTCGCCGCCGCCGGCGCTGCCGCGGGGTGGGGGCTCTACCAGTGGCTCGACCACAGCCCGCAGCTCAGTATGCAGCCGAAGCCGATGCGCCGCGTCTTCCAGGCCAATGCCAGGCTGTCGCGGGCGATTTTCGATGACCGGGCGCTGGCGCCCACGTATCCCGTCAAGCGGGCCGAGGAACTTCGCGTGAACGGAGTTTACGGTCTCAAGGAAGAACTGGTTCCTGAAAGCTGGCGCCTGCAGTTGACGGGAGTCGCGAACGCGAAAAGCTTCCCCCAGTACGCCGCCGACGTCACGGCCTGGGAGTACCAGTACAGCACGGCCAAGTCGAAAGAAGATCAGGGGCACGATACCAAGGTAGCTCCCAGCGCGGATACGGCGGAGAAGATGGCGCCGGCGTCCATGGTTGCCGGGCAAAAAGTCTTTCAGGAGCGCGCTGGGCGCATGCCCCGTGGACGAGAGGAAGCAGGAGTAAGCCGGTCTACGCTGCCTGCGGGTACACCGGGCCTGCTCCTGACGATGGACGATATTCTGAAGCTTCCGAAACACGAGCTGGTGACGCAGTTCAAATGCATTGAAGGCTGGAGCCAGATCGTGCACTGGGGTGGAGTGCGCATGGCCGACCTGATCGCGGCCTACCCGCCGGAAAGACGGCCTGATGGCAGCCTTCCACGCTACGTATACATGGAAACGCCCAACGGCGACTACTATGTCGGTTACGATATGCACGTCTGCCTGCATCCCCAAACGCTGCTGGTGACGGAGATGAGCGGCACCCCGTTGACGCAGTTTCATGGGGCGCCGCTGCGTCTGCACGCGCCAACCAAGTACGGTTATAAGCAGATCAAGCGCATCGGACTCATCGCCTATAGCGATCAGCAACCCGACGATTACTGGACCAAACTCGGTTACGACTGGTACGCGGGGCTCTGAGAGCGGCCACCGCTGCTTTTGTTATCCGTCGGGCTTTGAAGGTCCAAAGTCACACATTTCCAAGAAAGAGCATCCACACAGAGATCTCTCCACTGCGCTGCGCTTCGGTCGAGATGACAAAGGGGAGAGGGGCGCTTCCAATGATTAGTTGCTGAACAGAAACCGTCCAGGCTCTCCCAAGTTGATGAAAAGCGGCTTTCGTTGAGTAAATGCTCCTAATGGAAGCGCCCCTCTCCCCTTTATCATCTCGACCGAAGCTTACCTGGATTTTCCTACTTCGCCGCACCCGCCAGGACCACGGGTGCGGTTTCCCTTAAAGGAAACCGCATGATGTCAATCAACGCGACGGATCTCGACAGGAAATCCGGGGGAGCGCGGTGGAGAGATCTCTGTGTGGATGCTCTTTCTTGGAAATGTTTTTCGGGTACTCACCCTGAGGTACCTCTTTCCTGTCTAGTAGCGAACTTTTGCAGCTCCTCAAGCACCTGAGCTGCGGCGTGAGAGACGCTGCCTGCACCCAGGGTCAGGATGACATCGCCGTCTGCGGCCTGGGCGATAGCCCGATGGACTGCTTCTTCAAACGACGAGGCGTATTGGACTTCTTTGCGTCCGATGGCACGGACCAAGGCGGGTGCGTCTACGCCGGCAATGGGCTCTTCGCTGGCAGCATAGATGTCCAGCACCTGGACTGTATCGGCATCGTCGAAAGCCGTCGCGAAATCCGACATCAGATCGCGGGTGCGGGTGTAGCGGTGGGGCTGAAAAATCACGTGCACATGGGCGTACCCCGATTCCTTTGCCGCACTCAGCGTGGCGCGGATTTCTGTGGGGTGATGGCCATAATCATCGACCACATTCACTCCGCGAGCGCACCCCTTCAACTGAAAGCGCCGGTCCACTCCGCGGAAGCCGCGCAGTCCCTGCGCGATGTCTTCACACGATACTTCGAGCTGGGTGGCAATCGCCACCGCGGCGGTGGCATTGAGCACGTTGTGCCTCCCGGGTACGTTCAGAGAAAAAGGGCCGAGCACCAGTCCGCCGGCCGCGACCTCAAAACGGGATCGGACCCCATCGGCAGGCGGCAGCATGCGCACGACATAATCGGCATGGGAAGACATGCCGTAGGTAAACAGCCTGCGCTGCACACGCGGCAGAAGCCCGGCCAGTTGGGGGTTGTCGAGGCAGGCGGTGCAGGCGCCGTAAAACGGAACCCGCTCCATGAACTCGAGGAAGGCTGCCTCCACATCCTCCATATCGCGGTAGCAATCCATGTGCTCGCGGTCGAGATTGGTCACCACGGAGAGGATGGGCGAAAGCTTTAGGAAGGAGCGGTCACTCTCGTCAGCCTCGGCTACCAGGTATTGCGATTTCCCTAACCGCGCGTTGGAACCGAGAGCGTCCACCCGCCCACCGACCACCACAGTCGGATCAAGATTGCCGGCAGCCAGAACGGTAGCAATCATGGAGGTGGTGGTGGTCTTGCCGTGCATGCCCGCTACCGCAATGCCGTACTTGAGCCGCATGAGCTCAGCCAGCATCTCGGCGCGCTGGATGACCGGGATCTTGCGTTCCCGCGCTTCCACCACTTCTGGATTCTGTTCGTTGACCGCGGAGCTGGTGACCACCACTCCCGACCCAACGGCGTTGGCGGCCGCGTGGCCCTCGAATACCGTAGCGCCGAGCGAGACCAGCCGGTCGGTAATGCTTGAGCGGCGCAGGTCGGAGCCGGAAACGGAGTAGCCGAGGGTCAGCAGAATTTCGGCGATGCCGCTCATGCCGATGCCCCCAATTCCAATGAAATGAACGCGTTGAGCTTTGGCAAACATGGCGGGCGCGGGCAGGGCGGTGAGAGTCACTGCCACCTACTCTAGCAGCCGGGAGGAACTGCTTCCCCTTTGGGGGGTACCGCATCTAATATATGGGTGCAGGAATAGCAATTGTTCTTCCATTACCCTGGTGTACGCGCAACTTTTTGGAAGAAACGTTGTTTTAGGTAGTAGGCACTCGAAGTTAACCAAGAGTGCAGGAAGTTCGCCAAAGCGGTTGGTTACGCAATGCATGATGCCTTGGCGCGGAGGTCCAAAATGAAAGGTCTCAGATATTTTCTGCTGCTCGGCGCCCTCATGGTTCCCTTAGCGTTGATGTCTACTCCGGCGGCGAACGCTCAAATCGGAGTCGGTATCGGAGTCGGCGGGGACTACGGATATGGCGATTACGGTTACGGGTATCCCGCTCCGGTCTGTTCATGGGGCTACTACAATTATTATCCCTACGCCTGCGCGCCCTATGGCTACTACGGACCTAGCTGGTTCGTCGGCGGCGTCTTCATCGGCGCGGGTCCCTGGTATCGCGGATATTGGGGTCGCGGCGGCTACTACGGTCGCGGCGGCTACTATGGTCGCGGTGGTTACGGCGGAGTAGGCTATCGCGGTGGGTATGGATATCGCGGCGGCGTTGGCTATGCCCGGAGTGGGGCTGGCTATAACCATGGTCCTGCCGGTTACGCCGGGGGCGGACACGCTTTCGCCGGCGGCGCAGCGGGTGGCTATCACGGCGGTGGCGCGGTTGGCGGTGGTGGTTACCACGGCGGCGGCGGCTTCAGCGGCGGCGGCGGATTCCACGGCGGCGGTGGTGGTGGGTTCGGCGGTGGCCACGGTGGTGGTGGGTTCGGCGGCGGCCACGGTGGTGGCGGCGGCGGACACCGGTAAGCAATGGATCGACGGAAACGGCTGGCCTAGGCCAGCCGTTTCCTTTTGTGCGTTACCTCTTCCTACTTGGTTGCGTTCAGATAAGTGTTCACGTTGGGAGTGCCCCAGCCGGTTACATTGTCCCAACCCTTCGTAACCGTCAGCGAGGTATCCAAACCGAAGGCGATGGCAACGTCTGTATCGTCGCCTTCATTGATTACA
>CAVXRU010000022.1:0-163516 GCA_963763905.1 uncultured Acidobacteriaceae bacterium | reverse complement strand
GCACTGGTGAAGCCCGTACTAGTGTAGGTCTGGCCGGCAAACAGACTGGCTGCCGAGTAAAAGGTAGCGCCCGACTTGTCGTAGATAGTTCCGGTTACGTTGGTGGGGCTGGAAAGAGGCAAAACGTCCACCAGTTCCCCAGGCTTCAGTCCGGCGATGTACGGTGCAGCCAGACCTAGCGAATGGCCAGCGTGTTGGTTGGCAATCGCCCACATGGCGGTAAAGATTGGACTCGCAAGGCTAGTCCCTCCCCATCCAGCCTGAACACCCAGGACACCCTGGGAAGTCAGGACAATCGGGACGCCAGTATAGGGATCGGCCAACGCGGAGATATCGGGAACCTGGCGGCCAGTCCCAGAAAGACTCTTTTGCCAGGAGGGTTTGGCAAAGTAAACACTCTCCCCTCCTCCGGACCCGCCGAAAAAGGGCTGCGCCACCGGTGGATCCAGAACACCCTGGTCATTGAGCGTGACAAAAGAGCCGCCCCACCCCAGCGTCTCGTAGCCGGACCCGTTGACCTTGTTGAGGATGGATGTGCCACCCACAGCGGTCGCATAGGGCGAGTTGGAGGGTACTCCAGGTGCTCCGATTGGGGTGCCCAGGCCCTCGTCTCCACCGTCACCGCTGGAAAACTGGAACGAGATTCCCTTGGCCGCGGCCACTTCCAGCACTTGACTATAGGCCTCCTCTTCCAGCGGACCAGCGACGAGATCCGTGTCTTCTTCCCAACTGTCGTTGACTGTGTAACCAAGATTGTTTTTGGTGATATAGCTGATCGCATCGATGAAACTAACGGTATCCTGACCTGCCGCCGCGACGACAAGGATCTTCGCCCCCGGCGCAATGGCGTGTGCCCACTGGACGTCGAGCGCAATCTCTACATCCCACCCTGTCAGCGCGGCCGCGTTCGGACTCAAGGGCGGACCCTGGGGATAGATGATCTTGAAATTGGAAGACGTGAACTGGGGCAAGCCGGTGAGCTGATTGAATGCATTGGCGTCGGACTCGATGGTGGCATCCCCATAGGCCTCCAGCAGCACGATGGTTTGTCCGGTTCCGTCGAATCCCGCTTTGTAGGCAGTGGGCAGACCATACAGCGACTGCAGCTGTGCCGGAGTGTAGTCGGGAATCACTGTAGCGGTTTGATTGTAAACGTTCCCGTAATAGACACCCACGGGCAGCGACGCACCCGGGGTGGTGAAAACAAAGGACGATGGCGGGGAGAGAATCTTATCGGTGATGATGGAACTCAGCCCTCCGGACGCCTGCACCTTGCTCAGAGCGATCGTTAGCGGAGCTTGTTTGGTTACGATATTGATGGCGCGGCGTAAGCGCGGCTGAGCCTGATGGCTCTCAAGGCCGGCAACTCCCGCCACGTAGTCCCCGGCAGCCCCGGACAAGCCGCGCATTCACCACGTTGGCGCGGAAGACCTTACCATTACGCTGAAATTCGTGAAGTTGGGTGTTGAACGCGCTCTCTACGCTTGCCGCGGTTCCGCGAGCGCGGATCGATAAGTCATTTTCATCCGCCGAAAGAATTTCAAGACCGTGGCTTTCAAGTTCTTTGCGCACGGCGTCCGATTGCTCCTTGGTGGGTGCGTATTTCGCCAGATCTTCCTCCGTCATCCACTTGTGAAAAGTGGGAGACGTGGGGTCATACAGCGCGGCCACTGCCTGGTCGAAGGCAGCCTTATTTTGCATCTGGAGTTGTACGCTGATGTTGAGCTCCTGCGAAGGCGCCACACGGCCCATATCACTGGCTTGATGGGTCCCTTGAGGAACATTGTCGGCGATGCGCTGAGCGAGAGCCGCCGGTGAGAGTCAGTATGGCGAGGGACATTACCGAAGACGCTGCCATAAGGGAGAAGGTCTTGGAAAGCATCATGGTTCTCCTAAAGTCTGAGTAGGTGTGGTGATTGGGGGCCCGGGGGCAGCGCACACCGATGTTCAGTCCCTTATCGTTAAGCGTCGGGCAGCTCAAAGGACTTTCTTATCTGCACCGAAGGAATGTTTAGCGGGCAAACACTTGCACCTTCGGTAGCGCGGACCCAGGGAGACTATACGAAGCAGGTAACAGGGCCGGTACAGACAGTGCGGGAAACAGCCTAAGGAATCTAAGGCCGTCCGCAAAGTAAACTTGGATCGACCAGACTGTCAATGGATTTTCGGTACTAAGTTGTGGTTACGAAGCAAGCGCAGCAACCATTTCGGCGATCCTTGCCGCCGCCTGGGGATGAGCAAAGGTACGTGCGCGGACTGCCATCTCACCCAGCTTCTCTCGATCCCTTAGCAGGCTGGTGATGGTTTCCAGCAATTTGGCTGCGGACATGTCCTGTTCCAACAGCATGCGAGCGGCGCCCCCTTCCACCAGAACTTCAGCGTTCTTTCGCTGATGATCGTCGGCGGCCTGAGGAAAAGGCACCAGCAGCGAAGGCTTGCCACTGGCGGCAAGTTCGGCGACGGTGCTGGCTCCACTCCGGGCCAGAATCAGATCCGAGGCGGCAAACTGCATCGGCATGTCCTCCAGAAAGGGCTGGACTTTCCATTGATCAGGGGGCGCTCCACTGGCCGCATAGGCTGCCTGGGTTGTTTCTGCATGGCGGGCTCCGGCTTGATGAAGGATGGTGAGGTCGGGAACGGCGTCCAGCAACGCCGCAGCGATCTCCGGCATTCTTTGGTTCAGTGCCCGTGCTCCCTGGCTCCCTCCCATTACCAGTAAGTGGGGCTGGGTTTCCGGTGCGCGGGGCGGGAGGGCAAAGAACTCGGCGCGCACGGGAATCCCGGTGACCTCAGCATTGCGGAAATAAGACAGCGTGGGGGCGAAATTGACGGCGGCCGCGCGGATCCGCTTGCCGATCAACCGGTTGGCCATCCCAGGAATGGCATTCGGTTCAAAAGCCAGGGTTGGGATGTGTTGGATCAGTGCGGCCAGCATACCCGGCCCGGAGGCATACCCTCCGACACCGACCACTACCTGAGGTTTCCACCTGCGAAGGAGGCCGAAGCAATGCAAGATGCCGCGCGGTAACGCGACCAAAGTTTTCAATTGAGTCGCCAGGCTTACGCGATTGAGCTGGCCAACATCGATCAGTTCGAGGGCGTAACCAGCCTGCGGAACCAGGCGAGTCTCCATGCCCCGGGCCGTTCCCAGGAAGCAAACTTCCGCGTTATAGCCGGATTTGAGTGCGCCGGCGATGGCAAGAGCAGGAATCACGTGGCCGCCGGTGCCTCCACCGGCAATCATGACCCGCATGCTCGTCAGTCGATCTCCCGGGTGAGACTCAGCAGGACGCCAATACTCGCCATGGTGATGAAGAGCGAGGTGCCACCGTAGGAGATGAAGGGCAGCGTAATACCTTTCGTGGGAAGAAGCGCGAGCACCACGCTGATATTGAAGAAAGCCTGGATGAGGATGGTCGCGGTGATGCCGAAAGCAAGAAAGCGGGCGAATACGTCTTTGGAAAGACTGGCGGCCCGCAGCCCACGAAACCCCAGTGCGACAAACAGCGCGATGATGACTAAGCCACCAATCAGGCCCAGTTCCTCAGCAATATTGGCAAAGATGAAGTCGGTGTGCGGCTGGGGCAGATAGAAGAGCTTTTGCCGGCCCTCCATAAAGCCGAGGCCATGCAGTCCTCCGGTGCCCACGGCGATGAGCGACTGGATGGTGTGGAAGCCTGAGCCTTGCGGATCAGCCTCCGGGTTCAGGAAGGCCAGCATGCGGGCTCGCCTCCAGGGCACGCGGAAGAGAAGGATGTAGAGCACCGGAACGGAAGCCAACACGGCATAGCCCAGGTATTTGAGCTCCACGCCGGCCAGATAAAACATCAGTACCGTTACCGCGGCGCAGACCAGGGCGGTTCCCAGGTCGGGCTCTTTCACAATGAGCAAGACAAAGAGAAGGCTGGGCAGAGCCGCCGGCAGCACGGTATTGCGCCAATCGCGGATCGCATGCAGCTTATCCTGCAAAAACCAGGCCAGAAAGAGCACCAGCACGGGTTTGGCAATCTCCGATGGCTGGAAAGAGGAGCCACCGAAGCGGATCCAGCGGTGGGTGTTGTGCGAGTCACGCAGTAGAAAGACGCCCAGCAACAACAGCGTGGTGACGGCCACTGCGGGAAAGACCACGATGGGACGGTTGAATCTGCGGTAGTCGATGCGCATCAACAGGGTCATGGTGACCAGACCGAGGACCGCCCAACCGATTTGCCGGCTCACGAAGAAGTAGGGCGAGCCATAGCGATCCTCCGCCATGACGGCAGAGGCGCTGAAGACCATCAACAAGCCCATGAAGACCAGCAGTACCGTTACGCCGTAGAGCCATTTGTCGACCCCTACGCGCTTTGCCATACGCCGGCTCCCTGGCGGGCCAATACCGCTTGCTTGAAGACTTTCCCCCGCTCTTCGTAGTTTTCAAATTGATCGAAGCTGGAGCAGGCGGGCGCCAGCAGGACCACATCGCCGGCTACCGCCTGGCCGGCAGCCTGATCGACCGCGGCCTCAAGCGTGCCGGTGTGAATGATCCTGGTGACCCCGGAAATCTGGCGTTCGATCTTTTCTGCCGCCGAGCCGATGGTGTAAACCGCTTTGACCCGCGCCCGCAAGAGAGCATTCAGCTGGGTGTAATCCGAGTTCTTGTCCTTGCCTCCCAGGATCAGGTGAATATTTCCCGGGAAGGAGGCAATCGCCTTGGCGGTAGCGTCTACGTTCGTGGCCTTGGAGTCGTTGTAGTAATCGACGCCGTGGATGGCGGCCACGAATTCGAGGCGGTGCTCCACGGCTTGGAAAGCCGCGACCGCCTGGGCGATGGTTTGGGTGGGAATTTTCGCCACACAGGCGGCGCAAACCGCTGCAAGTACGTTTTCGATGTTGTGGTCGCCCTTGAGCGGAATCTCGGCCAGCGGTAGCACCGGTATCGGCTTTCCCTGCTCGGTTGGGCGAAACATGACCATGCCGTCGAGGAGGAAAGCGCCACAACGCACAATTTTGCTGCGGCTGAACCACAGAACCTGCGATTTGGTGCGGCTGGCTGCCTGCTGGGCAATTGGATCGTCGCCGTTGAGGATGAGGTAGTCCTCCCCAGTCTGGTTGGCGAAGATCTTTTCCTTCATAGCGACATAGTTCTCAAAGGTTCCATGCCGGTCCAGGTGGTCGGGGGTGATGTTGAGAATTACCGCGACATGAGGGTGAAAGCTTTCCGTGGTCTCTAATTGAAAGCTGGACACCTCGAGGACGGACCAGCCGGCGTCCGTACTCCGGTCGACCACGTCGATAACTGGCAATCCAATATTGCCGGCGACCAGGGGATTCAACGCCGCGGCGGAAAAGATTTCGCCGCACAAGGTGGTGGTGGTGGTTTTTCCGTTGGAGCCGGTAATGGCGAGGACCTTTCCCTTGAGGAAGCGGGCGGCCAGTTCTAATTCGCCAATGATGGGCAGTCCCAGTCTACGCACCTGCACCAGTTCCGGCGTCGAGAGGGGCACGCCGGGCGAGACCACGATCAGGTCCTGGCGACGAAAGGTCAGCAGCCCATGGCCTCCTGCTTCGACCACGATTCCAGCCTCCAGGAGCGAAGGAATTTCTTTGCTGAGGGCCTGGGCACTGCGTAAGTCAGACACGGTGACCTGGGCGCCGCGGCGGCGCAGAAAGAGGGCCGCGGCAAGACCTGATTTACCGAGTCCAACAACCAGTATCTTTTTTCCTTTTAATTCCATGCGCTCCACGTATTAACGCAGTTTCAGGGTGGTGAGTGCAAGTAGGGCAAACACCAGCGCGGCAATCCAAAAGCGCACGATCACTTTGGACTCCGACCAGCCCATCAGCTCGAAATGATGATGCAGGGGCGCCATTTTGAAGATACGCTTTTTGCGCAGTTTATAACTGCCTACCTGCAAAATGACGCTGATTGCTTCGAGCACGAAGATACCGCCGATAAAAGGCAACAGCAGTTCCTGCTTAATCACCACAGATACGGTGCCGATGGCGCCGCCCAGGGCCAGCGAGCCCACATCGCCCATGAACACCTCGGCGGGATGAGCGTTGTACCAGAGGAAGCCGATGCTGGCGCCCACCATGGATCCGCAAAAGACGGTGACCTCGCTCACCATGGGCATTCGCTGCAGTTCGAGGTAATCGGAAAACACGGCGTTGCCACTGACGTAGGTGAGCACGGTCAGCGCGGCGGCGGCGATGATGGTGCAACCAATGGCCAATCCGTCGAGACCGTCGGTGAGGTTCACGGCATTGCTGGAGCCAACGATGAACAAGGTGACGAAGATCACGAAGGGGGCGAAGGCAAACACACCCAGATGAGGAATCGCGCCCAGAATATGGATGGATAAGTCGGGACGAAAGCGTTTGAAGAACGGCACCATCAGGTGAGTGGAGTAGCTGCTTACACTGCGCATGGCCAGCAACACCAGGGCTATGGCGACTCCGCTGATGATCTGCAATCCCAGTTTTTGCGTGGGGGTGAGGCCGAGATTTCGCCGTTGGACGACCTTGATGTAGTCATCGGCAAAGCCGATGGCCGCAAAGGCCATGGTGGAACACATCACCAACCATACGAAAGGATTGGAAAGGTCGCTCCACAGCATCGTAGGAAGAAGGATAGCGATGCAGATGAGCACGCCGCCCATGGTGGGGGTTCCGGCCTTCTTCTGGTGGTCTTTGGGACCATCTTCCCGGATGTATTGACCGATTTGAAACTCGCGCAGCTTCTCGATCACGAAAGGCCCGATGAGCAGGGCGATGAGCATGGCGGTGAGACTGGCGAAAGCGGTGCGAAACGTCAGATACCGGAAAATGCGGAAGGGTCTGAAGTAGGGAAAAAGTTTTTGATAAAGGAGCCAGTAAAGCAAACTTCCTCCGCCATCCGCTTGTGGCTATCTTACAGTCGTTGGCAGGGTTGTCTGTATTGGTTTTCGACGCGAACCATAGCGGCAACTAGGTCGATCGTTACAGCCGTTGATCCCACCCTTCGCAAGAAGCGCGAAGGATGGGCGCGGATACCGCGGGAAGAACAGACGCTTTTACGCGCGGTAACCGCATGGGGCACCCAAGAGTTGTTGCAGCGATTCGCTAAAGGGGTCCTAGCGATAAATTCCTGGTTAGGAAACGACTGCAGATCCCTCCCGTTGGTCGGGATGACAAGGGTAGGACGGTGACTTACTTCGTCGGTGCGGATTGGGATGGAAAGATCGTTACAGTCGTTTATCCGATTCGCTAAGACGGCGACTCCAGCAGACGCAATGCTTTCTCCAGGCCTACGCCGCGCGAAGCTTTTAACAGGGCCGCATCGCCTGCTCTTAACTCTGCTTTCAGCCACTCACCGGCTTGTTCTGCAGTGGCGAGAAAGAGAGCCAGTGCCCCGGCGTCGCGTGCGGCTTCGACCAGGAATTGCGCGTTGCCCCGTACCCCGATGACCAGGTCAATTCCCTTCTCGGCGGCAACTTTACCGCAGTCGCGGTGCAAGGCAACTGACTCGGCGCCGAGTTCCAGCATCTCGCCGGCTACCAGGATTCGCCGTTTGGCGGGCATCGCGGCGAGGGTTGCGATCATCGACTTGAGCGCTTCCGGATTGGAGTTGTAGCAGTCATTGATGACTGTTGCGTCGCCGATGCGTAACACCTCGCCCCGCTTGTCCGGCGGGCGAAGCCTTGCGGCTGCAGCGGCACACTCGGTTAAAGGAATGCCCGCTTCCAGGCCGGCCGCGATTGCCGCCAGCGCATTCCAGACGTTGTGACGGCCAAGCAGCGCCAGGGTCACGGTTGCGGTTTCTTCACCAGCTGTGACTTGAAACCGCACCCCGTCGGCGCCCAGCTCCTCGATGTTTTCGGCCTTTGGATCGGCGCAAGGCCCGACGCCGTAATAAATGGAACGGCCGTGAAAATCGCGCCCAAATTGGCCCACGTAGGGGTCGTCACAATTAAGGATGGCCACGCCGGAAATGGGCAGACTCTGCACGAGTTCATATTTTGCGCGCGCAATGCCGGCAACCGCGTCGGGAAAATTCTGGGCGTGGGCCGTGCCCACGTTGGTGACGACTCCCCAATCAGGATGAGCGATGCGGGCCAGGGCCGCGATCTCGCCGGTATGCGACATGCCCATCTCGATGACAGCAACCTCGTGTTCCGGCTCCAGCTTCAACAACTGCAACGGCATGCCGAATTCGTTGTTCAGGTTTCCTTGTGATTTGAGGACTCGGAAGCGGGCTCCCAAGCACTTCAGCAACCGCCTCTTTGGTGGTGGTCTTGCCGGCGCTGCCAGTGATTCCGATGACCCGCTTGTTCCAATGAGTGCGCACCGCCGTCGCCAGCGTCTGTAAAGCGATCAGCGGATCGTCGACGATGAGAAGTGTGTGGGTATGCGCCAGGTCGAGCAAGTCGGTTACTTTGCTGCGGGCAACCACTGCTGCGCGAGCACCGCGCTCGAGTGCGGCGGCAACAAAGTCATGGGCGTCATAACGCTCACCGCGGATGGCAAAAAACAAATCGCCCGGCTGCAGGGTCCGGGTGTCGATGGAATATCCCGTCGCCGGCTGCCCGGCATGACTATCCGCATGCTGCCGTAGTTCCGCTCCCATCCAGAGGGCAATGTCCTGGAGTTCCAGCTTCATTGGCTTCTTTCCCGCAAAACCTGCTGTGCGATGGCCACATCATCGAACGGTATCACCCGTTCGCCGATGGTCTGTGTTTTTTCGTGCCCTTTGCCGGCGAGCAGGACCAGGTCACCAGGGTGTGCCTGAGCAATGGCCAATTCGATCGCGTGACGACGGTCTGGTTCGACGATCACGGTCGCGAGTGTTCCGCTCAACCCGGGAAGCACCTCGTCGATGATCGCCGCGGGATCTTCGCGTCGCGGATTATCGGAAGTAAGGACGACGATGTCGCTGCCTGCGCCAGCCGCCTGGCCCATCAGCGGACGCTTGGTGCGATCACGATCACCGCCACAGCCGAACATGGTGATCACCCGGCCACCTCCCTTGCGGACAAACTCGCGCGCCACGGCGATGATATTTCGCAAGGCGTCGTCGGTGTGGGCGTAATCCACCACCACCGCAAAATTCTGGCCACAATCTACGGACTGAAAACGGCCGGGGACGAAGTCCAGCGACGCTGCGCCTTGGGCAACTTCCTCTAAAGAGAGCCCACGGGCCATGGCCGCCGCGCTTGCAGCCAGCAGGTTGTAGACGTTGATTCCGCCGGTGAGCCGGGTGGCGAGTGGCACTTCTCCCTGAGGCGTGACCATCGTGAAGCGCATACCGCCCGGCTCCATGTGCAGTTTATCGGCGTGGAAGTCGCCCTGTTGCAAGCCGTAGGTGTAGACCAGGCGAGCTGCGCGTTTCGGCTTTTAACCGGACTCCGTAGGGGTCGTCTCCATTGAGGATCGGCGACCCGTGGAGAACTCTCGAATAGTTTGCGCTTGGCGGCAAAGTACTCCTCCATCGTTCGGTGGTAGTCGAGATGGTCGCGAGTAAGGTTGGTGAAGATGGCCACGTCAAATGCGAGGCCGGCAGTGCGTTGCTGGTCGAGGGCGTGGGAGGAAACTTCCATGACCGCTTCGATGGCGCCACCGTCCACGCCTTCGCGAAATAATTCCAGCAGGTCGCGTGATTCGGGTGTGGTGTGGGGGGCGGGAAAAATTCTGCCGGCTGCATGGTACTCGATGGTCCCGGCGAGGATGGTTTTGCGGCCCTGATGGCGCAGCATCGCTTCCAGCAGAAATGCTGTCGTCGTTTTGCCGTTGGTTCCGGTGACGCCGCTGAGCTTGAGCTGGGCTTCGGGATGAGCGAAGAAATTTGCGGCAATCGCGGCGAGCGCAGGGCGGCCTTGCGGCACTTCGATCACCGCTAAGTCCGGAAAGGCAGTAGCGGCGGAGAAGCCGGCAGCTGAGTCAGTGACAATGGCTCGTGCGCCCTGAGCAACCGCCTGGGGAAGGTAGCGATTGCCGTCCGTGGTGCCACCGCGAAAGGCTACAAACAGCGAGCCTGGCTGCACGCGGCGCGAATCATATTCGACCCCGCTCACTTGTGTGGTGGGGCCGGCGCGGCGGATGAAATCGACTCCCTGCAGAACGACGTCCAGCTCCATGGGTACTCGTCTAGAGAGGTTAAGGCTAATGGCTGGGGCGACTCACGAAACGAAGCGCTGTCAGATTGGCTGATACTGAGGCTACTTTCGTGTCGATGAACCCCTGGCTACGAAGAAGCGTTCGCACGGCCGATTCTTTCACCGCGCTGGTCGACCCCTTGGGATAGATGATCCATAGGGGCTTACTATAAGTCTTGCCCGCCAGGTAACGATCTAGTTCCAATTGTGAATTGACACAGATCAGTATGAGATCAGCGTCTTTTTCTTTGGTAAGCGATCCTTCGGCGATGGCTGCCTTTAACTCCTCGCTTTTCACCTTACCGATGACGGATAGTTTCGTGGTGCTCGAGATACCGAGTTTATGAGCCAGGGTGGGAAGAGGGGAAGCAATGACTTTCGCCCAGCGCTGGGCGACCTCAGGACCGAGATTCAGCTCCACACGATCTGGTCCGACTTTGAAGTGCAATTTATTATCGCGCGCCGATACGGCAGACATCTCAGCCCACGGTACCCGGCGACGCATACCGAGGCGGAGGATAAGCTCACCGGTTTCAAGGAGCACCTTGCAGTCAGCCTCTTCAGCGCCCCACTTGCAGTGGCATGTGGCTTCGCGACCCATGGGTGACAGTTTAATCGCTAACGAGTGAAACGCACCACGACCTCAGTACCGGGCGGGACCATGCTCCCCGGGGCCGGGACCTGTTCCCTGGCGATGCCGCTGCCGACAATCTGCAACGCCAGGCCGGCAGTTCCCGCTGTCTCTACAGCTACCCGCAGCGGCTCACCTAAAAACGAGGGGACCCCAACCCGATTGGCAGCGTTGACCACGATGCCATGGGTAGCTGGATGAGGTTGTTGAGCTTCGGCCACCGTGGCCGCGAACGAAGGCGTGTCTTTCCTGGCTTCCGTGGCATGCGCCGGGATAGCAGGCTTAGGAGGAGGAGCGACGGGCGGGGGCGGCGCCGCTTGCGCCTGCTCCACTCCGGAGTTGAGCTCGCTGGCAGCGGAAGGGACTGGCTGCTGACCGCCTCCGTTCCCGCGAAGCGGATCATCCGCAGGCAGATTGTTCACTTCCGCAAAGAGTGCGTCGAGATCGCCTGTTTGTTCTGGTGGTGCTTCGTTCACCTCAGGCAATGCGGACTTTTTGGCCTCTTCAGACTGCGCGGCCAGATTCGTGTCGTGGGGTACGCCCAGGTACTCGAGGACTTCCTGCGCTACCTCGCGGAAGACCGGGCCTGCGTTGACGTTGCCAAAATGATTCCCTTCAGGAGAATCGATAATCACCGCTACGCTGATCGCCGGATTGTTGACCGGCGCGATGCCGACAAAAGAAGCCACATATTTGGTCTTCGAGTAGCGGTGAGTCAGCACGTCGATTTTTTGCGCGGTGCCCGTCTTGCCCCCGGAAGTGTAGCCATTGAGCGAGGCTTCACCCTTGGCCGTACCAAACATCACTACGCCTTCCATCATCTTGCGCATCTGGGCGGCAGTCATGGTGGAGATCACGCGGTGCGCACCGAGGGGTAACGGATCGGGCAGTTCTCTCTGGGGATGAAAGGCAGCCGCCTTGAGCTTTCCCGAGGTCCGATCGCCCTGCTGCATAAGGATATGAGGAGGGAGGTAAATGCCGCCGTTCGCAATGGTGGAAACCATGGTGACTAACTGGATTGGCGTTACCGCTATCTCCTGTCCCATGGCGATGGAACCAATGCTCGATCCGGACCAGCGGCGGGCCGGCCGGAGCAAGCCTCGGGTTTCTGCCGGCAACTCGACGTTGCGTGCGCGCACCAAAACCAAAGTCATGAATGTATTGCTCGAACTTTTGCGGGCCCAGCCGCAGCCCCAGTTTGACCGCCGCCA
The DNA here is from genome assembly GCA_963763905.1 of uncultured Acidobacteriaceae bacterium. Taxonomy (GTDB): domain Bacteria; phylum Acidobacteriota; class Terriglobia; order Terriglobales; family Acidobacteriaceae; genus PALSA-350. The sequence continues at coordinate 151,565 of CAVXRU010000022.1, read as the reverse complement.
CATCGCTCGATTCCTCCAGTGCCTGGGTTGCGGTTAACACGCCGTTTGGGTGGCTGTCGTGAATGATTCTTCCCGCCAGCTCGATCTTTCCTCCCTGGCAATCGATCAGCTCGTTGGGATTGGTGACCTTTTGTTCCAGGGCTGCGGAGTAGGTCACGAGTTTGAAAGTCGAGCCGGGCTCGTAGACATCGCTCACCGCGTGGTTCTTGAGCAGACTCGTGGTGGCGTGACGGAAGTCGTTGGGATTAAAGGTGGGGCGAATGGCCAAGGCAAGTATTTGCCCGGTTTGCGGATCCTGAACCACCACGGTGCCATTCAGTGCATGCGTGCGGGCGAGCGCGGAATCAAGAGCGCGTTCGGCCATGAACTGAATATTTTCGTCGATGCTGAGCACCAGATTTTGCCCTGGGTCCGGTTCGCGTTCCTGGCTTCCCAGTACGTGGCGGCGAGCATCGAGCGCGGTCAGCATGCGTCCGGGAACACCATGCAGATCGCGGTCGTATTTGCGCTCGATTCCTCCCAGACCGTTGTCATCGGTGCCTACATATCCCAGGACCTGAGCGGCGAGCTGGCTGTTGGGGTAGTAGCGTTTGAATTCTTTTTGGAAGTAAACGCCCTTGAGATTGAGAGCCTTTACGCGCGCGATTACCACCGGATCAAGCTTGCGCGCGATCCAGGCAAAGTTTCTTGAGGCATTGAGGCGGGCGGCAATCTGATGTGCGGTGGTGAAGTGATCGGTGGGGTCTGTGTGCACTACTTTGGCCAGGGCAGCGGCCATTGCCTCGCGCTTGTGCTCTCCGTCAGGATCCTGACGATCAGCGATTTCTGAAGGGACGGCGTAGATGGAGTCCGCCAACCCGGTCATGGCGAGCTCATGCAGATTGCGATCGTAGAGGATACCGCGCCGGGGCGCGACCTCGAAAGTGCGCTGTTGCTGCTTGGCGGCACGGTCTACGTAATCTTTGTAGTGAACCACCTGCAGCCAGATCAGACGGACACAGATGACACTGACCCAGAAAGCAAAGAAGAGAGAAATGTGCAGCAGGCCCAGGCGGCGAGGGACGGTGCCCGCATTTACCGGGCGCGCGGAGGAATCACCCCGTTGGGCCGCCGGCTGAGTGCGGTTTGATTGACGAGAGAAAAGAAGCTGCTTCAACTGCACCTGCCATGCTGAAGATAAACGTTCGCCAGAGTCTTTCTGGAGTGGCTAGGTGTGTTCGGGGTAAATAGGCTGCCCAGAAAGCCCCGGATAGCTTGCTAGCAATGTGTGGCCCAACTAAAGTCGCGCCCTGATACAAAGCTCATTTTTTTGGACCCGTTAAACCCGCGACGACTGCATCGCTCCACTACGCTTCGCTCCGGTCGAAAAACATTTCCAAGAAAGGACCGCAGAACCGCAGATCTCTCCACTTCGCTGCGCTTCGGTCGAGATGACAAAGGGTAGGGCGGTGCATCCAGGGAGAGTAGTTGCTGTACAGGAGCTGTTTTCATCACCTTGGGTGGGCCCACTGGCCCACGATTCCTCCGGTCGAAAATTAAACTGCAACTTCCAGACATTGAGTCCGCGCCATTTTCTCCGTTGGTCAGTTAGCGCAGGTGTGGCAGGGGGGATGCCTCTGCCATGACTGGCGCGTTGGGATCGAACTCGTTCTCGCCTCGCACTACCTGTCCCGGCCGCGGGGCGTCTAATCCGAGTTGGCGGGCCATGCGGTCAATGCGGTGCGGATCGCAGAGTTGCGCTTCGGTCAGGCGGAGCCCGCGGTTCTGCTCCTCGAGCGCGGCCCGCTGCTGCTTCTCTGCCTCTACTTTGTATCCGTATTCAATGGCACTGAAGTGCTGCCAGCCGTAAAACATCACGAACGTAAACAGAACCATCATCGCCGCGGTGAAGATACGCATCTCACGCACACGAACAGGATCGGCCGCTTTCACCAGACGCGAGTTGTCCAATCGCTTACAGCAAAAGACTTCAGGCGTGGGTCCTCGCCGGGCGCGCTGCTGAGCCGCAAATAAATGAAGGTTGCGGTCAGCGATCTGCTGGTTGAACCGCCGCGTTGCATGGTTTAGTTCGTATGCCGGGATTGTCTGCGTAGCCATTTTTAAGACGCCTTTACGATTTTGATTGCTGTTTCAGTCCTGCCGTTTTTCGGTTCTTTCTGCCGCGCGCAATTTAGCGCTGCGCGCCCGCGGGTTGCGATCCGTCTCCTCTTCGCTCGCCGTTACCGGCTTGCGAGTCAACACTTCGAAGATTCCCTGCCGCGCACCCTCGCGCAGAGCATCTTTTGCCAGCCGATCTTCAAGAGAGTGAAAGCTGATCACCACCAGCCTTCCACCAGGCTTCAATAGCCTGGGCGCCTGCTGCAACAGCGCCTCGATCTCTTTCAGCTCAGCATTCACGTAAATTCGGAGCGCCTGAAAAATTCTGGTCGCAGGATGAATGGAGTGGCGGCCTCGCTCAGATTTCATCGCCGGGGCGACGGCCAACAAAACTTTGGCTAGTTGCGCCGTGGTCTTGATCGGCCGCGCCCTGACAATGGCTCTGGCAAATCTCCGCGATCTCCTTTCCTCTCCGAATTCGTAAATCAGGTCGGCGAGAACTTTTTCGTCGGCCTGGTTTACCACTTGTTCGGCGGTCATGCCCCTCCGCGGATCCATCCGCATGTCGAGTGGCCCGTCCGCCTGAAAACTAAATCCTCTGTGCGCCTGGTCGAACTGCATGGAGCTGACCCCAAAGTCGGCCAGCAACCCATCCAGGCTCGCTTGCGGGATATGGCGGCTCAGGGCGGAAAATTCATCCCCGTAGAGCTCCCGCTGCGGCATCTGCTCGCCTAATTCCTGGCTCAGCGCCTCGAACCGCGCGCTTACCATCTCGAGCGCCTCAGGGTCGCGGTCAAAACCAATCAACCGGCCCTTCCCGCCTAATTGCCGGGCGATGGCGGTGGCGTGCCCCGCAAATCCCAGGGTGGCGTCCACATACGTACCCCCGGCGCGCACATTCAGATATCGGATCGCTTCATTTAAAAGAACCGGCACATGCCGCTGGTTGCCATGTGCTCCCCCTGGGGGGTCTACCTCAAATTCCAAAGTTCGCCAAATCCTGCTGGTCTTCTGCTGTCAGCGGTTCTGTCTCCATCCGCTTCTTCAACTCGTCGTGGTTCTCCACTTCGAGGTAGGTCTGCACTCCGAAAACCACTACATCCCCCGCCAACCTCGCCGACTCACGCAAGATCTGAGGCAGGAGCACCCGCCCCTGGGCATCCATTTCTGACATCTGCCCGTAATAGTTCACCCGGTCCAGGAACTTCTTCTTTGCCGCGTTCATGCTCGGAATGCCGGCCAGCTTCTCCTCGATCTTTTCCCACTCGGGTAAGGGGTAAATCTCGGCCGAGTGCCCATCCTTACTAGTGATGTAGAAGTGGGCCCCGTATCGCTCGTCCACCAGGCGCTTGAACTCCGCCGGCAGCTTGAGGCGGCCTTTTTCATCGACACGGGTTGGGTGATTGCCACGGAACATCGTCTAAACTCTCTTCTGTGGCTGAAAACCACCTGAAACCGTTTCGTTCTCTCCACTTTCGACCACTTTTGTCCACATCTTAGCCCAGCGACGAGGCCTGTCAAAGGGGAAATTCCGGCAAATCCTTCAGAAAGAGGTGGTTTGCTGGTTTGGTTCCAAAAAGCGCAATTTAGCGGGGTGCTCCAGGAAAGACCTACTAGATCCTGTGTTGACTTGGTTGATGCGGGTAGTGCGGGATGTACTTGTCAAACGTAGCAAAGTCAGGCTTAGCAAATGACACGAAAGTTGTAGGCGGAGCAGAAGTCCTTGTTTATCAATACCGGCTAACCGGGGTTTGCTGGCGGGCTCGCACCTTTTCGTTAACTACATGCGCCAAATAGACGAAAACGGCCAAATTCAGCAGGGTGAGCACGACTTTGAGCACGGTGACGTGGCGGATGATCTCGTAGATCTCCCAGGGCAGGAACGATCCGGTCAGAATTAGGGTGAAATATTCGGCCCAGACCTTTTCCAGCACCAGGCCGGTGCCCTCGATGATGTCCAGGGCAGCGTACAGAAAAATGGCGAAGCTTATCTCTTTGAGCCTGTGGGGGCTTAGCAGGGCAGACTTTTCCAACAGCATGTTGACAAAGCGGTTTTCGGGATCGAACCGGAGGGCCATGAGGAATCGCAAAAGGACATCGGCAATGTCCTGATGCAAGAGCCTGATGACACCGAACCCCATGGAGACGAAGAGTGCCGCCTTCAAAAGCTTCAGGACGCCAATTGCTATAAGCCAGCGATTTCTCTCTGAATGTGAATGCGTTGTCAAAGCGTCCTTATTCAACCGTGCATTCAAGCCGATGATACACCCTGGGAGCGGCTGATTATTGACACCTGGCGGCATGGAGTGGAGTGCCCTCATTTCGCGACAGTAGTCACCGTGTCATTCATCCGCAGGCGGTTGAACTATCCGGAGACGCTTGGTTGATGTTGATTACGTCACCAGGACTGCGTCAATCCCACTGCCCGCTCAATCGACAAACAAAAGCGGCATGTAGGCCGGGAGAATCCGTTTTGGGGCTGCAGCCCGTACTAGAAGTGCAGCTAATGCATTACGAAAGTGAAAGGGACACACGAATGAACAAGAGAAATTTTGTTGCCGTAGCCGTAGCGCTGATGTTTGGATTTTCTGCTCTTCAAGCGTCCGCACAGAAGGATCCCATGGTCGGCGGTGCAGCGATGTATCCGACCAAGAACATTGTAGAAAATGCGGTCAATTCCAAGGACCACACCACGTTGGTCGCAGCAGTGAAGGCGGCCGGCCTGGTTGACACCCTGGAAGGTCCTGGACCGTTTACCGTGTTCGCGCCCACCAACGAAGCTTTTGACAAGCTGCCTGCGGGAACGGTAGATACGCTGTTGAAACCGGAAAACCTGGACCAACTGAAGAAGATCCTCACCTACCACGTGGTGGCCGGCAAGATGACCTCGAAGGATATCGCGAAGGCGATCAAGGCTGGTGGAGGAAAGGCAGTGCTGACCACGGTCGAGGGCGGCAAGTTGACCGCGATGATGAGTGGCGGCAAGCTGGTTTTGACTGACGAAAAGGGTGGAACTTCTACGGTTACAATTGCCAATGTCGTTCAGTCGAACGGTGCGATTCAAGTGGTTGATACGGTTTTAATGCCTAACTAAGTTGTTCGCGGGAGGTGTTTGGTTCTCGAAAGCAGGCGTCTTATGGGCGCCTGCCTTTTTTTGTGAACCCCGTGAAAGAGCAAAAGACAGACCTTTGATGGGGCTTCCCCCGGATTTCCTGTCAGCCTTGTTTGGCTTCGGAACTTCATGCGGCTTTCCTTAATGAAAGCCGCACACGCGGCTTTTGCCAGTGCCTCTAGCAGGAAATCCGGGTCGCCCCAGCTTCCTTAACCCACGTACGCTGGTGCGAACATGGGGCACCCGGTCAGAGCGGTGTGAGTGGAATAGTGAATTGCCAGGACACCTCTGCAAAAGCGTGAGCTGCGCTAGCGGGCTACCAGGCGCTTGCGGGGCTTTTGCTGGAGGTAGGGGGCTAGCTTCTCCATGGCTGCTTCTACGCTGATGCCGTACTTGGCGCGGAGTTGGTCGACCTTGCCGTGCTCGATGAAACGATCGGGCCATCCAATGCGCACTACCGGCGCTTCGATCTGCATGTCGCTGAGAGCTTCCAGGACTGCGCTGCCAAATCCCCCCATAAGAACGTGATCTTCCAAGGTTACGACCACCGCATTGCGACGAGCGTACTCAGCCAGCGTGTCGCGATCAAGCGGTTTGACGAAGCGGGGGTTGATCACCGCTACGGAGAAGCCCTGCTTTCTGAGCTCCGCGGCCAGCTGCTGCGCCATGGGTAGTAAGGCTCCCAGCCCAAAGATTGCAACTTCATCACCGTCGCTGATGATTTCGGCTTTGCCGATGGGGAGCGACACTGGTTGGGCCTTGACCACCGCTCCCGGGCCCGTGCCACGGGGATAGCGGACCGCAGTTGGCCCTGGCTGTTGAAGAGCGGTATACATCATGTCCGCAAGCTCGTCCTCGTCCTTGGGAACCATGTGGATGATGTTGGGAATGCCACGCAGATAGCTGATGTCAAACAGTCCGTGATGAGTTGGGCCGTCGTCGCCGGAGAGTCCACCGCGATCCATGCAAAAGACCACGGGCAGGTTCTGCAGGCAAACGTCGTGCACGATGGGGTCGAAAGCGCGCTGCAGGAAAGTAGAGTAAATGGCGCAGAAGGGGCGGAAGCCCATGGTGGCCAGGCCGGCGGCAAAGATGACCCCGTGCTCTTCGGCAATGCCAACATCGAAGTAGCGGCGTGGATGATGGGGACGGAAGAGGTCAAGGGCCGTGCCATTGGGCATGGCCGCGGTGATCGCGACTACCTTGGGATCCTTGTCGGCCAGTTTGACCAGAGTTTCCGCAAATACCTCAGAGTAGGTACGTTGGCCGGCAGGAGTGGTTTCGCCGGTATCCGGGTCATAGGGCCCAAGACCGTGAAATTTCTTTTGCTTGTCGAGCGCGGGCTGGAAGCCACGTCCCTTCTGGGTGATGGCGTGAAGCAACACAGGACGATCCTGGGTCTTGAGGAACTGAAATGTTTCGATGAGCAGACCGATGTTGTGGCCGTCAACCGGACCGTAGTAGGTGAGCCCAAACTCCTCGAAAAGCATGGAGGGCCAAAGCATGCCTTTGGCTGCTTCTTCGGCCTTGCGCACCACGTGGCGTGCCGTCTTGCCGCCGAATTTTTCGAGCAATCGGGTGGCGGAGTCGTGCAGATTGGTGTAGCGCTCGTTGGTGACGATCTTGTGCAGATAATTGGCGATGGCGCCAACGTTGCGGTCGATCGACCACTCATTGTCGTTGAGCACCACGATCATGCGCTTGGTTTGCTGGGCGATATTGTTGAGCGCCTCAAAGCTGATGCCGTTGGTGAAGGCTGCATCGCCGGCAAAGGCAATGACGTTTTCTCTGGTACCAGCGAGGTCGCGGGCGACTGCCATGCCAAGGGCGGCAGAGAGCGCGGTGCCGGCGTGACCCGCCCCGTAGCAGTCATGATCGCTTTCGGTGCGCAGGGCAAAGCCATTCAGGCCGCCCGGCTGGCGCATGGTACTAAACCGGGTGCGGCGGCCAGTGAGCAATTTGTGAATGTACGCCTGATGGCTTACATCAAAAACGAACCGGTCGGTAGGAGTGTTGAAGACGTAGTGCATGGCCAGCGTCAGTTCGACGACGCCAAGGTTCGGGCCCAAATGGCCACCCGTCTTCGAAAGTACGAGGATCAGCTGCTCGCGTATTTCCTGAGCAAGTGCCTCCAATTCCGGCACGGTAAAGCTCTTGATATCCGCGGGCGAGTGAATCGTATCGAGTAATTTCCCCATGGTTTCTCGTGTACGCCCCTACCGCTTATAAAGTCTTCGGCAATCGCCCCATCAAAAAAGACCCCGAGCGGGGCCTGCTGGTGCGCCTATAGCGGCTCATATCCCGGTAGTATACCAATCTTGCCCCGCGGGCTGGCATTATCTTTAAGAGAGGGCCTCCACGGTCTCAACAGCCGGCGTTTCGGTGCCGAACTCCCTTTCCCAGCGAGCAATCACGACCGACGCCAGGCAATTGCCCACCACGTTCACGGTGGTACGGGCCATGTCCATCATGGCGTCGATGCCGAGAATGACGAAGATCGGTTCTTCGGGAAGGTGGAACATGGCCGCGGTGGCCAGCAGCACGACCAGGGTCGCGCGGGGAACCCCGGCCACTCCTTTGCTGGTGAGCATGAGCGTACCAACCATGAAGACCTGTTGCTTCCAGTCCATGGCAACGCCCGCCGCCTGGGCCACAAAAACCGCGGCTAAGGCAAGATAAAGTGTCGAACCATCGAGATTGAAGCTATAGCCCGCGGGGATCACAAAGGCCACAATCCTGCGGGGAACGCCGAGCGCTTCCATGGCCTCCATGGCGCGGGGCAGCGCCGCTTCGGATGTGCTGGTGGCGAATGCAATGGCAGCCGGTTCGGCGACCGCGCGCAAGAATCTGCGGATGGGCACGCCGGCGATGAGGGCAGCCGGCAGCAAGCCAACGATCCCGAAAGCCAGCAGCGCAGCATACAACGTTAGTAGCAGGCGGCCAAGGTGGAGCAGCACGCCGGGTCCCATTTGCCCTACCGTGTACGCCATGGCGGCGCCGACGCCGACGGGGGCGTAATACATCACGATGTTCGTAAAGGCAAACATGGTCTTGGTCAGGGATTCGACGACCCGTAGAAGAGGCTCCCGATCTTCCGTGGTGAGCCTTCCCATGGCTAAACCAAAAAGGATGGCGAAGACGGCAACCTGCAGTATCTGGTTGTCGGCTACAGATTTGGCAAGGTTCTCGGGAAAGGTATGGAGCAGAACTTCATCCCATCGCAGCGAGACCTGGGTCTGGGGAAGCTCCCCCACGGGGTGCTGCTGGGGGACAGCAAGCCCAACACCAGCGTGGGTGATATTGATAGCCGCCAAGCCCACCAGCATGGCGACGGTGGTAAGAAGTTCGAAATAGACCAGGGCCTTCAATCCCATGCGGCCGAGGGTGCGCATCTGCCCGTGTGCCGCGATGCCGGTAATCAGGGTACCGAGGATCAACGGGGCAACGATGGTTTTGATAAGCCGCAGGAAGATGTCACTAAGCACGCGCAAGCTGACAGCAAAGGCCGGTGCATCGACGCCCAGTTCTGCGCCCGCGATCATGGCCCAAAAAATCCACGCCATCAAGGAACGACGCCGGATGGTGGGCCAAAGAAGCAGAGCGAGACCGGCCAGGCGCAAGGGTAAAGCAATATGCGCGGCGGAATGGATGAGCAAGGCCAGGAGCCCGGCGCTGTAAAACGCAGCCCCTGCCATTGTGGCCGCATGCTTGTGTCGCAAGTTCAAAAAATATCCTCAGTGGCACTCATTGTGGAGAAGCCCATCTTTTTTTTGCATTTTGTGGCGTCGGGATACAACGAACTTCCCTGGTAGCGTCTCAAATCGTTTTTGCTTCCGAAGTGTGCATGGGTCCATTCCAGTTTTTTTCACTAAGCCATTAGGGGAACAGGATGTCGTTCGGTACCTGGTGACAGCTTCGATTGTTACCGGCAGCGGTTACTTTACGGGGACAACAAGCTCGCGCGCGGACTTAGGTAACCTACGATCTGCAACTTCGGGCAGTTGTTACTGCCTTCGCAGATACAGAAGCGCTGATATCAGGTTAGGATGTACCCAGTCTAGTCGCTAACCCCCAAGCGATCATGGTGTTCCCCCTGTTGGTTCGCATTCTACCTTCCCCCGGTTAAGTACTCGATTTGAAGCGCAAGGGTGCAGAGAATTCCGATGCTTTCCAACTCCAGCAGTGTGCAGCACGACGAGACTGAGCGGCTCAAGTCTCTCCTGCAATATGAGATCCTCGATACGCTTCCCGATCCCGCATTCGACGAGATCGCGCGTATGGCGTCGTCGATCTGTAATGCCCCTTACGCCTTTATTGGTTTTCTGGACTGGTCGCGAGTCTGGTTCAAATCAACCGTTGGCTTCAACGCGCGCCAGATTCGCCGCAATGGATCACCTTGCCAGTTTCTTCTATTGGATGGCAAGCCGTTAATCATTAGCGATGCACTGGCGGATCACCGCTTTGCCGCCGCAGGCATCGTGCTCGACAGCGGCATCCGATGCCGCTCTTATGCGGCCGCTCCTCTGTTCTCCGCTTCGGGCATGATCCTGGGCACGGTTGCGGTTTGCTCACCAGAAGCCAATGCCTTCAGCCGCAGCAACCTGGAGAGCCTGCAGGTTCTGGCCCGCCAGGTCGTCACCCGTCTGGACTTGTATGCGACCGGTCACACGCAGGAGAACGTAGTCCGTTCCCAGCAGCGTTCCGAGCAGGCGCTTACAGTCGAACGGAACTTTGTCGCTGCAGTACTCAACACCATCAGTGCCCTGGTGCTGGTGTTCGATATCGCGGGCCGCATCGTGCGCTTCAATCGGGCCTGCGAAACTACTTCCGGCTATACCTTCTCCGACCTCGCGGGCCGGGCCTTTCCTGAAGAGCTTTTCCCGCCGGGAGAACGCGAGACCGCTATCCGTATTTTTGAGGAAGTCCGCTCGGGCGACAAAACCGAGTCGTTTGAGATTAGTTGGCGCACCAAGTCGGGCGGGACGCGGCGCATTGCTTGGACGGCTACATCGCTGGTGAATGCCCAGGACGAAGTTGGTTTTGTGATCATGACCGGCGCGGATGTGACCGAGCAGCGCGAAGCGGAAACGGCTCTGCGCGGGAGCGAAGAGCGTTACCGGCATTTGGTGGAAAGCAGCCTGGCTTTCATTTTCACCCACGATTTAAATGGGGTGCTGCTCTCGATCAATTCGCATGCAGCGGGCATTTTGGGATACACGGCGGAAGAGCTCACCGGCACGCCGCTGCGCAACTACATCGAACCTGATCACCTGGCTGAATATGACGCATACCTTGAGGCGCTGAAGGCAGATACCGGTCAGGAGTACCAGGGTCGCTTTTATCTGCGTGGAAAAACAGGACAGCTGTGCATCGTTGCCTATCGCAACCGGGTATTGCATCTGCCCGGCGCGGATCCTGTTGTGCTCAGTCACGGAATCGATATTACCGAGCAAACGACGGCCGAAGACGAGCTCACCGCGTTGACGCGCCAGCATCAATCGATTCTGGACTCAGTCGGCGATGGCATCTGGGGCGTGGATATGGAGGGAAAAGTTACCTTCATCAATCGCAGCGGCGCTGCAATGCTGGGGTACACACCGCAGGAGTTGCTGGGACAAAACATGCATGCGCTGGTGCATCATTCGCATCCGGATGGTTCGCCATACCCGGCAGAGGAGTGCCCTCTGACCGGCAGCCTGACAAGAGAGACACCGCTGCATGTCAACGATGACGTGTTCTGGCGCAAGGATGGAACATCGCTGCCGGTGGAATACGTTGCCTGCCCGTTGATGGAAAATGGGCGCGCGGATGGGATTGTGGTCGCCTTTACGGATGTTACGGAACGGCGGCGCCTGGACCGCATGAAGGATGAGTTTATCGCCACCGTGAGCCACGAGCTGCGCACGCCACTGACCTCGTTGCGGGCTGCACTTGGCCTGGTAGCCAGCGGGGCGCTGGAAAATCGTCCGGACAAGATTCGCCCCATGCTGGATATCGCGCTGACAAACTGCGACCGGCTGGTTCGGCTGGTCAATGACATTGTTGACTTCGAGCGCATTGAAAGCGGGACTCTGCCGCTGCATAAGGCGGAATGGAATGCGATCGATTTGCTGCGGCGAGCGATGGATCCGGAACGGGCAAGCGCGACCCGCGCGGGATTGCATTTCCGCATTGACGCGGAGCCGGTCGATGTATGGGTAGACGGCGATCGCATTCTGCAGGTGATGGGTAATTTGATCCGCAATGCGATCAAGTTTTCCGAGAAGGGCGGCGAGATTCGTCTCGCCGCGCAAGCTACGAGCGAAAAGGAAGTCACCTTTGAGGTGCAGGATCATGGGGCGGGTATTCCCCCGGAAAAGCTGGACTTGATTTTCGAGCGGTTCCAACAGGCGGATGCGTCGGATTCACGCTTGCAAGGTGGTACGGGGTTAGGATTGGCCTTGGCCCGCGGGATTGTGAATCAGCACGGAGGACGGATTTGGGCGAAGAGCAGCCCGGGCAATGGGAGTACGTTCTACTTCACTGTCGAACAGTATGTACCCAAGGATGATTCTGAGAGCCCTGAAGAGCAAACGCCTGAAGCAAGCCCGAGCCAGGAATCGCAGCAGCCCTTGGGAGAGTAGTGCTTCACTCGCTCGCTGATCAATACCGCGCTCTGCAAGAAAAACATTTCCAGGACAGAGCATCCACACAGAGATCTCTCCACTACGCTCCCCCGGATTTCCTGTCGAGACCCGCGTCTTTGAGGATCTGCATGCGGCTCTCTTTAAGGAGAGCCGCACACGTGGCAGTTGCCAGCAGCGCGAAGTAGGAAGTCCGGGTGCGCTTCGGTCGAGATGACAAAGGGGAGGGCGGTGCTTCCACGGGAGAGTAGTTGCTGAACAGAAGGTGCTTTTCATCACCTTTGGTGGGCCCAAGCCCATGACTCCTCCGGTCGAGATGACAAAGGGGAGGCCAGCGCTTTACTCGGTGTTGGTTGCTGGAAAGAGGAAGACACTCGTCTTTGTTCAGATTGGGTGTACCCCGTTATTCTTCGGAGCCCCGTAGTTGGGCGATGACGGTGAAGTCTTCGAGGGTGGTGGTGTCGCCCTTGATTTCGCCGCTGGTGGCCAGCTCTCGTAGCAAGCGGCGCATGATCTTGCCGCTGCGAGTCTTGGGCAGGGCTTGCGTAAAGCGGATGTCATCAGGCCTGGCCAGTGACCCAATTTCCTTGGCTACCCACTCGCGCAGTTCTTCCTTGAGTTGCGGCGACGGATGATGGCTGCTCTCGAGCGATACGAACGCCGCAATCGCCTGCCCCTTCAAGTCATGCGGACGACCGACCACCGCGGCTTCCGCTACCTTGGGATGCGCGACCAGCGCTGACTCCACTTCCATGGTTCCCAGACGATGACCACTCACGTTGATCACGTCGTCGACCCGGCCCATCAGCCAGTAGTCGCCATCTTCGTCGACGCGCGCACCGTCTCCGGTGAAGTAGTTGCCGGGAACTTCTGACCAATAGGTCTGCGCATAGCGATCAGGATCGTTGAAGATGGTGCGGGCGATGGAGGGCCAGGGCTTGCGGATCACCAGCAACCCGCCGCTGCCCGCGGGCACGGTTTCGCCTTCGCGATCGACGATCGCCGGCTCAATGCCCAGAAAAGGACGGGTCGCTGAACCAGGCTTGGTCGGGACCGCACCGGGCAGCGGGGCCAGCATGATGGCTCCAGTCTCGGTCTGCCACCAGGTGTCGACAATGGGACAACGTCCCTTGCCGATGATCTCGCGATACCAGATCCAGGCCTCGGGATTGATCGGCTCCCCCACCGTACCCAACAAGCGCAGGCTGGCCAAGGAATGACGCAGCGGATATTGATCGCCCCATTTGATGCAGGCGCGGATGGCAGTAGGAGCAGTGTAGAAAACAGTGACCTTGTGGCGGTCGACAATCTTCCACAAACGGTCCGATTCAGGAAAATTAGGCGCGCCTTCGTACATCACCGTGGTGACGCCGTTCTGCAGAATGCCGTAAACAACGTAAGAGTGGCCGGTAACCCAGCCAATATCGGCCGTGCACCAGTACACATCGTCCGGTTTGAGATCGAATATCAGCTTGCTGGTTAGATAAGTCTGCACGGAATAACCACCGGTGGTGTGCACCAGGCCTTTGGGTTTTCCTGTGGTTCCGGAAGTGTAGAGGATGTAGAGCGGATCTTCTGCGTCCAGCGGTTCGGCCGGGCACTCGACCGGGGCTTTGGCTACCAGATCGTGCCACCATTGATCGCGGCCCGGCTTCATGTTTACGGCGGATCCGGTGCGGCGATAGACGACAACCTGCTTCACCGTAGGGCAATTGTTTAGCGCCTCGTCGGCAATTGGCTTGAGGCGTACTTCCTGCCCACGCCTGTACGACCCGTCCTGGGTAATGAGCGCAACGCAGGAGGCGTCGTTGATGCGGTCAACAAGTGCGTTGGCCGCGAATCCGCCAAAAATGACAGAATGCACCGCGCCAATACGGGCGCAGGCCAGCAGGGCGATGGCCAACTCCGGGGTCATGCCCATGTACACCGCAACCCGATCGCCTTTGCGTACTCCCAAACCCTTCAGCACATTGGCGAATTTCTGCACCTCGAGGTAGAGTTCGCCGTAGGTCAGGGCGCGGGTCTCGCCCGGCTCGCCTTCCCACAGGATGGCCACCTTGTCCTTTCGGTCGCTCAGGGCGTGACGATCGACGCAGTTGTAGCAGAGATTAATCTTGCCGCCGACGAACCACCGGGCCGAGGGAGGATTCCATTCGAGCACACTGCTCCAGGGAGCGAACCAGTGCAGTTCGCTTGCGATCTCTGCCCAGAAACGCTGCGGATCCTGAATAGAGCGGCGATAGAGCGTCTCGTATTCCTCGAGGCTCTTCACGTGCGCCTTTGCGGCAAATTCGGCGGGCGGAGGAAAAACCCGGTGCTCATGCAGGGTGGAATCTAGGTTCGGATTGATGGTGCCGGTTTCCATGGCTCTCGCTTTCCCTCAAGCATTCTACTCACGCCGCAGCTATTTGTAGCGCTGCTGATGCCATTGCCAGGCGCTGCGCACAATGTCGTCGAGGTGGTCGTATTTTGGCTTCCAACCGAGCTCGGTTTCTATTTTTGCTGAGCTGGCGATCAGAACGGCCGGATCACCTGGGCGGCGGAGCAGTTCCTCGGTTGGAATCGCATGCCCGGTCACTCGCCGGGCTGACTCCACTACTTCCCGCACCGTAAAACCAAGGCCATTGCCAAGGTTGTAGATCATCCGGTCGTGTTCATCGAGCGCGTTGAAGGCTAACAAATGTGCTTCTGCGAGGTCCTGCACGTGAATGTAGTCGCGAACGGCGGTACCGTCGCGGGTGGGATAATCCTGGCCAAAGATCTTGATGCTCGGGCGCCTCCCAAGCGCCACGTCGAGAATGAGTGGAATCAAATGCGACTCCGGCTCATGGGCTTCTCCCCGGCCTGGAATCGCTCCCGCGACGTTGAAATAGCGCAAGCTGGCGTAGCGCAATCCGTGAATACGGTGGATCCAGGAAAGCATTTGCTCCACCAGCAGCTTCGATTCTCCATAGGCGTTGGTGGGAGCGAGCGCGGCGTCCTCTGCAATGGGGGTCTTCACCGGTTCCCCATAAACAGCCGCGGTACAGGAAAAAACAATTTTCGGTAACTTATTTCTTACCATCGCTTCCAGCAGGCCCAGGGTAGCGGCTGTGTTGTTACGAAAGTAAAGTTCGGGGTAGCGCATGCTTTCCCCTGCTTCGATGAGCGCGGCGAAGTGCATGACGCCGGCAAAGGAACCATCCCGGAACAGGTCGTCAAGCCTTTTGCCATCAGCAACATCACCCTCGACAAAGGTGGCGCCGGCGGGGACCATGGAACGCTGCGCATGGCACAAGTTGTCATACACCACGACCGTATGTCCACGGTCCAATAGGAGTTGGGTTACAGTCCCGCCAATATAGCCTGCCCCGCCGGTTATTAAAATCTTCACGCCTTTACAGCTCCTTCTAGTAGTCTTGGGTGAGAGCCGAATACGGCCATATCGAATAAAAGAATCAAAAGTTGTTGGGCCGGGGATCGTGGTGGGGCTTTTGGGCGACTCTGAGCAAGCGCAATCCGACGCCCCCGACAAGGGTTTGTGAAAGCTTTGGGTTCTGCCCCCAAGGTGAGATTCGAAAAGCGATGGCTTTGTTCATGCCTTATCCATACACTTCTGTTCCCAACCGCTCCACCTTTGGGTTACTGCGTCCTCACAAAATCTCGTCTATCGTGAGCTTATCCGCAAGTACTTTGGTACTGAGATGTTGCAGGGTGCGGAAGTCGATAAAGGCTGCAGGTTTCTCGGCAGAACTCGGGCGTTGTAGAGCATCCTACCCGAGTGCGCGTCTGTTTGAATGTACGAGTTTTTTCGCTGCTCTTTCATCGCCCAGTGGCTCGCACATCACTCTTACGATTAGAGAGAATTAGGGAACTTCAATTATGCCGAAAGATCTAATGAATCGCGATACATTCGGACTCCTCCCAGAACCTGAGGGGCGTTGGGGCTCCTTCGGGGTCAGCATGGTGACGAACATCCTCGTCATGTCCCTGCTGATTCTGCTGACGGCTGCGATCCATAAAGTGGAGAAGCAAAAGTACAACGAGACCCTGATCTTTCCTCAGGAAGTTCCGCCACCACCCAAGATTATTGTTCCCAAAGTGCGGGTAATCGCCCCGCCGCAACCTGAAGTGGTGAAGCTAACGCCGCCCAAGATTGTGATCCCGAAGATCCAGCCGCCGCCCGAGATTCCCAAACCAGTGAAGCTCGACCAGCCGGAGCAACCCAAGCTGCCGCCGGCGCCGCCCAAAGCGGTAGCGCCTCCGCCGCAGCCCAAGGTGGGACTGTTTTCCAGCCCCAAGCCTACCGAAACGGCCAATAACCAGGTGAAACCGGACGTCAAATCAGGCGGGTTCGGTGATCCTCTCGGGGCCAAGACTAACCCCAACACCACCAAGTCTCCCCTGGTGGCGGTGGGAAGCTTCAACAGCGCGCCTGGAGCGGCTACCGGCGCTGGTGCTGCGCGTAAAGGCGCAGTTTCGGGCACCTCGTTTGGTGCTGGAGTAGCGAATGGCGTCCCTGGCGGACACGACATGGGCAAGGTGGCTTCTGCAGGCTTTGCCAACGGCGTGGTCGGCGGTACCGGAAAACCAGGCGGTACGGGCACGGTCGCAACTGGTGGTTTTAACCAAGCGGGCCCTGCGCCCACCCAGGTGGCGATCAAAACCAACGAACCGGCCTTCATTCCTCCGATTGTCATCTCAGAGCCACATCCGGAATACACCCCGGAAGCTGCTCAGTTGAGGATTCAGGGAGAGGTAACTTTGCAGGTGCGTTTTCTGGCTTCTGGCCAGGTAGAGGTATTGCGGGTAGTAAACGGATTGGGGCATGGTCTGGACGAGGCGGCAAAGCGTGTTGCCGAGCAAATCCGGTTCAAGCCCGCGATTAAAGATGGGCATCCGGTTGATCACACGACCTTGATTCACGTGACCTTCCAGCTGGCCTAGCCAGTGATTGCCCAGGTTCTACGAAT
The DNA here is from genome assembly GCA_963763905.1 of uncultured Acidobacteriaceae bacterium. Classification (GTDB taxonomy): domain Bacteria; phylum Acidobacteriota; class Terriglobia; order Terriglobales; family Acidobacteriaceae; genus PALSA-350. The sequence goes on along the minus strand of CAVXRU010000022.1, from coordinate 134,781 downwards.
TTCGGTTCGAAATTGTTATTAGGTTACAGGAGCCAGGAAATGACCCTGCGTCGAGTTTGGATTACCAGTCTGCTGCTGACGCTCACTGCGTCGGTAGCACAGGCCAAAACCAAGTATCAGCCCCCAATGGCTCTGTCGCCGGAACAAAGTGCGCTGGTGCAAAAAGCGATTGCGGCCGAAAAGGTCACCATCAAGCAGATCCAGAAGCACTCTCCGCTGGTGCAGACCTATATCCAAAATATGCGGCCGGACCAGGTCCTGTATGCTGTGCCGGAATCGGACCAGTATCTTCTGGGCCGGGTCGACTTCGGCAAGTCGATCAGCGACACTTCCTACTCTGAGTCGGGCAACAGCAAGGGCCTGTTCAAGGGTTCGATGAAGTATGTGTCGGGTCTGACCAAGGCGTTCAAGATGCAGTACATCTCGGCCGGCTTTATGGAGATGATGTTCCTGGATCCGATCTCCTTCGACCAGCAGCACTATGACTTCAGCTATGTTCGCCGCGACTTCCTGGGCGCGGTGCGCACCCTGGTGTTCGACGTGCACCCCAAGCCGGGCACCGGCAGCGGACGCTTTACCGGCCGCATCTGGGTTGAAGATCAGGGCGGCAACATCGTCCGCTTCAACGGCACCTACACCGGTGGCAACCAGGACGACGACAGCTCCAGCTACTTCCACTTCGACAGCTGGCGTGAAAATCTCCAGCCTGGCCTGTGGCTGCCCGTTGGCGTCTATGTTGAAGAGACGCAGAAGAGCTCCGAGCACCCGGTCTCCTTCAAGGCTCAGACCTACATCTGGGGCTACAGCCTGAAGTTGCCCACCCACGAGTCTGACAACGAGTCGGTGAAGATCGACGACGTTCAGGACCAGAGCGATCAGAGTGCCGACCTTAGCCCTCTGCAAGCGCAGCGGCAATGGATTTCGCAGGCGGAAGAGAACGTCCTCGATCGCCTGGTGCAGGCCGGCTTGCTGGCTCCCCCCAGCGACTTTGACAAGGTCCTGGAGCAGGTTGCCAACAACATCATCATTGGCAACAACATTCAGATCACCGATGCGATCCACTGCCGTGTGCTGCTCACCGCTCCGCTCGAATCGCTGGCTGTCGGCAACACCATCATCCTGAGTAAGGGGCTGATCGACGTGGTGGCTTCTGAGGCAGATCTGGCCGCGATGTTGTCCTTCCAGTTGGCACACATTGTTCTGGGTCACCACATCGACACGCGTTACGCATTCAACGATCGCCTTCTGTTCCCGGACGAGGCGACCTTTGAGCGCATTCATATGTCGCATTCTGATCCAGACAACGAGCTGGCGGCCAAAAAGGCTCTCGATCTGCTGAACCACTCGGTGTACGCCAACGCGCTGGCACAGCCGGGGCTCTTCCTGGCGCAGCTGGACGCTCGTTCGAAACAGCTCACTGCTCTGAACACTCCGCGGTTGGGTGATTCCCTGCTGCGCCCCACCGGTGAACCCTGGCTGAATGCGCTGATCCCTAAAGCGCCCAAGCTGGATATCAACAAGCTCGATCAGATCGCGGCCCTGCCCCTGGGCAGCCAATTGAAGATCGATGCCTGGGACGACAAGGTCATCCGCTTGAACGCCCGGGCGGTTCCGATCATGAACGCGCGGGATAAGATGCCCTTCGAGGTGACTCCGGTCTTCTTCCGCCTAACCCGCTACACGCCGCCCGTCGCGCCCGTTGCGACGCCGGCTGCAGGAGCTGCCGATACTACGGCTCCCGCGGTGGACACACAGCAGAGTGCGGCTCCGGCGCAGGCGTCGGCAACGCAACCGAGCCCACAGTAAACTGCTGGTAGAGGGTTTACCAACGGGAATCCTTCAACGTAAAGCATCACAGAGGCGGGGTAGACTGAAACCTACTCCGCCTTTGCTGTGTTTTCCGGGGAATTTACTTGCGTGGTGTTCATGGCTAAAAGGTCCCTGCTGGCAAGCTTGTTCCTCCTTCTGTTCTCCGTGTCAATCAGCGGTCCTCTTCATGCCCAGGTAGTTGCTGCTGGCCGGGGTGGCGCCCATTTGGTTGTAGGAGGGTTTTTTTCGGAATTCCAGCCCGATTATGGGCCGAACCACCTTCTGGGTATCGGCGGCTTTGTCGATTTCAATTTGCGCGGACATCTGGGTGTAGAAGGCGAGATGCGCTTTCTGCGCTTTAATCAAACCTACGACGTACACGAAGACAATTACAACCTCGGTCCCAGGTACCGCTGGCGTTTTCATCGCTGGGAACCCTATGGGAAAGTGATGATCGGTAATGGTCAGTTCAATTTCCCGTTCAGTTATGGCCATGGCGGATATTTGCTGGTGGCGCCGGGCGGCGGGTTAGACATTCATTTCCACCGCTTCACGATCAGAGCAGTCGATTATGAGTACCAGCACTGGTACAACTTCCAAAACAGTTCGTTGACTCCCAACGGATTCAGCAGCGGAATCGCCTACCGGATCTTCTAGAAGAACGCGGTAAAATTTCGGGACTGGGCAGGACGAGCAGGGGCTTAAAGCCCGAGTTATTTTCGACCATTTACGGCCCGACTAAAGTCGTGCCCTGATACAAAACCCAGGGGAAGAACCGCAGATCTCTCCACTACGCTGCGCTCCGGTCGAGATGACAAAGGGTAGAGAGGTTCACTTCCGGAATGGTAGTTGCGGGATGGAGTCCTGTTCAGCAAACTCTTCTGCATTGAAACGCCGCTCTACCCTTTGTCATCTCGACCGGAGCGCAGCGTAGTGGAGAGATCTGCGGTTCTTCCCCATTGCCGCGTGCTTCATAGACCGCGGAAAACCCAGGTCTCACAAGCGAGACCTGGGCCACCCACTTTGTGGGGAAATGCAGTGTCGTTGAGGACTAGAAGTGGTAGGCGATGCCGATTACGGGGTTGTATACGTTGTAGAACCGGCCGGTCTTCTGCGGTTCGAGGCCGAAATTCGGAGTCTTCATGAGCAGGCCGCGGTACTCGGCGCGAATGTCCCAGCTCGGGCTTAGCTCATACGCGACACCGCCGCCGTACATGGCTCCCAGGATGGTTTGCCCCTTGCCATCGAGTACGGTGGTGCTGGCGTCGTCGAGAGGAGCAAACAAGAAGGCGGCCGGACCAGCCTCAAGAAAAGGGTTCCAGTTCTTGAAATTTGCGTTCAGGACATAAGCTCCGGAAATCTCCTGCATCCGGTCGTGCACTCTCACGTTGTTGAAGCTGGTGTAATATTTTTGCGAGTTCTGGCTGTATTGATAATTGAGTTCCAGGCCGCTTCTTGGAGTGAGCATATAGCGGTAACTCACCAAGCCGCCCAATCCGTTTGTTCCGGTCTGCTGGACATCATTGCCAGTGATAAACGGGGGAAAGATGCCGGTTACGCTCAAACTTATATCCTGACGGCTTTCCTGGGCCTGACTCGCAACTGCCATGAAGGGCAGAAGCAGAAATAACAACAACGTTTTCCTCATTCGTTCCTGAACCTCTCGCCTGCGCGCAACCGAAAATGCTTGATCCTTCCCGCAATTGTACCTATCCCACGCGCTCGACGCGAAACTCATAGGGGGCGCCGCGCTCCAGCGACAGCGAACGCACCACCTTGAGAAACGCTATCGCGGCATGGGAGAGGTTTGCCCCCTTGCGGTGAACCAGGCGAAGATGGCGTTCAAACCGCAACGCTTCTACCGGAACCTGGACCAGTTCTCCACTGGCCAACTCGCGGCCAACCGTCAGCCCGGGAACCAGGGCCACGCCGTTCCCCATGGCGACAAACCGTTTGACCGCCTCCAGACTGGGCAACTCCATTCCCATATTCAGGGGTGTTTTGTGTTTCTCAAAGGCGGCAACTACCTGGCGGCGCAAGGGCGAGGGCACATTGTGGGCAATGAAACTCTCCGCGCCCAGGTCCTCAATCGCAATTCCCTTCTCCCGCGCCAAGGGATGACTGGGATTGACGACCAAGGCCAGTTCATCGGTGTAAACCGCGATCGTCTTGAAAAGATCCGACTCCGGACGGAAGGAGAGAATGCCGATCTCGACCGTCCGTTCGAGCACATCCTGCGGGATGCGGCTGGCCAGGGAGCGCTGAATACTCACCGCGATCTGCGGGCAAAGACGGCGGAAGCGGTCTAAAATCGGCAGCAGATAAAGGCACGTGTACTCATTGGCGGCAATCAGCAATCTACCGCGATCCAGGGTCTTCAGCTCCTCCATCGCGCTCGCCGCTTCTGCCCGCAGGGTCAACATTCGGCGCGCATAGTCGAGCAACACTTCGCCGGCAGCGGTGAGGGTTCCGTCCCTGGCGCTGCGTTCGAAGAGCACCTCGTTCAAATCGCTTTCGAGCTTGCGAATGATCTGGCTGACTGCGGGTTGGGTGCGGCGCAGCCGCTTGGCGGCACGTGAGAATCCTTTCTCTTCAGCTACGGCGAGAAAGGTCTCCAGATGGTGAATATCCATAAGTCGCGACAGGTGTTTCCAGTAGATTTCTCACTACTATAAGCTGGTTTTATCGTTTTTAGAAGAATTATAAATTTGCTCTATGACAGTAGATTCGAGAGAATAAGACAGTAGTGAAGGGTGGCGCCTCCATGAGTCAGGATCGCGTGTTCTTTTTCGATACCACGCTACGCGACGGCGAACAGTCCCCGGGCTGCAGTATGACCACTCCGGAAAAGCTGCGCATGGCCCACGGTCTCGAGGCCCTCGGCGTCGATATCCTGGAAGCCGGCTTCGCGATTGCTTCCCCAGGCGACTTCGCCGCCATCAACAGCATCTGCCGCGAAGTGCGGGGGCCACGCATCGCTTCGCTGGCCCGTACCCGCAAAGAAGACATTCAGGCCGCCGCGCGATCGCTCGAAGGCGCAAACCGGGCGCGCATCCACGTGTTTCTGGCCAGCTCGGATATCCACCTGGAGCACAAGCTTAAGATCACGCGGGCAGAAGCTTTGGAGCAAGCGGGCACAGCTGTTCGCCTGGCACGAAGCTACGTTGACGACGTGGAGTTTTCGCCCGAAGATGCCACCCGGTCGGATCCGGACTATCTGTGCAGTGTGGTGGCGGTGGCGATCGAAGCCGGTGCGAGCACGATTAATTTGCCGGATACCGTCGGCTACTGCGTTCCTAACGAGTACGGCGCCATGTTCGCCATGCTACGGAAACGGGTGCCGCAAGTTGCGGGGATCACGCTTTCCTCCCATTGTCACAACGACCTCGGCATGGCGGTAGCCAATAGCCTGGCGGCAGTCGAGGCCGGGGCGCGGCAAATCGAGTGCACGATCAACGGCATTGGCGAGCGGGCCGGAAACGCGGCGCTTGAAGAATTGGCTGCGGCTATGTTGGTGCGCCCGGACAAATTTCCCTATGCGCACAGCCTGGCGCTCGAAAAGTTGTACCCCACCAGCCAGTTGCTTTCTGAACTGATTACTCAGTCTCCGTCTCCCAACAAGGCAGTTGTGGGCAGTAACGCATTTGCCCACGAGGCGGGCATCCATCAACACGGTATGATGGCCCACCCGTTGACGTACGAGATCATGACCCCGGCTTCGGTAGGGGTACCCAACAATCGCATGGTTTTGGGCAAGCATTCTGGCCGGCGCGCCCTGGCGCATCGTCTTAAAGAGCTTGGCTTTGCCCTCGACACCGCGGATCTGGATCTGGTCTACCACCGCTTCAATGAATTGGCAGATCGCAGAAAGTCGATCTTCGATCAGGACCTTATTTCCCTGCTTCCAGACCACCATCGGCTCCGGGCTGAAGCTGAGTTGACCACAGGAGGTCAATAAACGATGAAGTTGAAAGTTCTGGTCGGCGCCGGAGACGGAATTGGCCCGGAAGTGACGCGCGAAGCAGTGCGCATTCTTACTTCAGTGGCGGAGTTCGGCGGCTATGACTTCCAATTCACCGAGTCGCCCATCGGTGGGGTTGCCATTCGCCAGACGGGCACGCCGTTGCCTGCGGCAACGCTGGACGCGGCTCTGGAAAGCGATGCGGTTTTGCTGGGTGCTGTGGGCAGCAATGAATTTAATGCGCTGCCTCCGGATCGCCGCCCAGAAGCGGGACTGTTGCAGCTTCGCCAGGCCCTGGGAGGCTTTGCCAACCTGCGGCCTGCCTTTGCGTACAAGGCATTGTCGGGCAACTCACCCTTGCGCCCTGAAGTGACGGAGGGGGCAGATATTTTGTTTGTCCGCGAGCTGCTGGGCGGCCTTTACTTCGGCGAGCCACGAGCGTGGGACCGGGAGAGCGGAGCGGCCTGGAACACGATGCGGTATACCCGGGACGAGGTCGCACGAGTGGCGCATGTGGCGTTTCACCTGGCTGGGCTGCGGCGCAAGAAGGTGACCTCGGTGGATAAGGCAAATGTGCTTGAAGTGTCGCAGATGTGGCGGGCGACGGTGGTTGAGGTTGCACAGCAATATCCGGGCATCGCACTCGAACACCAATATGTGGACGCCTGCGCGATGCACTTGATGAACACCCCGCGCAACTTCGATGTGGTGCTTACGGAGAATTTGTTTGGCGACATTCTGAGTGATGAGTCCGGGGTGATTACCGGTTCGCTGGGAATGCTGCCATCGGCCACCATCGGTGGGGCGGTCAATCTGTATGAGCCGGTCCATGGTTCAGCACCTGACATCGCCGGTAAGGGGATTGCCAATCCGCTGGGCGCAATTCTTACCGCGGCGATGATACTGCGCCACTCCGCCAACCTGGAGCAGGATGCACAAGCGGTCGAGTTGGCAGTGCGCAAGGTTCTGGAGCAGGGGTATCGAACTGCTGATCTGTTGCGCGCGGAACAGCCCGGACAGCATGTGTCGACCCAGGAGATGGGACGGCTGGTGCACCAGGCATTGAACGAAATTATTGACCGCCGGCAGGCTTTGCACGCTGTCTAGGCTCTGCGCGCAAAAGGTTCAGGGCGAGAGCCGTGGTATCCCACATCTCGCGAAAAACGAGCGAGATGTGGGGCACCCATCGTCGTGGCGGGGTGAGAGTCTTAGGCCGAAACGCGGAGAGTCTTAGGGGAAACCTATGTCAAAAGGTCCAAGAACGCTGTTTGAAAAGGTTTGGCAATCGCATCTGGTGGTAGCTCCTGAAGGGGAGCCGGCGCTGCTTTATATCGATCTGCATCTGTTGCATGAAGTCACTTCGCCACAGGCGTTTGAAGGCCTTCGCCTGGCGGGCCGCACCGTTCGCCGGCCTGATCGAGCGGTGGCCACAGTCGACCATAATGTGCCCACTACGACCAACCGGCTGATTATCGAAGATGCCATCGCTGCCAAGCAGATGGATGCATTGCGTGCCAATTGCGCCGAGTTCGGGATTGAACTGTTCGATGTTCAGTCTGCCGAGCAGGGGATCGTGCATGTGATTGGTCCGGAACTGGGCTTCACCAAGCCGGGAATGACCATTGTTTGCGGCGATAGCCACACCAGCACTCATGGTGCTTTCGGCGCGTTGGCCTTCGGTATCGGCACTTCAGAGGTGGAGCATGTTCTGGCCACCCAGTGCCTGCCACAGTCGCTGCCGAAGACCTTCCGCATCACCGTGGACGGCAAGCTGGGACCTGCCGTTACGGCGAAAGACATCGCGCTCGGCATCATCGGCCACATTGGAACGGATGGGGCGAGTGGTTGCGTGATTGAGTATGCCGGTTCGGCGATTCGCGCACTCTCGATGGAAGGCCGCATGACGCTGTGCAACATGAGCATCGAGGCCGGCGCCCGCGCAGGCATGATTGCTCCCGACGAAACCACCTTCCGCTATCTGAAAGGACGGCGATTCAGTCCCACAGGCGCGGAATGGGATCGTGCGGTCGCCGAATGGCAGTCTCTGGCCAGCGATCCTGACGCCAGGTTCGATCGCGAATTGGTGCTCCACGCAGAAGATCTGGCACCGTTCGTTACCTGGGGCACCAGCCCGGGAATGGTGGTGGCGGTGACTGACCGCGTGCCTGATCCCGCTTCAAGTCAGTCGGCTGCGGAACGACGCGCGTGGGAGCGCGCTCTCGAATACATGGCACTGGAACCAGGCAAAGCCATCGAAGAGCTGGCCATCGATCGGGTATTCATTGGATCGTGCACCAATGCACGCATCGAAGATCTTCGCTCCGCGGCCAAGATCGTCAACGGGTACCACGTTCATCCACAAGTGCGTGCGATGGTCGTTCCCGGCTCACAGCAGGTGAAGAAACAAGCGGAGGAGGAAGGACTGGATGAAGTTTTTCGCGCGGCCGGTTTCGACTGGCGCGAGCCCGGTTGCTCCATGTGCCTGGGCATGAATCCCGACATCCTGGCTCCCGGTGAACGCTGTGCGTCGACCAGCAATCGCAATTTTGAAGGGCGGCAGGGCCGCGGCGGCCGAACCCACCTGGTGAGCCCCGCGATGGCCGCCGCAGCCGCTGTTTCCGGGCACTTCACCGATGTCCGCAAGTGGCAGTTTCGTGAAGTGGAGTCTTTCGCATGAAACCGTTCCGCAAACATAAGGGTGTGGTCGCTCCGCTTGATCGCGCGAACGTCGACACCGATCAAATTATCCCGAAGCAATTCCTCAAACGTATCGAGCGCACCGGATATGAGGACTTTCTGTTCTTCGATTGGCGGCGCATTCAGGAGGGACCAGAAGTGGGCTCGCCGCATCCTGATTTCGTGCTCAATCAGCCCCAGTATAAGAATGCGGAAATTCTGGTGGCAGGCAAGAATTTTGGCTGCGGATCCTCGCGGGAACACGCCGCCTGGGCGCTTTCCGACTACGGCTTCCGCTGTGTGATCGCATCGTCCTTCGCGGATATTTTTCATTCCAACGCGGGCAAGAATGGCATCCTGCTCATCACCCTGCCGGAGGAACATGTGCAGACGCTGATGCAGCGTGCTGCATCGGTCCCCGGCTACCAGCTTACGGTTTCACTGGAAGACGAGAAGCTGCACGATGACCATGGCCTCTCGATTCCCTTCTCCATCGATCCATTCCGCCGGGAATGCCTGTTGCTGGGCCTGGACGACATTGGATTATCGCTCAAACACGGTGGAGCGCTGGAGAAGTTTGAACAACAGCACGATCAGCAATTCTGGTTTGCGCCTCGGCCACAAGGAGCTCTATGAGCATGCAAGAAAAAACTCGGCTTACCGGTGCGGAGATTATCTGGGCCACACTTGAGGGAGAAGGAGTACGCGAGGTTTTTGGTTACCCAGGCGGAGCGATTCTGCCGGCGTACGACGCGCTGCGGAAATTTCCCATCCGTCACATCCTGGTGCGGCATGAGCAGAGCGCAGTACACATGGCTGACGGCTACGCGCGGGCGTCGGGGCGTACGGGTGTAGCGATTGCCACCTCTGGTCCGGGAGCCACCAACATGGTCACAGGCATTGCTACGGCCATGCTCGACTCGATTCCGTTGGTTTGCATTACCGGCCAGGTGGCGAGCAAAGTACTAGGCACGGATGCGTTTCAGGAAGTGGACATCACCGGCATTACGCTTCCGGTGACCAAGCATAACTATGTAGTCACCCGTGCTGAAGACGTGGCGCCGGTGCTGCGCGACGCGTTCCGGGTGGCCATCTCGGGACGCCCCGGACCGGTGCTGGTGGATATCACAAAGGACGCGCAGCAAGGGACGGCGGAATTTGATTTCGCCTCGGCCGCCCCCAAAAAGATAGGCAGCCATCCCATGCTGAGTGTTTCCGAATCCAGCATTGCCGAGGCTGTGGAGTTGATCTATGCGGCCAAGCGTCCTGTGATTCTTGCCGGTCACGGCATCATCCAGTCGGGTGCGATGAGCCAGGTGCGGGCGCTTGCCGAGCGGGCACAGATTCCTGTGGCTTGTACGTTGCTTGGCCTGGGTGGGTTTCCCGCCTCGCACAAGCTGAATCTGGGCATGATGGGCATGCACGGTGAGTCGTGGGTAAACCACTCCATCCAGGAAGCGGACTTGCTGATTGCCTGCGGGATGCGTTTTGACGATCGCGTGACCGGCACGCTGGCAACGTACGCGACCAAAGCCAGGAAGATCCACATCGATATTGACCCTTCCGAGATCAATAAAAACGTCGCTGTGAATGTGTCATTAATCGGCGATCTGGCTACGGTGCTGGACCAGTTGTTGCCGCGCATTCGCACCCGCGACGGTGGCGCATGGTTGCATTCGATCGATCGCATGAAGGGCGATGCAGCGGTTCTCGACATCAAGAACCTGCCTGACAATGGTCACTTGTACGCCGCCCATGTGATCAACGATCTGTGGCATGCCACGTCGGGGGATGCAGTGATCACTACCGACGTAGGCCAGCACCAGATGTGGGAGGCGCAGTACTACAAGCATGAGGAGCCGCGCTCTTTGATCACTTCCGGCGGCCTGGGGACGATGGGCTTTGCGCTCCCCGCAGCCATCGGCGCCAAAATCGGCTGCCCCAACAAAGAAGTGTGGGCAATTGCCGGCGACGGCGGATTTCAGATGACGAGTCCCGAGCTGGCCACGATCGTACAGGAGAAGTTGGATATTAATATAGCCATCATCAACAATGGTTACCTGGGCATGATCCGCCAGTGGCAGGAAACGTTCTACGAGAAGAACTACGAATGCTCACCGATTTTTTCTCCGGATTTTGTAAAGCTGGCAGAGGCTTTCGGCATTCGTGCGGCGGCGGTGAACACGCGCGCTGAAGTGATGAGCACAGTCCACGCGGCGCGCAGCCATAAGGGCCCGTTCCTGATCAATTTCATGGTGGAGCAGGAAGATACGGTTTATCCAATGATTGTCCCCGGAGCAGCACTGCACGAAATGATCCGCCGGCCCAAAGCAAATCCGCTGATCGAAAGGTAAGCATGCTGCATACATTTGTCGCCTACGTGGAAGATAAGCCTGGTGTGCTCACCCGCGTGGCGTCGCTATTCCGCCGTTTGAATATTAATATCTCGTCGGTTACTGTGGGTGGTTCGGAACGCCCGAACATTTCCCGCATGACCCTGGTTTGCGATGCTCCACCAGCGGCCGGACACCGCATCATGGCTTCGCTTTATAAACTGGAAAATGTGATCCAAGTGGACGATGTGGGACGTTTCTCTTCGGTTAGCCGGGAGCTGGCATTGATCAAGGTAGCCACCACGCCAAAGACGCGATCGCATATCTTTGAGCTGGTGAACGTCTTCCGGGCGCGCGTGGTTGACCTGGCGCCGGGGTCGCTGATGATTGAAATCACCGGCAGCGAAAGCAAGATTGAAGGCCTGCTGCAGGTGCTGAACGAAAATGAAGACCGGGTGCTGGAGATTTCGCGCACCGGCCGCATGGTGATGCGCCGCGGTCACCATACCAGCCGGGTGCTGGAAGCACTGGGCGATGTTGAATCACAGAACGGCGCGGTGAGCCTGCCAATGGCCGATGCGCTACCTGAGGAAGAGGAGACCGAGGAGTTTGACAACGACAGCGGTCTTCCCCATCAAAAAACGTAACTACGTCTGTATATAAAAGAAAGGTTTTTTAATGACCAAGACTTATCACGACCAGGATGCTGATCTTTCGCTGATCCAAGCGAAAAAAGTTGCCATTATTGGCTATGGATCCCAGGGCCATGCCCATTCGCTGAACCTCAAAGACTCTGGCGTCGACGTACGCGTCGGTTTGCCGGCGAGCAGCCGGTCGATCAAGAAGGCCAAGACTGCCGGCCTCGAAGTGCTGTCCGTTGCCGATGCTGCCAAATGGGCGGATGTGATCATGATCCTGGCTCCTGACACTTCCCAGGCAGCCATCTATCACGAGCACATCGCTCCCTCCATGGGCAAGGGAAAGACGCTGATGTTCGCGCACGGCTTCAACATCCGCTATGGCACCATTGTGCCGACGCCGGAGATCGACGTCAGCATGGTTGCCCCCAAGGCTCCGGGGCACCGGGTGCGGGAAGTGTTTACCGAAGGCGGCGGGGTTCCGGCGTTGATCGCAGTGCAGCAGGACGCTTCCGGCAAGGCTCATGCATTGGCCCTCTCGTATGCCAAGGCCATCGGCAGCACGCGTGCGGGGGTGATCGAGACCACCTTCACGGAGGAAACCGAGACTGATCTGTTTGGCGAGCAGACGGTGTTGTGTGGGGGCGTCAGCGCGCTGGTAAAGGCCGGCTTTGAAACCCTGGTCAACGCTGGTTACCAACCCGAGGTGGCCTATTTCGAGTGCCTGCACGAGTTGAAGCTGATCGTCGATCTGATGTATCGCGGTGGCCTGGCGTACATGCGCTATTCGATTTCAGACACGGCCGAGTACGGTGACTACACCGCCGGGCCGCGCCTGGTTACGGATGCTACGCGGGCAGAAATGAAGAAGATCCTGAAGGAGATTCAGGACGGGACCTTCGCCACCAAGTGGATCAAGGAGAATGAAACCGGGCGCAAGCAGTTTGACCAGATGCGGAGCCAGGAAGCGGCGCACCCCATTGAGGAAGTGGGAAGCAAATTGCGGGCGGCTATGCCTTTCCTGGATCCAGTGACGGTGACTGTGGACAGCCCAGGGGCGGCGCCTCGCTTGGCCGAACCGGTCGGCGCTTAAGTGCGTGCCCTCAAGGGGCTAACGCCCGGGAATACTTCACGCGCGTACGGCGCGACTAAAGTCGTGCCGTACAGGTCTAGCCTCTGAGGATTGGTTTCGAATGGTTCGGGATCAGGATCGGGACACTTTTAGGTTTCCACGCACCATTGCGACGTTTTTTGAGTCTACTGAGCATGCACCTGCGCTTTTCAGTTTTCGCTCTCCTGTCAAGCTTTGCGGTCGTTGCAGTTTACGGGCAAGTCCCTAAAGAGCAGCCCAGCGCCGGATGCCCGGCGCAACCGAACACGCTTCGGGCCATGCGCAACTGCTATCGCCCACTGCTGGTCTTCGCCCCTTCCCTGGACCATCCGCAGCTGGTTAGTCAGTTCAACCAGCTCAAGGTACGGGCAATCGAACTCAAGAGCCGCAATTTGCTGTATGTTCCGATTGTCCCGGAGGGGCATAACCAACCCATTCCGGCTTCAAAAGTGCCCACCGCCCGGCTCAGCGAAGATGAGCTGGCAGCCATGCGTCATCGCTTTAAGGTAGAGGCCGATGACTTCCTGGTGATCCTGATTGGCAAGGATGGAGGAGAGAAGCTGAACAGCCGAACTCCGGTTACGGTGGACCAGCTGGAGAAATTGATTGACTCTATGCCTATGCGCAAGCGCGAGATGCAGCCGGAGCCACAAGGCGAGCAGTAGCTATCGTAACGTACTAAAAGAAATCCCATCAACAAGTTAAATCGCTATCTGACGAGATGCAGAGGCGAAACTATAGCGCATCGGCTAACATCAAGGCAACACCGTGAGGTGCCATGACGACGCAAGCCACTATTCCCAGTTTCACCACGGCGCCCCCGCCATACCGTGCGCCGCATGATCCGGCTAGAGTTCCCGAAATAGTAGAGGCGCTCAAGAAAGTAGGTCCTCTGCACGATTTGCAAGCGTCGGAGTACGAGTGGCTGGCCAAGCACGGTACTGAAATGTTCGCCGAAACCGGAGCTATTTACTTCCGCGAAGGCGATCCTGCCACCAAGATGATCATCCTGCTCAAGGGCGAGGTCTATGTGCGCCGCGAGCATGGAGGGCCTGCCGCTCTTTTTATTGGCCGCTCCGGTCTCATTACCGGCTTGCTTCCCTACTCTCGCATGAAGGCTTATGGCGGCCTGGGTTATACCTCGACCCCAACCTGGGGGCTTGAGTTTGATAAATCTCTGTTTCCAGAGATGCTCAAAACCATTCCTGCGTTGACGGAACGGTTTGTGGGTATTCTTCTGGATCGGGTGCGCGAGGTGACGCGCATGGAGCAGCAGTCCGAAAAATTGAACGCGCTGGGGAAACTTGCGGGCAACCTGGCTCACGAACTCAACAATCCTGCTTCCGCAGCCCAGCGCTCTGCTGCCGGCATTCTGGAGGAATTGCGGGTCTATGGACATGAGCGCTTCAATCTAGGACGGCTTTGCCTGGATGCCGCCAGTACCGAAAAGGTTCTGGCTTGGGAAGACCAGGTTCGGGCTGAAGCCAAGCGGTTGGGCAAGCCCGCCGAAACCGAACAGACGCGGCGCGAAGACGAGATCGTCACCTGGCTTCATCGGCATGAAATTCAGGAATCGTGGCACATCGCTCCCGAGCTGGCAGAGTTTGGAGTACTACCGGCGCAACTGGAAACGCTCACCGGCTACCTGGACCCAGACGCCATCGCCGTGGTGCTGTCGCAATTCACCTCTTCGTTGCGCACGGAGAGGATCGCCGAGGCCATGATCGATTCGACGGCCCGCATTTTCGATTTGATCCGCGCCATCAAGGATTACTCCTACATGGACCAGATGCCCATTCAGGAGGTGGATGTTCCCCAAAGCCTGGAAAATACACTGGCCATGCTTGCCTCTCGTTTGCGCAAAGTGAAGGTTGTGCGCGATTACGAGCCTAACGCGCCTTGTGTCAGCGCTTATGGCAGGGAGCTGAACCAGGTGTGGACCGCACTCATAGAAAATGCGTTGGATGCGGTGCAGGATGAAGGGGAAATCAAGCTGATTGTCCGCACTGCGGGCGATATGTTGTTGGTCGAGATCTGGGACGACGGTCCGGGGATTCCCGCTGAGTTGCAGGCACGCATCTTCGAGCCTTTCTTTACGACGAAGGCACCGGGAAGCGGGCTAGGGCTGGGACTGGATGTGGTAAGTCGGATTGTTCGCATGCACCGCGGTTTCGTCACTGTTCAGTCGAAGCCCGGGGAGACGTGTTTTCAGGTTCGACTGCCGCTGCAGCAGGTGCAGGCTTACTAAGGAGAACCTGAAGGGCGGGGTTTTAGAGTCTGCGTGAGTACCCGGTCCCGGGAGGGCACGGCTTCAGCCGTGCCATAAGCACAGCATACCGATAAGGGCTAGCCCCTGAGGGCATCTTTCCTCAGCGCATAAGAGAATTTAGAGGATGGAAAAAACGTACCCAGCGGCTAAAGCCGGATATGGCAGTGTCATTTGCGGCACGGCTGAAGCCGTGCCCTTCCAGTATCGAGTTCCCGCGTAGGCTCTAAGGACCGGACTTTATTGCGGGGCAGGCACTGCGGTCACTTTTACGATTCCACACTTCGCTTTGTTGCCTGCGGAGTTTTTTGCCTCGCCGCTTTGTCCATTGAGTTTGAACTGTAATGGGGAGCCCACAACAAACTGTGTCGGTTTCATAGAGCTGCCGAGTTTGGTACGGCAAACGTATTCGTTCGATGCGGTATCGATCACCAGATCGTACTGCTGATGCTTCTGCTTCTTGCTGGTGGTGCCCACCGTTTGCAGGTCCTTGAGTGTTGCTGTCTGGACCAGGTCGGCGGCCAAAGCGACACTCGAGAGTACAGCAGCAGCCAGACACAGACTTAATGATTTGTATAACGCCACGGGTCCCTCCCCTGATTCAGGCTCCTACAAGTTTAGCGCCGAACGCCAGCAGCAACGAGCCCAGGATAATGCGATAAATCGCGAAGACAACGAAACCATGGCGCCGCACCCATAATAGAAACCACTCCACGACACCCAAAGCCACGAAGAAAGAAACCACGAAGCCGATGGCCAGCACGATCCAGCCATGGCTGGTCATCACCAGAGGTGTTATGTCTTCTCCCGGGATGTGCTTGGGATGAATGGTGCGCAGGAATTCGTAGCCGGTCGCCGCGATCATGACCGGGATGGACAAGAGAAAGCTGAACTCGAGGGCCGCAGTACGCGTCATACCCACGGCCTGGCCTGCAGCAATGGTAGACATGGATCGCGAGACGCCGGGAAAAACCGCAGACGTTACCTCCCACAATCCGATCCAGACTGCCTGAAAAAGCGTCATCTGATCCACATCTTTGGTCTTGAGATCGCGACGCACGCTTAAAGCATCCACCACCCACATCACCACGCCGCCGATCAGCAAAGCCATCGCCATGAGGCGGATGCTTTCCAGATGCTTACCGATTAATTTGACCAGCAAGAGCGAAGGAACGGCGGTGCAGACAAAGGCCACCATGGTGAGCGAGAGCGGGTGGGTGAGCACAGTGCGGTCACCGTTTTCGCCCTGGGGAAAGGTACGAAAGAACTCCAGGATTCGCCCCGTGAACAGCACTACCAAAGCGATAATGGCGCCCAACTGGATCACCACCGTGTACATCTTCCAGTAAGGGCTGGCCAGATCGACATGCAGCAGGGCCTCGACCAGCCTGAGATGCGCAGTGGAGCTGACGGGAAGAAACTCGGTCAGTCCTTCCACAATACCTAGCAAGACCGACAGGATGTAATCGTTCAAAGGCCCTCCGGCCACCGCCGTCTACTGCCGGTCGGTGCCGTAGATGGGAATTGATTCCTGCAACTGGTATACCAGAGTGGCGGCGCGGGCGGCATAGTCCGATTGGGGATATTTGGTAGCAATGGTACCTGCTATGGTTACGGCTCTGTTCTTTGCCTCGGCGGCCTTTTTGTCGTCCCCGTTGGCGCTGTAGATGTCGTTCAGCGCGCCTTGCCGATAGACCGCGTTGTAAAGCGCTTCCGGGGCGCGGGGCGAGGAGGGATGCTCCTGCGCGTATTTTTCGTACATCTCAGCTTCCTTCTGCGGGCATTTGGTAGAACCCTGCCAATCGCCACAGACCTTGTTGTCCAGCATGTCCCAGTCAGCCAGGTCGGACCATTTGGAATTGGGGTAATTTTTCTTTAGCTTGTGCAGTTCTTCGTCATCGATTGATTCGCGCAGATAGGCGTCCTTTTCGTGCGCCGAGGGGAGCGACATTACGTCGGCCTTTTGCAGTTGCCAGCGGATATCGGCCGAACGCCAGGCGGCTTCCGGGGTCAACGGTGACTGGGGAAAAAGATCGGCCATACGCTGATAGAGCAGCCGCGCCGACTGGGCGACGCTTTGGGGGGCCTTGGGAAGGGCGGCATCGATTTCCTGGCTGGCAGCGGCACCGAAGAGGACTAAATCGCCCTTGGGGGTTTCTGAGCTCACCACACCGGCAGCCTGCATCCAGCCGGAGACAGGAACCGCAGCCGCTTCGTGACCAAAAACAGGCGCGTCCTGCGATCTTGAGGTTTCCTCGTCGGTGTTGGCGAACACCCGCAACCAGGGGCCATTTTTCTCCAGAACCACCATTTCCCTGCCCGGCGAGATTTCGGCCAGGCGCGAAGAAGAAGGGTCGGGCGCCACGTAGAGGTTGGTATTGCGAATCACGGTGGCTTTGGGGCCGTTGCTGGGAGCTGCGGATTTTGGCGCCGCACCAGCCTGGACTGCGAGCAGGAGGAACGCAGAAAAGGAGATGCATGCGGTACGCATTTCTGCTCTAGAATACGCTGCCAACTCAGCCTCCCCAAGTGTCGCCTTTTTTGACGACGAAGCCACTTGTTTTCCCTTGCGTGAGAACTAATGTTCGGGTGCCCCATCCTTCGCGTTTCTTGCGAAGGGTGGGATACCACTGCTCTGCACCCGAGACTCTTGCCCCTCGCCTTTTGCTTATCCCACCCTTCGCAAAAAGCGCGAAGGATGGGGCACCGGAACATTAGTTCTCGCGCAACGCACTTCTCCCACGTGATTCGTTCAGAATGCTGCGCAGCACTGAGGGCTCGACGTTACCTCCACTCATGATGGCCACGGTCTGCTGCGCCGGCGGCAATTGCTCGCGGTGGAAAAGCGCCGCTGCCAAGGCCACTGCGCCGCTGGGCTCGGGGACCAATCGTGTGGCAAAAATTGTTCGCCGCATCGCCTCGCGAATCTCTTCTTCTGTGACGGTCACAATGTCGTCTACGTAAGCCTGCATGTGAGCGAAATTCAACGTGCCCACACTTTGCGTTCTTAAACCATCGGCCGCGGTCCGCGAGGTTTGTTCGCCGGTGAAAGATACGATGCTGCCAGTCTTGAAGCTCTCGGCAGCGTCGCAGGCAAGTTCCGGCTCGACTCCGATCACTCGTGCCGCCGGCTTGCTCAGCTTCACGGCAACCGCAACACCGCTCAGTAGCCCGCCTCCTCCCACCGGCGCGAGCACCAAGTCGACCTCCGGCCAGTCGGCAAGAATTTCCAGACCACACGTTCCCTGCCCGGCAATGATGTCGCGGTCGTCGTAGGGTGGGATGACCACATAGCCGAAGGCGGCCGCAAGTTCTTCTGCTTTGGCTTTTCGCTCTGCGCTGGCCGGGCCGACGGTGACGATCTCCGCGCCCAGTGCCCGAGTGGCGTTTACTTTCACCAGCGGTGCGTTCGATGGCATCACGATCACGGCTTTGATGTCGAGGGCTCGAGCAGCATAAGAAACCCCCTGAGCATGGTTGCCGCTGGAGTAGGTGATGACGCCACGGGCTTGCTCGCCGGCAGACAGCTGGACAATCTTATTGAAGGCGCCGCGGAGCTTGAAACTGCCGATTGGCTGTAATCCCTCTGCCTTAACCCAGAGCTCAGACCCTTCCCAACTGACCAGCGGCGTGTGCATGGCGACACCGCGAAGCCTATCCTGAGCGGCGCGCAGTTCGGCCAGCGTCACTAACAATTTAGATTTCCAGAATAATGGGCATGATCATAGGCCGGCGCGAAGTGCTTTTCTGGATATAGCGCTTCAGATCAAGCCGGATTTTTTCTTTCATGACCCCATAGTCGGCCTTCTCTTCGGCCGACGAGCCCTCGAGCGTGCGGTTGACGATCTCCTTTGCCTGATCGCTGAGTGCGATATCGCCGGCAACAAATCCACGCGTCACCACTTCAGGCGCGCTCTCCACCTTGCCGGTGCGCTTGTTGATGGTGATGATGGCCAGCACCAGCCCATCCTCGCTCAAATGTCTGCGGTCGCGGATGACCAGGTCTTCGACTACATCGGTCGTGGAACCGGCATCGATGCAAACCCGTCCGGTCGTTACCTTGCCGGCCTTGGTGGCAGTGTTTGCGTCGAGCTCGAGGACGTCGCCGTCTTCCAGCAGCAGCGCCTGCTGCGGTACACCGGTGTTTTTCGCCAGTTGCACGTGCTTCTGCAGATGACGATAGTCGCCGTGAACGGGAATAAAGAATTTGGGCCGCAGCAGGTTAATCATCAACCGCATCTCTTCCTGACTACCGTGCCCACTGACGTGGATCAACCCGGATTCGCCATCGTCGTAAATCACGTTGGCTTCGCGGCGGCAAAGATGGTCAATGACGCGGTAGATGCTCTTCTCGTTGCCTGGGATCACGCGGGAACTCAACACCACCGTGTCGCCGCGTTCGACGCGTGCGTGCTTGTGATTATCGACCGCCGCACGGGAAAGAGCAGACATCGGCTCTCCCTGGGTGCCGCTGATCAGAATCAAAACTTCAGACGCTTGATAATCGCGGATCTGCCCGGAATGGATCAATAAGTTCGGAGGCACCGTGAGGTAGCCAAGGTCCTGCGCGATCTCTGAAGATTCGACCATGGACCGGCCCACAATGGCCACTTTGCGACGATGAGCCTGGGCCAGTTCCAGGGCGATGCGAAGGCGATAAATCGAAGACGAGAAACAGCTGAAGAACAGCTTCTGCTTGGTACGCGAAAAAATTTCGTCCAGCCGCGGCTTCACTGCCCACTCACTTGGCGTGTACCCGGCCCGGTCGACGTTGGTTGAATCCTGCAGGAGAGCCAGCACGCCGCGCTTCCCGTACTCGGCAAAGCCGTGCAGATCGAAGGGCTTTCCATCCGGAGGCGAGAGGTCAATCTTGAAGTCGCCGGTATGGACGATTATTCCAACCGGAGTTTCAATGGCCAGGGCGACGCAGTCCACCAGGCTATGGGTTACGCGGATCGGCTCGACGGTGAAAGCGCCGAGATGAAACTTCTGCCGCGGCGTAATTTCAATCAGCTCTGCGGTCTCGAGCAGCCGATGCTCATCGAGCTTGCCTTCGACATAGGCGAGAGTGAACTCAGTCGCATAAACCGGTACTTTCAGTTCACTCAAGATCCAGGGCAGCCCACCGATGTGATCCTCATGACCATGGGTCAGGATGATGGCGCGGACATGCTGGCGGTTTTCGACCAGGTAGGTGATATCGGGGACGACGATGTCGACGCCTAACAATTCGGTCTCGGGAAACATGAGACCGGCGTCGATGACGATAATGTCATCTGCCCAGCGCAAGGCCAGGCAGTTCATTCCGAATTCGCCCAGACCGCCCAGTGGGATGACTTGTAACTTACCTGACGACATCAAATTTTAATGCTACCACGCAGTCATTAACGCAACAGGTCTTCAAGGGTCGTGCTCAAGTCTGTCTTGTCATCGCGATACTTAACGATTACCGGCGTGTACAGGCTCAAACCCCAGGCCGGGTCCGCACCACGCTTCAACTCTCTCGCCCCCGGCACTACTACGGCACCCTCAGGAATAATCAGCGGCTGATCTGGGGAACCCCTGAGGACCTGGTTGCGCACAATGTCGTAAACCGGCGTTCCCCGGGTAAGGATGGTACCCGCAGCCAATACGGCGCTCTGCCTCACCAGGGTGCCTTCGTAGACGCCTGTGTTGCCGCCGATCAACACGTCATCTTCAATGATGACCGGGGTGGCATTGATCGGTTCCAACACGCCCCCGATCTGCGCCCCGGCGCTTAAATGCACCCGCTTGCCAATCTGCGCGCAGCTGCCGACCAGGGCGTGGGAATCAACCATGGTGTTTTCATCGACGTAGGCGCCGGCATTCACGTACATCGGCGGCATGCACACCACACCCGGAGCGAGAAACGCTCCCTCACGGATAGCTGACCCGCCGGGCACAATGCGCACCCCTTCCTGCAGGCCGAATCGCCTCATCGGATATGTGCTCTTGTCTATGAAGGAGAAGGAGTGGCCGCCCATTTTCTCGAGCTTGCCCAGGCGGAAGCCCAGCAGGATGCCCTGCTTAACCCAGGGATTGACGCGCCATCCGGTCGAGGTATCAGGATCGGGTTCGGCGGCCCGCAATCGGCCTTCAGTCAGCTCGTTGCGCAGTTCGAGGAAGGCCATCATGGCTCCGTGGTCGCCGACCGCCTCCGCTCCGGCTGCAAAATAGCGTTCGATGGTTGCTTGTAGCGCCATGAGAAGTCCTTAACTTGTCACAACAGGGGTGGTTGAGGCTTCAATTCGCCAGCAGACCCAGCTCCTGCGCCAAGGCGAACAGCCTGGCTTGGGTCACCGGGGCCACAGGCACCATGGGCAAACGGTAGTTTTCTTTGAGGCGTCCCATCATGGCCATCACGCACTTGACGGGTCCGGGACTCGCTTCCCAGAAATTCGCCGTCAGCAGACGAAAGTAGCGGCGGCTGAGGGCTCTGGCTGTCGTCCAGTCATTGTCGAGAGCCGCTCCCGCCATGCGCGCCATCTCTGCTGGAATTTCATTGGATGCCACTGACACCACCCCTGCTCCGCCGAGCGCGATGACGGGCAGAGTCATCAGGTCATCGCCGGCCAGAACGGTGAAATCCGGCGACATTAAGTAGATCAACTCGGCGATCTGCTGCAAGTTGCCGCTGGACTCCTTCACTCCCTCAATGTTGGGCGCATCCTGCGCCAAACGAAAAATCGTCGCCGGCTCCAGATTCGTCCCTGTGCGGCCGGGAATGTTATACAGCACCACCGGGCACGGAACCGCGTCAGCAATGGCACGGAAGTGACGGTACTGCCCTTCCTGACCAGGTTTGTTGTAAAAGGGGTTCGCGGTCAGCAGGCCATACACCCCGGCTACAGCCGCGGCTTCTTTTGCGCCGGCAACTGCCTCCTGGGTGGAGTTGTGCGTGCAACCAGCCAGAACCGGCACCCTGCCGGCCGCGGTCCGGATCACGAGGCCAATCACCCGCAGCCATTCGTCATGCTTCAGTGTCGGCGTTTCCGCCGTTGTTCCACAGGCGACCAGAAACCGAATGCCGCTTTTGATCTGCCATTCAACTAATTTCGAGAGCGCTTCCTCGTCGAGGCTGCCATCGCTGTGAAAGGGGGTAACCAGTGCTGTGCCGCAGCCACTTAGGGTCATAACAAATGGAGTCTACTACCGTAGCTGGGGATAAATCTCCTTGAAGTCGTAGCAGCCTGTTTTGCCGGCGAGCCACTCCGCTGCTCGAATCGCCCCCACGGCAAAGCTACGGCGAGAGAGCGAGTCGTGCCGGATCTGAATCACATCGTCCCCCGACTTGGCGCTGATGACGTGCGAACCCACGGCGTCGCCCTCACGATGCGACATGATCTCGATCGCCCGGGAAGGGTCACCCAGCAGCAAAGACTGCTTCAGCGTGAGTGCAGTTCCCGAGGGCTTGTCCTTCTTGCTCACGTGATGGGTCTCGGTGATGCTGACCTCATATCCCGGCACCAGGGGCAACAAGACCTCGGCCAGGCGATACATCGCCTGAACACCGACCGAAAAGCTGGCACCGTATAAAAGAGCGCCATTGCGCCGTTCGCAGATAGCGCGGATTTCGGCCAGTTTGTCGTACCATCCGGTCGTGCCCACAACCACCCGAGCCCCATTGGCCAGGCAAGCGCGCAGATTGGGAATGACCGCTTCCGGGGTCGTGAAGTCGATGACCACATCGAACTGAGCCAGCATCGGAGCAGTGAGGGCGGAAGCATTGGCATTTTCTTCTTCGCCGATCACCCGGACGCTGTGCCCACGCTCACTCGCAACATCAGCCACCACTCGCCCAGTCTTACCCCGTCCTAACACTAAGAAGATCATGTTACAAATGCACGCTTTCTATGGCTTTCCTTGCGGTGACGTCGAAGATGTCCGGATCCGGATCGACAAAAAAGGCAGCGTGCAGGGATCGCACCGCCTCATCTACATCATCCTCGTCAATCATGAAGCTCATGTTGATTTCCGAGGCTCCCTGGGAAATCATACGCACATTGATGTGGCGGACAGCGTGAAAAACCTGGGCTGCAATGCCGTTCTGCCCGCGGATATTCCCGCCGACGAGGCAAATCAGTGCTTTTCGTCCCTCGTAGGTCACGTCGGCCAGCTTGCTCAGTTCCGCTGCCAGCTCCGGCAGATGATCGTTCGAATCGACGGTGAGAGAGATGCTCACCTCCGATGTAGACACCATATCCACGGCGGTTTTGTGCTTGTCGAAAACCTCAAAGACGGCGTGTAGATATCCGTGGGACAACAGCATGCGGCTGGCAACCAGGTCGACGATGGTGAGCCGCTTCTTGGCCGCGATGGACTTGAAAGGGCTGCGGCCGTGGGTCGCGAGGGCGGTGATACGGGTGCCTTCGTTTTCCGGATTGCGTGAGTTCAGCACCAGCACGGGGATGTTTTTCTGCACCGCGGGAAGGATGGTTGCCGGATGCAGTACCTTGGCTCCGAAATATGCCAGCTCCGCTGCTTCCTCGAAGCTGATGGTCTTGACCCGAAGCGCATCGGGACAGACCCTGGGATCGGCAGTCATGATGCCGTTCACGTCGGTCCAGATCTCGATTGCCTCCGCGTCCATCGCACCCCCGACCAGAGCGGCGGTATAGTCCGATCCGCCGCGGCCCAGGGTGGTGGTGGCGCCCTCGAGCGTGGAAGCGATAAAGCCACCCATGACTGGTACCTGCCCGGCATCGACCATGGGCTGCAGGTGTTGTGCGCAGCGGGCTTCAACCAAGGCGCTGTTGGGCGTCCCTTTGCCGTGCTGGGCGTCAGTCACGATGCAGGTGCGGGCATCGATGTGTCCGGCAGGTAGCCCCTGTTCGGCAAAGACCTCGGCCACCAGGCGGCTGGAGATACGTTCTCCGAAGCTCACCACCAGGTCGTTGGTCCTGGCAGTCAGTTCGCCGACTGCGGAAAGGCCGCGAAGAATCTCATCCAGGGATTCGAATTCCTGCTGGATCCAAGTCTGTAGCGGGCCTCGGCGATGATCCGGGAGCATCAGGGCGGAAGTGTCACAATGTCGGTTGCGAAGACGTGAGCTGATGGCCAGGGCACCGTTTCGATCTCCCCGGCCGGCGGCTTTGCCTGCGGCTAGAAGCTGATCGGTCACTTTGGCCAGGGCGCTGACCACGACCACCGGGCGCTGGCCGCGGGCGATCCGGCTCTGCACAATTTTGGCCACGTTGAGGATCGCTGGAGCATCTTCAACCGAAGTGCCCCCGAACTTCATCACCACCGGCTTCATGCGGTGGCAGCCACGTGATCGCGGGTGGCAGCGGGCACAAGCTTGCCCAGGGCGGCCAGGAACTCACCGTTCAATACCGCGGCGCCGGCTCCACCGCGAATCGTGTTGTGGGAAAGCACGGTGAACTTCCAGTCCAGCAAGGAGCAGGGACGCAGGCGGCCGACAGTGGCGGCCATCCCTTTGCCGCGCATACGATCCAGCCGGGGCTGGGGGCGGTCTTCGGCGGCACTCCACTCGATCGGCTGGGCAGGCGCGGTGGGCAACTCATAACCGGCCAGCGGTGCGAATTCGCTCCATGCCGCAAGGATGTCTTCCCGCGTTGCCTTGGCCGACAGCTTAATGCTGACGCTTTCCGTGTGGCCGTCCTCGACCGCTACCCGATTGCAGTGCGCGGTCACACGGGCGTTCAGGGGTTCGACCCTGGTGCCACTTAGTTTGCCCAGCAGTTTCAACGTTTCCGCTTCCAATTTCTCTTCTTCGCCCTTGATGTAGGGAACGACGTTTCCCAGGATGTCGAGCGAGGGAACACCCGGATAGCCGGCACCGCTGACAGCTTGCATGGTGCTTACGAAGACGCTCTCCAGGCCAAACCGGTCGGCCAGCGGCTTGAGGGCGAGGACCAGCCCGATGGCACTGCAGTTGGGGTTGGTCACGATGTAGCCGCCCGACTGTTTGCGCCAGCTTTGGGTTTCGAGCAGATCCAGGTGAGACGGGTTGACTTCTGGAATCACCAGCGGAACATCCGCCTGCATGCGAAACGCGCTGGAGTTGGAGATCACGGCGCAACCGGCGGCGGCGAAGCGGGGCTCGAGTTCGCGGGCAATGTCGGTGTCGAGCGCGGCAAAGATAATGCCGGGCGCGCCCTCTGGAGCCGCCGGCGAAACCATCATGGCGGCGATACGGCTGGGGAGCGGAGTGTCCAGCTTCCAGCGGGTGGCTTCCCCGTAGGTTTTCCCGCTTGATTTGTCGCTGGCGGCCAACCAGACGATTTCAAACCACGGATGTTCTTCGAGCAGTTGGATGAAGCGCTGACCAATCACGCCGGTGGCGCCAAGAATGCCGATCTTGTCTCGTGTCTGCATGGACTTATGGTGGTGAAAAGATTCTGTCTATTCTAGACCATCGCGCTCCGGCACGGTTACGCCAAAGAGTAACGAGTGACTTGACTGCCGGACGGTTGAATTGCGAGGTGAGAAATTCGGGACCGTTGCAGGAAAAACATCTCCATGAAAGAGCATCCACACAGAGATCTCTCCACTGCGCTTCGCTCCGGTCGAGATGACAAAGGGGAGGGTCGTTATGGCCCGGAATAGGGGTCATAGGATGGGAAACCGCTTCGCTCGCCCTAGCCAGGATTTAGAGAGCGGCCAGAACGGCGGCGGTGAATCCCTTGGTGCCGCTGGTGCCGCCCACGTCGCGGGTCAGCGTCTTCTTTTCGATGTAGACCTTCTCCAGCGCCGCCTGTACGCGATCGGCGGTTTCGGCCTCGTCAATATAGCGCAGCATCAGGATGGCTGACTGGAGCAGCGCCGTGGGGTTAGCAATGTCCTTCCCGGCAATGTCGGGCGCTGAACCATGGACCGCTTCAAAGATGGCGCAGCCAGTGCCCAGGTTGGCGCCCGGCACCAGTCCCAGGCCGCCGACAAACGCAGCGCACAGATCACTCACGATGTCGCCATAGAGGTTTTCGGTCAGCAGCACGTCATATTGATAGGGATTCATGACCAGTTGCATGCAGGTGTTGTCGACGATGTGTTCCCCGTAGGTAATCTCGGGATAGCTCTTGGCCACCTCGCGCGCACACCGCAAGAAGAGCCCGTCGGACATCTTCATAATGTTGGCTTTATGGATGGCATGGATTTTGTGCCGCTTGAACTTGCGCGCATATTCAAAGGCAAATTTGGAGATGCGGGTAGAAGCCTTTTCGGTGACGATCTTCAGCGACTCCACGACCCCCGGCACCACTTCATGCTCCAACCCTACGTACTCACCTTCGGTGTTCTCGCGCACGATGATCAGGTCCACGCCGGGGTAGCGCGTGTCCATTCCAGGCAGGTTCTTGATGGGACGGAAGTTGGCGAATAATTCGTACTTCTTGCGCAAGTGGACGTTGATGGAGGAAAAGCCACCCGCGATAGGCGTCGACACCGGTCCCTTAAGGGCCAGGTGGTTCCGATCGATGGAGTCATACACGGCCTGGGGAATGTACTCGCCAAACTTCTCGTAGGCGTTCGCGCCCACCAAAAACGGTTCCCAGACAAACCTGGCATTGGTCCCCGCGATCGCCGCTTCGAGGATCCGTACAACTGCCTCCGTTACCTCGGGGCCAATGCCGTCTCCCGCGAGCAGTGTAACGGTGTGGATTCTTTCCTGTGAGCCTGCTGCCATTCTCTCTCCTCGGCGTCTATCGTTTGCCGGTCTTGGTTGCTTCCCTGGTATTGAGCAGCTGTTCCAGCTCTTCCTTGAACTCGCGTACGTCTTTGAAGTCCCGGTAAACACTGGCAAAGCGGATGTAGGCGACCTTATCGATGGTGCGCAGATGATTCATAATCAGCTCACCGATTTGGTTGGTGGTTCGTTCGCGCTCGGCGGAATCCATCAGGAACGCCTCGGTTTCGTCCACGATGGCCTCTAGTTTGGCGGCAGAGACCGGGCGCTTTTCGCAGGCCCGCAGGAGGCCGCTCAGCACCTTTTGGCGTTCGAATTTTTCCCGGCGGCCGTCTTTCTTCACCACCATGTAGGGGATTTCGTCAATGCGCTCGTAGGTAGTGAAGCGCTTGTTGCAACCCTCACATTCGCGACGGCGGCGAATCGAGTCTGCTTCCTTGCTTTCGCGCGAATCCACTACTCGATCCTGCGCGAAGCCACAATAAGGGCATTTCATCAGTAACTAAATTCTAGCAGCGGACAGACACAGTCTAAGCTTCGCTGATGGCCGGGGTTTGCTCCGCATCTTCTTCCCCGAAATGCTCTGATTGCTCGGATATCTTTTTGATCGAAACGTGCTCCACTCGCGCCCAGATCAGGCCCAGCGGTATGACGGACATAAAGGTCACGATCAGCAGCATTGTGCCGCACGCCAAGGCTGGCTCGAACTGCACGTTGAAAACCTTCTGCATCACGCCGGTGGTCACGCCGATCTGGGTAAACCATCCAATGACCGGCAATTGGACCACGGATCCAACCATGCTGGCGGCCATCAACACCAGGCAGCGAGCCAGAGTCATCGAAGACAGCTCGGGCGAGAGCACGAATGCCCGCGTGGTTTCCAGGTAAGCTGCTGTGATCAAGCCCCACATTAGGAGGGATAGACCGAGCGCCAAGAAAAACTCACCGAAGGATGTAATGGAATCAAGACCGTCGCGAAAGGCGCGGATTTTCGCCGCTACCGATTGGCCTAGCGCCGGGGAGAGAGAGCCCAGTGTTCTCTCCGCGAGATCGGCGACGGCCTTTCCCGAAGCACGCACGGCAACCGCAAAAACGGCTAGCGCCACTGCGACCACCAGGCCACCCAACGCCGTGTGCTGGAGAGCTTCATGGTGGGGTAGCGTCGCGCGGTCCGGAGCCAGCAAGAGGGCACCGGAAAAGATCAGCGCCATCGCTCCCAGATCGAACATACGCTCCACGGTGTAGACCGCGATCTGCGAGCTCAGCGCCAACCTGGTTCGTTTCGCGACCAGATACGGACGCACCAAGTCCGCGAGACGGCCAAACAGAGCCACAGCAGCAAAGCCAATGACCTGCGAGCCCAACAAAGAAAACCCAGTGACCTTCTTCTGTGGCCTGATCAGCACCGCCCAGCGAGCAGCCCGCAACCAGTAACAAAAAACAATCAAGGCCACGGCGAAAATGATGCGGCCCCAATCCACATGCTGCAGCTCGTCGCGAAACACGCTCCACTGAAAATGAACCCGGGTGTGGACCAGCCACACCAACGCCCCCAGCAGGATCGCTCCCACCAGGTACATGATCCAGGATTGCTTTTTCACTTGCGGCTCCGAACCACTCTTAGCGGTTGGCTGGCATAGAGGAGAGAGCGGCAGTAGCGGCCGGATGCTGCTTCTCCCACTGCTTTCTGCGGTTGAACTCGCGGATGACCCGGGCTACATAAACACGGGTTTCGCGATAAGGAGGCACGCCGTGGTACTTGTCGACCGCAGCCGGACCAGCGTTATAAGCCGCCAGCGCCAACGCGAGATGATCGTGATACCTCAGCAGGAGAGCATCGAGGTAAGCAGTTCCGCCATTGATGTTCTGGTCTGCACGGAAACTGTCCCTTACGCCTAATTCGGCAGCAGTACCAGGCATTAACTGCATCAGGCCCTGAGCCCCGGTTCGACTGACTGCGTGGATGTTGCCGCCGCTCTCAGCCCGCACTACGCTGGCCAGCAGATCTACGTCCAGGTTGTGGTCAGCGCCGGCCCGAGCGATCAATTCGTGCACATCGGCGTTGGTCAACCTGGGTTCTGCGGCGGGGGCAGGCACAACCGGAGGATCGGGAACGGTGTCCACCGATATGATCTCCGCCGCATCCACTTCTACGAAGTTGCCGCTGTCCTTGCTGGTAAACAGGCGCACCCGGTCACCGTCCTGCTCGCGATGATCGCAGACCAGGTTATAGCCGTTTTTGAGGGTGACCTGTTCCGCGGCCTGTAAATGAGGCACAGTCCCCAACCCACCGAAGACCACGAGCCAGCCCGCGAACAAGGACATTTTCCTCATTGGGCAAACTGTACCACGTGGCTACAGGCGATTGCCTCTTCCTCATTACCTTCGGCATCTTGTTCCTCCGCTTGCCGGCGGAGTACCTCTTCGATGGCCAGGGCTACGCCGTCCTCATCATTGGAGGTTGTCACCTGCCAACCACGACGCTCAGCAAGCGCCCGAATCTCCGCGCTCGCGTTGCCCATCACCACCCCGTGGCCGGCGTAATCCAACATTTCGAGGTCGTTCAAATTGTCGCCGATGGCCATAATTTGCTCGGGCTCCAGGCCGCGTATGCGCGCCAGGCAATCAAGGGCGGCGCCCTTTGAGCAGCCAGGCGGCAAGAGATCAAGAATGCTCAGGTTTCGGGATGCGTATTCCGTCCGGTGGGTGGCGATCTGCCCCGCTAACTCGCTCAACAGCAATGCATTTTCCGCGGCCACCATTTCCTCAACCGTGCCACAAAGCATGCCCTGGATAGGCTCTTCCCCCACCTCGAAAGCTCGCTCAATAGGCTGGATTTCGACCAGATACGGCCGGTTGGCCTCCACCCAGCGGTCAATCCGCGCATGCAGCTGCTTCAAGTCTTCAATAACCAGGGCGCCTGCGCCCTCACGGTCAAAGGTGAAAACCATGGTGCCGTAGCCGCGCAGGGCGACACAAAGCTGGCGGGCAGTCTGAAGAGGAAGAAAGCGGCGATCCAAAAGTTCCCCACCAAAGCCGCGCACGACCGCGCCGTTGGAGGAAATCATCACGGAATTCTCATCGAGTCCCACCTGGGCGATCAGGGGCATGGCGTAAGCCTGGCGGCGGCCGGTGGCAATGACAATTTCAATGCCGGCGGCCTCGGCCGCACGCAAAGCCGCACAGTTGCGGGAGCTGATGCGGAGGCCGGTCGAGGGCAATAACGTGCCGTCGATATCGATAGCTATTAACTGTATGCTCACTCCTCCATTTTACCTTTTCGCGGGCCGGTTCTTCGATCGTGCGTCGAAATGGGAAACCCTCTCATATCATGGGTTTATGCCTCCGATTGCCTACCTGGAATGCACCCGCTGCTCCGCCCGAATATCGCCCAAAGACCCGCAAGGCCTTTGTCCTCAATGCGGTGGGGTCCTTTTTGCTCGTTATGACATGGCCGCACTCCGTTTATCAGCACAGCGTGAAAACATCCTTAAAAGGATCGACGCCGCCAACACCTCTTTGGGTATGTGGCGTTACGCCGATGTGTTGCCTGAAGTGGAACCAGTCACACTGGGCGAAGGCTTTACTCCCATGCTGCGTAGCTGCCGTTACCCTAACCTGTTCCTGAAACAAGAGGCCGCAAACCCCACCGGCACCTCCCATGCACGCGGATTTTCGATGGCTGTCTCAATGGCCAGGCATTATGGGCTGAAGAAACTCGCCCTGGCGTCGGCCGGGAACGCGGCGGGCGCGCTGGCCGCCTATGCTGCGGCCGCCCAAATCGCGGCCTACATCTTTATGCCCCGCGACGCTCCTCAAGACAATTACCTCGAAGCAGTGGCGTACGGTGCAAAGGTCACCCTGGTCGACGGACTGATCTCCGACTGTGCCCGTACCGTAGCCGAACGAAAGGATGCCGAGGGCTGGTTTGACGTCTCCTACTTAAAGGAGCCGTTCCGCCTCGAAGGCGAGAAGACAATGGGGTATGAGTTGGTCGAGCAATCAGGATGGCGATATCCCGACGCTGTTCTCTTTCCCGCCGGTACCGGGCTGATTGGAACGTGGAAAGCCTTCGAGGAGATGGAAGTTTTGGGCTGGGTCAGCGGAAAAAGACCGAAAATGATCGCCGCTACCGTCGCCTCCGGCTTGCGGGCTCCGTATCCCTACAAAGACGAGCTCATTCTTGACATCGTCCGCCAATCGGGTGGTCTTGCCCTGGATCTCGAGGATGGGCAAATCATGGCGTCGCAGCTCGATTGGGCGCGTCACGAGGGACTGCTCCTCTCGCCCGAAGGCGCGGCTGCCACTGCGGCATACGGTCACCTGATTGAAAGCGGATCGCTTTCAGCTGAAGAGAAGGTCGTGAGTTTTAATACCGGAGCGGGAAGCAAGTACGCGGACGTGATCGCTGCCGCTATCCAATCCCCTTCCACTATCGAAAAGGATCATCGCGGAGTAACGCTGCCATCAAGGTATCGCGTAGGAGGGATTATCACTCCGCAGTAGAAGGGGCGTTGCTCTCACGCTCGAGCGTGGAACGAAAGGTAGGGCCGGAGGGCGCTGACATGCTTCACCGTAAGAGAGTTGCCTTGCGTGTAATAGAGCGCAATGGCGATCAAGAGCAGAACCGCCAGGACCGCGACAGCCACAACCGCGTAACGCAGCATCTCGCTTTTATGCCTTTCTGCTCGACTGGGCTTAGTCACCAAGGCACATTTGATGGGCTCGCCCATGTTTGCGTGCTTAACACTTGCGGTCATTGGAACGTGCACTGGGCGCCCTCCTTTCAGTTCACTTCTTAATAGACGTTTCAATCATCTGGGAGGTTGTAGACCTCAGAATGAAGGTTCCCCGGAAGTAACGGAGTCAACGGTCGCTGCTTGATTGCTCTAGAATAGAAAAGTGAAGCAAGAGCTAACAGAAACAGGTCCCGGAGGCACGGCAAGCGCTGTGCTCGAACAGCGGCCACGGATCGGTTTCGTGAGCTTGGGCTGCCCCAAAAACCTGGTCGACAGCGAAGTGATGATGGGATTGCTGGACCAGGTGGGCGCAGAGATCACCAACCACCCGGAACTGGCCGACATTCTGGTGGTAAATACCTGCTCTTTCATCGACAAAGCCAAGCAGGAGTCGATTGACACCATCCTTCAGATGGCGCAGCACAAGGTGTCGGGCAGGGCGCAGAAACTGATTGTGGCCGGCTGCCTGGTGGAGCGCTATCGGGACGAAATCCGCAAGAATATGCCGGAAGTGGATGCCGTCGTGGGAACCGGAGAGTTGGAGGCCATTTTGGCCGCCGCCGGCCTGGCTCCTACCTCGGATGACGCGCCGAGCGCACCACCGGAACCGCAGCTGTTCTCTATCCTCCCCAGCGAAACGTCCCGGGCTGAAGGCGACCTCCGCGAATCCCAGGGCCGCTTCGCTCGCGAGCAGTGGGACGGAGCGCAGGCCAAGCTACCCCAGTATC
Organism: uncultured Acidobacteriaceae bacterium; assembly: GCA_963763905.1. GTDB lineage: Bacteria > Acidobacteriota > Terriglobia > Terriglobales > Acidobacteriaceae > PALSA-350. Next base: position 102,855 of record CAVXRU010000022.1, on the reverse strand, counting down.
TTTACGACCACACCACGCCGCGCATGCTGGCGACGAGGAAGTCGTCCGCGTATATCAAGATTGCGGAAGGATGCGATCACCCCTGCAGTTTCTGCGTGATTCCCAATTTACGCGGCAAGTTTCGCTCCCGGCGCTTTGCCTCGGTAGTCGCCGAGGCCGAACAGCTGGTCGCCCAGGGTGTGCGTGAACTCACCTTAATCGGTCAGGACACAACGTGTTACGGCGAGGACCTGGGGATGAAGGATGGGCTGGCACAGTTGCTTGATGCCCTGGCCGGGATACCCGATCTCAAGTGGCTGCGATTCCTGTACGCTTACCCCAACAAGGTCACCGGCCGTCTGCTGGACACGATTGCCCGGCACGACAACATTTGCAAGTACCTCGACATGCCTCTGCAGCATGCTTCCGGCGCGGTGTTGAAGCGCATGCGCCGCGGCGGCAATGCCGACATCTTCCTGAAGACGATTGAGCGCGTCCGTTCGACCGTTCCCGGTGTAGCGATTCGAAGCACGTTCATCACCGGCTTTCCCGGCGAAACTGAAGCTGACTTTGCCCTGCTCAGCGACTTTGTTCGCGCGGCCCAACTGGACTGGCTGGGGGCGTTCAGTTATTCCGACGAGGAAGGCTCAGGGGCGTTTGACCTGAACGACAAAGTGCCTGCCCGCACTATCGAGGCACGGCGCCGCTCGCTGATGCGCCAGCAACAGGCGATCAGCCGGAAATCCAGAGCCCGGCAGGTGGGCCGGCGCTTCGATCTGCTGGTGGAAGGGCCTTCCGAGGAAACTCCACTGCTTTGGGAGGGGCGCACCGAGCACCAGGCCCCGGAAATCGACGGCAAGGTCTACATCAACGACTTCGGACCGTTCGAACAGCTCACCCCGGGGCAGTTTTACCAATGTGAGATCACTGAGTCACAGGATTATGACCTGGTGGGCCGGATTGTGTCGTAAAGGAACCTTGTTATGGCGAAAAAGCTAAAAAGCCTTCGCTGCCCTACTTGCAGGAAGATTGTCACCGCCAAAGATGCGGATTTCCCCTTCTGCAGCGATCATTGCAAGACCATCGATCTGGGCAAGTGGGCCAGCGGTGTCTACCGTATCTCCTCTCCCGTCCTCGATCCCGATCTGCTGGAAGAGATTGAAGAGATGCGGCCACGCTCGGCCGGCGATGAGTGAGCTGCCGCCCAGGGGAACAAGAACGGCCTGGGCCTGGGTAGCAGGAACTTTTTTCGGCGCCGGTTTGCTTCGGCCCGGACCCGGAAGCTGGGGATCCGCGGCGGCCGGCTTGCTTTGGCTGGGAGCAGCAAGGATTCTGCACCTTGCCCCCTGGCCAATGGGATGGCTGACACTGGGGGCCGCTCTTTGCGCCATTGCAATCGGCATCCCTGCGGCTACCATTGTCGAACGGGAAAGCGAACGTCCCGATCCGGGACATGTGGTCATCGATGAGGTCGCAGGGCAGTGGATGGCATTGATGTTTTCCCGCGTAAACTTAAGTCATCTGCTGGCCGGTTTTCTGCTCTTTCGTTTATTTGACATAGTTAAACCATGGCCTGCGCGGCGGCTCGAACACTTGCCGGGAGGCTGGGGAATCATGCTCGATGATGTCGCTGCGGGCGTGTATGCTTTGCTCTTGATGCTGGCACTGAACCACTGGATCGGCTAAGATTCACCGGCTTGCATCGAACCGATAAACACAGGGACCAGCTGATGCGATTCTCCAAGGAGCCACCTATTCCGAACACACCCAGGATCGAGGCCACTTTGCCCGACGCAGCATTGCCGGGAGGTGAAATCGAGATTCGCGGAACGCAGCTGGGCGCCGTGCGCTCGCGCCTGCCGGTGGCGGTTCTGGACGGAATCGTTGCTCCGGTGCTGCTGAGCCGCGCGAACCGGATGATCGTCCGCATTCCCGATGATGTGCAAAGCGGGAGACTGGAAATCCGGCAAAACGGTCAATCGAGTAATACCGTCCGGCTTAAGATCGCTCGCCTGATCGCTGGAAACCTGCATCCGGTCAGCAACCCGGCAGTGGATAGTGAGGGCAACATCTATTCCACCGATTCCGGTTCCCGGGGGCAAAAGACTGCGGTGTCGGTTTACCGGATCACGCCGTCGGGAGAAATGCAGCCCCTGGTGAGCGGAATTACCAATGCCACCGGGTTGGCATTAGACGCCCACGGATACCTTTATGTGTCTTCGCGCCTGGATGGCACGGTGCATCGCGTATCCCCGCAGGGCGCGTCCTCGGTGTACGCCGAGGGCATGGGGATCGCGACTGGCATTGCCTTTGATTCGGCGGGCAATCTTTATGTGGGCGATCGCAGCGGTACCATTTTCAAAATTGCCCAGGACCGGCAAATTTTTGTCTTTGCCACCCTGGAGCCCAGTATCGCGGCTTACCATCTCGCCTTTGGGTTGGATGGAACGCTTTTCGTGACGGCTCCGAGCACCTCCAGTTTCGACTCGGTCTACGCCATCGATCAAGCCGGTGTGGTGCGGGTTTACTACCGGGGACTCGGCCGCCCGCAGGGACTGGCCTTCGATGTCGCCGGCAACGTGTATGTGTCTGCTTCCCTCCATGGCACCCGTGGCATCGTGTGCATTACGCCTGCGGGAGATGCCTCAGTAGTTCTTGCCGGCTCAGGGATTGTGGGTCTCGCTTTCGTCCCCGGCGGCAACGCCATCCTCGCGGCCAACGGCGCGGTCTATGATGTACCGTTAGGCATCGAAGGTGTGCGCTTGTTCTAGAGGATTGAAGTCTGGATGAATTGTGAAATTATTGCTGTTGGTTCTGAACTGTTAACGCCGTACCGGCAAGACACAAACTCACTCTTCTTAACCGACCGGCTGATCAAGCTGGGCGTGAATGTCAGTTTCAAGACCATTGTTGGGGACAAGCTGTCGCATCTGGGCAGCGCAATCCGCATTGCGCTGGGACGCGCCGACATCGTCATAACCATGGGCGGATTGGGCCCCACGGAAGATGATCTGACACGGCAGGCGGTGGCCGAAGCGCTGGGCATTCGCTTGCGCCGCAATCCGGAGATCGTGGGCGCTCTTTATGCTCGCTTCGCAGCGCGCCGGATACAGATGACCGACAACAATGCCCGCCAGGCGGATGTGCTGGACGGTTCCGTGATTCTTGAGAATCCGCGCGGCACAGCGCCCGGACAGTGGCTCGATACGGTTTACGGAGAACATCGCAAGCTGGTCATTTTGTTGCCCGGGCCGCCGAACGAAGTAAAGGCCATGTTCGACGCGCAATGCATGGAACGGCTACGGGCCGTAGTCCCCAGGCGAAGCATTGCGGTCCGTACGCTGAAATTGGCCATGATCGGTGAATCGCAGGCGGATGCGCGCATCGCGCCGATTTACACGAAGTACAAGGATGTGGATACGACCATCCTGGCGCACACCGGCGATATCACGCTGAACCTGATCTGCTCCAAGGGTGACCAGGAAACCGCACAAGCAAGGGTGGATGAGCTGGCGGGAAAAATCGAAGAGGAGCTGGAAGAATTCATCTACTCGGCGCAGGCTGAGCCGCTGGAGCAGATTGTTCTTTATTACCTCGGCATGCACGCGGCGACGCTGGCGGTGGCCGAGAGTTGCACCGGAGGGTTGGTAGCGCAGCGCCTGACCAGCATCAGCGGAAGCTCACGGTCGTTTCTGGGTGGTGCGGTGGTTTACAGCGATCAGCTGAAGACTTTGTTTGCGGGTGTTTCTCCGGCGCTGATTGAGGCCCATGGCTCGGTCAGCAAGGAGGTCGCCGGTGCTCTGGCCGAAGGGATCCGCCGCAATACCTCGGCCACCTTTGGCTTGGGAGTCACAGGCATTGCCGGTCCGGGCGGCGGCTCGGAGGAGAAGCCGGTCGGTTTGGTTTACGTCGCCGTAACTGATGGCAAACAGACCGAAGTGGTGGAACGGCGATTCGGCGGCGATCGGGAGCATATTCGTGCATGGACCAGTCAGCAGGCGCTGGATCTGGTTCGCCGCAGGTTGAAGTAGAGTTAGCTTTTATAGACTGGTGAAACGTGCTGGAAAGAGAAACCCAGACGTTTCAGGCGGGACAGGCCTCCATGGCCGCAGCTTCACTGTCGTAGACCTTGAACAGGCTTAGAATGCCCACCATCTTGAATGTCTTCGCGGCAAAGGGGGACGGGCTAACCAGCTTGGCGTCTCCGCCTGCTTTCTTGGCTTGGCGTAGGGCGTCGACGATGGCACCAATGCCACTCGAATCGACGTAGGGCATCGCGGAAAGGTCCAGCAGCAGGTGAATGTGTCCGCTGCTGAGTGCGCCCTCGACCGCCTCGTCAAGCTTCTTGACACCCTCTCCGTACTTGAGCGGACCCTTTAGTTTCAAGCAACAAATGTTTCCGCTCTGTCGAATATCGAGATCCACGTCGCCTTCTCCCGGCCAAGAATTTGCTTTACACCCTAATTACTGATTGCTAGTCTCCGACCAGATTAACAATCAACCTATCCTCCCCCATGCGTCAAGCAGATCAGCATGAACATTCAAACCGGTATTCGGCTGAACAGTCAACACTTCTCTGAGTTAACCCGGTCTCTGTTGGCGTCGCCGGAGGTCGCGGCCCGGGCGACCTTGCTGGCGGATGCCATGCGCAAGGCGCTGGGCGAGGTCGCTTGCGCTCTTTACAGCCTGCGTGACGACTCCTGGGTTCCCCTCGGAGTGTCTGACGAGATCTCGGTGGTCGACTCAGTGGTAGGCGCCGACGCCAGATTGTTCGCTCCCTTGCTCCAGTCGCCTGGCCCAGTCGTCTACCCTGCCGGCGAACTGGCCCGCGAAGACTACACGCATATCCATGTGTTGCGGACAATCCGGTCCATCGGGTACATGCCCCTGCTGCGGGATGGGCAACCGGTGGGTGCGTTTGAAATCGTTAGCTTCAGCGAACCCCTTACCGACCACCTTCTTCTTTCTCTCGAGGGATTCGCGGAGCTGGCTGTGATTGCCCTTGAATCGGCCGAGCAGTACGAGGAGGAGCGGCAGAATCTGCTCGATTCCATCCACCGCCTGACGCAGCTCTATGACCTGGAAAAATCCCTGAACGAGACGCTGGATTTTGAACCGCTGCTGGAACTGATCCCGGTCAAGGTGGCGGCCATGCTGCCTTGCCGGGCCATCCATCTGTGGATGTTCGAGGGTGGCAAGCTAAAGCTGGTCTCCGCGTGGGGAGAGGATGCCACCGCCGAAGTAGGCACCACGGAGGCGGCCGGCGAGGGTTATGTGGGGGAGATGGCGGAGGAAGGCGTTCCGCTATTGATCAGCGACCCCGACGATCCCAGGCTGGCGAGCCGCAACCAGCGTGCCGGCGAGGGCCAGCCCATCACCAATGCGCTCATGGTGCCGCTCATCGAGCATGACAAGAACGGCGGCGAAAGCGAGCTGGGCGTGCTGGAGGCAGTCAACAAAGAAGGCGCCGAAGGCTTTAGCGAAGATGATCTGTTCTTCATGAACAGTATGTCGGAGACGGTCACGAGCGCGCTCAAGAACGCCAGCCTGATGTACGCCGAGCGCAAGCTGGAGATCCTGGAAGCCCTGGTTCAAGTGAGCTCGGAGATCACCTCCACGCTTCGGCTTGAGCGCCTGCTGCAGATCATTGTTAACAGCCCGCAGTCGGTCTTGCCTTTCGAACGCTGTTCGATTGCGCTGGATAATCGCGGCCGGCTGCAATTGAAGGCGGTTTCCGGGATGGCCAGCATTCCGGCGGGCGACCTCCAGCTGGAGCACCTGCGTGAACTGCTGCAGTGGCTTTCAAGCTTTGACCAGCAGTTGCTGATCCGCCAGCATGGGAACGAACCGGAGACTGAGGATCCCCGCGTACGCGCGGCCATCGGCAAGCACTTCGAAGCGAGCGACTATCGCGCCCTGTTTGCCCTTCCTCTGGCCGATGACCAGGGGCGGGTCGGCCTGCTGCTGTATGAAAGCAGCGATCCCAATTTTCTCGAGGTAGCGCACATCGAGATGATCAAGGTTCTGGCCGGGCAGACCACGGTCGCGATTCGCAACGCACTGTTGTACCGGGAAGTGCCGCTCATCAGCCTGCTTGAGCCTTTGGTGCAGCGGAAACAGGCTTTTATGCGCAGCGACCGGAAGCGGCGGGCGATGATCCTGGGCAGTGTAGCGGCCGGGATTCTGTTGCTCATCTTCTGCCCGCTGCCATTGCGCGTCAGCGGCACGGCGGTGGTGGCGCCGCAATCCGTGGTTACACTGGCCGCCCCGGTCGACGGCACAATCGCCAATGTGTACGCTCGCGAAGGCCAGCAAGTAAGCCGCGGCGAGTTGCTGGGAACGATGGACGACTGGTCCTGGCGTAACCAGCTGGCCGGGGCCCAAGCCAAGTACGAAGCGGCCATGTTGGCCATGCAGGGCGATCTGGCCCGGCACTCGGCACAGGCCGGCGAAGACCGGACCCAGGCCGACTATCTGCACGCGGAAATGGAGCGGGCACGGTTACGTATCGCCAACGCCCAGCTCCGGTCCCCCATCGACGGCATCGTGATGACCCCCGATCTGCAGAATGCGGTGGGCGAACACCTTGACGCCGGGGCAGCATTCGCCCAGGTGCTGGACCTGGCCAGCGCGCGGGTCAACATCGCCGTGGGCCAGCAGGATGCCAAGCTGGTGCGGGCCGGGCAAAGTGCCGCCATCAAGCTTGATAGCTTTCCCGCACAGACCCTGCGCGGCCGCGTCTTCAGCGTCAGCCCCGAAGCACAACTCGCCGGCAACAGCCGCGTCTTTTACGCCCATGTCCTTCTGCCCAATGAGAGCGCGGAACTGCGCACCGGCATGGATGGCCGGGCGAAGATTTCTGCGGGCCTTCGCCCAGCGGGTTTTGTCTTGCTGCGCGGCCCGGCGTTATGGCTCTGGAAGACGCTATGGGATTGGATCGGTTGGTAACCCTCATGATGTGGAATCAAGGTAAAAGTAACCGCAGCGCTTGCGCATTGTTGGTGGTGTCGGCCTGGTGCTGCATTGCCGGGTGTAATCAGGGGCCTGGGGCTTCGACTTCGCAACCGGTTTTGGCTTCGGCGTCAAGCAAGGCCACGGAGCCGGGGGCCTCGGCCGCAACAGAGCCGCCCGCACATCCGGCAGCAGCAGCCACTGGCGAAGGACGTGATTACACCACGGTCGGCCCGCTGGTAGTGGAGCAACAGGCCGACGTCGTTGCCGCACGTGATGGCTTCGTCACCTCGGTCAAGCGTGGAGATTGGCGATCATGTGCGGCGCGGCGAGGTGCTGGCGTTGTTGGATGACCGTGCACTGGAGGCGGCGCGCGCGGAAAAGGCGGCCAGAATCGATTCCCTCAAAGCCCAGGTGCAGACCTGGGATGCGGAGCAAAAGAGCAATGAAGCGGATTTGCGGCGGGCCGATGCCATGCGCGCGGAGAAGATCCTCGATGATGAGGATTGGGAGCACGTGCAGTACAAGCTCACCGAGACCAGATCGCAGGTAGCCCGCTATAAGGCTGAGGAAATTGCCTCCGAAGCCGAGTTGCGTTCCGCGGAAGTCGAACTGGGCCAATCGCGTGCACTCGCCCCCTTCGACGGCGTGGTAGGCCGGCGCTCCGTGCACCAGGCGCAGGCTGTGAAAAAGGGCGATGCCCTTTTCTGGATCACGGCGCAGGCGCCTCTGCGGGTCCTTTTCACCGTTCCTGAGTCGGCCATGTCCTTCTTCCCTCGGGGCGCAAAACTTGAGCTCTCCACCGCGGATTATCCGCGCCTTAAGCAGCCGGCAACCGTCTACCGCGTTAGCCCGGTTGTCGATCCGGCCAGTGGCAGTATCGAAGTAATCGGCAGCCTGGAGAAACCTTCTCCCCTGTTGAAGCCGGGTATGTCGATGCAGGTGAAGTTGAGCCCGCGATGAACCTGAGCGAGGCACTCGATGCGGCTCTGCCGGATATTCCCCGCGCCAGGCTCTCGCGCAAGAACCCTCCGCGCATCGATCCTGAGCTAATTATCCGAGAGGATGCAACGGACGGCGAACCGATCGTCGCGGTCTACCAGCGAAGCACCGCCAACCTGATGCGGCTGAAGCCGACACAGTGGCAACTCGCGCGTCTCTTCGACGGGATCCGTAGCTACGAAGAGATTGCCGCGGCGTTTGAGACGGAGACAAGCATCCCGATCTCGGCAGACGAGGTGCGGACCTTCGCGGAAAACATGGACGAAGGTGGCTTCTGGTACAAGAATCCACAGGAAAAAAATATCGCCATGAACGAAAAGCTGGCTGCGCAACGAAGCCGCCGCGCCAGCGGCTCCAGCTTCAACGTGGCGCACATATCGTTCTCCGCCTGGGATCCGGACCGGTACCTTACCAGCCTTGATCAGAAGATTGGGAAATACGTCTACAACCGCTGGATGGTCCTGTTCGCGGTGGTGCTTTTCGTTTTTGAAGCCGGCGTTTTCATCGTGAAATGGAATGTCATCGGCCCGGACCTACCTGTCTACTATGACTTCAGCAAGAAGAGCTTTTCCGACCTGGTGCAGTTCTGGTGGATGCTTCTGTTTATCGGTTTTATTCATGAGAGTTCCCATGGCCTCACCTGCAAACACTACGGGGGCGAAGTCCACAGTATGGGTCTGATGTTTCTTTATCATGACGCCCGCATTTTATGTGGACGTCACAGAATCCTGGATCTCTGCCAGCCGCCTGCAGCGCATGGCCACGATCATCGCCGGAATATGGATCGAGATGATGCTAAGCAGTATCGCCGTTATCGTTTGGATCAATACGCAGCCGGGTGAATGGATCAACGACTTCTGTTACAAGCTCATTCTTCTCACCGGGATTGCCGTGGTCGTCATCAATCTCAATCCCCTCATCAAACTGGACGGCTATTACTTTTTCGCGGAATGGGTGCGCGTCCCCGATCTCAAGGAGCGTTCCACGTCATTTCTCATCGGCTGGATTCAGCGCCATATTTTTCGCCTACCCGTCGACGTGCCAGTGGTCTCCCGGCGGCGGGTGCCGCTATTCGTGCTCTATGCCCTGGCTTCCGGCGCTTACAGCTACCTGCTTCTCGCGCTATTCGTCCGCTTCAGTTACAACGTCTTCTTCCACTGGTTCGCCGAACTCGCGCTGGTCCCGGCGGCGGTGTTGGCATTCTTCATCTTTCGCTCCAGGCTGCGGCGGGCTGCAAAACTTCGTTGTGGGCTTCTTCCGGACCAAGTCAGGCGAGGGGGCTTTCCGTCTCACGCCTCTGCGCGCTGTGCTTGCGGCCGCCTTACTCGCCCTTTTCTTTGTGCCCATCATGCGCGAGCGCTTGAATGCCTACTTCGTCATCGAGCCCCGGGACACCCACCAGGTGCATGCCGGCGTGGCGGGAAAGGTCCTGGCCGTGTACGTGAAGGAGGGCGATGCGGTGAGCGGCGGGCAGGTGATGGCCAGGCTGCAGAGTCTGAATGAGGCCAGCGCCCGCGAAGAGGCGGCGGAGCAGGTCGCTTCCGCGCAAGCCCAGGTCTTCTCCGCGGAGCTGCAGCACTCCGGGCTAGGCCCGGCGCTGGTTGCGCAGCAAGCCGCGCGCGGCAGCAGCGCGATCGCGCGCGAAGAGGGTGCACTGCTTGCGATAAGCGCGCCCTTCGCCGGTGTGGTCGCGACCAGCGATCCAGAGAGCCTGCTGAACCGCGATGTGACCACAGGTGAGACGCTGCTGACGATCGTCGATCCATCGCAACTGGTAGCCAGGTTGTACATTCCGGTTTCGGAGATGGATCGCATCCGGGTTGGGGATCCTGTCTCCCTGCAGCTGCCGTCTCAGTTCTCCGAAATCCACGCGCGGCTGGGGACCATCGAAGGCTCAGCCCTGCCCCCGCCCCCAGGACTACTGGGCGGGCAGGAGTACAAGGGCATCGCGGTATCCACCTTCTACACCACGCGAATGCCCCTCGGGGAGACGGGGAGCAGCATGCAACCCGGCATGAGCGGTCAGGCAAAAATCTTCGGCAGGCGCCGGAGCGTCGCGGAACGGTTCGCGACGATTCTCGGCAACGTGCTGCACACCCACTTCTGGTAAAAACCAAAAGGCGACCACGGACCGTGGTCGCCTTTCCCACTGCAGATTGGCCCCCCCGTTAGCTTAATTTCCTTAGCGTTCTAAGCTTTGCTGTCGAAAGCTTAGCGGCGGCTAGCTTGGCTACCGCCATTCTTTTCACTTCAGACGATCTTGCTGGTTCTCCTGGTATCAGGCCGCCGTCGCCATCCTTCGGCTTTGAACCAGCGGCACCAATCAGCGATTTCTTTTGGATTGCCATATTCATTTACCCATTCAGGACCACCGCAAGTCGGCCCTGCGGCGCCAATCCGCCAGTATTCTCTCGTCCAAATCTAGCGTGCGGCGACAACTACTTGCCGCCGCCTTACGGCAACTTGCTGCCGCCAAAGCCGGTAGGGTTAATCTTGGCAGCAACAACCTTGCTGGCCGCAGGCTTGCTGGTGTCAATCTTCGACTTCGTGGACTTGCCGGCTGGGGTGGCGGTCTTCTTGCTGACGAGAGATTTCTTTTCCATAGCCATTGTGATGTCTCCAGTTTTTATTTAACTGCTTTACGCAATACCTAGAGCAATCACATGGCCAAACTCCGCAGCACCCCGTTTCCTTCTCCAGTCTACAGATATACGGGAATAGGAGGATAACTCCCGTATCGTGCTTGCCAACGCTTCCTCCAACGTCCCGTGCAATGGGTTAATTTTTGCACCCCTAGGGGTTAAATAATTAACCCCTCGGATTGCCAGTCCTCTAGAGCGAATATTTCCGGCAGAGATACTTCATTCGCTGCGAGTCGAGGTGCAGGAGCCGGGCGGCAGCAGCTTTGCTGCCCTCCGACCGCCGCAGGGCAGCTTCCAGCAACGCTACTTCAAGTTCCCGGATCTCGTCATCGAAGCGGACTCCTCCCGGGGGAAGCAGAATCGCTTCATGGGCGGTCACACTTTGCGCCAGCAGTTGCTGCGGCAGATGCTCGAGACCGATGGTGGGGCCTGGAACCATGATCACCAAACGTTGGATCAGATTTTCAAGTTCTCTTACGTTGCCCGGCCAGGAGTGCTCTTCGAGTGCCGCCAGAGCGTCAGGCGTCAGGCGCTTTTGCTCGAGGCCATTGGCCGTCAGGTGCACGCGCAAGAAGTAATCCGCGAGCAGCGCGATATCCCCGCCCCGCTCGCGCAGCGACGGCAACTGAATCGGCACAACGTGGATACGGTAGTACAGGTCTTCACGGAACTTTCCGTTGCGCGCCATCTCTTCCAGCGGCTCATGCGTAGCGCAGATCAGACGGAAATCAATTTTGCGCGCCTGACGTCCACCCAACCGCTGCACCTGACGGTCTTCCAGCACGCGCAGCAGCTTGGTTTGCAGGGGCAGAGTTAACGTCGCGATCTCGTCGAGAAAAAGCGTGCCGCCATCGGCCAACTCAATCTGGCCTGGTTTCGCCTCGCTGGCCCCGGTAAAGGCCCCCCGTTCGTGGCCAAAGAGTTCCGACTCGATAAGGTTCTCCGGCAACGCAGCACAGTTCAGGCTGATGAACGGCTTATTGCGCCGGCTGCTTAAAGCCACGATCGCGCGCGCGACCAATTCTTTCCCCGTACCGCTTTCTCCTCGAACAATGACGTTAATGCGGCTGTCGGCCACCTGGGAGATGGCGTCGTAGACGCGGCGCATGGCTTCGCTGGCCCCCACCAGATCCTGGAACTTGCTGCGCTCCAACACCTGCTGCTGCATGCGCGCCCGTTCCATTTCTTCGATGCGCGCTTCGAGCGTGGTCTTGAGAATCAGGCGCAGCTCGGATAGATCGACCGGACTGTGGAAGTGAGCGTCGCTGCCGGCTTCCATCGCCTGCTTCTCGACTCCGCGAGCGCGCGACCGGCTAAGCGAGATCAGGACCAGCCCGCGTTCCAGGATGCGCAGCTCGCGCAGCACCCGCACTCCCGCATGGGCCTCTTCACCCTGGGTATCAATGTCGACCAGCACGGCTTGCGCCCTTTGTTCGCGAACCCAGAGGGCGGTATCGGCGTAGTGGTTGCGGCGGCACACCCGGTACCACGGCGCCAGCTCCGACTCGATCTCTCCCTGGAAATCTTCGTCGGCCGTGATCAAACAGACCGCGGGCAAGGATGTCTCAGCTAGGTCAGGGCCGGTGGGGCGAATGGGCATGTGTGATTCTACGGATCAACAGTCTAGAGCAGTTTCGCAATACTGTGGTCTGGTAAAAAATCGCGAGGAGTGGTTTTCCTTAAGAGAAAACCACGATAAGGCCTGGCGTTTCGGTTTACACCAATTGCAAAACTGCTCTAGCGCCCTCGGGACCTGGGCAGCGATCATTCTTCTGCTTTGCTCGCAATGCCCCACACCCGTTGGAGAAAGAGATAGCGGTCACGATGCTGGTCCGGAGCAGCTCCCGGATCCGGGCTCAACCGCATCACCTGCCAGTTATCGGCGGCGTTATATGCCGGCCAATGCGGTGCGCTACCACCATTCGGGTCGCCAGTCTTCGCGAAGTTAGTCCAGAAGGTCTGCATCAGCTCGGAAAGCTTGTAGTCCTGGGGACGGAACGTTGCTCCCTTGCGCAGATCGAGGTTGCCGAAGACGTACTCAATCTCATCCGAGTGGAACGCTCCGGCGGAAACAGGGTGGAACAGATCTCCCGGCGAAGGAAGATCGAAGAGATAGCGATAGACCGATGATCCACCCGTCTCGACCTGAGCTTCTAACCAGGCCCAGGTGGAATACACCAGGAAGTTATCACCGGCAAAATCATTGGCCACCCGGTGCTCATCCTCCTCACCGTTAGCCCGGTAGAGCTTTAAGAAACTCCTCGGCCCGAGGCCCGAATTGCCTGGCCGCAGTTGTCTGCAAATCCTCCGTGGTATGCCCCTCATCCCGGTTCCAACCGGCGATCAGCGGTACGTGGGCCTGGTCACCCGCGGCATAAATCTCGGGAATACTGCGAGGCAGGAAATAGCCGTCGATATCCGGACCGAAACGCGGTCTGTCAGGACCCTTTCGCGTGGCCAGTTCAAGGATCTCATTGCTGCTGGCTGCTCGCAGGGTTGCCAGGCTGCTGTCGCTGCGTACCGAGGAGAAGTAGTCCTGGTCCCGTTTCTCAGCAATCTCGAGCGAAGGAAAGGTCAGTCTTGAGCCAGGGAAAGCTCCTCCGCTCTCACCAATGGCGTGGGCGAACAAACCCTCGGAAAGAGGGGAGGCCATCTGCGCGCTGACGGCAAAGGAACCGGCCGACTCTCCGAAGAGGGTCACATTGTCCGGGTCGCCGCCAAAGGCCTTGATATTGCGCCGCACCCATTGCAGGCAGGCCCATTGGTCCATTAGCCCATAGTTGCCGGCTGCGTGGTGTGGATCCTCCGCGGCCAGCTCTTTGGTGGCGAAAAAGCCAAATATGCCGAGGCGGTAATTCATGGAGACGACCAGCACGCCTTTGCGGGTAAGATGTTCGCCGTCCTGACGCGGCTCGGAAGTGCCCCCACCGGCGAATCCGCCGCCGAATATCCACACCATGACCGGCAATTTGGTCTTGGATTTCTGTGCCGGCGCCCAGACGTTGAGAGTGAGGCAATCCTCGCTCTCCCCTGGATCGCGAAAGACCATGTCATCGTAATGTTGTTTGCTGCATACAGCGGGAGCCGAAGCTGGTAGCCTGACGCATGCCGTGCCATTTGGCTGCTGGTTGCGGCGGTTTCCAACGCAGTGGACCCACAGGAGGCGCAGCAAAGGGGATGCCGAGGAAGTCGCGAGCCTGGCCGTCTGCGCTCATCTTGCCCTGGACCTTGCCGGCGTCGGTTTTGAGCAACCAGGGGATTGCCGCCGTTTGCCGGCAATCCAAGCACCAGTGCTGTGAAGCTGAACGCGGCGTACCTCAAGAGAGACCTGAGACCCATGAAATCCTCCGGCCCCAATCTACCAGAGGGAGAAGAAAAGATTGGAACCGCTGCTACACTCAAAACCGGATCGCAACCATGCTTCTGTATCTGATCGTTGTGAGCGGGTCGTATTTGTTGGGCTCTATCCCCTTTGGGTTTCTGCTGGTTTGGCTGGTGCGCAAGGAGGATATTCGCACCACGGGCAGCGGCAACATAGGCGCCACGAATGTGCTGCGCTCCGGCGCAAAGAAACTGGGTGTGCTGACTTTTGTCCTCGACGGGGCCAAAGGTTATGCCGCAGTGATGGTGGCAGAATGGCTGGCCCGCGGTAAAGACCCCACAACTCTCCGCTATCTCACTATCGTGGCCGGATTATTCGTCATCCTGGGCCATATCTTTCCCGCCTGGCTGCACTTCAAGGGTGGCAAAGGCGTGGCCACCGCCTTTGGCGTCTTCGTGGCGTTTTGCTGGCCGGCGGCGCTCTCCGCGCTAGGACTATGGCTGGCTGTCGTGGCCCTCACCCGGTATGTTTCCCTGGCTTCCATTCTGGCCGCGGTGGTGCTTCCGTTCCTTACCCTGTGGCTTTCGCCGGGCAGATATGGTTACGTATCCGGAGCTGCGATGTTTGCCTGCTGCTGGATTGTGATCGTGAAGCATCGTGCGAATATCGTGCGCCTGATGCAAGGCACGGAACACGGTTTTGGGGCGTCAAGGAAATCCGGAGCATGAGCCGTATTGCGATTGTGGGCAGCGGTTCCTGGGGAACTGCGCTGGCCCTGAGCCTGGCTCGGCGCGGGGATCACTCCATTGCCCTGTGGTCTCATTCCGCGCCGGTGGGAACCTACCTTCCGGGGTTTTCCATTCCGCCCCAGGTGAAGCCGGTGACCGATCTTGCCTCGGCGGTGCCGGGCGCAGACATTGTCATCAGCGCGGTGCCCTCGCAGCATGTGCGCATGACTTATGAGAAGATGACGCCCTTTCTCGAGCCGGGACAAATCATCGTCAGCGCCACCAAGGGAATCGAGGACCAAAGCTTCCTGCGCATGACGCAGGTCATCGAGCAAGTGTATGGGGGAAAAGCGGGCGCACTCAGCGGCCCTTCGTTCGCACAGGAAGTCGCTGCCGGCGCTCCCACAGCGATTACGGTCGCCGCAGGCGAGAGCGAGATCGCCAACCGGCTGCAGGAGGAGCTCAGCGCGCCAGGCCTGCGGATCTATACCAATGATGACGTGATTGGGGTGGAACTGGGTGGCGCACTCAAGAACGTCATCGCGATTGCCTCCGGAATTGCCTCTGGTTTGGGTTTGGGGCACAACAGTGTGGCCGCGATCATCACCCGCGGTGTGGCCGAGATCACGCGGCTGGCGGTGGCTTGCGGAGGGCGAAGGGAGACGCTGGCCGGTCTTTCCGGTCTGGGCGACTTGGTGCTCACCTGCACCGGTCCCCTTTCGCGCAACCGATCGGTGGGCATTGAGCTCGGACGGGGACATAAGCTTGCCACCGTGCTGGCAGAGCTGCACGGCAAGGTCGCGGAAGGGGTGAGAACCACCTCGGCGGCACTCGGACTTGCCCGGGCGCACAGCGTGGAAATGCCCATCACCGAGCAGATGGCCGCCATTCTCGAGCACGGCAAGTCGCCCCAGGACGCGATCCGCGACCTGATGGCTCGCCCAGGCCGCGAAGAATAACTTTCGCCGTCACCCGAAATCCCGCCCTGTCGAAAATCTGCAACCCTCAAACGTTGAGTGGGTGGACTTCAACCTTGCGGCGCAGTGAGCGAATCCTGGACGGGTAGAGCATCTGACATCTCGCGAAAAACGAGCGAGATGCCCCGAATTTCCTGTACGCAGCTCTAGAAAGTATCGCGTGTCGCGCTTTCTTTTAAGCGAAAGGCGCATGAAGTGCACGGAACCTACGAAACTTCACAGGAAATCGGGGCTGTGTGGTACCCGGCATTTGTTGCGGGGATGGAGTCAAAAACCGAGATCAGTCCCGGCTAGTACACTCAGGTCATGCAGTATCGAGCATCGCGTCGATGATTCAGACCCTTTTTGGCAGCCTGGAAGAACCCGAGAAAAGGAGCATATTCGGGCGCATGAAGGAGGCTGTCTCGCGCACCCGCGAGACCCTGGCGGAGCGGATTGAAAACGTCGTCGCCCTCACCCACGAGGTCGACGAAGCTGCCCTGGAAGAACTGGAGCAAAGTCTGCTGGCCTCGGACCTCGGGTTGGGCACAACCACCGAGATTATCGATGCACTGCGCGCGCGGGTGAAGCGGCACGAGATCCATAATGGCGCCGAATTGAAAGAGTTGTTGAAGACCGAAATCCAGTCGATCCTCGATGCGCGCGAAGAGCAGAACTTCTTCAAACCCCGGTATACCGCGCCTCCCCTGGTGATCATGATGGTGGGCGTCAACGGCACCGGCAAGACCACGACGACGGGAAAACTGGCGGCCTATTACCGCGGCCAGGGTAAAACGGTTTTATTGGCTGCGGCGGATACTTTCCGCGCTGCGGCTATCGAACAACTGGAGGTCTGGGGGCAACGCACCGGCGTGGAGATGATCAAGACCAAACAGGGCGGAGATCCCTCGGCAGTTCTGTTCGACGCCATGCGTGCAGCTCAGGCAAGGAGCATCGACGTCCTGATCGTGGACACCGCGGGCAGACTGCATACCAAAGACAACCTGATGGCGGAACTGAGCAAAATGCGCAGAACGGCAGAACGGATCATTCCCAGCGCTCCGCACGAGGTCCTGCTGGTGATGGATGCGACCACGGGACAGAACGGATTGCAGCAGGCACGGCTGTTTACGGAATCGGCCGGGGTCACCGGCATCGTGCTCACAAAACTCGACGGTACGGCGAAGGGCGGCATAGCTGTGTCCATTGCCCGCGAACTGAAAGTTCCCGTGCGCTATGTTGGGGTGGGAGAAAAGCTGGAAGATCTTTTGCCGTTCGACAGCAAAGCGTTTGCCGATTCCTTGCTCGGTAATTAGTCACGATGCCGGAAATCGACCAGCAGTGGATGGAACGCGCGCTCAAACAGGCTGAGCAGTCCGTCGGCCTGGCCTCTCCTAATCCCGCAGTCGGCTGCGTGCTGGTCCGCGACGATCGGCCGGTGGGTGAAGGCTTCCATGAGTATGACCGGCGCGACCATGCAGAAATCGTTGCTCTCAAGCAGGCTGGTCCACTGGCCCGGGGCGCTACCGCGTACGTGACACTGGAACCCTGCAGCCACCATGGGCGAACCGGCCCCTGCGCGGACGCATTGCTGGCCGCGGGCGTTAGGCGTGTGGTGGTGGCGACAGCCGACCCCAATCCTGTGGTGCGCGGCAAGGGCATAGCCCGGCTTCGCGCGGCCGGGGTCGAGGTCACGAGCGGCGTGGGTGAGGATCGAGCGCGCAGGCTCAACGATGGCTTTGCCAGGTTCATCACCACTTCGCTGCCATTCGTCACCATGAAGGTTGCGGCTACGCTCGACGGGCGCATAGCGCCGGCACAACGCTCGGCAACTGCTCCTTATTGGATTACCGGGGAGCAGGCTCGCGCCGAGGTGCATCGCATGCGCCACGCTGCGGATGCTCTGATCGCCGGGGTAGGGACGATTCTCGCCGATGATCCTCTGCTGACCGATCGCAGCCAGTTGCCGCGGCGACGTCCCCTGCTGAGGGTTGTGTTGGATTCGAAGCTGCGTACTCCGCTGGACTCTCAGTTGGTCAAAACCGCTGACCAGGACGTGCTCATTTTTTTCAGCGATGCCAGCGAGACGGCGCAAAAAGACCTCGCAAGCCGCGGCGTTCGCCTGGTTCAAATTGCGGGCGACGGCTCCCACGTCGCCCTGAACGGAAGTGATGGCGCGTCTGGCAGAAATGCAGATCACCAGCCTGCTCCTCGAAGGCGGAACCGAGGTGCATACCAACGCGCTCAATCAAGGCCTGGTGGACAAGCTCATGCTCTTTTATTCGCCCCGGTTTCTGGGTGACAAGGCAACGCCGATGTTGGCCGCAATCGAGGGGGTCCCGCCGATCCATGATTTTTCGTTAAAGAGGTTTGGCCAGGATTTCGCGTTCGAAGCTTACTTACGCGATCCATGGTTGAATTTAAGCTGACATGTTTACCGGACTGATTGAAACCACGGGAACCGTTGTCTCGGTCGAACAGCGCGAAGGGTCGAGGCGGATTGCGATTTCCGCACCCGGCATCTCGCTGCGCACCGGGGACAGCATTGCAGTGAGCGGGGTTTGCCTGACGTCTGTGGACCTCGAGCCCAACCTATTCCATGCCGACTTGGCCGCGGAAACCGTCGCCCGCACTTCCCTCTCACTGCTCACGCCAGGGGCTACGGTAAATCTGGAACTGCCGACTCCAGCGGGGGCTCCGCTAGGCGGGCACGTGGTGCAGGGCCATGTCGACGCCGCGGGCAAGCTGTTGAGCCTCCAGCCAGTGGATGCCCACGCAGAGCCGGGAATCGCCGATTGGTGGCTTAGGGTAGCGGTTCCCGCGCAGCTAAGCCGCTACATGGTCGAAAAGGGCTCGATCGCTATCGAAGGCATCAGCCTCACCATTGCTCGCTGGGAGCCGGGTACGCCGGAGGGCGATATCGTCAGCGTCGCGATTATTCCTCACACCTACGCGAGGACCAATCTGCCCTCTCTCAAGGCCGGGCAGGCAGTGAATATCGAGGCCGATGTGCTTGATCAAATTTATGGAGCAGCGGGCCTTTATGGAGACGCGGCCGGCGGAAACTGCTTTCGATCTCAACGTCGAGTACCTGATAGCCAACGGGTATTAGGTCGTCAATGACGGTGATATTATCAGTGGGTGCCGGGTCCTACGCGACGCAACCCCGCCAACCCCGCCAGGTCCGGAAGGAAGCAACGGTAACGGGTCAGTGCGTGCGCAGTAGGTTGCCCGGTACATACAACCGCCCGTGACCCTTCCAGTTTCCTCCATACCCCGAAGTTTGATTACGGAGAACAATATTGAGCATCGAACTGCGTCCGCGTGCAGCACGGCGCGCTAAAATCAGCGCTCTCGGAACCTATGTGCCGCCGCGGATCCTGACCAACGCCGACCTGGCAGAGATGGTAGACACATCCGACGACTGGATTATGCAACGCCTCGGCATCCGCGAACGCCACCTGGTGGAGCCTGGGTGGCCACCAGCGACATGGCCGTGGAGGCCGCTCGCCGCTGCCTCGCCCAGCGTGGAATCCCGGCCAGCGAAGTGGAGGTAGTGATTGTTGCTACCGTTACTCCGGATATGTTTTTTCCCGCCACTGCCTGCCTGGTGCAGGACAAGCTCGGCGCCCACGGTGCGTGGGGCTTTGACCTATCGGCCGCATGCTCCGGCTTCCTTTATGCACTGCAGGTGGGAGCCAAGCTGGTCGAGTCCGGTGCCCAGTCCAAAGTGCTGGTGATCGGAGCGGACACCATGTCGTCCATCATCGACTACACCGACCGCGCCACCTGCGTCATTTTCGGCGATGGCGCCGGTGCAGTGCTGGTCGAACCCACCGAAGAGGGTGAAGTCGGGCTGATCGACTATTGTCACGAAATTGATGGTTCCGGAGCACCGGCGCTCAATATGCCTGCCGGGGGTAGTCACTGTCCCACGTCGCCCGAGACCATTGCGGCCAGGCTGCACTATGTCCACCAGGATGGGCAGGCAGTTTACAAATACGCTGTTCGCAAGATGGTCGAGACATCCGCCAAGCTACTGAAGACAAACAACATCGGCGCTAGCGACCTGGGTTGTTTTATTCCTCATCAGGCGAACAAGCGCATTATTCTTTCTACTGCCGAGCGCCTGGAATTGCCGCTGGACCGGGTGATTATCAATATAGATCGCTTCGGCAACACCACGGCTGCCACCATTCCGCTGGCCATGCAGACGGCACTGGACGAGCATAAGCTGCAGCGCGAGAGCCTGGTGCTTTTGGCCTCCGTGGGGGCTGGATTCACGGTAGGCGCCTGCCTACTCCGCTGGGAGATGTAAAGCAGGTTCAGTTGGCGCCGACGGTAGCGGGCCGCGGCGCGGATGTCTGGCGCCGATCGCGGCGAAATTTCCACACCCCATACAGGACTCCGGCTACCACCAGGCCTAGATAAGTCCACATAAGCGGCGTGCTCCAGCCAGCGAGGTAATGGCGAAATCCGCGAACCATCGCGCGGCCGTAGGCGGCGGCCAGCCAGGCCACCAACGCATAACGAAATGTCCTTGCCAGCCCGAAGGAAACCAGAAACTTCCGCCGTGAGACCCCTAGGGCGCCGGCTGCAAGCAGAAGGGGCATCAAAGGGAAAGGGGGCGGCAGCAACGCCGAAATCGTAACAGCGAGTGTCCCTTTGCTTTCCACCCAGCCTGGTCAACCGGCGGGCAAAGCGTTTCGGCATATATCGATGGAGCGCTGCTTCTCCGCCTTTGGAACCAGTGCCCCAGGTCAAATACCCGCCTAAGATCGAACCCGCCGTGGCCGCTATGGCAGCCAGAACAGGATCACCCTGATGGGCTACCAGCAGGATCAGCAGCAGATCCGTGCTTCCCGGCACCGGCAAAGGAATGATCGAAGAATCGATTACCGAAACCGCAAAAAGCCCGACGATGCCGAAACTCATGAGCCAGTGCAGATCCGTGCGCGCTGTGAGTTTTCGCCGCAGCCTTACCCGCCTGGCCGCGGCCGCGTGCTTTGTGGATTGCTGGATCACTGGTTGTTGGACGCGAAATGGGTTCGTCGCGACGCATTCCCATTAAAGCATGGTCAAAGGGGGCGCCTTCGGCAGCGCGCCACACTCGGCAGCAAGCCGGTAGAAAGCATCAAGTCCACGCAAGCAAGCGTCATCCAATATGTAGTGAATGTTGCGGGTCAGATAAAAGCGGATGGTCTCGCGCGGCACCGCGATGCGAGTGGACCACTCCTCAGCCAGATCTTCCAGATGCTCGAGCCCATGGTCCCGCGAGGCCTGTAAGTCTCCGACCAGCTCTGCGGCACGGGTGCCAGTCTCTTCAAAGGCGCCGGTGCGCACTGCCCAGAAGGCAGAAACCCACGGCAGATCAGTGCATTTGTGCCACTCATGGGCCAGATCAAGGTAAAGCAGCGGCTCGCCCGTCCGCTCCAGGCGCGCATCCTTATTCTCGAGCGCCAACAGGGCCGGGTCCCCAATCAGCAAGGCCGCGTCGGCAACCTGGAGCATGGATTCAAGATCGGGGGCGAGGGGAATAAACTCCACCGGAACCTTCCAGAAGATGTCAAACAGGATGCGCGTATACGCGCAGGAGGTGCGGGAAGAAGTGTCTGCCGCGACTGTTCGCACCCCGTTGATCCCCTGATGCGCACGAACAACCAAAATAATCGAGCGCACGCGATCGAGAGACGCTACTGTGCAACCGGGCACAATCATGAGCGAAGGGGTAGTGGCATGAGCCGCGACCGGAACCAGGCCGATGTCCGCTTCGCCGGCAGCCAATTCCACCGCACAGCTGGAGGGGGTCGTGTAGCCAATCTGGTAGCGCAGACGCCGTTCGCTGCGCTCGGGCTCGTGCTCGAAGTCCCACATGAGAGGAGCAGGATTGAGGAAGTGGATGGCCGCCATTCTAATGCGGCGCTTAATGTAGCGGGTCACCAATTAGTGTACCTTGGCAGCCAGCGATGATTGGCTCTGATCAAAACCGGCTCGCCTGGGTTGCGCTCACGCTCACTCCCGGGTTGGGGCCGAAGCGAATCCTCAAAGCCGCCGAGGCTCTTCCCGATTTAGCGTCCCTATTCCGGCTATCCCTGACAGAACTCGAGTCGCTCAACTTCCCCGCACCCTCGGCTCAGTTTTTGTTTACCGGCAAGGCGCGCACGGAAGCTGAGCGCGAATTGGTGCGCATGGGCGAACAGAAAGGAATGATTCTCACCTACGCGGATGAAGAGTACCCTGAACGGTTGCGGGAAATCTTCGACCCTCCGCCAGTGCTCTGGGTGCTGGGTGACGTGAAGATTTTGGCGCGGCCATCGATCGCCATCGTGGGCACCCGTCACCCGACCCCGTATGGCACGGGCATGGCGGAAATTCTGGCCCGCGACCTGGCCACTCGCAAGCTAGTGGTCTTGAGCGGAATGGCGCGAGGTGTCGACACTGCAGCCCACAAGGGTGCACTGGCAGCACACGGCAGCACCATCGCAGTCTGGGGTACCGGGATTGACGTCATCTATCCTAAAGAAAACAAATCTCTGGCCGAAAACATTCTCGTATCCGGAGGAGCCATTGTTTCCGAATACCGGTTGGGAACTTTTCCCGCGCCGCAGAACTTTCCTAAGCGCAATCGCATCTTGAGTGGCATGAGCGTCGGCGTGCTGGTGGTGGAAGCGGGGGAAAATAGCGGCACGCGCGTCACCGCGCGTTGCGCGCTGGAGCAGGATCGCGACGTCTACGCGGTCCCTGGCAACGTGACCACCAGGAATGCCTGGGGGCCCAACACGTTGATTAAGCAGGGCGCTAAGCTGGTTGCGACCTGGGAGGACGTGTGGCAGGAACTGCCGTCCCAAATTCGCCTGCAACTGGAGAGCGAACTAGGTTTTGCATCGTCTCCGGGGCAAGCTGCATCGATTGTGGAAGAACTTCCGCTGCAGGAGCCGGAGAAGGTTGTGCTGAACGCGCTACGTCATGACGAAGCCGTGCAGCTGGATGAGCTGATGGAAATGCTGGAATCCAAACTGACTTCGTCCGAGATCTTCACCGCCTTGTTCGAACTCGAGCTGGCCAGCCGGATCAAGCAACTTCCCGGCAAGAACTACGTCAGACGAATGTGACCTTCCTCATCCTTCTGCACCATTAGTTGCAGACGCGGAAGTTACACACAGGGCAGGAGAAAGCACGCTCAAGGCTGTGCTGCGGTTCGCTTCCGCCGCGATGCGGATCACGATAAGTAAATAACCCTGAACCTTCCAGGTGGTACAGTCAGTCCCATTGGAAGCGAGTTTTCATGTTGTCCCTGGTTGTCATCGGGTTTAAGGAACGAAATGAGTAAATCACTAGTGATCGTCGAGTCGCCTGCGAAGGCCAAGACGATCAGCAAATATCTCGGTAAAGACTTCACCGTCGAAGCTTCCGTCGGCCACATTAAAGATCTGCCCAAGAACAAGATAGGAGTGGATTTAAGCGACGGCAGTTTTGCGCCCGAATTGATTGTCATCCCGGGAAAAGAAAAAGTGGTCGACCGGCTGAAGAAGCTGGCGAAGGCAGCGACGACTGTTTATCTGGCGCCTGACCCTGACCGCGAAGGAGAAGCAATCGCAGCTCACCTCGAAGATGAGCTGCGCGGCCTGTCCAAAGGAAACTCGATTCGCCGCGTCACCTTTAACGAAATCACGGCCAAGGCCGTGCACGAGGCGTTTGAACACACGCGAGAGGTGGACCGCAATCTGGTGGATGCGCAGCAGACCCGGCGCGTGCTGGATCGAATTGTGGGCTATCAGATTTCTCCTCTGCTGTGGGACAAGGTGCGTCGCGGCCTTTCCGCAGGCCGGGTGCAGACCGTAGCTCTGCGCCTGATTGTCGAGCGAGAGCGTGAGATCAAGGCGTTTGTGCCGGTGGAGTATTGGACGCTGGACGCACAGCTCACTCCACAAAACGAAAAGACTGAGTTTACCGCACGCTTTACCGGCATCGACGGAGAAAAAGCGGTCGTCGAGTCAGTCGATGCTCCTTCCCTGCCCAACAAGCAGCGAATGGATGCGGTGGTGGTTGCACTTGAAAAGGCCAGGTGGTCGGTACAGAACGTAGAAAAGAAGGAGCGTAGGCGTAACCCCACTGCTCCTTTCACTACCAGCAAGCTGCAGCAGGACGCTTCCCGCCAGTTAGGCTTCAGCGTCCGCCGCACTATGGGTGTCGCGCAACGATTGTATGAAGGTATCGAGCTGGGCAGCGAAGGTGCGGTCGGCCTCATCACCTACATGCGTACCGATTCCACCCGCGTATCGCCCGATGCCATCAACGAAGCGCGCCAGTGGATCGAACAAACGCACGGAAAAGACTATCTCCCAGCTGCACCCAATGCGTTCAAGAGCAAGAAAGACGCACAGGATGCACACGAGGCGATCCGTCCGAGCAGCGTCGAGCATCATCCGGACGCAATCAAGCAATATCTCAGTGACGAACAGTATCGTTTATACCGGCTCATATGGCAGCGTTTTGTGGCCTCGCAGATGGTGCCTGCGGTCTTCGACCAGACCACCGTCGATATCGTAGCCAAATCGGACCGCAGCTATAACTTTCGCGTCACTGGTTCGGTGATGAAGTTCGATGGTTTCCTCAAAGTCTACGAGGAAGCGAAAGAGAAGAAGGACGATGAGGATGAGGAGCTCAAGAACCGCCTCCCTGCGCTCGAGAACGGACAAGCCCTGGCGTTGAACGCGCTGCTGCCGGAAGAACACTTTACCGAGCCGCGGCCTCGCTTCAACGAAGCTTCGCTGGTGAAAGAGCTGGAAGAACGTGGAATTGGGCGTCCTTCTACATACGCCACCATCATTAATACGATTCAGGAACGCGAGTACGTGCAGAAGGTGGGCACCGGCAGAGGGGCAAAGTTTGTCCCCACCGAGATTGGTTTTGTGGTCACCGATCTGCTGGTCGCCAACTTCCCCTATATCTTCGACCCGCAATACACTGCCAGGCTGGAAGAAGAGCTGGACGACATTGAAGATGGCAAGGAAGTGTGGACCACCTTGCTGGGCGCCTTCTATGGGCACTTCGAAAAAGAGCTGGAGCATGCCGGCAAACACATGGAGAACATCAAGCGGATGGAAAAACCGACAGACGAGAAGTGCGACGTCTGCGGGTCGCCGCTGGTGTTGAAGTGGGGCAAGTTTGGCAGCTTCTTCGCTTGCAGTACCTACAACAAGAAGGATCCCGCAAGCTGCACCTTCACCAAAGAGAACTTTGCCGCCAAACCGGAGATGAATGCCCAGGAGGGAGAGGAGCAGGCGGAAGAATACTGCGAAGCGTGCGGCCGCGTCATGGTGCTGAAGCGGGGACGCTTCGGCGCGTTCATGGCGTGCCCTGGCTACAGCGAGGATCCGCCCTGCAAGACGACCCGCAAGCTGACCCAGAAACAGCAGCAGAAGGCGCCCGTGCCCTTGGAGGAGAACTGCCCCAAGTGCGGACTTCAGCTGGTGCTGCGCAATGGCCAGTATGGAGAATTCGTCTCCTGTAGCGGCTATCCGAAATGCAAATACATCAAGCAAAACATTATTGAAGGGATGAAGTGTCCCAAGTGTGGCGATGGAGACATCGCGGAACGGAAGGCCCGCCGGGGCAACATGTTCTACGGTTGCACCAATTATCCCAAGTGCGACTTCACTTCCAATGCCAAGCCGGTACCCGAAAAGTGCCCGGAATGCGGCAGCCCGTACCTGCTCGAGAAGGTGCGCGCTGCTGGGACCTATCTGGTTTGTCCTAACAACCGCAAGTCTTCCGCGGAAGATGAAGCGCCGAAAAAGAAGGCGAAAAAGGGTGCAGAGGCCGAACCTGCCGATCAGGTGGTCTGCGGCTACTCGAGGAAAATTGCCGAGCCGCAGATGGAATCGGTTGAGGCCATGCGCTACCAGACGAAAGCGGAAGCACTACCAGTCGCTTAAATCTGATCAAAGCGGGCTCTCCTGGGGGCCTTGCCATGGGGCGGACCGGGGCGTACAACTCCAGAGGCGGTTGTTTTCGCTTATTCGATCGCATGGAGCAACATATGAAATTGTTTGTGGTGTTGTTAGCCCTGTCGACTGTCCCGGCGTTGGCTGCGGATACGAGCAAGGTCTCTGGATATATCGCTGACTCTATGTGCGGAGCCAAGCACAACAGCAGCGCCCCGGATGCGGCCTGCGTTAAGAAATGCATTGACGGCGGCGCAAAGCCGGTTTTTGTAGATGACGCCAAGAAAGAGGTCTACACCATCGACGATCCCGATTCGGTGAAGGGTCACGAGGGACACCACGTGGCGGTGGTGGGCAAGGTCGATCCTGACGGCAAGACAATCCACATCTCCAAGCTCACGATGCTCAAGGACCAGGGGACACCGAGCAGCACCTCAGAAATGCACTAAGAACCCGTTCTATCGCGTACGCCCGCGTCAGTGATTTCGGCTCGCCGAACTCTGTGCGCGGGCGTATGCCGTTGTAGCGCATCGAGTTACGCGACAGATGCATGACTAGTCGTTGATCTGCTAAGGTGAGAGAGGGTGGGAAGGAATGCAGGATTTAACCCCAGTTATGGCAAAGGCAACCTGGAACGGCAAAGTAATAGCAGAGAGTGACACCACAGAGATGGTTGAGGGCAATATCTACTTTCCTGAGAGTTCCCTCAAACGAGAATACTTCCGCCCCAGCTCAACGATATCGACCTGCCCCTGGAAGGGACAAGCGCGATACTACAGTCTGCTGGTGGACGGACAAGAGAACCAGGACGCTGCCTGGTACTATCCGGATCCTAAGCCTGCAGCTCGCAACGTGAAGAATCATGTAGCCTTCTGGCGCGGAGTTGAAGTCGAAAAGTAGCCTCAAAGGTGGTCGCTGGAGCATGGCCGCCGTGCTCTTCAGCCTGATGGTTTTGCCTCCGGGCGGGGTCCTGGCTCAGCAGGCGCCCGCCGCGAACTCCCCGCAACGAGACCTCGAGGTGATCCGGCATTTAGAAGAAGAGTATCTGCGGGCTGAGATCGAAGATGACACCGCGATCGCCGGTACGATTCTTGCCGACGACTACGTAGGGCTCAAACCGGATGGGTCTACTTCTTCCAAGTCCGATGTCTTGAACCGTTTGAACCTGCATGAGCGCCGTCGCCAGCCTTACCTGATCACCGCTACCAATATGCGGGAGCACCTGTTCGGCGATACCGCGGCGGTGAGCTACACCAAGGTCTACACCAAACCCGGCAGCCAGGCAGCCTACGGCGAAAACGTCCTGCATCTTCTTATTCGTCGAAACGGCGTCTGGCGCTTGCAGCTGAGCAGTCCCCTCCCCGGTCCCAAGCCCTAGAGAATAAAGACATTACCAACCGGAGGAGCCATGGGCCTTCGGCACCCAAGGTAATGAAAAACGGCTCCTATTCAGCAACTACTCTGCCTGGAAGCACCGCCCTCCCCTTTGTCATCTCGACCGAAGCGCAGCGCAGTGGAGAGATCTGCGGTTCAGCGGTCCTTTCTTGGAAATGTTTTTCGACCGGAGCTTAGCGCAGTGGAGAGATCTCTGTGTGGATGCTCTTTCCTGGTATAGCTTTTCAGGGAGTCACAGAATCGGTTCCCCGCAATTCTCTGCCCGCTGTTTTTGGTTTTCCTCCACCTATCTCTGGGATAATGAATCCACTCTGGCAGCTGCCTTGGCAGGCGGCACGCACCGCGTATCCCTCATGAAGCCACTCGTGCTTGCACTAACCCCGACGCGCAACCGTCGCCTGAATGAAGTGACAGGCATGGTGCTGCTGGTGGCCGCGAGTCTCCTTTTCCTGGCCCTTGCCTCTTACCATCCGACGGATCCATCCTTCAACACCGATGCCGTGGGACGTCAGGCGCACAACTGGACCGGACTGGTCGGCGCAACCCTCAGCGACATGCTGCTGCAATTGGAGGGGGTTGCCGCCTTCCTGATCCCCTTTATGCTGGGCGCGCTGGGCTGGACCTGGCTGCGATCACGCCCTGCCGGGTCCCCTGCAGCAAAGATGGCGGGGGCCGCTCTCTACCTGTTCTTTGCCCCTGCCCTGTTCGGTCTCATTCCCGGCCAACTCCGCTGGATGCACGCGCTTCCGCTGGAGGGCCTGACCGGGCGCCTGGTGGTCGATACGCTCGTCCATTACCTCAACTTTCCCGGCGCCGCCATCGTGATCAGCAGCATGGTGCTCATCGCGCTCTACCTGTCCACCACCTTCAGCTTCAGCACCGCCCAGCAGTGGATGGCGATCCGCTTTGCCTTCGCTCTGGCGTGGCGCGACCGCTTCCGCAACTGGCGCTCCGCCTGGGCTAAGAACCGGCTGGAAAAGAAGATCCTGGCCAAAGCGCAGGAACCGGAGAAGAAAGCCGTCAAGCGCGCACAGCCGCGGGAGGATGAAGAAGAAAGGATCGCGGCTTCCCGCCATGCTGCGTACGCCGGCACGCCGGCCGCCACCGAGCAGGCGCCCAAAGCCACGCCCCCTGAAAAGCACACCCCCTCCGTGTGGAACCAGATGCCACGCACCAGCATCCCGGATCCAGAGCCTGAGGAACTGGAAGCTGACGAAGTAGAGGAGATCGCAGCCGTAGCCGCCCCGGCAGCAAAGGCCATTTCCGTAAAGGGGCGCGCAGATGCGGATGCACGGCCGGTTACCCTGGCGCCTCGAGCGGACAGCGGGTTCCGTCTCCCTCCCAGCACCCTCCTGCACCGCAGTGACGAGTCGCAGATCGTACGCGAAGATGACCTGCGCAGTCAGGCCAAGATCCTGGTCGAAAAATGTGCCGAGTTTGACGTGTGCGGCCAGGTGGTCCAGATCAATCCCGGCCCGGTGGTCACCACCTTCGAATTCAAGCCCGAAGCAGGGGTTAAGTACAGCCGCGTAACCGGCCTGGCGGAAGATCTGTGCCTGGCCATGCGCGCCGAAAGCATTCTCATCGAGCGCATGGCCGGCAAGAGCACCGTGGGTATCCAGGTACCCAACCATGATCGGGAAACGATCTGGCTGCGAGACGTGATCGAATCGGAGAACTTTACTCAAACAAAGTCCAAGCTGACCCTGGCCATGGGCAAGGACATCAACGGGCGCCTGGTGACCGCCGATCTGGCCACCATGCCCCACGTCCTGATCGCTGGTTCTACCGGCAGCGGCAAGTCTGTAGCCATCAATGCCATGATCATGTCTGTGCTGTATAAGGCGACGCCGCAGCAGGTCAGGCTGATTCTGGTTGACCCCAAGCGGGTGGAACTGGGCATGTATGAGGGCATCCCTCACTTGTTCACCCCGATCATCACTGAACCCAAGCTGGCGGCCAACGCGCTGCGCAATGCCGTGCGCGAGATGGAACGGCGGTTGAAGCTGTTGGCCTCGCGCAGTGTGAGGAACATCGACCAGTACAACAAGCTGTTCGACAACCAGACTCCGAGCCTGTTTGAAGAGGGCGACGCGGAGCAGCCCCTGCCACACATGATCATCATCATCGATGAGCTGGCCGACCTGATGATGCTAGATAAGGCCAACGTCGAGGAGGCGATCACTCGCCTGGCGCAGATGGCTCGCGCGGTCGGCATCCATCTCGTGCTGGCTACGCAGCGGCCGTCGGTAGACGTGATCACCGGCCTGATCAAGGCCAACGTGCCTACCCGGATCTCCTTCCGCCTGGCTACCAAGGTGGATTCGCGAACTATCCTGGACTCCAACGGAGCCGAGGCGCTGCTGGGCCGCGGCGATATGCTCTTCCTGCCGCCCGGGACGTCGCGGTTGCAGCGTCTGCACGCGCCGTTTGTCACCGAAAAGGAAATCGCTGCGGTGGTTGGGTTCTGGAAAGACCAGGGTGAAGCGGAGTACGTGCCGGGCTTCCTTGAGTCTCCCCGGGATGAAAAGGGCCGGGACCTGGATGCGGAGCCCGAGGACGGGGACGGGGACGACGAACTATTCGAGGATGCGGTACGGCTGGTGCTGGAATTCGGCAAAGCCTCCACTTCCCTGCTGCAGAGGCGGTTGCGGATTGGTTACGGCCGGGCAGCGCACCTGATCGACATGATGGAGCGCGACGGAATCGTAGGTCCGGCGGATGGGT
Organism: uncultured Acidobacteriaceae bacterium; assembly: GCA_963763905.1. Taxonomy (GTDB): domain Bacteria; phylum Acidobacteriota; class Terriglobia; order Terriglobales; family Acidobacteriaceae; genus PALSA-350. The sequence continues at coordinate 73,206 of CAVXRU010000022.1, read as the reverse complement.
CGAAGCCGCGTGAGATCCTCAAGCCACCGGACTGGCTTAACCAGGTCGAGCCCGCCCTCCGATAATCCTCCAGCCGCTTCGCGAGAACCAATGATCGGGTGCCCCATCCTTCGCGCTCTTTGCGAAGGGTGGGATACCACCCGCTCTGCACCCGAGGCCCTTCCCCGCGAAGGATGGGGCACCCGATCATTCCTGGTGGACGAGAAACAGGAAGAGACAAACCTTTGATTGGGCCTCGCCCGACTCGGCGCCGGCCCGTCCGACATTACCTCCGTGTACGCTGGTAACACTTTCGAGTGCCTTTTGCCGAAGAATGCCTTAAGCTGCAAAAGGCACCTGTCAGGAGGCAAAATCCAGACCCGGCACAAGGTTCTTTTGGTGGATGACGACGCCGTGAGCCTCGAACTCATGGCGCTGCTGCTCGCCCACGAGGGCCACCAGGTGCTCCGCGCCAACGACGCCGGAGCCGCCCTGGAACTGCTTTCGTCGGATCAGGCTGGACGCCCGGATGTGCTGCTCGTGGATCTGCAGATGCCTGGGATATCGGGTGGTCAACTGGCGGAAAAAGTTCGCGCCCTGGGCAGCCCCGGACCGTTGCTGCTGGCCATGAGCGCGTCAGAAGCCCAGCGGCAGCAGCTGCTCTCCTTTGATGGGTTTTTGCTCAAACCGTTGGTGGTGGACGACTTCCGCCGGGCCTTAAAGCCCAAGAGACGTGGCCGCGCACCGGCTGCCCGCGTCACCCATCCCGGAAGCAAGGCGTCTTCCGCTCCGGGCCAGGCCGTGGACAGGGTGGTGGTGTACAAGATGCTTAAAATGATGCCAAAGGAGGCGTTTCAAGAACTATTCGCCGCCTGCATCGCCGATTCCCGCACTTCTATCCGTGCTATCCAGACTCTGGCCGGCCAACCGGACCAATCCGGCGTGGCCCCCCTCGCTCACCGAATAAAAGGAGCTGCCTCCATGGTAGGGGCGGTGCACCTCGCCTGGCTCGCCGCCGGCATCGAAGCAGGGGGTAGCAAACCAGCGGCCACCCCTGCTGTTTTGGACGATTTACTGAGTGCATGCAGTGAGTTGGAGCGTATGCTTTTGGCAGGAAATCTAACCGAAACACAGGGCCCCCATGACCACTACGACAGTTCCCGCATCACCTAAAACCAGCAACGACCGCCTGCACCAGATTCGTATCGTCATTGCCGACGACCATCCTGTCGTACGCATTGGCGTGAAAAACATGCTCCAGAGCGACGCCGGCCTCGAAGTGCTTGGCGAAGCCTCTGATGGCGATGAAGCGATTACGGCAACGCTCGAACTGCTGCCGGATATCCTCCTGCTTGATCTGCAGATGCCTCGTCTGCCCGGCCTGGAGGCTATGCGTGCCATCATGAGCGGTTCGCCGACGGTGAAGATTCTGCTGCTGACCAGTACCATCACCACCCAGCAGATTATCGAAGCGCTGCAGATTGGCGCCCGTGGCATCGTCCTCAAAGATGCGTTGGCCGACCATCTCACCACCGCCATCCGGGCGGTTTCTTCGGGAGATTACTGGATTGGCGGCAAACGCGTGGTCAACCTGGTTGGCGCCCTGCACGAACTCATGCAGCAGGCAGCCGTTCCAGAGCGCAAGACCTATGGGCTGACGCCGCGCGAGCTAGAAGTGGTGGGCTGCATCGTGGAGGGTTGCAGCAATCGCGATATCGCCAAGCAGTTCAGCATCAGCGAAGAGACGGTCAAGCGCCACTTGTCGAATATTTTCGACAAGACCGGTGTTTCCACCCGGCTGGAGTTGGCGCTGTTTGCCATTGCTCATCAGCTGGTTGCGCTGCAGTCTTAACCGACAACTCCAATTCGCAGGACGCAATCTTCCGGGATTGCATCTAATTTGTTGCGCCTATTGAGACTAATTGGCACACTTTGAAGGCTTTAACCGTGCCACGGGTCCGCAGTTTTTGAACGCAACTGATGCATTGGAGTCGAAAGATGACCGCTGGAAGCCTGCTGCTTGTAACTTTGCTGATTTCCCTCCCTCCTGCCCTCTGCGCGCAGGAGGCGAGTCCCACTGCGCAACAACAACAGCCCATTGAGCCCACACAAACCGGCAATAATGTGCCGCTCTACCGCATTCAGGTTGTCGGCCGGGACATCCCCGCGATCAACTACTGGCACCGGAGTGGCAGTACCAAGATAGGCTTTGCCGGAACCAGCCTTTTGCCCCAGGGTAAAGGCGAAGCAAACGTCACCAGCAAGGGGCAGACTTTTATCCAGGCCAAGCTTCAAGGCTTCGTCCCAGCCAACAGCTTCGGCGTGGAATACCTTACGTACGTGCTCTGGGCGATCACTCCGCAGGGCCGGCCAGTGAACCTGGGTGAAGTAATGCCTGGTAACGGCAAGGCGGAGATGAACGTCACCACCAATTTGCAGCAGTTTGCACTGATTGTGACCGCGGAGCCCTACTTTGCCGTCACCACGCCAAGCGATCTGGTGGTGATGCAGAATACGGTTACCAAGGACAAGACCACCGGGATTATCGACACCGTGAATGTGCACTTCAACCTGCTGCCGCGCGGCGCTTATGTTCAAACGGCCGGCCAGCACGCGAATCTAAACCCGGTCAAGCCCAACGACAAGTCACCCCTGCAGCTTTATGAGGCGATCAACGCAATTCAGATCGCCGAGGCCACGGGTGCGGCTCAATATGTGCCGGACATTCTGGCCAAGGCAAAGCAGGAGCTAGAAAATGCGCAGGCCCTTGACGGAAAAAAGAGCCAGCGCAAGGTCATGATCACCTACGCCCGCGGCGCGGTGCAGGACGCGGAAGATGCCCGTGTCAGCACTTTGCGTAAGATCCAGCAAGAGAAGGAACATGAGCAGCAGGTGGCCACCCAGCAAGCGCAGGAAGCTGCTCAGCAGGCGCAGATCGAAGCCCAACAGCAAGCCTTGAAACGAGCCCAGGCCGACGCCGCGGCGGCCCAGGCAGAAGCCGCCGCAGCCAATGCGCGGGCAGCGCAGGCCGCCGCTGAACACAGCGCGCAGCAGGCAACCGACCAAACCGAGCAGATGCGCGAGCGCCTGCGCTCGCAGTTAAGCCAGGTCCTGCAAACGCAGGAGACGGCCCGCGGATTGATCGTCAACATGTCGGACGTTTTGTTTGACACCGCTAAATACACCCTCAAGCCGGAAGCCCGGGAAAAGCTGGCTAAGGTGTCGGGAATTCTTCTCGCCTATCCCAATCTGAAAGTGCAGGTAGAGGGCTACACCGACAATGTAGGCAGCGAACAATACAACCTGACGCTATCGCAACAGCGCGGCGATGCAGTGCGTGAGTACTTGATTTCCCAAGGGGTCAGCGCGGACAACATCAGCTCCACCGGGTACGGCTTGAGCAACCCGATTGCCGATAACGCGACGGCCGCCGGAAGGGCACAGAATCGGCGGGTGCAAATGGTGGTTTCGGGTAGCTCCATCGGCGTCCAGCAGAGCACACCTTCCGCTGCCACCCAGCCACAACCGCAACCGCTGCCCCAGGGCACAAGCAACCCACCGAATGAGTAGCCGCAAGGTGGCCCTCGCCGCGACCAATTGACGGGTGCCCCATCCTTCGCATTCTTTGCGCAGGGTGGGATACGCAAATCTCACCCTGCACGGGAAAGCCCAGGTCTCAAAAGCGAGACCTAGGCCAGCCCACCCCCATAGATTGCTTCCGGATAACTTGATCAGGAGAGAAGTGCCAGGCGCGCTTCGATATCGGCCAGGGCGGCCTCGAGCGCAGCCCGGCGTACCGGACTCGAAGTACGTTCGGAAAGAATGCGCTCGCGCTGCAGGTCCAATTCCTGCCTTTGCCGCTCCCGCTTCGCCCGCTCCACACCATTTCGTTTAACCGCATCCACCGCTGCACCCGAAGCGTTAAGATCCGCAGCCGACTGCTGTTCTTCCACAGACTTGCTTTCCCACCCACGCGCCATGCTTCTATGGTACGACAAGCAATAGCGTAGCCCCTCGATTTCATGTGGAGGATTCATGAAGGTCTGGCAAATTCAATCGTTCGGCATTGACCAACTGGCTTTGGCAGATTTGCCCCTTCCCCGGCCGGGACGCGGAGAAGTTCTGGTGAAGGTTCATGCCGTGTCCCTGAATTATCGCGATCTGCTGATGGTGCGTGGCCAATACAACCCCAAAATGGCCTTGCCTCGTATTCCCTGCTCCGACGGAGCCGGAGAAGTCGTCGAGCTGGGTGAGGATGTCCACGTAGTTGCAAAAGGGCAACGGGTAGCCGGCATCTTCATGCAAAACTGGCTGGACGGCGACCCAACCGCGGAGAAGACCCGTGGCGCGCTGGGTGGCGACATCGATGGCATGTTGGCCGAGTATGTCGTCCTGCGGCAAAGCGGAGTCGTAACTATCCCTGATCATCTCTCGTATGAAGAAGGAGCGACGCTGCCATGCGCCGCGGTTACCGCATGGAACGCAGTGGAACACGCAGCCCAGGTAAGGCCTGGAGAAGTGGTCGTCACCCAGGGTACGGGAGGTGTTTCCATTTTTGCTTTGCAGTTCGCCAGGATTGCCGGGGCCAGCGTGATCGGTACCTCGAGCAGCGACGAAAAGCTGGAACGGGCGAAAGCTTTGGGACTGGCTGCGGGACTCAATTATCGGCAATCGCCAGAATGGGCAAAATGGGTACAGAAGCAAACCAGCAACCGTGGCGCCGATCTGATCGTTGAAGTCGGGGGAGCGGGCACCTTTAGCCAATCCCTGCAAGCCGTGCGCATGGGGGGCACAGTCGCGCAAATCGGGGTGCTGAGCCAGTCAGACCAACCGCTGCCAATCCCCCTGATTCTTCATCGCCAGGTCCGGATACTGGGTGTCTATGTGGGCTCAAGGGCCCATTTCGAAGCCATGAACCAGGCCATTACAGCGCACCAAATCCGCCCGGTGGTGGACCGCGTACTTCCATTTAGCCAGGCTCGCGAAGGCCTGAAAGCCATGGAAAATGGCGTCCATTTTGGGAAGATCGTAATCCAGGTTGTTGCTTGATACCCCAAAAGCCCAAACTGGATTCCGGCTATCTGATTGAAATTGCTGGGCTACCTAAAGGTCAGTAACTTCCGGGTGATCCGTTAGAACGAAAGCTGTATTTTCCCTACGACAAACGCGACATTTTCGTGCAGAATGCATCTTAACAGTACGATTTTTAGCAACTACCCAGCGGTTGAATGAGGGAGATTTTATATGACTTGGATTGCAACTCTGCTTGGTTTCTTCTACGACATTATTTTTGGCTGCCGCCATTGGAGTCAGACGAGGCCGTTCACGTTGGAGCAACAGACCTACAAGGTGTGCCTGGACTGCGGAAAACAGATTTATTACTCCACCGAGCGCATGACTCCGTTGAGCGCACGGGAAATACGCCGCATGAAGGCAACCGATGGCCCCGTAACCGTGATTGCTACGTCGATGAATGCAGGCGGTTTTCTCACCCGGCGCCCGAACAAATCGAACGCTGCTGCTTAAGCAATTAGTTGTCCGGCCTAAAAAGGCTGAAGCTCCGTATCGTGTGGCCAAAAAGGTTCAGGCCCGATACGGGGCTTTTTACTGCCCGCTGTTCCTGATGCCGCATACTGGGTTCACAGGAGCGCATGGGTGATCGTCGAAGTTCGCGGATTAACAAAAGTTTATGAAGGAAAACAACGCATTGTTGCCGTAGACGGCATCGACCTTTCCGTCAATCAAGGCGAGATCTTCGGCTTGCTCGGTCCCAACGGAGCGGGAAAAACCACGACCATCAGCATTGCCACCACTCGCGCCCTGCCAACCAGTGGACAGGTGAGGATCGCGGGAGTGGATGTGGTTTCAAGACCGGCGGCCGCACGGCGCAACATCGGCGTGGTCCCGCAATACAACACCCTCGATCGATCCCTCACCGTTTTCGAGAACCTTTACTTTCACTGCCGGTATTTTGGTTATTCCAGCGCCGCCTCCAAAACCCGGGCGCAAGAGTTGCTGTCACAGTTCCTTTTGCAGGAACGGAGCGCGAGCTTTCCCGCACAACTTTCCGGCGGCATGCAACAGCGGGTACAAATTGCCCGCGCCATAGCCCACCGTCCCGCTGTTTTATTTCTCGATGAACCCAGCGCCGGGCTCGATCCACAAAGCAGAATCGCCATGTGGGACGCAGTGAAAGGATTGGGCAACGAAGGCATCACCGTGGTGTTGACGACCCACTATATGGAAGAAGCCGATGAAATCTGCCATCGGGTTGCGATCATGGACCACGGCAAACTGCTGGCCCAGGACACGCCTGAGCTGCTGAAGGCCACCTTAGGTGCCCAGACCATCTTTGAGTTGAAGTTGCGCCAGATGGAAGGTTCGGCGGAGCTGGCAGATAAACTGGAACGGTTGCCCAATGTCGCCAGTGTCGAAACCATCAGCGACGGTATCCGCGTGTTCTCTCGAGGGTCGGATGGCTTGCTGCCCCAGATCGTACAAGCGGCCCAGGGCCTGGGCCTGCGCGACCTCAAGATCAATGAGCCCAGCCTGGAAACAGTGTTCATCCGCCTTACCGGGAGAGATCTGCGTGAGTAAACAAAGATCAGGTTATACAGGAGCATTCTTCGGCCTCATGCTGCGCGACCTGCGCGTGCTGCGCCGCGAACTGGGCCCGTTTGTCGTGCGCATCATAATGCAACCGTTGCTATTTCTTTTTGTCTTTACCTACGTTTTTCCTCATATGGGGCAAGGCAATCCCATGGCCGCAGGCGGAGGGAGTTTTGCCACCATCCTGCTACCCGGCTTGATGGCCGTCGCCATCATGTTCAGCGGGATTGCCGCGGTGGCGCTTCCCCTGTCGCAGGAGTTCGGGATAACGCGAGAAATTGACGATCGCGTCATGTGTCCCCTGCCGGTAACCGCGGTGGCCGTAGAAAAAATGTGCTTTTGCGCACTGCAAAGCATGCTCGCCGCGGCCCTGGTGGTCCCCCTCGCCCGATTCATCCCTGCCGTGCCGGTCAAGCCCGAGGTGGATAACTGGCCCCTGCTGATCCTCATGCTGGTCCTCTCCAGCCTGGTGGCCAGCGCACTGGGATTAGCCATCGGAGCAAATATCAGGCCACAACAGATCGGGCTCATCTTCTCGATCGTGGTGGTTCCCATCACCTTTTTGGGCTGCGTTTACTATCCCTGGGAGTATTTGAACCACTTGCGCTGGCTGCAGATGGTGGTGCTGATCAACCCCATCGTGTACATGAGCGAGGGATTGCGTGCGGCTCTCACGCCGGCGGTTCCCCACATGCCGGTGCTGCTTATCATTTTTGCTCTGCTGGTGTCACTCACCATTTTGGGTGGGATTGGCATCCGGGGATTCCTCAAGCGTGTAATTTCATAAACCGTTGCACTGGCTTATGCTTACCATGGCCGTAGGCCCTTCTGTAATCCTGTTCGTCTGATAGCAAGAGCCGGCGAATGCCCTGGTGATGTTGAGAGCTGCAATGCGCAAAACCAATTTAAAGCTCCTGTTTGCCGCCACACCGTTTCTGCTGCTATTGGCCGCGGGCTGTGGAGCGATGAGTTCGCCGGTCGCCGCCAGCCCGGGCGGCTTGATCATCAACGCAGAAAAATCCGCTTTTGATACCACCACCACTGACCAGCTGAGTGCCAGGTCGACTTCCGGCGCCGGCGCCAGCGTGGTCTGGTCCATCGCCGGGGGGCAAAACGACACCGCGCTGGGCCAGGGAACGATCACCGCGAATGGCGTGTACACCCCGCCGCCAGTGCTTTCACGAGACCAGATCCAGGTCCAGGTCGTGGCCACTTCCCGCAGTGACTCTACGGCAACCGCCAGTTATCTGCTGACCGTCACGCCGGGATTTGTCCAGGTCCTGTCCCCAGAGACCGCCAGCCTCGCCCCCGGATCGACAGTTCAGGTAAAAGGAGAGATCGCGGAGATCAATTCGGGGTCCATTCGCTGGTCGCTCGGGACCACACCCGCCGGCGAACTGGATCCCGGCGAGAGCTACGGCAGCATCAGCGAAACCCGGTGCACTCACTCCCGGCGTAGCTACACCTCCTGCACCGCAACCTATACCGCCCCACGCGCGTTGCCGGCTGGCAACCCCGCCGTTTTCGTGGTCGGGATGGCGGCCGGCAATCCTCGTTCCGCTGCGGCGCTCCACGTCCTGCTCAACGGCGCCGGGTTTTCAAGTTCGGGCCTGCTGAACCAGCAAGCCCAGGTTGGGTACGTGGAGATGGGGTCGTCGGGAGGCAATGCCAACGACTACGACTCCAGGCAAAGCGGTGGCAAGGAGTACGTGAACGATTGCTGCGGAGGGACTCTGGGGGCGCTGGTCTCTGACCGGAACAACAATCTTTACATCCTGAGCAACAACCATGTGCTGGCCGAATCAGACCAGGCGCGGACCGGCGATACGGTGGTTCAACCCGCGCTGGTAGATCTGAACTGCAACCCGCAAGCTGGGCGGACGGTGGGATCTTTGCGCTATGTAGTCCCCATCCAAAGTCCGCATACCAACGTGGATGCGGCGTTGGCGGCGGCAACACCCGCAGTCGACGGCACAGGGGCCATCCTGCAGTTGGGCCCGCCGGTCAATGGAGCGCTTACCCCGGCGGCTCCCGCTGCTGGTACGGGGGAAGAACTGACCGCCGGCCTGCTGAACCAGTTGAGGGTGGTGAAGAGCGGGCGAACCACGGGATTGACCTGCTCGACGGTGAATACGGTGGACCTGACCGTGCAGGTGGATTACTACTACGACTGCGCCGAAACGCAGCATTACTACACCAAGACCTACGTCAACCAGATTGGTATGCCGGGCGCCAGTTTCGCGGATAGTGGAGACTCCGGCGCACTGGTGCTTGACGCCGGCAACGCGCAACCGGTGGGATTATTTTTTTCGAGTGGCAGCGACGATAGCAACCACGGGTTCAGCGTAGCCAATCCGATCCAGGATGTTCTCAGCGAATTGGGGCAGAAGAGCCAGGCGGAGGGGCAGGAATTTCAGATAGCCGGTGGGGCTCCTCATCCCATCATGTGCTCCAACTTCGATGAGCACACGCCGCCGGCGACTCGCGTCGTCAGTGCAGTTCAAATGGCAGCCGCCCGGTCAGCATCGGAGGCCGCGCTTGCGATGCTGCTGAGGCCGGATAACGGGATCCTGGGTACGGCCGCGGGTCGGAGCCTGGACAGCCCGGGTGAAGCGGCCGTCATCGTCTACGTGGACCGGAACAAGCCTGGTTTGGTGGTGCCTAGCACGATCAACGGTGTGCGCACAATGATCATCCCCACGGATTCTGCCAGTCTGAGCGCAGGGGTCGAGCCGACGACCTTAACCCCTGTGGAAGGCATTCATCTGCCGTCTGAAGTCCTGCGAGCCGCAGCGGCTGTGCAGCGGCAATTTGCCCCGCAGCTTATGGCAGATCCAGCATTTTTTGGCGTGGGCGTGACCCAAAGCTATGACAATCCAGCAGAGGCAGGGCTGTTGGTGTTGGTGGACTTAACAAAATCTCCCCGCTCCATGCCAGACGTGGTTGGAGGACTGCGGGTGCGCTACATGCGCATCAATCGACTGCATGTAACAAAGTCGAAATTCGCGCCAGCGGAGCAAGCGCCGCGTTGCATGCCTCCCTCAACCACTCAGCCGTAGTGCCTGAGGGGCTACAAGCGCTGTCTTGACTAGATTTTTAGAGGACGAGGAGGGACCTGCTCTTTCTCCCCATTCACGCTAGCGTGCATGGGGAGAAAGAGCAGATCATCAGCGAACCTCGTGCGGTTCTCGAGGGCGGTCATCACTTGACGCATTTTGCGCTGTTTCAGCAGCAGACGCCGTCGGAGGCACTCCGATCCCGTCTTCCGGAAAGAAAAGCATGAACACGGTGCCCGGCTGTTTCGTGTTCGCCGCATCCGCGGGACGGCTGGCGACCCGCACTGTGGCATTGTGCTTGGCAATGATCTCGCTGCTAACCCACAATCCCAGCCCAGTGCCGGTAGTCTCTTTGGTAGTAAAAAACGGTTCGAAAATCCGCAGGCGTATGGCCCGCGTCATGCCACAGCCATTATCGGCAACGAACAACCGAACACCGGGCGTGCCGTCCACCCAGGAACGCGAGCGTCGAACCGACAATCGCAGATGTCCCCCCTGGCTCATCGCGTCAATTGCATTGCCAATCAGATTTGCGAAAAGCTGGCGCAACTCCCCGGAAAAGCAGTACAGATCCAGGTCGGGCCCACAACTCCGAGAAACCTCTATCTGCAGCGAGTGCATCCGTCCCGTAAAGAGCGTAAGAACCGAATCCAACAACTCGCAGACGTTCGCAATGACTGGCAAGGTCGACTGGCGGTAAAAACGCAAGGTCTGCTGCGTCATTTCCGCAACACGGGAGATTTCCTGCTGCGCCAGGTCTGCATAACCCATCGCCTCGCGATCCAGCGACGGCTGATGCCGTAGCAGGTAGAGCAAATTAGTAACCGCCTCCAGGGGGTTATTGATCTCGTGGGCGATCGACGCCGCCAACCGGCCGGCGGCGGCCAGTTTCTCCGTCTTTCGCAATGCATCCTCGGCGTGCTTGCGCTCGGTCGTTTCGACCACGATCGCTCCCACCCAACGAACCGCTTCCGACGAAGCTTTCACCGGATAAACGTTGATCAGCCAACTTCGTACCTGGGGAGGGTCCCCAGACACTGGCGTGTGCAACTCAAATTGAACCACCGGTTTTCCGGTTTCAAAGACACTTTCGATGCAACCCTGCAGCAACTCAGCGGCGGGGCCGGCGAGCATTTCTGAGATGGTTCGCCCCAAGTGCCTGCCAATGGGCGACTGGTTCATCTCGGCCATAAATTGATTCACGCGCACGTAGCGGAATTTGCGATCGAAGAAGGCAAATCCAATGGGCGCATTTTCCAGCATCGAATCAAGCAGCGCCAGGGTATCGCTGAGGCCGGCTCTCTGCTCCTCGATGGAAGTCACCATTAGGTTGAACGCGCGGGTAAGGTCGGCCGATTCGTTGGTTGAGGTAACCTCCAACGGAAAACCTTCCTTGGTTTCCGGATCACGAATCAACTTGCGTGTCGCCGCCAGCAAGGCGCGAAGCGGGCGGGTGATGGAACGCGCGAGTGAGCCGGCAATGATGACTGTGCCCAGAGCAGCCAGACCGGCGAAAATGACGGTTATCCGGATGAGCGAAGAAATCTGCTGCAACGAGGCAGTGGCGTCTTCATAAACCCAGGCGAATCCGCTCAGTCGGCCGCCGACATGGATCGCCTGCACCGCCTTCCGAGCCCCGCCGGGGACACGAAAAATAGCCGCTCCTGGAGTGTCCTCCATATGTTTCTTTTCCAGGCTCGTTAGCAGGTCCTTGCCATTCATGCCTGGATCGCTGCTGGCGATCACCCGCCCGTGGATATCAGTAACCAATGCTGCACGAATACCGGGCGAGTTGACCATGGTGCGCAGGATCGGCACCAGGTACCCGGCCTGGCCCTGGGCGAGCGAATCCTGGCTCTGCAGCGCCAGCAGGTTCACCTCCGATTCCAGACGCTGACGAGCCCGCTCATGGATCTCTGAGGCCTGTTCGCGCACCAGGAGGGTGGCAAAAACAACCACCAGCAGGCCTTCAAAGAGGACCAGACCGGAGATGAGCTGCCCTCGAATCGAACGAGGTTTTAGCCAACTCATAGCGTAGGGGCCCTTCCCTTCAACTTTGCCTTAGCCAACTTTGACCGAAGCTCTGAGGGCCAGCTTGGCTTCAATATCGTGCGCGATCTGACCGCCGTGAAAACGGCCGTTCTCAATGAAAATCTCATTGGTTCGCATGCCTGCGACGATGACTCCGGCGAGATAAATACCGGGTATATTGCTTTCGAGAGATTGCGGATCACACGCTGGGCAGCGGTCCTGCCCCTCGATGCGTACGCCAAGGCCAGCCAAAAAATCAAAGTCGGGGTGGTACCCCGTCAAGGCAAACACGTAATCGTTATCGATAGTAACAGCACCTTGGGGTGTCAGCAGATCGACCGCGTCCTCCATGATCCTGATAACGGAACTCGAGAAATGCGCCGTGACTTCACCGTTCTTGATGCGGTTGTTGATATCGGGCAAAATCCAGTATTTGACGTGGTGGTGCATCTTCTCACCCCGATGCACCAGGGTCACATGCGCGCCGTGGCGCCAAAGGTCGAGCGCTGCAATGGCAGCCGAATTCTTGCCTCCCACCACCAGCACGTTTTGATCGTAGTAAGGGTGCGGGTCGTGATAGTAGTGCAGAACCTTGGGCAGCTCTTCGCCGGGGACTTCGAGGTAGTTTGGCAGATCGTAGTAGCCCGTAGCAATCACCACTTTGCGGGCGCCGTAGGATCTGTGACGGGAAAACCTGTCGACAGTGGTAATGGTGAAGTCCCCGTCTTCCCCAGTGACTCCCGCAACGGTCTGGTATTGGCGAAACTCCAACTTGTAGTGCTCGGCGACCTTGCGGTAGTACTCCAGGGCCTCGTTGCGGCTCGGTTTCTGGTTGGGGCTGGAGAAGGGCATATCGCCTATTTCCAGCAATTCCGGGGTGGTAAAGAACGTCATATTCGACGGATAGTGAAAGATCGAGTTACAAAGGCAGCCCTTGTCGACCAGAACCGTGCGCAGACCGACCCGCTGAGCCTCAATGGCGCAGGCCAGACCCGTTGGGCCCGCGCCCACAACCAGCACGTCAAAGCTTTCCTTCAGGACACCACGGTTGTGCTCCATGTCTATAGCTTAGACGATGCGCCGTTCCCAGCTGATTACGGAAATGGCTATAATCGGGGGTTCTGGTAGTTCAGGAGCCATGGTGCAATGTCTGACGTCCGCAAAGAAAAAGACTCGTTAGGTTTTGTTGAAGTGCCATCGAAGGCGTATTACGGCGCGCAGACGGCGCGGGCCGTCGAGAATTTCCCCATCTCTGGCATGCGGGCACATCCGCAGCTGATTCGCGCCCTGGGCATGGTCAAGCGAGCGGCCGCAGAAGCCAACAAAGAACTGGGCCTGGTGGATAAGAAACGCGCGGACGCCATCATCCAGGCAGCCCAGGAAGTCATCGACGGCAAGTGGAATGGCGAGTTCGTCGTCGATGTATTTCAGGCCGGGGCGGGCGTAAGCCTGCACATGAACAGCAATGAGGTCATCGCCAATCGGGCCAACGAGATCCTGGGAGGCAAACTGGGGGAATATGCCCATGTGCACCCCAATGACCACGTGAACTACGGCCAGTCGACGAATGACGTCTTTCCCACAGCGATGCGGTTGTCGACTCTGCTGGCGCTGGACACGTTCTACCCGACTCTGGACCACCTGGCAGCCACCTTTCAAGAAAAGGCAACGGCCTTTCACCACATTATGAAATCCGGCCGGACGCATATGCAGGACGCGGTCCCCATGCGTCTGGGGCAGGAGTTTGCGGCTTACGGACTGGCGGTGGAGAAGGGGAAGCAATTCCTGCAGATGGCCTCCGCCACATTGCGCGAGTTGGGATTAGGCGGCAGCGCCGTGGGTACGGGCATCAACACACACCCTGATTACCGGGTAAAGGCGGTCGCTCATCTGGCGAGCATTTCCGGCCAAAAGCTGGTGCCCGCAGAGGACATGCGCTGGGCGATGCAATCCAATGCGTGCATGGCGGATGTGAGCTCGGCTTTGCGCGGGATCGCCCTTGAAACCATCCGCATTTCGAACGATATCCGGATGCTGAGCTCGGGTCCCAATACCGGCCTGGCGGAGATTTATCTGCCCAGCCTGCAGCCTGGTTCCTCCATCATGCCGGGCAAGATCAATCCGGTGATCCCGGAACTGGCGGCCATGGTGAGTTTCCAGGTCATCGGCAACGACACAGCCGTAGCCTACGCTGTTCAGGCCGGGCAACTGGAGCTGAATGTAATGATGCCCACCATGGCCTACAACGTACTGCAGAGCGTAACTATTCTGGGCAATATGCTGCGCCAGTTTGACCAGTACTGTGTTGCCGGGATCACGGCCAATGAGCAACGCTGCCAGACCTATGCGCAGAGCACGGTATCGCTGGCCACGGCGCTGAACCCTTACATCGGCTATGCCAAGGCGGCTGAGATCGTGAAGGAGTCGGTGGCCACGGGCAAGTCGATCATAGAAATTGCCCGCGCCCGGAAGCAACTTACCGAGGACGAAATCGCGGAGATCCTCGATCCAGTGAGAATGACCGAGCCGCAGTATCCCCTCGACGCCGCCAAGGAGCGCGATAAAGCAGTGACTGCGTAAGAAAATGCTGACTTGAACTTTTGCCCCACGACGAACCCGGGTGCCCCATCCTTCGCGTTTTTTGCGAAGGGTGGGATAAGCAGAATGTGCGGGGAAGGATCTCAGGTGTGCAGAGCAGTGGCATCCCACCCTTCGCAAAAAGCGCGAAGGATGGGGCACTCGATCATGGGTAGTTGGGGGAAAGTCTTAGACCAAAACATCGCACAAGCCGTTACTGCCGACCGAATCGATAAACAAGCCCGGCGGTGAAGCCTAGATTTTTTACCTGCGTCGTGCTGCCAAAAGTCGTCAACCAATAGCCTGGTTGTACCCGGAAGGCGAGCGCGGGACCAAGGTTGTAATCGATGGGCACCCCCGCTGCAAAACTGACGCTGGTCCCGCTATTCCAAAGCCCTACAAAGGGACCAGGGAGCCCGGCGCCGTTTGCCGTGAAATTGCCCTTGGCGCCACCCACCAGAACCTGCCCGCTGATGGCCCAGTGCTCCCGGCGGACGAAGCGATATTGCGGCCCCACCATGAAGGTGTACTCGCTGATGCTGGGCTTGAAGATGTTGTACGGCCCGGGGTAGGTGAACGCGGTTCCATAGTAGCCGCGCACGTCACCGGTAAGCCCCAGGCGGCCCCAAAGATAATCGGTGAAACCAGCATTCCAGGCAGATTCGTTGATGTGCTGCAGCGTGCTGCCAGGAAGAAAACGTGTGTAGCCCCCGCCCCCATAGACCTCAAACTTGTGGCTGTACGTGTCCTGGACAATCCGTTCCTTTCGCTGCTGGCGGCGTGCCCGAATTCGGGCCTGAGCCTCCTGCGCCAGGCGTACTTGATTTTGCTGGGGATTCTCCGGCTGAGCCTGCCCCGGTGCTGGGGCCTGGGAATCGCTGGGAGTCGAATTCTGCGCTGGGAGCCCTGGTACCGCGAGAAAAATCAAGAAAATTAGCGGATACACTTGGCATCCAAAACGCTTGCTATGATGCATGAACCTGAAAGCCTCCACTGCTGCCGCCAACGGGCACGGAAATACAAATTGATGTCCTGATTAGTATTAGAGCATTTCTCTCCGTGCTATATCCTTCTCAGGGACGCTGCGCGAGAAAAAGAGGACCAAACTCGATGAAATTCCTTATTGGACTGTTGATCGGTCTGCTGGTAACGCCGCTTTGCATCTGGATCTATCTTCGGGCCGGCAGTCCACCCGTAGCCACCAGCGATCCCGCCCTGCCCTTTGAGGAAGCCATCGTCCACCTTCCGCTGCACTTGCGCATTGACCGTGAGCTGGTCAAGACGCCCCCGGTCGAAGCCAGCCCCACGAATCTGGAAATTGGCGCGCACATCTATCGCCAGCAGTGCGCAACGTGCCACGGACTCTATGGAATTCCCGCGAAGTTCGCCAAGGGAATGTACCCGGAGGCCCCTCAGCTTTGGGAGCCGCACCGCAACGGAGTCGTCGGGGTCAGCGACGATCCACCGGGGGAGACCTACTGGAAAGTCGCCAACGGAATCCGGCTTTCGGGCATGCCGGCCTTCAAAAAAGTGCTTAACGAGACCGAGATGTGGCAGGTTTCGCAGCTGCTCGCAAACGCCGACAAGCCGCTGCCTCCTGGCATACTGACGCTGTTGAAACAGCCGCTGGATCTTGATCCAGCGGCCCCCCAATAAGCTACTTCAGTGTGTAATTGACTCCGGCAGTGAACTGGAATGAGTTCTTCTTGCTGCCCACTGCCGGGTCATTGAGGAAGTCATCCAGCGTTCCTATGCTGAAGCCGAGCCTCTTGTAGACCGGAAATACCAGGCCTGCCGTGGCCGTGGCTGAATAGGCGTTGCTGTTGTTGAACGCAGGCGTGATGACCGCCGTCTGGTTGAAGACCAGCCCATACGGCAACTTCAACATGTAGGTGTCGCCGAAATCCGCTCCGATCAGGTTCTTGCTGGGGGTCAGCGGAGGAGGAGGCAAAATGTTCGGAGTGACGAAGTACGTTTGCTTCTCGTAGTGGATGTCGAACTTCACATCCAGTTCCTGCGTCGGACGCTTGATCACGACATAACCCAAACCACCCCCGTAGGTTTGCTGCAAACTCAAACCCTGGGAGTAATTGTGATCCCAAGCCGCATCCACCAGGTAGTAGAACCGGGGCGAGATATACCAGTCCTGCTCCGCATCGCCGTGAATAATGTTGGTCTTGGTGCCCGCGGTGCCTGGCTGGGTGACCGTCCCATAGGCTCCGGTAAAGTCTAAGAGCGTACGGGTACGTGGGTCGAGCCAGTTGACCGTAGGGATTGTCCTCGCGATCGCGGCCCCGCCCGTAAAGTTGCGGCTGTTCTGCGTAGCTTCCACCAGCGTCGCGCCCGCTGTCAACGAACCACTCCAACCGTATCCCCAACCCGGGTTCTTTTTTACTTCCTTGTTGTAAGTATCCTGATCGATCATGTACTGCGCATCCTTTACCGGGATGTCCTTGGTCGCACCACCCTCAGGTGGACCCACTTTGACCTCACTGTCCTGAACCGCGACCGGACCGTGGGCAACAGCCGTGTCGGGCGTTTTGCGATTGACATGCTGACCCTGCTGAATCACGGCAAACTGCTGTGACGTATGAATGGACTTGATCTTGTCCCAGGTCACCGTCACATCTCCGGCAATATCGCTGTGAAAGGTCACACTGCCGCCGACTTCGCGCAGCAGCTTGCCGGTCAGCTGATCGCCGTTGGTAAACATGATGACATCGGGCGCCGGGGCAGCGCTCTTGTCGGGAGCACTCTGTGCGTGCCCGGGAAGAGCCAACGTGAGACCAAGAGTTACTCCCAATACGAGGCGCAAAGTAGTGGGAAGTCGTGAAAAGGCGCGACTAGCAAATTGAAATTGCGACATAAAAACGGAACCTTCCTCGAAGAAGATGGGTAACGCGTAAACTGACAGCGCTCCGTAGTAATGGATTGGCCCGCGAAACTGACGCACTTATCGTAAAACGTTCGATCGAACATGCCGCGAGACCCGGCACGGAAGCCTCAAATGGTTGTGATAGGGCGCAACCAGCTTACAGAGGTGGCTTTCACAGCCATATATCGGCACAGCACCTTTGGACACCGTAGCACTGGATTAAGCGCCGCCATACCCGTAAAATACGTTTGTGGCGATTACCAGGACTCAAGCTCTCGACTATTTCCGCTCCGATGACCTCATCGGCCTGGGTATGGAAGCCGATGCGCTTCGGCGCAAGCTGCATCCCGAGGGCGTAGTTACCTATATCGTTGACCGCAACATCAACTATACAAATTTTTGCACCGAGTATTGCAGCTTTTGTGCTTTTTATCGACCTCTTAAAGGTAAGCTGGCCAGCGAAGGTTACATTCTCGATTTCGAAACGATTTACCAGAAAATTGCCGAAACCGTGGAAATGGGCGGCACCGGCGTGCTGATGCAGGGCGGCCTGCACCCCGACCTCAAGATCGAATGGTTCGAACGTCTGCTCAGGGGCATCAAGCAGCGCTTTCCGCAGGTATGGCTGCATTGTTTCTCCGCCTCGGAGATTCTCGCCATTGCGGAGTACAGCAATCTCTCCGTGCGCGATACCATTGCGCGGCTGCGGGATGCAGGGTTAGCTTCCATTCCAGGCGGCGGAGCCGAAATCCTCGACGACGAGGTCCGGCATCGTATTGCACGGCTGAAATGCTCTACCCAGGATTGGGTCACCGTGCATCGCACTGCTCATCAGCTGGGCCTGCGCACCACCGCCACCATGATGTTCGGCGTAGGGGAAAGCTTCGAGCAGCGTGTCAATCATTTCGAGCAGGTGCGGCGTTTGCAGGAAGAAACCGGCGGTTTTACCGCCTTCATCCCCTGGAGTTTTCAGCCCACTAACACCGCCCTGGGTGGCCGCAAGTGGGACGAGGCCACCTCGGTCGAGTATCTGAAAGTATTAGCCATCTCCCGCCTTTACCTGGACAATGTGGAGAATGTCCAATCCAGCTGGGTGACACAGGGATTAAAGGTGCTGCAGCTTGGCTTGCGCTTCGGCGGAAACGACGTGGGCTCTGTCATGCTGGAAGAAAATGTAGTAAAGGCTGCCGGAACCTCCAACTGCACCACGGAAGAGGAACTGCGGCACGTGATTCGCGGCGCGGGCTTCCGGCCGGTGCAGCGGGACACGCTGTACACCACCTATTTTCTTAATTGATCTTAGCTGGCAAGTGGCATCATCTCACGTGAGATGAGCATCTTAGCCAGCGACATGACTAAGACGGAGGCCGCGCCCTGATTGCTGATCAACTAAGCAACTTCCCGCTTGCGGCTCTGTGGCTAGCTGCTCCGCAGCGCGGTTTCCAGCACTATTTCAGGACGCATTACGCCGACAAGACTTTCGAGCATTTGTATCGCTGGAACCCTTTCGACACTGCGCTCTTGATTCCCTATTTCATTGTGATGATCATCCTCGCCTTTTACGGGATTCATCGCTATCAATTGGTTTACCGGTATTACCGGAACCGGAAAAATGCCGTGGGGGAGCCTCAGTCCCGTTTCGCCGAGCTTCCCAGCATCACCTTGCAGCTTCCTATCTACAATGAGCAGTTCGTGGTTGACCGGCTCATTCAGGCCTGCTGCAACCTGGATTATCCCGCCGACAAGCTGGAGATCCAAGTGCTGGACGACTCCACGGATGGCACCGTCGAGGTGGCCCAGGCGGCGGTTGAGGCTTATCAATCCCTCGGACACAGGATCGAGTACATTCACCGTGTCAATCGCCATGGCTTCAAAGCGGGGGCGCTGGACGAGGGTTTGCGGGTCGCGATGGGCGAATTTGTCGCCATCTTTGATGCCGATTTCGTACCGCCCAGGGAGTGGCTGATGCAGGTCGTGCATCATTTTGCCGACCCGAAAATCGGCATGGTGCAGACCAGGTGGACTCACCTTAACCGCGATTACAGCTTTCTTACCCAGGTAGAAGCCATCCTGCTCGACGGTCACTTTATCCTCGAGCACGGCGGACGATCGCGCACCCACGCCTTTTTCAATTTCAATGGGACTGCCGGCATGTGGCGCCGCACGGCAATCGACGGATCGGGGGGCTGGCAGCACGACACGCTGACAGAAGATACCGACTTGAGCTATCGGGCGCAGTTGAAAGGCTGGAAATTTCTTTATCTGCAGGACGTGGAGTGCCCCGCCGAGCTGCCCATTGAGATGACTGCCTTCAAGACCCAGCAGGCGCGGTGGGCCAAGGGCCTGATCCAGACCTCGAAGAAAATTCTGCCCATGATGTTCCGCAGCGATGCGCCATTCCACGTAAAGCTGGAAGCGTTCTACCACCTGACGGCAAACATCAGTTATCCGCTGATGATCGTGCTCTCCACGCTGCTGATGCCGGCCATGATCATCCGTTTTTATCAGGGATGGTTTCAGATGCTGCTGATCGACGTCCCGCTGTTCATGGCGTCAACGTTTTCTATTTCTTCCTTCTATCTGGTTTCTCAGAGAGAGCTTTTTCCCGGCAAATGGTACAAGACATTTTTGTATCTACCGTTCCTTATGGCTTTGGGAATCGGGTTGACGATCACCAATAGCAGGGCGGTTCTGGAAGCGCTCTTTGGAATCAAGACTGCATTCAAGCGCACGCCGAAGTACCGCATCGAAAAGCGCGGTCAACTTCCGCAAGCCGGCAAGTATCGCAAGCGCCTGGGCATTGTGCCCTGGATTGAGCTGCTGATCGGCAGCTACTTCGCCTTGACCATCTGGTATGCCATCACGAACGAGAATTACTTTACAGTGCCGTTCCTGCTTCTCTTCGTTCTTGGCTATTGGTACACAGGTCTAATGTCCCTGATGGAAGGTAGATTCGAACGCTTCCGTATCGGCGCCAACGCAGACGAATCATCGCCTAAGCCGTTTCCAGTGGGCGTCTAGAACTTAACAAGCTTTTGGCTCTATCCCCACCACCAATCGCCGGGTGCCCCACATCCCCGATTTCCTGTGGAGTTCCGTGCGTTCCCTGAACTTCATGCGCCTTTCCTTTAAGAAAGGCGCACACGCGGTCCCGTCCAGAGCTTCGTACAGGAAATTCGGGGCATCTCGCTCGTTTTTCGCGAGATGTGGGATACCGCAGGCCTCACCCTCAAGCATGCTGCGGTCCCACAGATTCACACTTACCAGCGAAATCCAAACGTCACCGGAAACATGCCAACCGTACCGGTTCCAATACCGCTCGCGGAGCTCTTCGGAGAGTCCACCCAGACATAGCGCGCTTCGGCATACAATTTCAACTTACCGTCCGCGTTGGGTTTGAACGTAACCCCGGTGCCGATGTTCAAGCCGCCCTGGTTGCTGGAAAAATGGCTCAGCGTTACATTTTCGTAAACCGGATAACAGCCATAGAAATAGTCGCAGTAGTTCCCTGCGTAGACCGGCTCGGTAAAGGTCGTGAGCTTGCGATAAAAGCCGCCGCCGCCAGTTACGTAACCGCCAATGTGTCCACTGGTCTTGTAGTAAATAACCGGGTCAAGGGTCAACGACCACACATGTACGTTGCCATCCGGCTCGCCTATGTTGGTCAGCGTGTTTTGCGGAATATTGGCCCCGTTGAAGTTGTACTCGGCAAGCACACCGATGCGGTCGTTAAACATCCAACCGCCGCCCAGAATCACGCCATAGCCGACGCTCTGCCACGTGCCTGTATTCCCCGACGGCACATTGAAGCCGCCGCCCGCTTCAATCGCCAGATGATCGGTAAGAGAATCGTTGTGGTGAGTATGGTAGGTCTGCCTTTGATACCCTCCCTGGTTGGGATATTGATCCTGCAACGCGGCTTCAAATGCTGCATGATTCTCTGCGCTGGAACTTATTTGCGCAAATCCAGCTGGAACCAGGACGCACGAGGAAAGGGCGGACACGATCACTGCGAACCGAGCGAAACAACCGGGACCCGACAACATCTTGTAATCACCCTTGAGAAGTAGGATTTTCGAAAAGACCCCCAAGACGGGTTCTTTTTCTATTAACACGTACCTGACGATTTTGACGCGTGGAGGGACGCATTCGATGGCCTCGGCCCTCAAAAATAGCGCTTAAACTGCCTCTTGGAGCCTCAATTCAAGGAAAAGGCCCCTACCCGCGGTAGAGGCCCTGGTGTGAAGGGACTAGTGGATGTCGAACTGCTCAGGATGCAGGGTGGGATCGCTCTTCACGATAATTGTCTTACCGCTCATTTCCTCAAGCTCGTTGAGCCAGCGAGCGTTGGCCAGCTTGAGCGTCTTAACGACTTCAGGGTGCACGCGAAGCAGGACGTCCTGGCGCTCCAGGTGGCTCTGCATCTTGCGCATTTCGATGTAGATCTCGTTGCAGACCGTGGTCGGGCTCTTGACCATGCCGGTACCCGCGCAAATCGCACACTGAGTACTCAGCGTGCGTTCCAGAGACTGCTTCACCCGCTTGCGGGTAATCGCGACCAGCCCGAAATCGTTAAACTGAAGTACCTTCGAAGGCGCACGATCTAACTTGAGTTCTTCCTCCAAAGCCTGCATCACCTTGTTCCGGTTTTTCCGCTCATCCATATCGATGAAGTCGATCACGATGATGCCGCCCAGGTCACGCAGGCGAATCTGGCGAACAATCTCCGGGATGGCGTCAAGATTGGTCTTGAGGATGGTGTCCTCCAGGCGCGCAGTCTTGCCTACGTACTTGCCGGTGTTGATGTCGATCGCCACCAGGGCTTCGGTTTGATTGATCACAATCGAACCGCCGGACTTGAGCCAGACTTTCGACTTAAGCGCCTTGGAAATCTCATCCTGAATACCGAACTGCTCAAAGAGCGGCGTTTCTTTGGTGTAAAGCTTCACCCGCCGCACCAGCGAAGGCTGAAAACGATTCAGGAAGCGAACAATGCGCTCGTACTCTGCCTCGGTATCAACCCAGATGGTGGAGAAGTTATCACTCACCTGGTCACGCAGAATGCGCTCCACCAGGTTGAGGTCGTGATAAATAAGTGCCGGCGCCTTGGCCGTATCAGAACGCTGTTTGATCTCAGTCCAAAGGCTGATCAGGAAGCGAATATCCGCCCGCAGGTCGTCTTCGCTGGCCCCATCGGCCGCAGTGCGGACAATAAAACCACCACTGACAGTTCCCTTTTCGCTGATCAGAATCCGCTTCAGGCGCTGGCGTTCCTCGTCAGAGGAAATCTTCCGCGATACCCCCACGTGATTTACGGTCGGCATGAAAACCAGGAAGCGGCCCGGAAGCGCGATGTGGCTGGTGATGCGCGCACCTTTCTTCGCAATCGGCTCCTTGGCAATCTGCACCAGGATTTCCTGCCCCTGCTTCAACAGCTCACTGATGATTGGGAGGTCGCTGGTTTGCGCATTCTGGCGGCGGCCATTGTGGCGGCGGCGGCCATCATTGCGCTGACCACGACCGCCACGGCGCTGATCATCACGCGGGCGCCGAGCCGGCTGCCCGGCCACGGCGGTTACCTGCCCTTCTTCGGACTCTGCTTCCTCTGCTCCGTCGGCGAACTTTTCCTCCAGCTCGTCTTCCGCTTCTTCTTCCTCCACCATCAGGCCGGAAGCGTCGCTGTCAGTACGCTGGTCGATGTGAGCGTCGCGCACCATATCGCTTATCGCGCTGCCCACGGAAACTTCCTGATCGAGCGTCTCTTCTTCCAGCTCCTGCAGGTCGTGGTCTTCGCTCTCGACGTAAAGCGGAGTAAAGTCGTACTCCTCTTCGTCGGTAACCTCTTCCTCTTCCACCAGCCCGGTCACCGGCGTTCCGTCTTCCAGATCGTCCTCTAACTCGTCGAACTCCGTCTCCGGTTCGATCAATCCATGGCTGGGAGCAGCCAATGCTGCAGGCTCATGGCTGCTAGCCTTGGGACGAAGATCGTCAGGTTGAGGTAGGTCCACCTCGGCTTCAACCTCGGGCTCCTCTCCTTCCAAAACGCTGGACCCAGCGGAAGGAAAGCGGAATTCGCTGGGTGCCGAAGGATCAACCCGGTACGACGCAGAGGCTTCCCCGGGCTCAAACTCAACCGCTGCGAGTGGCTCGCTGGCAATGGCGGCCTGAATTTCTACTTCCGGTTCGGTCATGGGCTCGGCTTCAGGAAGCGCCGGTTCAGGGATGGTGACTTCTTCATAGGCCGCAGCTTCATCGGCCGCAGCTTCGTGTACCACAGGGAATTCCTGCTCTGGAACCGGGGTAGCTTCCTGCTGCCCAACGGGTTCAACTACTTCCTCCACTTCGTGCGTCGAAGCGGCGGGGGCCTCGGCAGCAGAACCGCGATAGCGGGAGATCGACTCTCCTGGGAGCAGCCCGTCTCCATTCCATTCAATGGGCGTCTCAATCAGCGTGGAAGGCTTGGCAAGGATGACATTGGCCTTGAGCTGCGGAGCGGCAGCGGCCGAAGCCGGGGTCCGGGGAGCGGCTTGACCGCCGTACTTGGAAAGCGATTCGCCGGGAAGAGCAAACGGGACGGACGAACGCTTGTCCTCAGTATCGGGTTCGGCAGCGGGCTCAAACGATCTTGGAGCTTCAACCCGGGGCTGAGCACTCCGCTCTTGATTGGCCTGCTGCCCGCCCCCGCCCCCACCTTGACCCGGCCGAAAGCCCTTACGGCGGCCACGCCGTCCACGCCACTTCCGGGTGCCATCCTCAAACTCTCCCCCAGGCGCCTGCCCGCCGGATGAGCTTCCACCTACCGGGGCACCATTGCGCCCTTGAGCAGATTCTTCTTCTGGATTTGCCGTTTGAGCCGGCCGGGGTGGCCGGTTTTGGGACTCACGTGGCTGGCTCGACCGCGCCTCTTCGCCATTGCCAGGAATGCGTTCAAAGTCAGAGGAGTCTTCCTGCTCCTCCATGAAGTCGGTTACGTAGAGAAACGCATCCCGTTCCAATCCCAGGTCGACAAATGCGGATTGCATTCCGGGGAGCACCCGGGTCACGCGACCCTTGTAAATAGAGCCGGCGAGGGTGTACTCGTTTTCCCGCTCGTAATAGACCTCTGTGAGTTGGTCGTCTTCGAGGATGGCCAGACGCGTCTCATGCGGCGTACTGGAAATACAAATTTCTTTTGACATGCTGCCTCTCCTGTCCGCAGGTCTAAAAACCTGTTCGGACGGCCGACGCGGCAGATCGGAGGGGAGCTGCTTATCCCACTCCCGGGATGCAGGGAAGGATTAGGTCAGACGGAGAGAAAGCCTGGGCAAAGGCGCGTGATCCATGGGGCGGAATCCAGCGAAATTCTTTGTACGGGGAAACCGGCGCACAGCCATGACCAGAAACGGTCGCTGTGCTGCCTGGCGTTCCAGGGCTGTCCGGGCGCAAAGAGTCGGTGACCGCTTCAGCCTTGTTGTTAGGCGGGGTCGTTACCCTTCTCTGCGTGCTCATTCCTAATCCTGCCCGGCCCCGGTGATTCACCTGGCCGGCGTATCTAAAGTACTGAAAAACAAAAACTTGGTTGACACTGGTCTAATTCACAAAACGGCTCATGCGAACATTCATCACCATGCCCAGAGCCAGAAACGAAAACAATACCGAGGATCCCCCGTAACTCATTAACGGTAAGGGAATTCCTGTAACCGGCATGAACCCGATGACCATTCCGACGTTAACTGCAATCTGAAAGATGAGTACAGCGACCACGCCCATGATCAGGAACGTACCGGATATATCCGCAGCTGTTTGAGCATTTTGAATCAAACGCGTCAATATAAGGAAGTATATCAGGAGAACAAACACGGCGCCGACGAAGCCGTGCTCCTCGCAGAACGCCGCAAAGATGAAGTCCGTATAGGGAATGGGCAGAAAATCCCCCTGGGTTTGCGTACCCTTCGTCGCTCCCCGGCCCCATATGCCTCCGTCGCCTACCGCGATCAGCGACTGCTTCACCTGGTAACCGCTGCCTTTGGGATCGGTGTCAGGATTCAGGAAGCTGGTCAGCCGTTGCTTCTGGTAAGGCTTCAGCACCTTGGCCCAGACAGGAACCACCAGCACAAGACCGGAAATGACCAGGATCAGGCCTTTCTTCCATTCCAGGCCTCCCAGAAACAACCCGACGATCAGCACTGGGATGTAGGTGAGCGAGGTTCCCAGGTCCGGTTGCTTGAGCACCAGCAGCATGGGCAGGCCAACCAGCAGGAAGGCCTTGAAGATATCGCTCCAGGTAAGGTCCCGGCCAGCCAGGCTGGAGAAATATCGAGCCACAGCTACGATCAGCACCAGTTTCACCCATTCGGATGGCTGGAAATGGACCCCGCCGGGAAGCTTGATCCAGCGCCGCGCCCCCAAAACCTTGGTTCCGACGGCCAGCACCGCTATCAGCGAGACCAGGCAGAAACCGTAGATCCAGGGTATTGCCTCTAGTAAACGGTGATAATTGATTATCGAAAAGATAAACATGGCCGCCAGGCCGCCAATCAGCCAAAAGACCTGCTTGGTCTCAAAGCCGACAAACTTGGTGTGCAGGGTGGCGCTGTAGATCTCGAAGATGCTGATGATCGACAGCAGCAGCACCAGGCCCAGGAGCAGCCAGTCGAAATCGCGAAATGAAATAAATCGGCGCAAGATGCTCCTCTCTTCTTAGTGCTGCACCGCAGCTACCGGAACTTCAAAGTGTCCACCATGCAGCTTGGGCTCGGGTTCCTTCACGGCCGCAGTGGTCATCTTTGCCGGGGCTACCTCGTTCTCGGGCCGCTCCGACCACACTGCACCTACCTCGACCTTGGAAGGCGCTTTAGCTTCTTCCAGGTTGTTATCCAGCCGGCGCTGCTTATCCACAAAGGTTTCGATCACCCGCGCAGCCAGAGGCGCAGACGCCTCTGCTCCCCAGCCACCGTGTTCCACCAGGACCACTACGGCGATATCCGGATTGCGGCGCGGGGCGATTCCGACAAACCAGGCGTTGGCGCGCTCGGCGCCGGTGCCAAGACTCTTCATTCCGGCACTGTGGTTCACCACCTGCGCGGTGCCTGTCTTGCCGGCAAAGTCGATATTTGCCAAATGAGACGCCACTGCCGTACCGCTGTTGGTCGTGAGCGCCATGCCCTCGGTGATGGTCTCCCATACTGCAGGACTGATCGGTATCGTCACGTCACCACTGCCCGGATACGAGTCATAGAGTGCCTGGCGATAATCTGCCGGTACCTGATCGGGCTCGACTACGTGGGGGCGCTTGAGGACGCCGCCGGAAGCAATTCCGGCGATCGCCCGCACCAACTGGACCGGGCTGATGGCAACTGCACCTTGCCCGATACCCACGGAGATTACTTCTCCCGCATACCACTTCTCGTGAAAGGTCTTCATCTTCCATTCTTCCGAGGGCATGGTGCCGCTTACTTCCCCGGGTAGGTCGATGCCCGTCTTTTGCCCTATGCCTACTTTGTGGGCCCAATAGGCAATCTTCTCAATGCCCAGCCGTTCGGCGAGCGTGTAGTAGTAGGTATCGCAAGAAAGAGGGATGGCGTGCAGAATGTCGACGGGGCCGTGGCGCTTATCGCAGGCGAAGAAGCGTCCGTAGAACGTGGCGCCACCAGTACAGTTCACCTTCAAATCCTGCGCCACATTGTTTTCCAAACCGGCCAGCGACATGATGATCTTGAAGGTGGATCCTGGCGCCAGCTGGGCCTGAATTGCTTTGTCCAGCAGGGGGTGGCGAGGATCCGTGATGAGTTTGTTCCATTCGTCGCGGGAGACGCGCACGGAGAAATCATTGGGGTCGAAGGCGGGCCGTGAGACCAGCGCCAGGACCCCGCCGGTATGAGGGTCGATGGCGATAATCGCCCCATTACGATCGCCCATGGCGGCTTCGGCGGCGCGCTGGATATCCAGATCGATTGTCAATTTGAGGCCCTGCCCGGGTACCGCAGGCTCGCGGCCCAGCAAGCCTACTTCCCTGCCGTGGCTGTCCACGATAATGTCTTGCGAACCATCCGTGCCGCGGAGCAGCTGATCGTAAGACTGCTCAACGCCTGATTTGCCGACCACGTCGCCAGGCTCGTAGTAGGCATAGCGTGGATCATTCAACATATCGTCGCTTACTTCGCCCACGTAGCCAATCAGGTTGGCGGCAAAACCATTGCGGGGGTACAGTCGGCGCTGTTCATCGATGGTTTCCAGTTCCGGCAACTCGTCGCGGTGAGCCTCGATGAACTCCACCTCGTCCGGAGTGATGTCCTGCTTCAGCGGAATGGGCTCATACTTGGGAGCGAGGGCGTAATGCGCCAACGTGCTTTCCAGCTGCTCGGTGGTCATGTGCAGCCCCCGCGAGATGAGCGGGAAATCAGCGCGCAAATCCCGGCCTGGCTCACGGACTAAAAAGCAGGAAACCGAGGGGTAGTTGTCGACCAGCAGCCGCCCTTCGCGGTCAAACAGCTTGCCCCTGGGGGCCAGGATGGGCACCTTACGGATACGGTTCTGCTCCGCCAGGGTACGGTAGTTCTGCGCGCCCACCACTTGCAATCGCCACAAGCCGGAGAGCAGCACCAGGAGCACCCCCACGATCACGTACTGCACGATCGTGAGCTTATAAGCCGGTAATCTCTCTTCCTTATTGATGAGCACGTAATCCATTCCTTACTGTGACTCGTCTGCCGTTAATTTGGTGCAAACTTTCTAGTCTCGAGGCCGGACGCGATCCAGAATATCGAAGAAGAACACGCCCACAATCGAGTTAATCACTGCTTTGATCGCTTCATGCAGCCAGTTGGTCGTGACGTGAAAGGCCAGCATGTGATGGGTGATGAACAGGTAGATCCCGATATTCATCAACGTGAATGCGAAGTTGATCAGCAGCCGGGTTCCGGGGTTCTCCACGTCAATCTTTACCCCCAGCGACGCGGCACAGAAACCCACCACGCATTGCGAGATCCCGTTCATACCAAGGGGGTGGCTGGTAAGCGCGTCCTGAACCAGCCCAATGACCGCTCCAGTGATGGTGCCCGCGATCGGGTTTCGCCAACCCACGGAAAAGTAGATGGTGACCAACAAGGGCAGATCAAGAATGTCGAACTTGGGAATAAACCGCGGGATCAGAACCTGGAGGAAGATCGCCAGCAACGGGACCAGGATCACAACGATGAGCGGGTAACGCTGCACATCCAGTTCCCGCCGCGCGAGTGATGCCGACATTGCCATACGAATCTTTCTCCTCTTACCGTCTCAACAACTTCGAACTACTGAGGCTGCGGCCCATTCCCAGTCGTCGCGGGCGGTTCCTCTGCGGGCTCAGGGGGTTGGGGTACCGCTGTCTTAGGTGTCTTCGGCTTAGCTGGATCGCCTGGCACCGCCGGATTGGTTGCAGGATGTTTAGGCTTTACCGGAATTCCCGTATCTGCCTTATCTCCATCAGCTGCCGGGGTTTTGCTTGCCGGAGTCTTGCTCGGCTGGACCTTGGCCTCATCTGGTGATTTGACGGCCCGCGTTTCCGAGACCTGCGACTTCGGCCGGGGCGCATATTTGGGATCGACAATCGCCTGGCCCGGGGTCAGGCTGGCGGCCGGTGGCGTCGCCATCGGGGTGTAATGGTCGGGATGCAGGGCTGGTGGCGGATGGAGCGGCGGGGGAATTGCGGGCAAAGCCGCCGCGACCGCTACTGGTTTCTGACCGGGGATCGGATCAGCCAATGCGTTCGGATCATTCAGGCCAGGCAACCGCTCGGCCAGGATATCGGACGCCCGCTGTTGCACTACAACCGCCCCTTGGGCGGCACTCTGCGCTAAATCCAGCTGCTCCCTGGCCGTCATGTGATCGGCAGCCTCTGTGATGACCAGCAACTCCTCCACGTGACCCAGATTGGCCGCCGGCTTGAGGATGATGTCTACATAAGGAGGGTTCTGCGCATCTGCAACCACCCGGTCGACCACCCCCACCGGAAGTCCGCGAGGAAAAATCTGGTCTCCAC
The DNA here is from genome assembly GCA_963763905.1 of uncultured Acidobacteriaceae bacterium. Taxonomy (GTDB): domain Bacteria; phylum Acidobacteriota; class Terriglobia; order Terriglobales; family Acidobacteriaceae; genus PALSA-350. The sequence continues at coordinate 44,081 of CAVXRU010000022.1, read as the reverse complement.
CGCTGGTGATGACGCGTTCTCCCGGCTTGACTCGCTCATCGGGGAGCATATTGATGATCTGCGGCTGCCCCAGCGCATTGCCGCGCAGGACACCTCGCAACCGCGTGGTTTCCAGCAGCACCCCCGCCCCGCTGGTCTGATCGTTGATCGCCAGCACCTGCGAGGTGTGGGCATACACGTCCTTTAACTTGCCCACGATGCCTTCCGGGATAATCACGGCCATGTCTGGCTTGAGCCCGTCTTTGGCGCCTTTATCGATGTAGAGGATCCGGGACTGGTCGGTGCCCGACGTACCGATCACCTGCGCCGGCACAGTCGAGGAGATGTAATGCTCTTTAAAGGCCAGCAGTGCCTGCAGCCGCTGCCCCTGGCGCGCATCTTCGAGCAGCCCCGCTTGCTCCAGCTGCAAGCGGCCGACCTGCTCCTTCAGCTCCTGGTTTTGCTCCCGCACGTGGCGAAGGTCAAGATAGTTCGACCACATGCCGCGCAGACCGTTTCCGCTGCCATGAACCACCTTTTCCGGGGGCGACATAAGACTGATTGCCCAGTAGCGGATCAGGCGCACGGCCGGTTGATCGCCACCAGTGGGATTGGGCCGGCGAATCTGGACGGCCAAACCAATGAGCTGGACGACCAGCACCGCCACCAGAAACACGATGTTTTTATAGCGGCTCACGACCTACCCATGGCTGCTTTCATCTCTTTATAGATCGGGTCGCCGCTTGCTCAGTCGATCTTGATCTTGCGCAGCAAACGGAAGTCACTCAGCATCTTGCCCGTGCCCAAGACCACGCTGGCCAGGGGATCATCGGCAATCGAAACCGGCAGGCCGGTTTCTTCACGAATACGCTTGTCCAGATTCTTGATCAAAGCCCCGCCCCCGGTCAGAACGATGCCCCGATCGCTGATGTCGGCGCTGAGTTCGGGTGGGGTCCGTTCGAGAGCTACGCGGATAGCATTCAGGATGGTCGAAATGCATTCGGTAAGCGCTTCACGGATCTCGCTGTCATCGATGGTGATGGTCTTGGGCACGCCTTCGATCAGGTTGCGGCCCTTGATCTCCATGGTGAGCGGCTTGTCCAGCGGATAGGCGGATCCGATGTCGATCTTGATCTGCTCCGCAGTACGCTCGCCGATGAGCAGGTTGTACTTGCGCTTGAGGTAGTTCATGATCGCCTCGTCCATCTGGTTGCCGGCCATACGGACAGAACGGGAGTAGACGATGCCGGAGAGCGAGATGACAGCGATATCGGTGGTGCCGCCGCCGATATCGACCACCATGTTGCCGCTCGGCTCGGTGATGGGCAAACCGGCGCCGATGGCGGCCACCATGGCCTGCTCGACCAGGAACACTTCACTAGCCTTGGCGCGATAAGCGGAATCCTCGACCGCCCGCTTCTCTACCTGGGTGATCTCAGACGGCACGCCGATGACAATCCTTGGGTGCACCAGCATTTTGCGGTTGTGCGCCTTCTGGATAAAGTAATTCAACATCTTTTCCGTGATTTTGAAGTCGGCGATCACGCCATCTTTCATGGGCTTGATGGCCACGATGTTGCCGGGCGTGCGGCCAAGCATCTCCTTGGCCTCTTTACCCACCGCCTCGACCTCGCCGGTGTTTTTGTTGATCGCCACGATCGAGGGCTCGTTGACCACGATACCCTTACCGCGCGCATACACCAGGGTGTTCGCGGTGCCTAAATCGATTGCCAGATCGCTGGAGAAGACGCTGAACAACGAACGCACGCCGTGCGTACGCGAAGAACGCGAATGGAAACCGTTTGCTGACATGAATGCAGGACTTTTCCTGTCGAACCCGGATTCATTGTACGGCCGCGATTGCCTTTGTTGCTCGCTACTCTTTTGAGTCTTTGGCACCACTTTTAGGGTATACGCCCTGTTTCAGGGCGCTCCCGAACAGCTACGGTACGCTTCATTTATCCTCGGACGATGACGATCAAGAGCTACAAAAATTTGATTGGCGGCAAGTGGGTGAGTGCTGCGAGCGGCAAGACTTTCCTTAATCGCAATCCAGCCAATGTGGACGATGTGGTGGGTGAGTTTCAAGCTTCTACTGAGGTGGATGTGGATCGGGCAGTGCAGGCGGCCAGGACGGCTTATCGCCAATGGCGGCTGTATCCGGCGCCCAAGCGCGGAGAGATTCTCTATCGGACGGGTGAGCTGCTGTTGCAGCGTAAAGAGGAGCTGGCCCGGCAGATGACTCGGGAAATGGGCAAGGTCCTGAGCGAGACGCGGGGCGATGTGCAGGAAGCTGCGGACACCGCTTTCTATATGGCAGGGGAAGGGCGCAGGCTCTTCGGCCAGACTACCCCGTCGGAATTGCGAGACAAATTTGCCATGTCGGTGCGCATGCCGGTGGGCGTCTGCGGGATGATATCGCCCTGGAACTTCCCCATGGCGATTCCGTCCTGGAAGCTGTTCCCTGCCCTGGTGTGCGGGAATACCTGCGTGATCAAGCCGGCGGAGGATACTCCGCTGTCGACCATCAACCTGGTGGAACTATTGCTCGAGGCGGGGCTGCCGGATGGCGTGGTCAACATCGTAACTGGTTTTGGCCCCGACGCCGGCGCACCCTTGGTGGCGCATTCGGGAGTCGACGCCATTTCTTTCACTGGCTCGAGTGAGGTGGGACGGATCGTCGGCCAGACCGCAGCCGGTCTTTTCAAGCCCTGTTCGCTTGAGATGGGGGGAAAGAACGCCATGATCGTGCTGGAGGATGCAAATCTGGACCTGGCGCTGGACGGTGCTGTCTGGGGCGCTTTTGGTACCAGTGGCCAACGCTGCACGGCCACCAGCCGGATCATCGTGCAGAAGAGCATTGCCGGCGAGTTTACCCGCAGGCTGGTGGAGCGGGCGCAGGCTCTGCGGGTGGGAGACGGGCTTGATGCCCAGGTGGAGATGGGACCCCAGATCAATCAACAGCAGGTGGATACGTCGGTGCGTTACACCGCGATTGCATCCGAAGAGGGGGCGCGGCTGCTGACTGGCGGAGGGCGGGTGAAAGGATTAGACAAGGGATTTTTCTTTAGTCCCACGGTGTTTGGCGGAGTGGGCCCGGAGATGCGCATCGCCCGGGAAGAAGTGTTTGGACCGGTCGTGAGTGTGATTGAATGCGACAACTTCGACCAGGCGATTAGTTTTGCCAATGGCATTCAGTACGGGCTTTCGACCGCGCTTTATTCCCGCAACGTCAACCTGGCGTTCAAGGCGATGCGCGACCTGGAGGCCGGCATTACCTACATCAACGCACCGACGATCGGAGCGGAGGTTCATCTACCGTTCGGCGGAGTGAAGCAAACCGGCAACGGCCACCGCGAGGGTGGCACGGGAGCACTTGATTTCTACACCTCGTGGAAGGCGGTTTACGTGGATTACTCCGATCGGCTGCAACGAGCGCAAATCGATACGGGAGAGTAGGACGACAAGGCGCGACCACCATTATTTCGTGTACATCATTTGCAGCCGCACGCGGGTTTGTACTGTGGCGTGACCAACAGTGTTGCGCGCAGAACCGATGAGCATAAGTCGGCCCTGATTCCTGGCTTTACTGCTCAGTACAAATGTCATCGTCTCGTGTGGTTTGAGCATTACAAATACGTTTACAACGCGTTGGAAAAAGAAAAGCAAATCAAAGGCTGGACACGCGCCAAAAAGATAGAGCTTATTGAGCAAACGAACCCGTCCTGGTCTGACCTAAGCGAAGCGTGGCACGCAACGACTGCAGATCCCTCCACTGCGCTTCGCTCCGGTCGGGATGACAAGGGAAGGGTGGTTACGTTCCGGAAGCCTAGTCCCTAGGACGGAAAGACTTATACCGCGAAGCACAGTGGAGGCATCTGCAGTCTTTGCAACGTAGCCGCTCTTAATTCCGTCCATCCGAGTCGCAGCCCTTTGCGAAAAGTAACCGCTCTCCCCTTGTCATCCCGAGCGCAGCCGAGGGATCTGCAGTTCTCACCCGGCAGCGGCACCCTCCTCGCATTTGCTAGCATTCCCTTGCGAGGCAAATTACAAGATGATCATCGGCGTTCCCAAGGAAGTGAAAGACCACGAGTCCCGGGTGGGCATTACACCTGCCGGCGCAAAGGCCCTCGTCGACGCAGGCCATACCGTGCTCGTACAAACCCAGGCAGGCGACCTCTCCGCCTTCACTGACGATGAATACCAGTCAGCAGGAGCCGAAATCGTCGGCTCGGCTCACAATGTCTGGGGCATCGCCGACATGATCGTCAAAGTAAAAGAACCAGTCGAACAGGAATACGCCTTCTTCCGCGAAGGCCTGGTCCTCTTCACCTACCTGCACCTCGCTCCCCTGCCGGCGCTCACCGACCGCCTGCTGGCTACCAAAGTCACCGGCATCGCTTACGAGACCATCCGCGATCGTGCAGGGACTCTCCCCCTGCTCACACCCATGTCCGAAGTGGCCGGACGAATGTCCGTCCAGGTGGGCGCAACCTACCTGGAAAAGGAAAAAGGCGGACGCGGAGTACTGCTGGGTGGAGTGCCCGGAGTGCCCCCCGCAACCGTCTGCATCCTGGGAGGCGGCATCGTCGGCACCAACGCCGCCAAGATCGCCCTCGGCATGGGAGCAAATGTCACTATCGTTGATCTCAATCTCAACCGGCTGCGCGAACTGGACGACATCTTCAACGGCCGCGTTTATACCCTGGCATCCAACTCCTATAACGTCGCCCGCGCGGTACAAAACGCAGACCTGGTCATCGGCGGCGTGCTGATCCCGGGCGCAGCCGCTCCAAAAATCGTCACCCGGCAAATGGTCTCACGCATGAAAAAAGGCGCCGTCGTGGTCGACGTCGCCATCGACCAGGGAGGGTGCATCGAAACCGCCCACCCAACCACCCACAGCGATCCCTCGTTCCTGGTGGACGGAGTGGTCCACTACTGCGTCACCAACATGCCCGCCGCCGTTCCCAACACATCTACCCTGGCACTCACGAACGCAACCTTCCCCTACGTGCTACGCCTGGCGCAGCACGGCGCCGCCGCAGCGATCAAGGCGGATCCCGGAATGTGCGAAGGAGTGAATACTTACGCCGGGCAACTCACCTATCAGGGAGTCGCCCAGTCGCATGGAAGGGAGTGGAAACCGGTGCTCGATCTGCTCGGCTGAGCACCGGCGGTTCTTTAGTTCTGGGCTGGAGGAGCACCACCGCTGCGCTGCATCATGCGCTCCTGCATCTTCTGTTGATCCTGCGCGAATTGCGCCTTCTGAGTATCGTTGAGAATCGCCTGGATCTTGGTGTTCGAATCCTCGTGAATACTCTTCATCTTGGTCATCTTGTCGTCACGCGACAAAGAACTGTCCCCACGCAGGGCCATCATTTTCTCCTGCGCATCGGCAATGATCGGCTTGATTTGCGTTTGCTGATCTGCAGACAGGTTGTAACGTTTGGTCATGCGCGCGACCTGTTCATCTGGGGTCGGCGGCTGACGATGACCGCCTTGTTGAGCGGCAGCATCAGGGGGAGCGGGGCTATCCTGCTGCGCAAAGGCGGCAGCCGAGCCAAGGGTGAGCCCAGTGGCCAAAATTCCACTGAGTGCTATACGACCTAACTGGTCCTTCATGGGTGTATCTCCTGCATATCTACCACATTGATGAGAACACGCGGCCGGCCGCATGGTTGCTAGCAAACCGCATGTACGCGGTCAGTTCACTAGAAATTGACGTAGGTTCAGAAGAAATAGTTCAGTACTTCGGCGGCATCGGCACCGGCGCCGAGCGTAAACCGCAAGCCAGCAGGCCGTGGGGCTCGCCGGCCCCTGTGACGTAGGCGTACGCAAAGACTACCTGGTATTGGCTTTCCCCAGGATAAGAGCAGAGCGCACAGCCCGGCTTGTATTCGAGGACAGGGTTCTCTTGCGGGCTTGCCGTCCATTCCCTGTTCTGGTGCGGGGCCACGGTGACCAGGGCGGCTCCTACGAGATTCTGGTTGGGATAAACCATGACCCGGCCATGCTCGTTGCCGGCATTCACCAAACTGCCCCCGGCCCCGTTCGATGCCCTCCACCACCACCGCCCGTGGGAGCGCGCATACCAGTGAGAACTGGACGGGACCGGCTCGGCGAGCTTGATCTCCCGGCTGGTGCGGTTCGACAGCTTAAAACGAAAGCCCGGAACCTGCTCGCGGCCGGTCATGGCAAGGTAGCTTGCCGAGAGGGTTACCCCGGAACAAAGGGGTACCGATCGGATCGGAAGGCCGGATGCACCCGAGTTGGCACAAGCCAGCAACAAGCCAAGCACGTAGACAAATATCTTCAGACCAGACCCTTCCCTTCTACGTCAAAGCTGCTTTTCCATGTGGACGATGGGCAGGGACAGGCCAGGCTGAAGTGGAACCTGGCGACGTTCGCCCTCTCTGTATCCACGGGCGACGTAAAGCGGCACACCAGTGAGAGTGGCTCCCATCTCCAGGCGACGGAAACCTGCGGCCACCGCAGCCGCCTCGCAGACATCGAGGATTCTGCTGCCGACCCCGCGCCGCGCCCACGCGGGGTGCACGAAAAATGCACGTATCTTCGCCGCTTCGCAATTCGGATCGAGCAGAGCATCTTCGCGACCCACGCAGTGGTCGCTGCCATAGAGAGTCTTGCGCTTGCTCCAGCCTCCACAGCCGGCAAGGACGCGGCCCCCGCCAACCTCAGCCTCGGCTACGAAATAGGTGCCATCTTCGATCAATTGGGTATCCACGCCAAAGACGCGTTCCAGAGCCAACTCCAACTGCTCCGGCGTATAGTCTGCCCCCTGAAGGCCGAGAACCGACTGGCGGATCAGGCTCTGGAGCGCGGGGATATCGCCTGCGACGGCTTGCCGGACAAATAGCTGCATGGGGTCTCAGGATATCAAGATCAGGGAGCCGGGACTGGGCAATAGCAGTTCTTGTAGGTGGCCGGATCAAGCGCTTCGATCGCACAGTCGAGGTTTCCCACGCCTTGGGCGGGTACAGAGTCGTGCGCGCTCGAAACATTGAGAATGCTCAACCAGCGGGCGCGGACGGCTGCATCGCTTCGAACACGGTCATAGACACTTTTCAAGCTCGCGCTATCCAGTTGTTTACTCTGCCATTCTTCCGCAAAATTGTACTCCCGCATCCAGAAACCCGGGACCGCACTATCGGCGGATGTGAGGTTAGTTAGGTAGTATGTGGACTGATTCGCCAATCTGCCGTTTTCTGTGAAGGAAACGACTCGGAAAGCAGGGTTCTGACCGTAAATCGGCGAGACAGGCGGGTCAATGAGCACGAATGCTTCTCCGGGTTCGTTGGCACGCAAGACGCGGAAATCATCCGTGTGGTCGTGGCCGGAAAAAGTCGCCGTGACTGTGCTTTGATAATCCTGCAGAATGCCCTCGAAGCGAGCCGTCCACTCTGGCTTCCACATAGGAACAATTGCCTTACTACACAAGTCAGCGATTGCTCCACCCGCCTCGAGACGCCGGTATTGCATCATGCTGGAAAAACCGTCGATCCCGGGAGGGATGTGGAGCATGATCCATACTTTTTCATTGGCCTGGCGGGCTTGGGAAAGAGCAGCTTCCAACCAGGTGAAGGTGTGGGAGGCCGCGGTCGAGTCAACCGGCGCGCAGCCGGCGGCAAAATTCGCCGCCTGATACTTGTTGGAAAAGAAGACGGAGTTGACGGAGAGGATGCGAACACCGCGAATGTTCCGCGGTCGAACGGTGTAGCTGCCCAGTGCTTTCCAGTCCGGGGTGAAGGAGCCGCTGCCGCGTGCAAGTCCTCGCGCCAGCGCGGCTGTATCGTTCAGAAATGGTCCGCCGGCCTGGATCTGGTAGTCACCACATTCATCATCATTGTTGCCAGGGGTGAGCAGTATTTGGGTCGCCGGAAATCTTCGCCGCAGCTCAAACGCCATGAAGGTAATGGTCTTGAGCACGAATGCGCGGTAGTGCTCAGGATCTGTGTCATGGGTTGCGCTGGCATAAGCGCGCGAAAACCCATGGGCTAGCAAATCGCCGGTGATCATCACCAACGCGGGATCAGACTCGGTTGTCCGCACGTGATCGAGGGCAGAGTGCAGCAGTGGCCAATTGGTGTCCTGACCGTACTGGCTGTATGAGGTTGCGTGCGACCGATTAAGAATCGGCTCCCACTCGTTGGCTGGTGCGGAAGCCAGGTTCACAACCAGCGAGGGATCGGCGAAAGGATTGAAATGGATGTCAGACACGATCAAAAACCGATCGTTCGCCGGCGCAGCAAGGGATCTGGCAGTGCTGGTCAGAAAAGCCAGGATGGCCAGGATGGCTAGAGAAAAATGCCTGCGCTTATTTCGTCGCACACTGTTTGCTTCCCGTGTCGGCTATGCCGGCGATGAGCCACTTGCCGTCCGTCTTGACCAGATTGAAGAGATCGGTTCCGCAATGATCGGGCGTGCCATCAACGAGAAACTCGAACGGCGCCCAGACCATCGCCAGATCATTATCCATACGTATCAGCGGATCGTGGATGCGCTCTTCGATGTGAGTCTTGCTGGGCTTGTTCAGGTGTTCAGCAAATGTCTCGATGGTCATTTGCTCCGGTTTGCCGTCTCGCATGAGTATCAGCATCGTACCGGGCAATGCCGCGGCCTTAATGGCTGCAGGGTTTCGGTCTGTCATGCCTTGAAACATCGCATCGATGGGGGACAGGACTGACGAGTCCTGCGCGACGGCATGGACGGATGTGACGGCAAAGGTGAAGCCTAGGATTAAAAGGACAGTGATCTTCATGGGTGGATGGCTTCCAGGTGCGGCAGAAGAACAACGCTCTCCTGCTCGTTGGGATCGGTGCGGGAAATGACGGCGACGGTCTCTTCTGTCGTGCTGGGGTTGTAAGGCAGGTGAGGCATGTCGGCTGGGATGTAGAGGAATTCCCCCGGGTGGAGCAAATTATGATGCTCAAGCTGAGGGCCGTACCACATAGCTCCAACGCCTTTGAGCATGTAGATGGCGGTCTCGTGGGAGGCGTGTTTGTGGGCCTTGGCGCGGCCGCCAGGCGGGATGGTGAGCAACTGCATGTGGATGCCCTGCGAACCGACGGTTTCTGCCGAGATGGCCGGGGAATACATGAGGCCTTGCTTGCCCTGAAAGGCTTCGCCCGGTTGAACTACCCGGCAGGTGGGGACGGAGACTTCATTAACGGACGCCATGGCGTGCCTCCCAACTTCGTGTCCTTTCAAGAGTAGCGATTGCGGGGGCCTGCTGTCGATCAAAGAACTTCAGGCGAAAGGCCAGACCTGTTCGATGGCCCTGCTGAGCATCCAGCGCTTATCGTCGGCGTTGAGGAATTGCATGTCATCGCGGACGACGGTCAACCTCTGCGCGTAGCTCGCTCGCTCTTTGGCGATGGGCCAATCGGTCGCCCACATGAGCCGCCGCGGTCCGAAGGTATCGTATGAGCGCTTTACCAGGCGCTGGGAATCAAGCCAGGGATAGCTTTCCCTGGATAAGGACCAGGTGTGTGAGATCTTGATGAAAACCCTGGGATAGCGTGCCAGAGCCACCAGGGCTTCGAGCTGCTCTGGATGATCTACCGGGCAATCGGCCATGTGGTCGATGACTACGGTTAACTCTGGGAATTTGTCGACCAGCTTCTGGACATCAGGAACACGGCTGATGGGAATCAACAGCGTCATGGGAACTTTAAGGCTTTGGCAACGCTTCCATAAGGGGACCATCAGCGGGCCTCGAATCCAGTCTCCGCCGGCATCGCCGGCCGGGCTGAGGCGGACGCCTCGAAAACCTTGCTCTGTAAGCTGCGCGAGGCGATCCGGCGCGGCAGGGTCGAGCGGGTCAACCCGGCAGACTCCTTCAAAGACCCGCGGATATTGCTTGAGGACTGCGGCCAGGTAGCTGTTGTCATAACGGTAGTGGATGACCTGGATAATCACAGTCTTGGCCACGCCGTTGGTCTTCATCAGCTGCAGCAGCATCTGTGGAGTGGCATCGTAGTCAGGAACTCTGGCTCCGGAAGAGAAAGGAAATTGTGGGTCGTGACTCCAGACATGAACATGAGGATCCAAAATGCGATCGCCCGATAACGCAGCAGCGGCTGTCATCTTCACCATCTCCCGGCGGGTCAGCACAGGTATAGCACAATCGACGGCCATGGCTAGACCCTGACAAAGAGCCGTTTCTGATACAGCGGATAAAGCAGAAGAATGTTAAGCAAAACAATCACGATTGCATAAGCCAGCGACGAAGGATAAGGGGATAACCAGCTCGCGAAGAAGTTCCGGTATATCCATTCGTGCATGGTTAGCCCATGGAGGTGGATGCGGTCGAGCAAGCTGGTGATGATGGTTGATAACGTGAAAGCGAGAATTGCATTCGTGCCCAGGACTTTCGCCGGAAGCAGCCCGCGGCGGAAGCCACACAGATCGACAACCGCGTAAACCGCGGCGAACACCAACACGCTAACACCTGTACTCAGGAGAGCAAAGGTGCTGGTCCAAATGCGCTTATTCAAAGGTAGAAGTGGGCTTAATAGCAATCCTGAGATCGTGAGCGTGCATCCAGCCACGGCAAGGCCCAGCGCCTTTATTCTGGCGGGGCGGCTTGCTCTCATCCACTCGCCCGCGACGATGCCGGCGAGGGTAGAAAACATAGCAGGCAGAGTGGAGAGGATACCTTCAGGATCGTAAGTAACTCCTTTTCCCGGCGTAAGGCCCCAAATCCAGAGGTGGTTTATCCCAAAAACCCGGCGATCAATGTAGGCGGGAAGGCTCCCGAATGTGTCGAGATGGCCGGGCCCGATGCCGGGGACCGGAACCAGCTTCAGCAGTGCCCAATACACAGCAAGCAGGCCGAACCCCACGCCTGCCATCAGCAGCACCTGCCTGGAGATTCTCCCCTTCTCGACCTGCTCACGCGGGCTGGTTGCTAACAGATAGAGAGCGCCGCTGCAGAGGTAGCAGATCGCGATTCTCTGGAGAATTCCAGGAATGCGCAAGGTGCGCAAGTGATAATCCGGAAATCCATTCAACACCAGGCCCAGGATAAACAGCACCACGCTCCTCCGAAGCAGACGCTGGACGAGCATCGTACGACTAGCTCCGCGTTTGATCTGCGAGGCAAACGAGAAGGAGATCGATAGACCGGCCATGAATAGAAAGGCTGGAAAGATCATGTCCGTTGCCGTTGCGCCCATCCACTCCGCATGACGGAGCGGGCTGTATACGTAGCTGTAGGTGCCTGGGTCGGTGACCAGGATCATTCCCGCAATGACAATTCCGCGGAAGACATCGAGAGAAACGAGCCTGTTGGTTTGCAAGGTCTTGCTGGTCGCTAACAATGTTTTCTCAACCAGCATCTGACCTGCTGCCCTCCATGGGGTGAACTAACAATACAACATGCCAGAACTCTAACAGATGTTTTCAATAGGTGAAGCGTATATGAGTTGGTTATCTTAGACTTTCTAAGTTGCCTGATTGACAACCCCTGAGAAAGCGGCTTATCTTTGCGGGCGCGAGTAGAACGTCATGCTCCAAGGGGGTTACAAAAAACATGAGATATAGCCCGTGTAAGCGAGACATTGCGAAGCCATCGTTGGCGCACTTTGCCGGTGCGCTTATCCGGAATCGGAATAAGTACATTCAGCACCGTGGCAGTTGCGCAAACACCGAATTTCGGACCTAACGTCTACATCCTCGATCCCAGCATGCCGGCTGCGCAGGTACAGTCGACGCTCATCTCGCTCTCAAATGAAGCCCAGTTCAGCACCAATCGATATGCCGTGCTCTTTATGCCGGGCGCCTACAATGTGCAGGCGCCGGTCGGCTACTACGAGTCCATTGCGGGCCTGGGTCAGACGCCCGGCGGCGTCACCATCACCGGCTTCCTGAGTCCACAATACGGGCAAGCCGTATACGGCACCCCCACATGGCCTGGAAACAACATCACCGACACCTTCTGGCGTTCGATGGAGAACCTGACCATCAACCCGGTGGCTGACGTTGCCCAAGGTGACAGCAACGTTGAGTTGCAATGGGGCGTATCGCAAGGAGCCCCGTTGCGGCGGCTGCAGATTAATGGCGGGCTGGAATTGACCGACACCTACTGCGGAAATGCCAGCGGAGGATTCATCAGCGACGTGGTGGTGACGGGCAATGTCAACCCTTGCTCGCAGCAGCAATGGTACACGCGCAACAGCAACCTCGGCAGCTGGAACGGCTCCGTATGGAACATGGTTTTCTCTGGAGTAGCTGGCGCACCGGCGCAATCCTATCCAACCCCACCCTATACGACACTGGCAACGACTCCAGTGAGCCGGGAAAAACCATTTCTCTATGTGGACGGCAATGGACAGTACAATGTGTTCGCGCCGGCGGTCGCAAGAAACACGACGGGGACGACCTGGTCCACTAGCAACACTCCGGGACGGTCCATCCCTATCAACCGGTTCTTCATCGCTCAGCCATCCACGCCAATAGCCGAGATCAACCTGGCACTGGCCCTGGGCAAGAACCTGATTCTGACGCCAGGTGTCTATCAACTTAAACAACCTATCCAGATCCTCTATCCAGACACCATCGTGCTCGGCATGGGCTACGCAACCCTGGTTCCGCAGACGGGTAAAGAGGCCATCACGGTCCTGGATGTAAACGGAGTCCAGATTGCCGGACTCATCATCGATGCCGGCCCCGTCAACTCACCCGTACTGCTCAGGATGGGGGCTGGCTTGTTGGGCTTTCCTCTGCCGCCGGGAGGTTTGCTCTCTCACGCGAGCGACCCTTCCACGATCAATGACGTCTTCTTCCGCATTGGCGGAGCGACCGCGGGCAGCGCCACCACCAGTCTTGAAGTTGACAGCGCAGATGTGATCCTCGATGACATTTGGGCCTGGCGCGCGGATCACGGCAACGGAGTAGGGTGGACCCTCAACACCGCTGCCCATGGAGTGGTGGTGAACGGCAACCGCGTGACCGCATTAGGCCTGGCGGTTGAGCATTACCAGCAGGAACAGGTGCTGTGGAAGGGCAATAGCGGGGAGACGATTTTCTACCAGAGCGAACTGCCCTACGATCCGCCCAGCCAGAGCGCCTGGATGGATGGCACGGCAAACGGCTATCCCTCGTACGTGGTCGCTGGTTCCGTGGCTGCGCATCAGGGCTACGGCTTGGGTATTTACTCCTTCTTCGATCTGGGTATTCCCATCGTCGAAGACAATGCCATGACCGTTCCTGATGTTTCCGGAGTCCAAATCCATGATGCCGGCACGGTTTGGCTCAATGGCAGCGGGCAGATCACGCATGTCCTCAACGGGGTGGGAGCAGCAGTCAATAGCGGTTTCGCTGACCAGCTGAGCCCGGTGGTCAGCTATCCGTAGTCGCAGATCGCCCTGAAAGCCGGTTGTAACGATCCGGCTGCGCCGAACACTATCGTTCATAGCCATAAACAAGAATGTAACGATCCGTTTGCCCTTCAGGAAGTGAGGTCCTGAAGGGCAGATTTTTCTCCGCCCACTCTCGAGCGCAGCGCAAATATTGATGGTCTGGTCCGTTGCTTCGAGGCATCTGATTTTCGGAGGAAGCTAACGATGAGCAAAGAGCAGAATTTGGCTGCGCTGGGCAAGTTTGCAGAGGCTGTGAATACACGCAATTTTGATCTGTTCCGGGAGGCCGTTGCCGTAGAGTGCGTCGACCACGATCCGGCACCAGGCCAGGTCCAGGGACCCGAAGGCTACCGCACGTTCTTTTCGGCCATGACAAAGGCCTTTCCGGATATGAAAGTTGGTTTGGAAACGATGCTGGCTGACGAGGACTCGATCGGTTTCGCCTACACCTTGACAGGTACACACCAGGGCCCCCTGATGGGGATACCACCGACGGGGAAAAAGGTGAGTATCCGGGGAGTGCAGATTTCGAAGTTCCGCGATGGCAAGATGGTGGAACGCTGGGGAAGCTCGGACGAACTCGGTATGCTGCAACAGCTGGGAGTTCTGGAGTTGGCCAGCGCATAACGCCACAACCACGGTGTCCATTTGCCCAGGGATATGGCGGGGCTGAAGCCCCGCCGCTTCAAAACCACCTTATTGAACCTTCCAGAAGCCTGGTTCCCGTTTGACCCATTCGCTTGGCGGGTTACTCTCACGAGGATTGATGGCGAACAGGTTGGTGGTCGTCGCCTCAATGCTGGCGGCGGAAAGCTCGCTGACCTTCTGCATGCCGCTGGCTCCCAGTTCACTGGCGAACTTGTCAGAATCCTGGATGCTTTTGTCGGTGTCGGCGAGAGACTTCATGGTGTTGACGATCAGGAAGACGTCCCCTCCGGCTGCGTTAGGCAGAGGGCTTCCATAGACAACCTCGAAGGTGTCCCAATGGGCCTGGGGAGAAACTTTACGATAGGTCTCGATGTACGTTTTGGCAAGTTCGGTGAAATCGTGCAAATGCCCGGGTTTCACGACGAAGACCGTGATCTCAAAGTAACGCGCGCCGTCGATTGAGCCCTTGTTGAGGCTCAGGTCCGGACGAAGCATCATGGCGGAAGCATCGTAACTCGCGAGCAGGTCACCATCATTCAGCGTGGCCTGGTCGAGTTTTGCGCCCAGGGCTTTGTTGCTGCGGATGGCGGCTGTCTCCTTTTCCCAATCGGCAAAGCTGTCGTAGCCGAAGAGGAAGAGTGAGCGGGAAGGACCGGAGAGAGAGTCCAGGGCAAAGTAGGAAGAAGTGGACTTGGTATCCGCAAAGGCCTTGACGAATGCGCTTTCTGAGCGCTCATGCAGCGCGCCGCCTTTGCCAGGTTTGAGGTATTCGCGGTGAATGACGAGGACTTTGGGCGGTCCGTCCTCCGTTGCGTTTTGCGCGTTGAGGACAGGGGAAAGGGCGGCGGCGAGCGGCAACAGTGCGGCGCAGCCGAAAAAAAGCTTACGGACGAGAGCGTGCATAGTTCTCCTCGAAACGGTTGAAATCGCTAATCAAGACAAACGGGTACGGTGATCCGTATTCGCGCTACCGGGACTGAGGAGAAGGGACGAACGAGCCTCGGGAACGCGCGGACGTGGAAAAGCTGTTGCCTAAGGAACCGGGGATGCGAGGTAAATCTAGTCCTGCTGGGCAGCAGTTGTCAATTTGTGGGGATAGCTTTCTGCAGGCTGTTGGCAAACATGGCGATGAGCTTATGGACGGACGCCTGCTCGGGGTCGCGCAGGGCGGCATACTCGCTGATCTCCACGATGCGCACGCGCTTGTCGCCGAGAAGTACTCCGAGCAGTTCGGCACCCTCGGCCAGGGTCAGGCCTTCGGCGTGGGGGAAGTAAGCAGCTGATAGATCGGCGCTGCGAAACACGTCGATGTCGAGATGAAGCAAGATGGCTGCGGAGGGTGGAATGTCTGCGAGCATCTGCGATGCCGCTGCTCGTGGCCCGAGGCGGCGAATCTCCGTTAAGGGAAAAGAGTGTACGCCCGGCTGCTTGGTTTGCGATGGGCGAGAGAAGCCGGCGAGCGAGAGTTGCGATGGATGGAGCGAGGAGCCGGCCCAAAAAGGAGAATCGTTGGTGAGGAACCACACTGCGCATGCAGCTGCGCTCTGGCAATGCGCGGACGCTGGAGGTGCGTCGTCGCAGTCACCATCCACATAGAGTACGTGGACGTCTTGCGAGGAAGCCTGGAGCAGAGCCTTGGCTGTTCCCACTACGACGCTGCAATCGCAGCCGATGAGCAATGGTATCTGTTGCGGTTGCTTTAAGATTTCTGTGACTTTCTCGCTGACAATCTCCCACACGATTCTCGGGCCCGGCCAGCTTCTGATCGGCGGTACCGAATGATGCGGCAGGTAACTGGGGATGGGAAGGTCTCCGCCATCGAGTACGTTGCAGCCGGCGGCGGTGAGGGATGCGATGATCCCGGCTTCCCGGTATGCCTGGGCGTCGTTTTCGTTCCCCGGGTAGAGTGAACCGGTCCGGAGGGGAACCCCCAGGACCACGTAGACGGGGCCGGATTTGCCTGCGCTGGAAGACGTTGTGGCCGTGGAACTCAAACCGGAAGGATCGAGGGTGAACCCCATGGCCAGGGTTCCTGCGGCTTCGAGAAAGGCTCGTCGCTTCAATGGGCACCTCACCGATTTTTCCTTGATCCTCGAGCAGCGGCTTTACGAGAGCTGGCTAACCGTCAAAACGTACATCGCTGGTTACGACTATAAGGAAGAGCGACTAACCTGTCAATCTATTTTTAATGGTTATAGCTGGGGAAGGGTAAAACCGTTCCCCAGCATCATTCAGTGTGCAATCCTGGCGGGGTTCGGTGTTTACCTTTCAGCAAGTAACCGCGGGCTTTCGGTCATGCCACGTCCGTACTCTGGTGGAATGGCACCGTCGCAATTACTTTTCATTCACTCGCTCGGTAGAGCAGGAGTTAGCTCGACCGACGGTGGAGGGTGTCTTGAAGAAGACTCTCGTTGTAGTGTCCTGTCGCTGCAAGCGGATTGCTCCCGCGCCATCAACCAGTACCAACTCCACCACCCTTCTCGCCCAGCGCCCAGCTGCCGTTTGTGGCGGACCGTGACCCTGAAGATCTGAATGCGCGGTGTTGAGAACGATGACGGCCAGAGGACTCGCGTTAGGGACCGGCGACGCGGGAGGAGTTTCTCTGCGCATTGAGCATACTTGCGCCAGGAGTGCGTGAGGGGAGGTTTGAGCCGGTCCTTCTTCTTCAGGCTGCTTCAGGTTTAATGCCAGATGGCTCGATATTTCAGGTTCTTGGGTTCGTCCGCGCTCTCGCCGAAATCTCCGCCCTTTTTCCTTAGATCCAGGTATACGCTTGCGTCCGGGTTGTATTGGGCGACGGGGCACTTATAACTAACCAGCCGGAAGTTCGTGTATTCTCGCTGCCGCAACGCCGTGGCCAACTGGCCGGCCAGGGGAACGAGCCACAAGGCTGGGTCAACTTCAAAAAATTGGCTTGGCGGCGCGCTAGCCCTCAAACCGGCAAACGTCTGTTGCGCATTGAGCAGCCGGGTATCGTCGCCCGCCGCCCGCGCGGCTTTGGCCTCCGATCTTAAGCGCATCATTTCGGCTCCGTTGGCCCGCGTATTCACCGATTCTCCCGCGTAGCACACTAGCAGCTCAATATCCTTATGATCTCGCTTAAGCCCGTCTGCCGCCAGCATGTCCGCCAGTTCTGACGCGCTCCACGAGCCGGCGCCATGGGTTAGAAACAACGGCATATTCGGATCGCCGTGACACAAGATATAGAGCTTGGTGGTTGGCAGAAGGAACCGCAACTCGCCTCCCCCACCGTGGAGCGCCCTAGGATACATAGCAAAGGCTTGAATGAAGGCCAGCGCCCTCTTGTCCATCTCCGGGTCGAATGAGCCCGGAATCCAGATCACCTTGCGAAGGCCTTGTCCCTGATCCAGTTGAGCCACCTGGTGGAAAATCTCTTCCTGTCTTCGAATCTCGATTTTCAGGTCAGCCTCAAGCCTCTCACCCCGATCCTTGTACTCCTTGGCATCTGTTTCGCTCCATATTTTCCAACTGGATTTGATTGCGTCCAGGTTTTGCTGATTCGCCTTTTGGATGAATGTATGAATGGCTGCCACCACCGCATCCAGACGCTTTGACCGATAGCTGAACGGTCCGCGACTGATTGCTGTCTCAAAGCTCTTCGAGTTGGTAAGAAAGTCCGACATGTGGCTTCCGCGGACCGCGATTACCGGAAAGAGCCGCCCTTGCGGAACAAGACCCTTATCAGTATGGAATTGCTGCGCACCCATACTATAGCCGGGAATTCCATTTGGGCTCTCGGCTGAAAGCGAGCCTGGCACCAGATGCCTCCGCCCGCCATCGTGTTTGCATCGCCGGTTGGAGGATGGCCTCATTTTTTTCGATGGGGGGAGCCGGTGCTGATATCTACGGGGCGGGTCGTCTGGAGAATGTGCGTGGAAAGCGCGGTATGCGCGATAAGGGGGATGTGGAAGCGTTCGGCGGCAAAAAATGGAGGTTAGAGGGAGAGTGGATGGGCGGTTGTGCAAAAGGGGCTTTTTATGCTTAGGTCATCAGGCTTGCGGGCGCTGATGCTCTCCCGGTGGTTGGCGGCAGTGCACGGGCTGAGCGCACCGGTGCAGGGCCAAGCCCACGTACGCTGGTGCGAACATGGGGCACACGGCCGGAGTGGTTGGCGGTGAGAAGTGGTTTCTGAGGAAACAACCTACGAGAACGATTTGCTCCTTAAGAAAAGGCCTCTCGTGGGTCAAGAGACCCGCTCTTCTGCTTCTTCAGAAACTCGGAACACTTCTTCCCGGATGATGCGCTCCGTGGCTTCATTCAGATAATCATCGAGAGCACTCTTGATCTCGAGAAACTCAGGCCAAAGAATTTTGTTGATGAAAGAAGCAGGAGCGCGCAAAACCACGGTGGAGTAGCGCTGTCGCGGATACCGGTACGGAGTGAGGCCGTGACGACGGCATAAGGCGGTAAAGAGACGCCGGCTCCAGCGATCGGGCAAGCGGAAAACGGTCTCGACGGAGATTTCCTTTTGCTCGAGCGCCTTCAGGGCGGCGCGCACCCTGTCGATCGCGGCTGCCGCCGCATCCTGCTCTCCAAGCGTGGTCGCACCCTCGAAAAGAGCCGCAATCTTGCGTAGCTTCTGGCGAAGTTCCTGTTCCGTGCTCACTTGTCCCTCGGTTGCCGTGGCCGCAAAGGTTATTGAAACATAGAAGCCGGACCGGAAGACGGGATGGGAACAGATGAAAACGTGCCGTTTGTATGGAAAAGCGGTCTCGCAACGGTGCGATCGTTTGCGATTGTGTCCTCATTGGGAGGGCACGATTGAGTTTAGCCAGGCGGCGGGGTCTCTCATTCCCTCGGGCAGGTCGCTTCGCTTTCGTTCCTTGGCACTCGTCGTGGCCGCCTCTGCCTGGATTCTTCGATTTCTCTGGGGGTCTGCCCTTTATGGCTATAATAGCCATAAAGGGTTAAACCGATGCGCAGCGTCAACATTGCCGAACTCAAGAACCGTCTCAGCACCTATGTGACTTTCGCGCGGGGTGGTGAAGAAATCATTATTCGGGACCGTAATCTGCCTGTAGCCAAGCTGATCCCCTTCTCATCGGGCGGTGCCAGCGAAGATGAACTGTTGCTCGTGGCCGCAGGCAAAATGCGTCTTCCAGAGGTTCCTCTCGACGTCGACGAGCTTTGGAAGATTAAGACTGGGAGCGTCGGTGGCAGCGATGCGATTGCCGCTCTCCTCCAAGACCGGAATGAAGAGCCGTGAAAAAGGCCGGGGAACTCTCGACAGCTTTCTGGGATTCCAGTGCACTGGTGCCGTTGTGTATTCAAGAGAGCACGAGCCGCCAGGTCCGATCTCACTTGCGAAAGTTTGCGCCGGTCGTGTGGTGGGCAAGCCCGGTGGAAGTGCACAGTGCAGTGGCCAGACTCCATCGAAGCGGAGCAGTGAACGATATGGCAAAGCAAGGCGCTTTAAGCAGACTTGCGTTGCTGCGACGGGGCTGGAGGGAAATTCTACCCGACGATCCTCTTCGCGAGTTGGCTAGCAGGCTATTGGATCTCTATACGCTGCGGGCGAGCGACAGTTTACAGTTGGCGGCGGCTCTCACATGGTGTCAACAACGGCCTGCTCAACGAAGATTTATCTCTGGCGATCAACGGCTTTGTGATGCGGCTCAGGCTGCGGGATTTGTTGTCATTGCTTTGGCACGGCCTGGACCCTAGACCGTTGCCTTGCTTACGGCTAGAACGGGTCTCTTGTATGGGTCTGCGGCTTCGAGTAAGACCATGAATCCTGCTCGGGCGGGTCAGGTCCCGGAGCAGATCTGCACCTCGGGCCTCCCACGATCACCTTATTACTATCTCAGGGCAAGTTCTTATCCAGCCTGCCGGCTTTGACGCTGACCCGCTCCAGGCGGATTGCCGAGCGTTGGATGGATGCCGGTAACATAGCCCGCGGGTTTGCGAAGAAGTTTTAGACTGGAGTGGATATGAGCAAAGCGTCTACTGGAAGATGTCAATTCTGTAGTCAGGTCTTGCCTCGTGCGGTCATGGCGCGCCATTTGTCGTCATGCGGCCAACCGGAGGCTTCGACCTCGTCAACCGGCCCGAGCTTTCACCTTTTAGTGGAAGCTCGTCACGCCAAAGCGTACTGGATGCATGTGGCGCTGCCGGTCAACGCCCCACTGAGCAAACTGGACAAGTTTCTTCGGAAAACATGGCTTGAGTGCTGCGGCCACTTGAGCAGCTTCGAGATCGCAGGCGAACGCTACGCCTCCGACCCCATGGACGGTGAGAGCAGCATGAAGCGGGCGTTGCAACAAGTGGTTGATGTGGGTATGAGCTTTTCCTACGAATATGACTACGGCTCGACCACCGAGCTGAAGTTGAAGGTGGCCGGCGTCCGTGCAGAAGGTACTCCCAAGGGCGCAGCACAGTTGTTGGCCAGAAACGAACCTCCCTCGATCCTCTGTCAGTCGTGCGGCACAGAACCGGCTGCAGAAATCTGTGTCGTATGCGCGTGCGATGAGGTGGGATGGCTCTGCCCCGCTTGCGCCGACGAGCATTCCTGCGAAGAGGAAATGCGTCTGCCAGTCACGAACTCTCCGCGGGCCGGAGTGTGCGCGTACACCGGTTAGACGCCGTATTTTGGCAAGCGGATCCACTTGAGCGTCTTGCCAAGCTTTTCGAAGGAAGGATCGGCGGATACGAGCGTTGCTTTCAAAGTCACCGCCAGCGTCGCAGCAAAGCTGTCCGCGTCTTCTCGCTTCTGGTCCGCTTGTCTTTCGTCAGCCAGATGCTGTTCGAGCGGAAAGTCCGCAAGAGTTCCTTGCAGGCATAGATCGCCGCGTGATTGCTGGGCTCAAGTACCAGGCGGCCACGGTCTTCCTGAAACACGACGGTCGTGCCTTCCATTAATCCGTAGCGCTTTCTCAGGTTGGCGGGAATCACAATCTGCCCCTTGGAACTG
Organism: uncultured Acidobacteriaceae bacterium; assembly: GCA_963763905.1. GTDB lineage: Bacteria > Acidobacteriota > Terriglobia > Terriglobales > Acidobacteriaceae > PALSA-350. The sequence continues at coordinate 23,138 of CAVXRU010000022.1, read as the reverse complement.
ATGATGGAACTCACCTTCATTTCACACCTTCCCGTATGATTCGTCTTACAAAGGCGTAATACATCAGAACCGGCATCACGGCGCGATGGGCGCTCCGGAGTTCTTGAGAAGCTGGATCGCCTTGCGGTAGTCCACGCCGGGTGGAACTAGGGAGAAGTGGCTGGCTTGCTCCGTGAGCTGGATGTTGAGCGACTTGACCATCAGGGCCTTGCCTTTCAGGTTCAGCTTCATGCTGGTGAGTTCCCAGTCGTGGTTGCCTATATCGGATTGTTCGAGCTGTATGGTTCCCCCTTTGTCGAGCTTGCCCAGGATGCCCCAGCCGAAATCTACGTTGGCGATGACGTGAGCGTCGAGGCGGGTCAACCGTTCCTGGGCTTGATCGATCCAGACTTCGCCGGCCAGGCCGCGGAAGATGTTGGCTTCCACATCTGGAGGCTCGAAGCTTGGGTTGGCTGAGAAGGTCAGATGATGGCAGATTCCCTCTCCGGTGGGACAGGGGCAAGTCCCTTCGTCGCGATACAGAAAGGCGTCCGGCAGGAGGCGCATCAGGCGGTTCACCCGGTCGGCATCTTTCTGCTCCCGCTGGTGACGATGCTCCTGGATCTCGGGGTGGTTGGCTAAGGTGTTGAGCCGGTCCAGCTCGGCCTGGTTGGCTTCGGCGATCAGCGGCTTGTTGTCGACGGCGATGAGGCGGGCGACGCCGCCTTGATCCGTTTCGATGATGTCTTTGGTGGTGTCGCGATGGTCGTCGATTTTGCGGAGTAGATAACGGAGAGGGCGGTGGATCTTGGCGGCTTCCTCGCGGTTTTGTATGGCTCGGCGGACCCAGGCGGCGGGGGCTTGAGGTTGGTTTGATTGCGCGAGGGCGGATGTTAGCGTGAGCAGCGTGATAAGGAGGAGACGGGTGGCGTGAACTCGCGGAGATTCTCGGCGACGGAGCACTGGTTGTTAGACGTTGGGAGGGCTCTTCGAGGCTAGAGTGTCGTTCGGCCCGCTCCTCCGTGTTACAAGTAAATGGGTTAAGCCACGATACGATGCCATTATGACGGCCCATCTTACAAGTGACAAGGCTGGTCGCGTGGTGATTCCGAAGTCGTTGCGCGAAGAGCTTCGCCTGGAACCCGGCGATTCCCTGGAAATGGAAACGACCGGCGAATCGATCACCCTGCGGCCGGTCCGAGGCAATGGACAGCTCAGGAAGGAACAAGGCGTCTGGGTGTTTTACGGGGCCAGGATCAGCCCGCCTCTGCGACAGACGAAATGCTACGGCAGCTTCGACAAGAACGCGACGGGTCCAACTTTAGCAGCGAATAGTGAAAGCCTTCTTCGACACCTCGGTCCTGGTGCCAGTGTTTTACGGGGACCATGTGCACCACCGGGCGAGTCTGGCATTGTTCACTCAATTCGACAAAACGACGATTTTGAAATGTTTCCGGTGAAGACGTTCCATCCATTCATTGCATGAGCGAGCATGCGGCGCTCCTCGCTTGCAGGACTCTGCGGTTGCCGTAGACCCGACTCGGTTCGTGAATTTAAGTTAAGCAAAAAATGGCGGCAGACCGTTGATTCCTCAGCAGTGCGTCGCTCGCCCGTTGCGCTCTCGCGGATTGTCGTGCACACTCTTTCCCGGTCCACACAGCATTCGCATGAAGGCGAACTTGATGAACATATTCCTGACAGTTGTTCTGATGACATTGTGTCTCACCGCGACCGCTGAGCAGCCAGATACGTACACCTGGTCATCGACGACTTGTGCGAAATGCCAAAGCACGATCGTCTACCAGGCCTGGTTTCCCGATAAGTCGCCGCTAATCGCGGAAGGAATGCCGGGCATGCATGCAGGAGCGTTGGTCGCGTTGTCGCTGGTAAAAGACACCATGGTGGTATCGCTTGGCCTGAGCACCGCTCACGATCCGCTATTGACCCTCGATCTAAGGCAAAGCGTGACGATCGAAACGGACTCGTCGCCGCACATGGTTTTGTATGCACTGCAGGCGCCTGGGCCGGGTTTCCATAAAGACGATGTTGCTGTTCTGAGACAACTGAACAGCCGCTCGCTGCCGCTGCGGCCGCATGTGCCGGTTTCTGGTTTCCTGTTTTTCCCTTTCGATCACAAGGCTACGCGTTTTGTGGTGGTGGTGAAGGTTGGGGGCGAAACCTTTCGCTTCCCTTTTGCCCAGAACCCAAGGGCGCTGGCAATATTTGGCGACCCGGCCGTGTTGGGCTTGGGGTCGACCCTAGGAAACGCCGCCGGGCCGCCCGAGCGTTCGCGGGTGTGCTCCAGAAACGTTTCTTTTGTGGTGTGGGACGACGGAAAGCTTGTGGCCCGGGCGCCGGCATTTGCCGGCAAGTGGCTGGAGAAGAACGGGGCACAATTCCCCGGAGTGTGTTTTTCACAAATGCCCGATTCCCGCATCGCCAATTACCTGGTGGCCTTTGCGCCGTCAGAGGCGGCGTTCGATGAGTTTTCCCCTTCGCTGCGCGCTTCCTCGGCGAGGGACGCTACACGCTTGGGTGGAGAAGGCTCCGAGAACGACAGTCACCAAGCCGTATGGACCTACCATTACGCCGGAACCGCAGCCAGCACCACCACCACGACGACCTTTATCGAGCTGCCCTTTGGGGATAAAACCCGAACGTTGTATGCGTTTACCTGGGACCAGAATGGGCGACTCATCTCACGGCGGCAACGGGCGGTCACTGCCCGGCACGGTGGCATCGAGGCTTTCAACCTCGGTGAAGGCGTCGCTGCGGCCATCGCTGGCAGCCATCTGAAAGAGCGGCTCCTGGACGATGCGGTACATGATCTGGAACGTTAGGGAGCTTAGCCTTTGTGCCGCGGTTGCCTGTTTGCAGGCTCTTGCGGCAGCCGGGTGTAGGCAGCGAGTTGCCTGCCCCTCCTGGAGGCGGGTGACCTTTTACGGCAGGATCCCAGGGGGGCTCGGATGCTGTGGGTTTGACCTGTGCTCGCGCTCGCCAGGGTTAGATGGGGGCAAGCCCGGCATGCGCAAAGTCGTCTCCTTTGTAGAGGAGGGGTTCGCCGGTAACCGTTGCGAGCGCGTAGCGAAGCAATCGCCGAAGTTTAACCTGGCTGGATGGCCGCTGCCGCGGCCGAAATCACGATAGACGGCGCGGGCTAGTTTTGCCTGCTCTTCCGTGACTACCTCCAGAACAATACCGGCTTCTCTTAGCAGATCGTCGAAGCGACGACTCGCAATCGGATCACGGCTCGCATCAATGACGATCGCTGCTTCTAAATAGTTGGCGCGCCGACAGGCATTCCTGCGAAGAGGAAATGCGTCTGCCAGTCACGAACTCTCCCCGGGTTGGAGTGTGCGCGTATAGCGGCTAGACGTGAACCTTTTGGGGTTGGCTTGCGGGACTGACCAGTGCGGAGCCGTGGCGACAAAGGAGTGAACGGTACTTTCCCTCCAAAGATCGGGTAGGAGGCAGGGTCGCCCCTGCCGTCCTCCCACACCACCGGACATGCGGTTCCGCATCCGGCGGTTCATGAAACAGACGGGAAGCGCCGCCGAGTTTCCAGCAGCGAAACCAGCCCCATACGGTCGAACCAGGACTTGGGATAGGCTTGATTCATGTGCGGCGCGCCACCATTCCACCATGGGCCACGCCCATTGGTGGCTGATTGCCACGCTCGCTCTGTGCTTATCCCAGCCTTGATCAGATTTCGAGCCCGTCGATAAACGCGCTTCCATTGCCGCCAGAGCAGGGTCCGCAACTTATGCCTGAGCCAGCCGTCGAGTTCTTCCAGCACACCCTTGACTTCGGTGAGCCGGAAGTAAACAACCCATCCCCGTAGGACGGGATTGAGCCGCTCGATGACTTGTTGCAAGCTGCTGCTGCGAACTGCCCGCATCGTCTTGCGGATCTTCTCCACGAAACGCTTGCGGCTTTGGGGCGCTATCTTGAGCTTTGGTTTCTTATGCCACGTCATGCTGTAGCCAAGGAACTTCCGCTCCCACGGTCTCGCCACTGCGCTCTTGGACGCATTAACTTTCAACTTCAGTTTCTGCTCCAGAAACGCCGTAATTGCCTGCATCTGCCGCTCTCCTGCGCGCTTGCTTCCGACGTAGATGTTGCAGTCATCCGCATAACGGCAGAAGCTCAGCCTGCGCCGCTCCAGTTCCCGGTCAAGATCGTCGAGCAGAATATTCGATAACAGTGGGGACAGCGGACCGCCCTGAGGCGTACCCTCCGTCCGCATGCTCGCTACCCCGCCTTCCATCATTCCCGCTTCCAGATAGCGCCGGATCAGCTTCAATACCCGTCCATCTTCCACCTTGCGCCCCACCCGTGCCATCAGCACATCGTGGTTTACCCGGTCGAAGAATTTCTCCAAGTCGAGATCTACGGTCCACCGCTTACCTGCCGCCACATAGCCTTGCGCCGCTTCGACGGCTTGATGCGCGTTGCGTCCGGGACGGAAGCCGAAGCTGGACTCGGAAAACTCCGGGTCGAACAGCGGTTGCAGTACCTGATTGAGTACCTGCTGAATCAGACGATCCCCCAGCGTGGGCACGCCCAGGATTCTTACCCCGCCTTGCGGCTTCGGTATTTCCACCTTGCGCACCATCTCCGGCTGATATACCCCTGACAACAGATCCTGTCTTACCCGCGCCCAGTGCCGTTGAAGCCATGGCTTGAACTCGGAAACCGTCAGTCCATCGACTCCCGGCGCTCCTTGATTCTTCACCACGCGTTCATAGGCGCTGAACATGTTGCTGCGTTCCACTACGGCTTCCATCAGCCGCAATGCCTCCGGTTTCGGTTGCCTGGCAGCCGCCGCGCCAGACTCAGCACCAGAATCGGCCCAAGACAGGTTCCGCCTGTCTCCTTCCGAGCTGGCCATACTTGCGTATGCTTCTGCTTCGTCGTCTCGCATCGAGGTCTGCTTTCCTACTCCCGTGTTTCACGTTTGGCCCTTCACTCCGCTTGCGCGAAGCCACTACGGCCGCTGCTGACTTCTGGCGGCTCATCCCAGCGCCTCACGACGCCGGTAGCCCAAAGGCAAGTCGCCAGATCTCCCCGGGTATTACGCACTCACTTTCACGCTTATGCCTGTCGCATCTACATCACGGCGTTCCGTGCAAGTACTGGGCTTTGCGAAAATTGGCCCGCTCACCCCACCGTGAAGCCTCTATCCGCTAGCTGTTCGTCAGGCCAGCGCTTTGCCTACAGCTTCCTTCAGATTCCACCTCGCGATGGACACCCTTGCCGTTCAGCTAACACTTCCCCTTGCCCGGTGTGTAGAGGACTTACACCTCCAAGTGAGTGCGCCCTGCCGGGCGCACCGAAATAGAAGAGGCCGCCATTTCTGGCGGCCTCTTAGTTAATGCGGCAATCCCCTCGTCGCAGTCCTGCCTGGGTAAAGATGGCCGAAAAAAGAATGCACTTTGTGAGAGAAAAGAGAGATAGGCCCCCGGCCGGCGCTTTCAAGGGGAAAAAGATTGAGCGATAAGCGAGATAAGACCTTCTCGTCCGGCCGCGGTTTGCTAATGTTGGACGGCCAACCAGAGGGTAGAGCGTCGACCGCCCGTTTGCTCTGTGTAGGCGTAGAGTGCACCGAAGGCGGCAAGTTGTTCGAGCGCAGCATCGATGCGTTCGCTACCGACGTGGCCATAGAAGAGACGACTGATCTGATTCCTTGAGAGGCCGTCGGGGGAGGCTTCGACAGCCTCGCGAATGCGGTCGGTGATGGGATCTCCGGTAGCCAGGCCGAAGAGGCGGACGGCGCTTCGGTAGCAGTAGGTCCATATTGCGTAGGCTGCTTCGAGGTGGGGGAGGCAGACGATTTCGCTGGAGTCGAGCGCGGCATAGAGTGCGCTCAGGCGCAGGACCTGGGCCTCGCCACGGCTGGTGGCTGCGCCGCGCAGGCCGGGATCACGATAGCTGAGAGACTCATAACAATCTGCCCAACGCTGCTGAGCTTCTTTGTCGCGGTGAAAGAGGATTTCGGGTCGCGCGGTGGCCCAGGCAACGGAGCTCCGCAGTGTGCCGGCGATGGCGGATAGTTCATTCGCAGGCGCGCTGCTGGCGCCGGGGAGGCAGTTGCCGCGCTCGACCCAGGTCCAAAGGCAGCGGTTGGCGAAGCCGTTGTGGGCCTGATGACGCTGGAATGTTTGGTTGAGCTCGCGCTGGGTGATATGCGCGATGAGGCTGAGATGGGTGCCGGTGGCGCGCAGTTGGTGGTGCATGTCGAGGGTGGGGAGATTGCCATTATCCCAGGCGCAACGTAGGAGGGGAGACAGGTGACCGCCGCCGCGTTTGAGGGATTGGACGACAGTGGCGAACTCCTCTGAGATGGCGAGGAGACGGCGGTCAGTGGGCGTCTGTTGATCGCGGAGGGCCCGTACGAGGCCGTTGGCGGTGAGGCGTGCGCTGTTAACGCGCGTGGAGAGCCAGGAGGGGTCGAACGCCGGCAAAGAGGTTGGCGATGAGGTTCCAGCTGGTGCCTTTGCGTGCTTTGCTGGAATCGCCGACGAGGATGACGAAGAGATTGAGGGCGTGGCGGGTGGATTCGACCATGCGGTGAGGGCCGGGGCCGATGAGATTGCCGAAGGCAGCGAGGAATTGGAGGAGAAGTGCAGCGGGATGCGCTTCGGTGTGGGGCGCGAGGCTGTTGATGATGCGTCCGGCGGGTCCGTGGAGGGCGGCTTTGTCGAGCTCCTGGGTGGGTAGTTGCGGTGAGGCTGCCAGGGGAGGCTCCGGCTGGGCGAGATGCTCAGGGACGGGTGGCGGGTTGGGGTTTGGCTGTGGGAGACGGCTTCGCAGTTGGGCCAGGCGGTGTTCTACTCTGGCGTGGGTGGACTCGTGGGGGGACGGGGTGGTGAGGTCTTCCGCGTTTTGGTTTGGGTTGGTTGTCATGAATGGTCACTCTGTTGGTTGCTTATTGTTAAAGGTTCTGTGGTGGTTACGAACTCCCTGAGTTGTTTGCTGGATTAACGACCCCACGGGTTGTTTTTGGTGCACAAGGGCCTTTGAGAATAAACATGAGGAAGAAGGGGTAGTTAACTGGAAGTTACTCCCTGCGGGGATTGGTAATCGTTCGTAGCGAAGGCCATCAATCCTCTCTGGCACGGACGCTCAATTCTTTGGTCCGGGTGGACGGATTCGAACCGCCGACCACTCGCTCCCAAGGCGAGTACGCTTCCAGACTGACGCTACACCCGGACAAACCTTGTCATCTTAAGATGGTGGCTGCCCCCGGTATCGAACCGGACTCTCCGGCTTTTCAGACCAGCGCTTTCACCTGATTAGCTTGGCAGCCTCGTGAATGTTGGTGGATACGGTCGGAGTTTAACCGACAACCTCTCGGGTGCAGGCCGAGCGCTCCCCCAATTTGAGCTACGTACCCAAAATCCGCCGCGCTTCTTGAACCCGTCACCGCAGCGAACAAGGCCCGATAGGATCTGCTCATGAATAGCGTTCCTTTGGACGCCGAATGCATGGCAGCTCCCCCTTTCTTCGTTACGGGTGGCCGGTGGGAGTTGAACCCACAAGAGACATGTTCCACAGACATGCCCGACATTCCCATAGTCGGCACGGCCACAGTTGGAGCACCTGGGGCTACTCGAAAACCCACGCTGCTGATCACAAATCAGCCGCTCTTCCACTTGAGCTACAGGTGCAATCTTGTGGAGCCGGCAGCGGGGTTTTAACCCACATCCTTCGCGATACCGAGGCGACGCTCTGACCTTGAGCTATGCCGGCTGAACTTCAGTAGTACAAATACTTCCTCCACTTCTCCTCGTCGACTCCTGTCTGGCGCATGAAAGTTCGAGAGGTGTGAATCGTCACGCGGCGCGGCTGGCGGAGCAGTTTCATACTCGCTTCCACCGGTGTCCGATCTGCCTTTCGTACATTGCAGTCGCGACATGCAGCAACAATGTTCTCCCATGTGCTCTGTCCACCTTGAGCGCGCGGAATCACGTGCTCGAGTTCCAATCCGCGGCTCAAGAATTTCGCGCCGCAATACTGGCAAATGTACCCGTCGCGAATGAGGATGTTCTTCCTCGAAAGCGTCTGGATCGGCAACGGCACACGCCGATACTGGCGAAGGCATGACACAAGGTAATTGCAATACGACATGCACATACCGATCGTGCGCCTCTTCGATGACGGCAACACCCTTGATAAGCAACACGAGGGCACGGCGAGCCCGTGTAATGTTCACGGGCTCATAGCTCGCGTTGAGCACCAATACCGGCATCGTCATCGCACTCGTCATTCAGCCTCTCTCACGTCTTGGAGCTGACGGCCGGAATCGAACCGGCATCGTCCTGGTTACGAATGAGGCGCATTGCCCTCTCTGCCACGCCACCTTCAAATACCTCACCATTTCCTTGGAGCGGCCGGTCGGGGTTGAACCGGCGATCTCCGCGCTGGCGACGCAGCGTCTTATCCTCGACTACAGCCGCTCATCTTCTGGATCCGGGAGGGGGATTCGAACCCGTTCCGTCTGTGGTGTCAAAGACCACTGTCCTGCCTCTAGACGATCCCGGAACACGCTCTCCTTCCGTCGCTCAAACACACGTCACCTATCCATGTCAGATGACTCACTGACATGGTGACTAACTGGCTGGCGAGCAAGGATTCGAACCTTGACTTTCCGCGTTCAGAGCGCGGCGTGTTCCCAGTTACACTACTCGCCACTAATCCTGGCTGCGCAGGCGGGACTCGAACCCGCATGACCCTGATTAACAGTCAGGTTCTCTGCCAATTGAGATACCGCGCAATGATGCCTGGAAACTAAAAGCCCCCGAACCTTGTTGAAGGCCGGGGGCTTAGTCTCCTGAAATGGAGTTAATCTCGCTAGTCCGGCCTGAACACGGTAATACCCCGGTGCGTCGGTTGCGCCGCCGCTGGTGTAAATCCGTGATTGGCTCGGAACATCATGACGTTTGTACTTTACCCCGACTTAGTTTAAAAAGTCAAATGCAAACGTCGCAACATTAGTCACTCGCGGATCTGAGGTACTGCCCATCTCCACATCCGTGCACGGTACAAACGCAACAATCCACGTTGCGTCCGTCGTGTCGAGAACAGAATTGTTCGAGCAGGACGCGGCATACTCTAAAGATTGGTCACGCCGACCAGAATTGAACTGGCATCCGCGCCTTGAAGGGGCACTGGCCTCACCGTTAGCCTACGGCGTGAAGAAGTCTTGGCGCAGCCGACCGGATTCGAACCGGCATCTGCTCGATCGACAATCGAGAGCTTTCGCCCATTAAGCTACGGCTGCACTTTATGTCGCGCTGATTTCACGCGTACGCAATTCCTGGTGGGTGTGGAAGGATTCGAACCTTCAATGCTCCAAGGAGCTCCGGGGTTACGGCCCGGTAGGGCAAGCCAGTCGCCCCAACACACCCAACACTTGGCGGAGAGGGCGCGAGTCGAACGCGCAAGCCCCAAAGGCACACCCCGCTTCAAACGGGATCGAGTCACGAGGCTCGCACAAACGTTCCGTCCGCGATCGCCTTGCGGATGTATCGCATCAGAGTGATTGCCTTGAATTCAGCCGTCAACGTCGCTCCTCCAATGTCATCGAGAGACACCGGAAACTGATAGGTCTCGCCGCTCACTTCTACTGTGTAGAAGATATTGCCGGAGCGGTAGAACGAAAACCTGGCGGTGTTGTTCTTCACGATCTGCTTGATGCCTGGCACCATCTGATCCAATCCTCCCTAAACAATCTGGCGGAGACGATTCGAACGGATGGCGCCCTTCGAGGGCACTCCGCGTTAGCAGTGCGGTGCCTTAGACCACTCGGCGGCGTCTCCATGAATCGTTTGGTGGGGATGGAGAGATTTGAACTCTCATGCACGAAGGCGCTGGTTTCTAAGACCAGTGTGTCTTCCATTTCCACCACATCCCCACTAGTTACTAACTCCAATCAACCTGGACACACCTCAAGCAGGCTGCGGAAAAAGTCGCAAACCGCTTCAGCAGTACCCACCAGGGCTAAAGCCCCGAATTTTGTTGCCCAATGTTTAAGCGGGTTTGAAACCCGCTTCCCCGGACCAAAAGTCCGGGGCTACACCCGGACCAGCGTTTTCCGCAGCCTGCTAGCGATCAGGTCTCTAAGCGCTAACCCGTCGACAAAAAAATGATGGGCTCCCAGGGACTCGAACCTCTATAGATGTCACAGCTCATGAGGCTGCCGCGTCTGCCTATTCCGCCAGAGGCCCACAAAGCAAAAGCCCCTCAATTTTTCGAGGGGCTTTTGCGGTTCTTTGAGAACTTCGCCTATATCAGCCGCACCCCTCCATGCCCAGCAAATGGCTGAGTGATTCTGGCAGATACGACTTAAATGGGTTCTTCACGAAACGAGAATACCTCAGTTCCAAATGATGCGCAACTAACTTTATGGTTATTACTCGAAGTAAGTAGTGTATTCATTTTTTAATTGATATTGCTTCTTTTTGAAAAGTAGGGCATGATGACAATCATGCTGAATCGAGTCCCATTGAAGGTACATCACGAAGCGAAAGGCCTCCGGCCGTATTCGCAAGGTGAAGTTGTGTCCGTACCGGGGCTCGATTGGACAAGTGCGTAGCGCGTTTCCCAAAGCAGACTTTCGAGCCCCTGGCCTGATGGTCAGGGGCTTTTTCGTTGAGTTTTAAAGACTATGCCGGGATTTGTGTCTAGTAGCAAACGCAAACAAGTGAGGATCACTCTCGTGATACGTATGGAGATTTTCGATAACCAGATTCCTGTGTTCGGTCAGGCCGATGATCGTACGCTGAACCAGATTCGTGTCTGCGCACGCACCGCCGACAAGGTCGCACTCATGCCAGACAATCATGTCGGCTACGGTGTACCGATCGGCGGAGTGGTGGCATACAGAAATGCGATCAGCCCTACGGGTGTTGGCTACGACATAGGCTGCGGAAACAAGGCAGTTCGCCTGGATATGCCAGGCTCGGAGCTTCGTGCTCGTATTGCCAAAATCATGGACGACGTGTGGTCGACCATCAGCTTCGGCGTTGGCCAAAAGAACAACGAAAGAGTAGATCATGCTCTGTTCGATGATGTGGCCTGGAAGCTGAAGGCAGTAGCACCACTCAAGGAGATGGCACGTAATCAGCTCGGGACAGTGGGCAGCGGCAATCACTACATAGATCTGTTCACGGACGAAGAGGATCGCGTCTGGATTGGTGTGCACTTCGGCTCGCGCGGACTTGGTCACAAGACAGCAACGCATTTCCTGAAGGCCGCGGGCGCTTCGGATGGGATGGATGTGGAGCCGTGCGTTCTCTCGACCGATAGCGATCTCGGAGCCGAATATCTCGAGGCTATGCGTCTAGGTGGCGATTACGCCTATGCGGGTCGTGACTGGGTCTGCGCCCGCGTGGCAGTGATCCTTGGAGCGCCGATTGTCGAGGAGGTGCACAACCATCACAACTATGCCTGGCGCGAGGAGCACAGCGGCGAGCAGTTGTGGGTTGTGCGTAAAGGGGCGACGCCGGCGTTTCCGGGCCAGCGCGGATTTGTCGGCGGCACAATGGGTGAGCAGGCGGTCATTCTCGAAGGGGTCGAAAACGAGCATGCCCGTTATTCGCTCTATTCCACCGTGCACGGCGCGGGTCGTGCAATGGGCCGTCGCGAGGCGGCAGGAGTAGTTGACCGTAAGACCGGCGAGGTCAAGCGCGCCGGCAAAGTCACACCGGAGATGATGCGCGCATGGCTGGATCGCGCTGGGATCGAATTGCGTGGCGCTGGACTGGATGAGTCGCCGGATTGCTACAAGCGCTTGGATGAGGTGCTTGAGTCAGTTGGCGATACGGTGCGCATCTTGCATCGTCTCACGCCGGTGGGAGTCGCCATGGCCGGAGCAAACGAGTTCGACCCGTACAAGGACTGAATCATTAATCCGGATTGGTTGCGCAGGCTGGAAACTGCCTGCGTAGCCAGCCGATATCAGGCGAATCATCTTTATCGAAGGAGCCTGAAAGGGTAGGCACCATGAAATTAGCCGAAGCTCTGGCAGAGCGCAGCGATTGCCAGAACAGAATTGAAGAGATCAAGAAGCGACTGATTCGGTCAGCTCGTGTGCAGGAGGGCGAGCAGCCGGCTGAAGACACGACGGAGCTTCTTGCGGAGACCGAACGCACCTTCGCGCGTCTCCTGGAACTCGTCAGCGCAGTCAACCGCACCAACTCGAAGACTGCGTTCGATAAGGAGCGTTCTATTTCTGATGCAATTGCCGAACGTGACGTGGCCGGCAAGCGTCGCGATTTCCTCGCAGGAATCGCAGACGCGGCAAGCACCCGGCAGGATCGTTACTCGAAGTCGGAGGTGCGATTCGTTGCGACCGTGCCGGTCGGAAAGCTGCAGATGGAAGTGGATCAGCTCGCAAAGCGGTATCGCGAACTGGATACACGGCTGCAGGAACTCAACTGGAAAACCGAATTGATCTGAGCAGTTGGTAACCTTTGTTCTGCAGCGAGCACAAGCCCAGCCGGGGGCAAAGCCGGCATCCTGGTGGCCTTGAAGAGCCAAGGTCGATGGGTTCGACTCCCACACGGTACATCGCATGCTCCGTACAGTCACAATAGCACGGCGTATCGGTCATCGTTACTACCGCGTGCTGGGCAGACAAGGGCGAGGGTGGGACAGGGGGACACTCAGATCAAGTGAGAGCGGGCGCTTCCAAGCGCCCGCACACGGGCAGCATGCCGAGAACCTCAACCCTCAGCTCCCAAATTTTATTATCAAGCTCGTTTCGGAGACATTTGTTTAGGTCGACGTTGCTGCAGAGCGTCCAAAGCCGCACATGCGACGGAATGACCTCTAAAGGAAGTCCGCGTGTATCCCATGCTCGTCTGCAATTTCGCTCAGTCGCCGATCTCTGGTCCAGATCAAAATCGACTTATCGAAGATGGCACAGCATATGAGCTGAAGATCGGTGACGGCGATTCCTCTTCTGTACAGCTTCTTATGGTCGATCAAGCCAAACAGTTCCTCCGTTGCCACGACCGGAGCCTGGGGCAAGAGGGCAAGGTCAGCCAGCACCTTTTCCCGGCTGGCCATACTACCCAGGGCCAACTCCACGCGGATGTACGGATGTGTTATGACCTGATCATTATGTAACAGTGACTGCAGTTTTGCGTCAGCACTTCGCAGGTGGTCTATCCAGACCGAGGTATCGACCAGGATCAATCTTTTGTCCTGCGCCGCGGCGTGGCTTCGGCCGCCGGATCGCTTCCTCCGAGAGACGCCAGGTGCCGAGCAGCTTCGTTGCGGACAAGACGCGTGAGTGCTTCTCTTACGAGAGCTGCCTTCTCCGTGATTCCGGTGTAATACTCCGCCTGTTTCACGAGCTCGTCGTCGAGCGCAATGGTCGTACGCATATGCACACAATAGCATCATTTTGATGCTTGAATTGATGCTAAGGGTCGATATTCAATTACGCAGGTCTCGCCTCAACGGTTCTGCTCCATCAGATTGCGAGTTGGTTCCAGTTCATTTTCGTCAGCGCAAGAATTTCCCGTGCAAGATACGGTTGCGTCTGCTCCGTGCTTTCCGCATAGATGCTTCAAGCGATCAGGAATGGATTGCGGATCGTGAGCGGGCCAATGACTTGGCCATTTTGCATGTCCTCGGTGTACAGGATGTCGCAGCCCGCTTTCAGAGCGGCGGCGAGAATCAATGCATCGTAGAAGGAATAGCCATAGCGGCCAGCGATCTCCAGCCCAGCCTCGTGAGTTTCGATTGAAGAGGTTGCCGGAGCAGGGTGGCAAGCGCCCATGTGGAGCCAGTGAAGCGTACCGAGAGCTGATCGAGCTGGAGCTGTCGCGGGGTCGCAACGCGATGGGGATCTGGCAGGATCTGGTCGATCAGCACGGGTATACCAGCAGCTATCAGAGTGTTCAGCGGTTCGTCCTCAAGCTGCGCGGAGCAGTATCGTCTGAAGCGCGCGTGATCATCGAGACGCAGCCAGGCGAAGAGGCCCAGGTTGATTACGGGACGGGGCCGATGGTGCGCGATCCGGATAGTGGCAAGTATCGGCGCACGCGGCTGTTTGTAATGACACTGGGTTGTAGTCGCAAGTGTGTTCGCCTGCTTGCCTTCCGGTCGAGTGCGCGTGTGTGGGCCGAGCTGCATGAAAAGGCATTTCGCCGGCTTGGCGGTTCGCCTCGGGTCGTGGTTCTGGACAACCTGCGCGAGGGCGTGTTGTCTCCGGACTTCTACGATCCGGGCGTGAACCCCTTGTATCGCGACGTTCTGGCACATTACGGCGTGACGGCGCTGCCGTGCAAAGTGCGCGATCCGGATCGAAAAGGAAAAGTGGAGAGTGGCGTCAACCACGCGCAGATGACGCCGTTGAAGGGCAAGAAGTTCGAGAGTCTGGAAGAAGCACAAGCGTACCTGGATCACTGGGAAGATCGCTGGGCCGATAAACGCATCCACGGCCGTGCCAAACGGCAGGTGGCGGCGATGTTCGTCGAAGAAAAGCCCTTCTTGCAACCGCTTCCGTTGGAGCCGTTCCGTTACTACCAGTATGGCGAGCGTACGGTTCATCTGGATGGTTGTGTTGAAGTGGAAGCGGCTTATTACGGAGCGCCGCCGGGCTGGATCGGGCGCAAGGTCAAGGTGCAGTGGGACGCGATGTTCGTGCGCCTGCTTGATCCCCGCACGGGTGTTTTGCTACGCGAACACCTGAGCGGCAAGCGTGGCGCTCATCGTATCCGCGATGGGGATCGTCCGCGTCGCACACCGCCACAGTTGCTTCAACTGCTGGCACGTGGGCACAAGGCGGGAGCCAGCATCGGCGCTGTCTGCGACGCCATCCATGCTCGCCAGGGCGAACTCGGAATACGTCGCATCCAAGGCGTTCTTCAACTGGTCAAGCAATACGGCAGCGCAGCTTGCGACGATGCTTGTGCGGCGGCGCTGGAACTGCGCGTCCCCGAGTATCGCTTCGTGCGCCGCTACCTGGAGCGCAATCCGCAGGCTCCTCTCAGCCTGAAGCAAGTCGATCCACTGATCCGCGAACTGACTCAGTATCGCGACCTGATCCAACAGCGCATCAACTTCGAGGAACCCCAACCATGAACCCGATCGAACTCAACCGCTCCCTGGTGCAACTGCGCCTGAGTGGCATGGCCGCCGTGCTGGAGACGCGTCTGCTGCAGGCTCAGTCTGAGGCCATGGCTCCCATCGATCTGATCTCCATCCTGGTCTCCGACGAGCTTGCCTGTCGCAGCAAGCGGCTGCTGGAGCGGCGCCACAAGCAGGCGCAGTTCCGTGACCCACACAAGCTACTGGATAACTTCGACTTCCAGTTCAATCCAAAGATGAACCGCAGTCTGGTCTTCGACCTGGCCACGGCCGCATGGATCGGACGGCGGGAGGATGCACTGTTCCTTGGTCCTAGTGGAAGCGGTAAGAGTCACTGCGCCCAAGCCATCGGGCATGCCGTCATCCAGCAAGGCTATCGTGTGTTGTATCGCGAAGCGCACATCCTGCTGGAAGAGTTAGCAGACGCCACGCTAGACGGCAACCGAAAGCAACATGTGGAACTGCTTACCACTGTGCCGCTTCTCATCATCGACGACCTGGGATGCGTAAGCTGCCGTTGACCGCCGCCGAGGAACTGCTGGAAATCATCATGCGACGCTACGAGCGAGCCAGCACGCTGATTACTTCGAACAGACCCGTTGAAGACTGGGGAAAACTGCTTGGTGATAGTGCCGCCGTCTCCGCCATGCTGGATCGTTTAACAGAGGAGTTGGGGATTCGCACAAGGCGCGGATAGCCAACAACGCCTCGCTGGTTTGTTCCCAGGACATATTCAATTTGCGCTGGGCGACCGCGGCAAACTCGTTCAATATCTGCACACTGATCCATCCTCCTTCGGTCAGGAGTTTCTCCGCCACTGCAGCTCGAGGCTCTTCCGATGCGATGGAATAGATCAAGATCGTGGTGCCGAAAAACGATCTACCGCTCATTCGCGGCAGTCCGGTCAAATTTGAAACCAGGGGGGAGCGGGCGCCGGAGTTTTCGCAGTTGTTCGATCGCTTCTTCCCGGCTGCGGTCACGGGCAATCTCGAATTCCCTGGGACCTGCTATCCTCACTTCGATCTGGTCGCCTTCCTTCAACTCCAAGGCATCGACCACGGCTGCAGGCAACCTAACTGCAAGACTATTTCCCCACTTTGAAACCTGCATTCCGTACCTCCTTGGATATACACAGCTAATTGTATATCCAAGGAGTAGTCCGTCGACAGTACGAGTCTGGTATCAGCCGACATTTGCCGCGATAAAATCGTGCGCAAAGGAAGGAGTGGGCCGATGAATTACAACCGCGACAAAGTAGACGAGATGGTGCTGGCGCTGCTAACTCTGACGATGATGCAGAATGGCGGAGACGTACGCGCATGGAAAGGGCACGATTGGGAAGCTCTCAACCGTCTTCACGCCCAAGGGTACATCTCGGACCCGAAGAACAAGACGAAGTCTGTAGCGTTCAGTGAAGAGGGAGCGCGGCGAGCGCAAGAGCTATTTGCTCTGCACTTCGGTGGCGGCTCGGGCGCTGAATGAACAAATTGCCCCTCGTGGCAAAATTTCCTGTACCCCTCAACAGATTGAGGGGAGGCCTGGGGTCGCTGTTGCCGGCAGACAGCCGCCCTCAGCGGCTAAACAGGATGCAGAAAGATGTCTGTGTCCGCTTTAGGAGCAGCCACCAGGGCCGGATTTTGTTGCCCAACATTTAAGCGGGTTTGAAAACCCGCCTCCCCGGACTGAAGAGGCTGCGGAAAAACGCGTGATTTTCCTCGTTTTGAGTACCCTTTGCTCTAGTTTTTGGTTTTTGGTGGAGATATCAGACGGTTTAGTGGGGGTTTATCTCACCGTTGCGGGCGTGGTGGCCGGGTCCAGACACACGTCGCCCTAGATGGTTGCGGCTGGAACCGGGATGAGCCGGGACATTCGGGTCAGATTGTAGGCGGCCATGGTGAGCCGGTGGAACCAGTCCACACGGTTCAAGCCGCGGAGTTTGACCTGACGGAGTGCTCGATCGGATTTGCTCCGCCCGAAAGACTTCTCGATCAGTTTGCGTTTGCGGTGACTGATGGCGCGCCGTTTGTCATTGCGTTCCCTCGTCGTTAGGCAATTCTTATCCAAATTGCCCCTTACGTATTGGCTGATATGCGGAGCTATCTTGCGCTCACGCAAGGCCTGAATAAACTGCTCTTCTTGATACGAAGTATCGGCCCCCAGCGTGATCTTCTTGTCTAGCCGTTTCCACTTCGATGGCAGCACCCTGTCCAGCATCTTCAGCGCTACATGGCGCTCGGCAGCGTTGGACGATAGGCTGGCCTCGGCCGCCACAATCAACCCGTTACGGTTCTCCATTAACGCATGGCCCTGATAGCTCGGTACAGCCTTGTCCGGCAGCGCCTTCTTATACAACCGCGCATCCGCATCGGTCGTCGATTCCACCTTGTCGCGCAGCAACAGCTCCCCGTCTTTTCCAGAACCAGCTCCCGCCGCGGGAGGGTCCTTCTTCTCCTTGAAGCTCTGCGCCGAGGCCCAAGCCTGGATCAGCGTCCCATCTACCGTGAAGTGCTCGTCGCTCAGAAGATCCTGCTCCCGCGCCTGCTCCAACACCGCTGCCAGCAACTGCTGACTGGC
Organism: uncultured Acidobacteriaceae bacterium; assembly: GCA_963763905.1. GTDB lineage: Bacteria > Acidobacteriota > Terriglobia > Terriglobales > Acidobacteriaceae > PALSA-350. The sequence goes on along the minus strand of CAVXRU010000022.1, from coordinate 5,480 downwards.
CTCACCCGCGATCAACCGCTCTCGGTTCTTGGTGAACACCGTCACGTCCCACACCAGGTCATCCATCTCCAGACCTACAAACCAACGGAACAGCAGGTTGTAATCCAACTGCTCCATCAACTGACGCTCCGAGCGGATCGAGTACAGAACCATCAGAAGCTGGGCTCGCAAAAGACGCTCTGGCGCAATCGATGCCCGACCTCGCGTCGCATACATCCCATCTAGCGCCTTATCCATACGCTCGAGTGCTCGATCTACAAGCTCTCGAATCTTCCGCGCCGGATGATCCCGACGAATCCGACGCTCCATCGTCACGTAACTGTACATCAAACCCTGCTTCTGATCGGCTCCGCGCATGCTTCAGTTCTAGTGCAACCGCAATCGCTAGAAAAGTCCCTTACTAGATGACTTTTTCCGCAGCCTCTTTAGTCCGGGGCTACACCAATCCGCCGTTATGCCCTAAGCCAATTCGAGATGACCTTGGGTCATGTACGGGGTTTAGCCCGGACCTTTCGATGACGACTTTGCGGTTGCTTCTATGGGTATGTCGAGTAGGAAGTGAATCTGTTCACCAACGAGGGGCGAACGTTGCGGCAAAATAGAAAAGGCCGGCAATCCCCTACGCTCCCACACACAACGAAACCGATTGGGCTAGATCCTTTCACTCGCTTGCAAACTAGCCGATGGCCGTCGACCCGCGCTTGCAGGACTCTGCGGTTGCTGTGAACTCGACTCGGTTCGTGAATATAAGTTAAGCAAAAATGGCGGCAGACCGTTGATTCCACAGCAATGCGTCGCTCGCCCATTGCGCTGTCGCGGATTTGGCGTGCACAATCTTTTCCGGCCCAGACAGCATTTGCGTGAAGGCGAACTTCATGAACATTTCCCTGACAGTTGTTCTGATGACGTTGTGTCTCACCGCAACGGCTGAGCAGCCAGATACGTACACATGGTCATCGACGGCTTGCGCGAAATGCCAAAGCACGATCGTCTATCAGGCCTGGTTTCCCGATAAGTCGCCGCTGGTCGCGGAAGGAATGCCTGGCATGCATGCAGGAGCGTTGGTCGCGTTGTCGTTGGTAAAAGACACCATGGTGGTATCGATTGGCCTGAGCATCGCTCAGGATCCACTATTGACCCTCGATCTAAGGCAAAGCGTGACGATCGAAACGGACTCGTCGCCACACATGGTTTTGTATGCACTGCAGGCTCCTGGGCTGGGGTTCCATAAAGACGATGTTGCTGTTCTGAGACAACTGAACAGCCGCTCGCTGCCCCTGCGGCCGCACGTGCCGGCTTCTGGTTTCCTGTTTTTCCCATTCGATCACAAGGCTACCCGTTTTGTGGTGGTGGTGAAGGTTGGGGGTGAAACGTTTCGTTTCCCTTTTGCCCAGGACCCCAGGACGCAGGCAAAATTTGGCGACTCAACCAAGTTGGGCTTGGGCCCCACTGAGCGTTCGCGGGTGTGCTCCAGAAACGTTTCTTTTGTGGTTTCGGACGATGGAAAGCTTGTGGCCGAGGCGCCGGCATTTGCCGGCAAGTGGCTGGAGAAGAATGGGGCACAATACCCCGGCGTGTGTTTTTCACAAATGCCCGATCCCCGCATCGCCAATTACCTGGTGGCCTTTGCGCCGTCAGAGGCGGCGTTCGATGAGTTTTCCCCTTTGCTGCGCGCTTCCTCGGTGAGAGACGCTACGCACTTGGGTGGAGAAGGGCCGGGCAACGACAGTCACCAAGCCGTGTGGACTTACCATTACGCCGGAACCGCAGCCAGTACCACCTCCACGACGACCTTCATAGAGATGCCCTTTGGGGACAAAACCCGAACGTTGTATGCGTTTACCTGGGACCAGAATGGGCGACTCATCTCACGACGGCAACGGGCGGTCACTACCCGGCGCGGTGACATCGAGGCTTTAAACCTTGGTAAAGGCGTCGCTGCGGCCATCGCCGGTGGTCATCTGAAAGAGCGGCTCCTGGACGATGCGGTGCATGATCTGACACGCTAGGGATCTTGACCGTTGTGCCGCGTTGCCTGCTTGCGGGCTTGCTGCGGCGGGTGTTAGATGGGGTCAAGCCCGGCATGCGCAAAGTCGTCTCCTTTGTAGAGGAGGGGTTCGCCGGTAACCGTTGCAAGCGCGTCAGCGAAGCAATCGCCGAAGTTTAACCGGCTGGATGGCCGCTGCCGCAGCCGAAATCACAATACACGGCGCGAGCAGTTTTGCCCGCTCCTCAGTGACTGCCTCCGGAACAATACCTGCTTCTCTCAGCAGATCATCGAAGCGACGACTCGCGATCGGATCACGGCTCGCATCCATGACGATCACTGCTTTTAAATAGTTGGCGACGGAGGGGAGTCGCGGATTGGCGGTGGCAATCGGCAGGGCGACGCGGGCGGCCTCCGGATCACCGCGCAAAATCGCGATGATTGGCGGAGGTGTCGAGAATCATTTAGGCAGGCCATTTTCGTCGTACAGCAGATCGCCATGATCTACGGTCAAGTAAGGTTCTTTCAAGCGCTGAGCGCAGTCTTGGCCGATCTGCAAGAGACGCTGGGCCAGATCTGCCGGCTTCGTCTTTTGTAAACTCCGCAAACGCTCGCGGAGAGCGACAGTAACGACCGTCGTGAGGCTCTCACCGGTGAGCGTGGCGAGTTCGTGGGCAAGTGTGTTGGCTTCCTCATTTTTGATGTTCAGGCTCATGGTTTATTTCTACCCCCTACAGACCTTAATTCTGCCCAGGAAGCACTCCTCTTCGAGGCAGAATGAGAAAAGGCCCCGTCAAGCTTTCACTTGCGAGGCCTTTTACTTAATGCCGGCAATCCCCTACGCTCCGCAGCATCTTTCAGCAATGGGCGCGGCTGATGGTGGGCAAATCGGATCACCTGATTGAGGACACGATGATTGCGGCGACCGCGCAGGCTCGGGGCCTGGTTGTGGCGACGTGCAACGTTCGCGATTTTGAAATGTTTCGAGTCGAGGTCTTCAACCCTCTTACGGGAGCTTAGCGGGGAACTGATCCGGATTTGTAGCCCGCGAAAGAGGCCTGGCGTCAGCTACTAAAGACCTCGGTAAAGGTACTGATGAAGCCCGTCCGCCTCAAGGACGGCCTCGGTTGCTTGGATTACCTTCCTTGCAATCACAGAACCTTGAAGCGGTACGGGAGCGCTGCCGCGGGCTGTCGGCGGCTCCGATGTGACAATGCGCGGAGAATGCCGTTCAGCACTTCATCAAGACGCTTTCCAACATCTTCGGCCAGAAATCGAAGCACAAGATAGCCATTCTCCTGCAACAAGGTATCCTTACGCCGGTCGCGCCGGTACGCCTCGGCGCCGGCGAGATGCTGTTCCCCGTCCAACTCAACTGCTATGCGCGCGTCCGCGCATAGCAGGTCCACCTCCATTCGGCCCCAACCATCGAACGGAATCGGTAACTCGACATTCAAGCGGAATCGGCCAGCTGTTTCAGTTAGCGTATCAAGCCGGCGGAAAAGAAATCGCTCACTCGCACTTCTGGCGCGATCGGGACCCTCCTGGTTCAAGGCTGGCGTGCCGGCCACGTTGGCAAAGAGGTTTGCCAGTGGGGGGTCTACTCCGTCAAGGACGAGCCGCCGTACGGTAGACGCATACTGGCTCTTCCATTGGGGATCGATGGGAAGCGATACGCTCGGTGGCCAGCCAGGAATCGCGCTGGCCGGGAGCTGAATCGTGTAGCCCACGGCTTCGTAGCCCTTACAACGGCGGTCGAACATGCGTGAAAGCATGGGCACATCAAGATCCGCATAATCGTATACGCGCACTTCCCGCTTGCCGCCATGAAGGCGGTGCAAGCGCCCCACATACTGCGCGATCGTCCCTCGCCATGAGACCGGTAGCGTAAGAAAGAGAGTGTCTAGCCTGGCGTCGTCGAAGCCTTCGCCGGCATAGCGTCCGGTTGCCAGAAGCAGGCGCTCCTCGTGATCGGGAATCGTAGCCAGGCGTGCACGGGTCTTCTCCATCTCCCGTTTCCCCATACCGCCGCGGAGCACGACAACATGTCGCACTTCCTGAGACAACTGGTTTGCCAATTTATCGAGATGATCGTTTCGCTCGGTGAGCACAATTGGGGAGCGGCGATCGCGAACCGCTTGCACGATTTCCTGGCACATCATTCGCGTGCGGCTTTCGTCGGAGACAACGGGTGGGAATCGCCCGCAGCAGCGGTTCCACCTCGGGGAGGCGTAAGGCGGAAAGCTCGATGCAGTCGATCTCGGGATGTGCAGCCAACAGGGTCAGCGCGGATGAGAAATCGCCGCCCGCCACAGCTCCGGTTGAAAACCCAATGTGCCTCATTAAAAGACTCCGTATTCGATGGTTAGTTTGCCGAGAAGATTGTCTGGTTTGAGAAAGTACCGCTTACGGCATCTCGAAAGCGATAGCTAATCAGCTGCGCCTCCTTAAGGCCTTAAGGAGGGGGCTTTGGGTAGATCTTCAAACGGCATGTTCTTCAGGTCTTCAGGCTGCCGCGCTTCCGTCGGCTAGCTATAGAAGCATTGCGCCTGAGGCTTTGCAAGCGGCTATCAGCTCGCCGTCGAGCGTTGCCAGTGGCAGCTTTTTTCGGAGGGCCAGCTCCAGGTAGGAAGCGTCGTAGGAAGTGATCCGGTAGGTGACGGCCAGGCGGTAGGTATCCGTTAGGATGCGATTGGAACTGTCGGGGTCAACGGTGATGTTCAGCTTGTTCAGGGTCGCAAGAAATTCATCTGCCTTGATGGCTGTGAGGATTCCATCCTTCTGCGATTTCGCGAGCACAGCGCTCACTTCATAACGCCACAATACCGGCACGAACGCCGCGCCGGTTGCGAGCTGCTGTAAGACGCCATCGGCATAAGGGTGCGCGGCATTTTGAAAGCACCACCGCATCGTGACGGAATTGTCGAGTACAAAGACCGTCAAGCCCTGCCTTCATGAATGAGGTCTTGAATGGTCACGCCCGCCGGAAGCATGTTGCCCTGGCGCAGTTCCAATATCCGGGCAACGGCCTGTTGTCCTTGGGTGTTCCGGGAACGGGAGGCTATGCGTGTGACTTCCAGATCAAGACCGCGCAGGAGAACCTCACGCGCGAGCTCGTCTGCCCCTTTGCCTTCCTGGGCGGCAATCTGTGAAAGCTGGGCTTCCTGCTCTGCGGTGAGATGGATTTCCATATTCTCAAGGGTAGAAACCGGCAAGGCTTATGTCAATGGAGTTCCCCAATTCTGGATGACTCCCGGAGTGCCATGTGTGTGCGGGTCGCCGGCGCTGGGATACAGGGTCCAGGCCGCAAGCACAAGGGCGAATGACGAGGAATTTCATCGAGCACTGGTATCAGTGGTACTTGGTACTTGGTACTTGGTACTTGGTACTTGGTGCATGTTGCTTCGTTGCTTCTACAGTCTACAGTGGCCGTTGACCGGGTACGGGGTTGTTATGCTGACCAGCTGGGGGCGGCGGGCGCGGTTTGGCGAGA
>CAVXRU010000021.1:0-57767 GCA_963763905.1 uncultured Acidobacteriaceae bacterium | reverse complement strand
CCGTTACGCGGTTTTGGCCGGCTATCGATTCTTTTCCTACGGCGACTGCATGTTCATTGGCTAACGATGGGATCCAAAACATTTTCATGGGACACCCGCTGAATCGCAGATCTCTCCACTACGCTTCGCTCCGGTCGAGATGACAAAGGGTAGAGGCGGTTATAGTCCGCAGCGGATGTCAGGCAAAGGAAAGCTACAACCCATTGACTTTGAGTCTTGCTGGGTTTCTCCTTTCGTTTCGCTCACCGCTGCTCCGGGCCATAACCGCTTCTACCCTTTGTCATCTCGGAGCGAAGCGTAGTGGCGAGATCTGGCGGTTCAGCGGGTACCCCATGGAAATGTTTTGGGGTTCGTTCTAAGGCTTGCTTGCGAAGTGCCGCTCGGCATTTAGCCGAGCTCGCTCCAGCGCGGCCTCCACTTCCAGCCTCTTAGCTTCCATCACCAGCGCGTCGCCGGTTTGCGGAACCTCGACGTTTCGCGCAAAACTGATCGCTACCCGGGAAAAAGGTTTGGGTATGAGGAAGCGATCCCAGGACCGCAATAACCAGGCCTTCTCAGGATGCGCATAAAAGATGCCGATGGGGTAGCCGGTAAGCTGGGCCAGCTTCACCGCGCCGGGCTTCGCCTCATAAACCGGGCCGCGCGGGCCATCCGCGGTAAATACAGCCGGGTGACCGCGCTCGACCGCCCTGGCTAACGCCAGCAGGCCGATCCCCCCAGAACGGCTGCTCGATCCGCGCACGGTCCGGAAGCCGAGACGTTCCATCGTCTGCGCGATCAGTTCCCCATCAAAGCTTTTGCTGATCAATATGGTTACCCGAAATTCAGTGTGGAAATAACAAGCGCAAGGAATCAGACAACGGTGCCAGAAACACCACACCTGGAGCCCGGGCGGCGTCGCCGGCTGAGCCCCCGGCTCAACCACCACCTCGTAACGTAAGGTGCGGTCGAGTAACCGCAAGAGAAGAGCCACCACCCGCGGAACAATCGCAATCACGATCCGCTGGCGGTAGCTGAAACCCCGGGCAGAGTCCTTCACCCGCCGATTTTACGCTGAGGTAACCGCCTGGGCGGCCGGATGGGGAGTCGCGGTGCCCCCTTTGTGTCGAGGTAATAGTGAGATTGGCGCATTTCAGACAGGCCCACCCTCAGGTATACAAGTATTCATTATGAACACCTACAAGATTGCTTCTGCTCCACATGTTCACTCTCTGCCGAGATCTGGAAGTAAGCCATCTCTGGATGACAAACTCGACAAGGTTTTCCAAATGGCCGAACACGTCGACGCCCGGTGTGTCTACATGCTGGCCGCACAAAAACGGCGGCCAGGCCTCGCGGCCCGGTAACCCCCAGAAAAACTTTTGGGTGACCCAGAACCCCGATTTTCTGGGGAGCCCAATCTGGGTGTCGCTCGCTCTTGTTGCGGGATGTGGGATACCACGGGTCTTAAGGTTTCCGTCGGCGGAGCGAAAACACTGACGGGCCGCGTGCCGTGGTATCCCAGATTTCACCACGGCGATAGAGAGCGCCGCTGATAGCATCTCTGATGTGCTACTGACTCTGGAAACGTCCCTGCAGTTCGTCAAGGGCATCGGCCCGCGCATCGCCCAGACGCTCCAGGACAAGCGCATCTCGACCATCGAAGACCTGCTCTACCACCTCCCCTTCCGCTACGAAGACCGCCTTCGTCCGCAACTCATCGAAGAGCTGGTTCCCGGCAAAATGGCCAGCCTGATCGGCGAAGTCCGTGCCATGACGCTGCTGCGCACCCGGCGGATGCCGATCTTTGAAATGACCGTAGGCCAGGGCTTGGGCGGCAGGGTCAAGTGCATGTGGTTCCACGGCACCTACTTAAAAGACCGCTTCAAAGCCGGCCAGTGGGTCGCGCTGTATGGCAAAGTGGAGCCTTCGCGGAGCACAAACAGCTTCAAAATGATTCAGCCCCAGGTCGAAGTGCTGCCCGACGACCACGACGATGAGGAATCGAAACTGCTGGAAGTAGGCCGCATCACGCCCGTCTATGAAACCCTGGGCAACAAACTGGCCTCCCGCTGGCAACGCAGGGTCCTATGGCGGTTGCTGGAAGACCTGAAGGGCCGAATCCCGGAAACGCTGCCCTCGGAGCTGTGCCGCCGGCTCGATTTGCCTAGCCGGGAGGATGCTTTGCGCTGGGCGCACTTCCCCGAACCGGGAACCCCCATGGATCAGCTCCAGTCCTGGTCTACGCCCGCGCAAAAACGCCTGATCTTCGAAGAGCTTTTCTTCTTGGAGCTGGGACTGGAGTTGAAGCGGAAAAAATTACGGCAGCGCCAGGGGATTCCCTTCGAAACCAATGCCGAAGTTCGCGCCGCGCTACGCCAGGTGCTTCCCTTCCACCCCACGAAAGCACAAAAACACGCCCTGGGCGAAATAGTCAGCGACATGCGGTCGCCGGAACCAATGCGCCGCCTGCTGCAGGGGGATGTGGGGTCGGGCAAGACGATCGTCGCCCTGCAAGCCATGCTGGTGGCCATCGAGAACGGCTACCAGACGGCCCTCATGGCGCCTACCGAGATCCTGGCTACCCAGCACTTCCTGGGAGCCCGCAAGCTGCTGGAGCGGTCCCAACAGCGCTACAAAGTGGTTCTGCTGACCGGTTCGCTTGACGAAGACCGCAAACGCACCAACCGGGCCCTGATCGCCCGCGGAGAGGCACAACTGGTCATCGGGACCCACGCGTTAATCGAGGAGCGTGTGGATTTTGCAAAACTCGGCCTGGTGGTGGTGGACGAACAGCATCGCTTCGGGGTTCTGCAGCGCTTTCGCTTGATGAAGAAACCCAATGCCGGCGAGCCGGATGTCCTGGTGATGACCGCCACCCCTATCCCCAGGACACTCGCGCTTTCGCTTTACGGAGATCTCGACCTGAGCGTGCTCGATGAATTGCCCCCCGGCCGGACCCCCATCCTGACTCGCCAGGTTTCTGACGACATGGCGGGCGAAATATGGGCCCAGGTGCGGGAACAAGTGCGCATGGGCCACCAGGCGTACGTGGTCTATCCGGTGATCGAAGGCGCCAAGGACGATCAGCCGGAATTGGATTTTGCCGCCGCCGAGGGGGAAGCGGCTGAAGAGAAAGGACAACCAAAGGCTGGACGGCCTGGCATGTTGTTTCAAAAAGTTTCACCGCCAGCCGGTCCCTCCCTCAAAGCTGCGACAGACATGTACCAGGCCCTGAAAGCCGGCGCCCTGCAGGGCCTGCGCCTGGGTTTGCTGCATGGACGAATGGACGCGGACGAGAAAGAGATCATCATGCGCCGCTTCCAGCGCCGGGAGATCGATGTGCTGATCTCAACCACCGTGGTGGAAGTCGGGGTCGACGTGGCAAACGCAACCATGATGGTCATTGAACACGCGGAGCGGTTCGGGCTGGCCCAGATGCATCAATTGCGCGGACGTGTGGGCCGGGGCAGCGCCCGGTCCTACTGCATCCTGATGACAGGAGGGAAAATCTCTCCCGCGGCGGCAGAACGGCTGGCCGCCATGGTGCGAACCCAGAATGGATTCGAGCTGGCCGAATTGGACCTACAGCTGCGCGGCCCGGGAGAATTCTTTGGCACCCGGCAGGCGGGGATTCCCGACTTCCGGGTGGCCAACCTGGTGCGCGACCGGGCGCTGCTGGAGCTGGCGAAGACAGAGTCAGCATCCTTCGCGTCGGCTGCGGCCAGCGAGATCCCTGAGGAAGAAAAGGTTAAGGTCTGGAGCCGCTTGCGCGAGGCCTGGCAGCGGCGCTATGGACTAGTCGACGCCGGGTAAAATCAGGCAGCGAAGCACTGGTTCTCATCCAACTGGGTTTGCAGTTCTTCTTCTTTCACCATCCAGATATGTAACTGGACCTTGATGATTTCGAGCGAACAAATGTAGCGCGTGGCGGCGTCGAGCGTGGCCACGTCCATTGCCGGGAGCGTCCTCGAAGCCAGATCGAATACATGTGGAGTGCAGCGACAAAGCTCCGTCAATGCGGAATGTGAAGCAGTCGTCAGCTGCAGGCCCACGGAAACCAGCGCACTGTAGATTTCGACACAGATATCGCGGGGAAACTCGAACACGAATCGAGCCGTACCCGGCTCAATATAAGAGCGGCTGCGTATCCACCCTCCACAGTCGGGGATCACGCCGCTGAGCTGGGGTACGACCATCGATTGGTCTTCATGCAGAAGCGCCGTTAAATAGAGAACATCATCTGAAAGCGTATCGGACATATGGGTATTGGTTGAACTTGACTATACCTCTCTTGCTGATTTGATCGGCCTGTTTAAGGCAACCTTCAGCCGCAGAACAGGTACCACGGTTCGCGATTCGGATGACCGGAATGGACCCCATGGTAATGTGATCAGCATGTTGATCGGAACAGGCGTGGACTTGATCGAGATTGAGCGCATCGCACAGTCGATCGAACGCTACGGCGACCGCTTTTTGCGCCGCATTTTTACCGATCACGAGATCGAGTATTGCAGCCGTAGACGCGGCAGCGCGGAAAGTTTCGCGGCACGGTTCGCGGCCAAAGAAGCAGGCGCGAAGGCACTGGGAACCGGCATCAGCAGAGGTGTCACCTGGAATGAATTCCAGGTTGAGCGTGAACCAGGAGGCCGCCCCACCCTCCAACTACGCGGACGCGCCGCCCTGCTGGCCAGCCAACTTGGAGTCAGAGCCATTTCTCTTTCCCTCACACACACCGCCACGCTCGCCATGGCGTCGGTGATGATGGAAGACTAGCTCCGCCAAGCGGCAAATTTTTTCTGAAGCGACTCCGAGCGAAAGAGCCTGCCTTTTGAGGGTGTGTGAATACGGGGACAAGCCCTGAAAAGCTCCATTTGATATGCTCAGTCGAAGCAGCTAAAGAGGGGGTCTGTGCCGAGCCAGCAGGAAGTCCAGTGGTCTCAACTGAAAGTGGGCGTTCTGATGATCGTGGCTGTGGCAGCCTTGTCGGCTCTCGTCTTTCTCATGGCAGGAAGCACGGGCGGCGGCCTCTTCACCGGCAAAACTACCCTGCGTTCCTATTTTGAAAACGCCGCCGGCCTGAAAAACGGCGCCCCGGTGAACCTCGAAGGCGTGACCATCGGCACCGTGACCCAGGTGAAGATCGTGCCAGAGCGCAAGCTTACCCCGGTCGAAGTGACGATGAAGATCGGGAACAAGTACCGCCTGGCCGTGCATACCGATTCCACATCCAGCCTGGAAACCATCGGCGTGCTGGGCGATACCGTGGTGGATATCAATAGCAAATCCGCCACCGGTCCACCCGTCCAGAACAACGCAGAGCTCAAGACCAACGAAACTCCCAACCTCTCAGACGTGATCAAGTCGAGCCAGGGAACGATTGAGCAGTTGAACACCATCCTGGCCAAGGTCGACCACCTCGCAGACTCGCTCAACTCGACCAAGGGTTCGATCGGCGAGCTGATCAACAACCCTGACCTCTACAACAAAGCGGTAGCGACTTTGAATGAGCTATCCCGCCTGGTGGATTCCGTCGCCAATGGCCAGGGCTCCGTCGGCAAGTTGTTCGCGGATGAGACTCTGTACAACCATATCAACGACACGGTTTCCAAGCTGGACCAGATGGCCACCACCCTCGATGAGGGCAAGGGCACGATCGGCAAGCTGCTGAAAGACGAAACCCTGGCCAACAACCTGAACTCGTCTGTGAAGAACGCCGACCAGCTTCTGGCTGACATCAACGCCGGCAAGGGCGGGCTGGGCATGATCGCCAAAGATCCACAATTCGCAGCCAAGCTGCGAGACACCGTCGACAAGCTCGATTCGGTGCTGAACCGGGTTGACAGCGGCGAAGGGACCGTCGGCCAACTGGTGCGCAATCCCTCTCTGTATAACAATCTCGACCAGTCTCTGACCGAAACCCGAGGGCTGGTGGCCGCCATCCGCGAGAACCCCAAGAAGTACCTCACCTTCCACGTTAAAGTTTTCTGAGAACTATGAAGGTAGTTTTCATCCTCAGCGCTCTCTTCATTGGTAGCTCGCTCGCACAGGCGCAAACAAATGTAGCCCCGGCCGAGCCTAAAGCCCCGGAGAGCTTTGACTTGACTGCCATCGACAAGACCGCTGACCCTTGCACGGATTTCTATCAATATGCCTGCGGCAACTGGAAGAAAAACAATCCCATTCCGCCCGACCAGGTGAAATGGGGCCAGTTCGCCCAACTACGGGAGAGAAACGACTGGCTGCTGTACAAGGAGCTGGAGGCAGCCGCCGTCGCGGATGCAAAGCGGACACCTCTGGAACAGAAATACGGCGACTTCTACGCTGCCTGCATGAACACCGAGCTGGTCAATCAAAAGGGCGTGGCGCCACTCCAGTCCACGCTGGACGCTATCGACGCATTCAGCGAGAAGAAGCAATTGGCTGCAGTGCTGGCCACGCTGGAAATTCGGGATGGCATCAGCGGAGCCTTCGCCTTCGGCGTTGCCCAGGACCAGAAGGACTCTCAAAAGCAGATTGCCCAGGCTGGTCAGGGAGGACTAGGGCTGCCCGATCGCGATTACTACCTGCTCGACAATCCGCGGATGCAGAAGATTCGTCAGGACTACATCGCCCATATGAGCAAGATGTTCCAGCTTTCGGGGGACACGCCGGAAAAAGCCGCCAACGAGGCCCAGGCTGTCATGGCCATCGAGACTGCGCTGGCGCAAGGCTCCATGAGCCGGACGGATCGCAGGGACCCGGCTAAGCGCTATCACATCATGACGCTCGCGGATTTCGAGAAGCTAACCCCGGACTTCGACTGGCAGTCTTATCTGCACGGGATTGATATGGGGGCCTTCCAGACGCTAAATGTGAGCTATCCCCAATTCTTCACCACCATGAACGCGCAGATCAGCACTCAGAGCCTGGAGACATGGAAGAGCTACCTTCGCTGGCGCGCCGTGCATGACGCAGCCCGCTGGTTGCCGGAGCCGTTCGTCCAGGAGAATTTCAAGTTCTACGACACCGAATTACTTGGGCAGCAAGAGATGGCGCCCAGGTGGAAACGGTGCACCCAGGCCACTGACGAAGGCTTGGGGGAAGCCGTGGGCCAGGATTGGGTGAAGAAGTATTTCAGCCCGGAAAAGAAAGCGAACATGCTGGCCCTGGTCAGCGCGCTCGAAGCTGCGCTGCGCCAGGATATTGAGCAGCTGCCCTGGATGTCGGACGACACCAAAAAGAAGGCGCTCGAAAAGCTGGCGCTGATTCGTAACAAGATCGGTTATCCGGAGCACTGGCGAGACTACTCCACGCTGGAGGTAAAGCGCGACGATCTGCTGGGGAACATCGCCCGCGCCGGCATCTTTGAAGATCGCCGCAACCTGAACAAGCTGGGCAAGCCGGTGGACGAGACGGAATGGGGGATGACTCCGCCGACCGTGAATGCCTACTATTCGCCACCCTTCAACGACATCAACTTTCCTGCGGGCATCCTGCAGCCTCCCTTCTACGACTATTCCAAAGATGCCGCGGTCAATTTCGGAGGCATTGGCGTGGTGATCGGCCATGAAATGACGCACGGTTTCGACGATCAGGGCAGCAAATACGACGGTAAAGGCAATGTGGTTGAGTGGCAGACGGCGGCGGACCGCAAAGCATTTACCGAGCGCACGGACTGCGAAGTGAAGGAGTACGGAAGCTTCGAGGCTGTGCCCGGGCTAAAGCTGAACGGCCAACTTACCCTGGGCGAGAACACTGCCGACAATGGCGGCCTTCGCCTCGCCTACAAGGCTCTGATGGATACCGTGGCCAAGGAAGCTCCGCCGCCCGAGATCGATGGCTACACTCCGGCGCAGCGGTTTTTCCTGGCCTTCGGCCAGGTATGGTGTTCGAACGTACGCGAGCAGGCGGCGCGGAACTATGTTTTGACGGATCCGCATTCTCCGGGCAATTGGCGGGTGAACGGTGCGGTCCAAAATTTCGATCAGTTTGGTAAAGCGTTCGGTTGCAAAAAGGGCGCTCCCATGTATCCGGAAGCCTCGTGCCGGGTGTGGTGACCCGCATGACTACAGCGGGGCTGCTATAGCCGAAAGTGGCTTCAGCTTTTACAATTGGCGTTAGGATCCAGTTTTTAACAGTTTAGCTGCAAAGGCAGCCCTAGAGACCGCACGGCGACGGGGATGAAGGAAACGCATGAAGTTCAGGAAATTCGGCCAGGTTTGTCTGGCCCTTGTAGTGTCCCTCGGATTGGGATTTGGAGTGACCTCCTGCAGTACGGATCACACAGTCGGTTACTTCTACGTCACCGGCACTCAATACCAGCAGATTTCCGGCTTCAGAATCGATAACAACCTTGGCCAACTGACAGCGACGCAGAACTCTCCCTATAGCTCCAATGGGGTTAACCCCATCAAGATACTGGTGTCCACGGCGGGTAAGTTTGTCTATGTTCTGAACGCGGGCTGTGGCGCAACCGGGCAGATCCCTTGCCCTGCCAACACGCCCCCTGACCAAACGGGAGCCAACATCTCGCTCTTCACCGTTGGTGGTCAGGGTGGATTGAGTTTCCAGGCTTCGTATACCAGCCAGGGCAATCAACCCATCGCCATACAGGCGGATGCGTCCGGCACTCACCTTTTTGTGCTCGACTCGACCGTCCCCGACACACCTGTAGACAAGGCAAACTGCAAAGCCTATGTGCCAGGGAATGACGCCACCGTTTGTGGAGACATCACTGCCTTCAACATCGACGGCAATACGGGCAGACTTTCGCTGATTACCAACCAGCAGGTGAAGAATTCCGCCGGCACCAACCTCACCTATTTTCCTGTTGGCACCTCGCCCATCAACTTTTTCCTGATACCCAGCGGGTCGTTTATCTACACCATTGAAAAGGGACAGGCCGGCAACACCAACGATCCTGCGCAGGGTGTGTTCGTATACGCCAACAGCGCCGGACAGTTGACCCTGACACAAAATACTCCCATTGCCACCAACGCCACCCAGCTCAGTTATATCTACGCCAGTTCCAGATACGTGTACCTGATCGATGCCCAGGACGGCACCACCGCGGGCCAGATCATACCCTACACAGTCGGCACCAATGGCGCCCTGCAGTCGCTGGTTGGCGGGCAGGTGGCCAACACCGGCACCGTGGCCAACCCGGGCCCGATGATCGTCGACCATCAAAACAAGTTCCTCTATCTCACAAATTTTGGACCGAACCTGACTCCCAGTAGCTCGGCCAGTTCGGTCAGTGCATTCTTCATCGATCCGACGACGGGCAGGTTGACGCCGATCGCGACCACTGTTCCTTTTGGCGCAGGGGCCTCTCCAACTTGCATCCTGGAGGATCCGTCGAATCAATATCTGTATACAGTGAATTACTCCTCCAGCGAGGTCACTGGCGCGATCATCAACTCCGCCACCGGTACGCTGACCACGCTGCGCAAGGCTACTCAATTCGGCACAACCGGCCAGCCAACCTGGTGTGCGGCTACCGGTACTCTGTTCTAGACAGTAGAGATGTTTTTTTGCAATGCAAGTGGGCCTAAACGACTCTATCCATAGCTCTGCTGCGAGCTGCAGCCCTGCTCCATTCGTTGGTTGGGCCAGGATGAAGGAAGCGCATGAAGTTGAGTAAATCAGGCCGGATCGCCTTGGCCTCTGTAGTGTCCCTTGGTCTGGGATTCGGTGTTGTTGCGTGCGGACCGCCCAATACGATCGATTTTGTTTATGTCACATCCTCCAAGCAAAATCCGGGCCAGATCAATGCGTATAAGGTCGACAGTCAAGCTGGGGCACTGATCCAGCTCACCGGCTCTCCCTTCCCCTCCGGCGGTGCAAACCCCGTCGCTGACGTGTCGTCGCCCAACGGTAAGAATCTCTACGTCCTCAATCACGACAGCAATACGGTCGTGGAATTCGCCATTGACACCAACGGCACCATAACCCAGCAGCAGTCCTGCACCACTCCGGGCAGCTCCCCCACCCAGTTGTCGATCAACAAGGCTGGAACCTACCTCTATGTTGTGGAGACTTACCAGCCGGGCCACAACGCCAACAATCCCAGCCCCGGAGCGCTGGTGGTCTACCCCGTCAACGCGAATGGGCAACTGGGCGCCACATCAAGCCTGTGCACACCTGTCGCAAATGGCAGCAATGGTTTTTTCCCGGTGGGCAATAATCCGGCGGCGGTCAACGTCGTGGCCAGCGGAACTTATGTTTACGCCGTCAACCAAAATGACGCCACGATCTCCGGTTTTCAGGTTGGCTCCAGCGGCAGCCTCACCTCGGTCGGCACTTTTCCTATCGGCGTCGCACCCAACGCGGCTGCTAGCGATCCAACCAGCAGGTGGCTCTACGTCACCGATGGCGCCGCCAACCAGATGATCGGGTTCCAGATCCAACTGAACGGAACGTTGATCCCTCTGCAAACCCCCTTCAAGACTGACAATCTTCCGATCTCGGTCCAGGTCGATCCCAGAGGAATCTATATCTACGTCGCAAACTATAACGCTAACGACGTGAGCGCCTATACGATCGATCGCACCACCGGAAACGCCACGCAAATAGCGGGCGCAACGGCCTATGCCGTCGATGCCGGGCCAACCTGCATCCTGATCGACCCCGCAGAAGCGCGCTTTGTCTATACCTCGAACTTCCTCGGCAACACAGTGTCTGGCTTCACTCTGAACCCTTCCACCGGAGCGCTCACGGCCGTACAGAACACTCCCTTCAAGTCCGCTGGGCAGCCTACCTGCAGTGCTGCTATTGCACACGGCAACCATGCCATCGAGGTCATACAGCCCTGATTCTGCATAGTATGTACGGCCGCTGCCAGTTGCGTGCAGACAAGGCGTTGAGGCCGTTGGGAGCAAGTGGCCGAAAGCGGTCCAAGCTCTTACAATGCAGATGGGGAATAGCAGAAAGATTTTCTATCCATAGCACTGCTGCGAGGTGCAGCCCTGCTCCATTTGTTCGTTGGGCCAGGATGAAGGAAGCGCATGAAGTTGAGTAAATCAGGCCGGATCGCCTTGGCCTCCGTAGTGTCCCTTGGTCTGGGATTCGGTGCCACTGCATGCGGACCCAGCAATACAATCGACTTTCTGTACGTCACTGCGTCCAAGCAAAATCCGGGACAGATCAACGTATACAAAGTCGATAGCGAAGCGGGCATTCTGTATCAGATCACCGACTCCCCGTACGGCTCAGGCGGCCGGAACCCTGTCGCGGATGTTGCGTCGCCGAACGGTAAGAATCTCTACGTCATCAATCATGACGACAATACGATCGTGGAATTCGCCATTGGCACCGATGGCAAACTCTATCCCCAACAGACCTGCAACCTGCCCGGAAGCTACCCGTCGCAGCTGACAGTGAACAAGGCCGGCACCTACCTCTACGTAGTGGAGACGTTCCAGCCGAATTTCAGCCTCAGCATTCCCGGGCCCGGCGCGCTCGTAGTCTTTCCCATCAATGCTAACGGTCAACTTGGTGCGACGAGCAGCTTGTGCCAGCCAGTGCCCAATGGCACAAATGCGTTTTTCGCGCTGGGGAATAATCCGGCTTCAGTCAATGTGCTGCCCAATGGAAACTTTGTCTACGCGGTGAATGAAAGCGATGGCACCATCGCAGCGTTTCAAGTTGGATCGGACGGCGTCCTTAGTTCGATAGGCCTTTTCAATGCTGGAATTAACCCCAATGCCATTGCCAGCGATCCGACCGGCAAATTCCTGTATGTCACAGACGGCGCCACCAATCAGATGTACGGTTTCCTGGTGCAGTCCACTGGATCGCTGGTGTTGATGCCAAAGCCATTCCAGACTGATAACCTGCCCATTGCCGTCGCAGTCGACCCCCGCGGCATCTACGTTTATGTCGCCAACTTCAATGCTAACGACGTTAGCGCGTATTCCATTGACCCGTCCACGGGCAACGCAACCCCGATTGCTGGCTCGTCTATCTACGCGGTTGGCAACGGTCCGCTCTGTCTCCTCGTCGAGCCGTCGGAGGGCCGGTATATTTACACCGCTAATTTCCTCAGCAATACGGTGTCGGGGCTGGCCCTGAACCCCGCGACCGGAGGACTCTCGGCGGTGCAGAACACGCCCTTCGGTGCCGCCCAGCAGCCTACGTGCAGCGCCGCGATTACGCACGGTAACCATACCGTTTCACAACCGTGATTTCCGCAGTGTGCTGCGGAGCCAAGGCATGCGGCCCGTGCAGCGAAGGCTCTACCCGCAGCTTGTTTGCTGGCTGACGATAAACAAGACCTTCCAGCTTTTTCCGATGCAATTTCCAAACCTTGAGTGGGTGGCCCACTCAACATTCGTCCGCACCATTTAGGCCCATCGAGGTTTAGAAGGTGAGGCGAAGTGAGATCTGCATCGAACGTGGGCCGCCTTGTTGATAGACAGAACCGGTGGGGCCGAAGCTTTGATTCAAAAGCTTGGTCGGTTGCCCGAACAACAAATCAGGTAGGTAAGGATCGATGTAGCCAAAGTTTGGATGATTGGTTACGTTGAACATCTCCGCACCAATCTGGAAGTTCAGCGAGTCATGGAACTGGAACGCACGGCGAACACCGGCGTTCCCCTGCAAAGCGCTGAAGCCTCGAACCAGGTTGCGTGGTGCGTCCCCCTGGGCATCCCCTTGCGGCACGCTGAAGGCTGGATTGGCTGCGTTGATACCGCCGTTGAAGATGCGGCCGCCGGGAAATCCGGAGCCGTGCAGGTACAGCGGCATGTTGGGAGTGAGGTCCACACCGCTGGTGTAGGTGTTGCCAGTGATCGGGTCGAGAAAGAAGTTACCACCAAGGTCAACCGGAAAACCTGTTCTGGCCAGCAACCGGCCATCGATTCTCCAACCTCCCAATAAATTTCTTTTGCGATAGCTTCCTGAGGGCCTGGGGACATCCCAGGAAACGGCAGCTTCGACGTTATGACGCACGTCGAGGTCGGAGTTTCCATGAATTAAAGGAAAAGCGGGGTCTGTCGAGCCATAATCGAGCGCGTGCGCCCAGGTATAAGACACCAGCGTCTGCACTCCCTGCACCAGCGAGCGCTGAAATTTCAATTGCATGGCTTGATAGCTTGAGGTCAGCCCAGGGGGATAGAAGGTTATATCTCCAAAATTTGGGTTTGCCTGATTGACGTTCCTGCGTTGCTCTTCCAGCAGGCGTTGGCCGCTCGCACCCACATAAGATGCCGTCAACGTCTGGCTCCTGCCAAGAGCCTTCTCAACCGCAAAGTCCCATTGCCAACTGTAGGGAAGTTGAAGATGGGTGGGAAAATCAAATGCATTCGTGCCGCCGTAAGGAGGGCTACCCGGCGGAAGTACATTGAGCTCCGCGGGCGTGACCGGCAACGGTTGGCCGGCAAAATGAATCGAGTTCGCGAAACCGAGACCGCTGAAAGCGCGCAATGCCGGCTGGTTGCTGGTATCAAAGAAGACTCCGCCGCCCGCGCGCACGATCAGTTCCTTGCCCGGTTCGCTATTTTCCGCCCAGGCTACGCCGGCACGGGGAGCGAAGTTGTACCATCCCGTATGCCAAAGCGGCGTACCCCTGGGGGCTACCCTCAGGCTGGCGGGAGTGTTGACATCGCCGAGAATGGTATAGGCATCCTGCCCATCTTCTCCCTTTGGCGGCGGAGCCAGATCCCAACGCAGCCCGAGGGACAGGCTAAGTGCTTTAGACATTTTCCAGTCGTCCTGCGCAAATAAAGAAAACTGATTGAGAATCGGGTTTGCGGGATTGGTCGCGGTAACGACTAAAGCTGATACCGCGTTGTTTAGCATAGAGTCCAGATCCAGGAAATCCGCCTGCACCGAGAGTGCCGCAGGGTGGAGATGCGACGCGATGCGGCGTTCATCCACCCCCAGTTTGATGAGGTGCCGGCCGGCTTGCACATTGAAGTTATCGCGGAGATTCCATTGATGGACAGAACCGGAGGCAGAGTTGGTATTGCTCTCACTGTCGCCGACCCCCACGATGTGAATGTACGCTTCGCTACTTACCGAGTTATACGAGCTGGGAATACCGAGAGCCTGGTTCAGCTCATAAGGTTGAAAGTAGTCGCCAGGACTTGTTCCGGTCAGCACGCTGGAGCCGTTATCAACGAATCCCAACCTGAGTTCGTTGTTGATATTCGCAGATAACTGACTATTGGCTCCAAAGGAAAACGTGCGATTTCCGATCTGATTCTCGCTGAGGGAGTAAAGCTGCTCGGTTTGGCTATAACTGGGTGCGTCTCCAAAACGAAAGAATGCGGCAAATTTCCGGGAGAAAGTATGATCCACGCGGATACTGGTGGAATTTAAGTGGGCTGGAAGCGCGAATGGCGATATAAAAGTGGTCCCCAGGCCAGTCAGATTGCCTGCGTTGTTATAGATCGGCTCTAGTGCTGCGGGAAAACATTGAAAGACCGGAAACAGGGTGATTGAAGGAGGCTGGCTGAAATCAAATGCGGCTGGAGTATAGGGATAGGTTTGGGGTGTCGGCTGCGGAAAATAAAGGCCCTCATACGATAGGAAGAAGAAGGTCTTATCCCGGCCGTTGTAGCTGCCGGGCAAAATGACCGGCTCGCCGAACGTACCTCCAAAATCATTTTGGGTATATGGCGTCCCGGAACCGCGAATGACCCTAGCGCCGGCATGTTCTGCAAACCAATCAATCGCATCAAAGGTGTTGTTGCGAAGGTTAAAAAAGAGGCTACCGTGGCGATCGTTGGTTCCTGAGCGAGTCAGAAAGGTGAATTGGCCGCCTGGTGTCCGGCCATATTCCGCCGAATAGCTGGAAGTCAGCACGCGAAACTCCTGCAGAGCTTCTAAGGAGACCAGGCTCTGCGTAGTGCCCAGCGCGGTCGCCCCTGCAGCAGATCCGGTGCTCACGGTGCGAGAGTGGCCGGAGGTCACTCCTCCGTTAGAATCCGCGGCGATTCCATCTACAAAAAATGAGTTTGACTCCGGCCTTTGTCCGTTCACGCTGAAGTCTCCCTGCGTCTCAGAATGCTGGCCGGCCGCCTGGGGATTTTGGGTTACGATGCCCGGGGTCATCGAGATCAAATCCTGGAAAGTTCTGCCGTTGAGTGGAACCCCTTCGGCCAACTTGCGGTCGACCACCGTGCTCACTGCGCCGTCCGTACTGTTGAGCGTGAGGCCACTGGCATCGACGGTGACGGACTCAGCGACTGGTCCCACTTTCATACGTACAAGCAGGGTTCTGGTGTCGCCGACATCCAATGTGATCCCGCGGAGTTGCGTGGTAGCGAACCCCTGCCGCTCAAACTGCAATGTGTAAGCACCTGGAATGACACCTGGCAGAACAAAAGAGCCGTCATGGCTTGTTGTTGTGTCGTTCTCGGTCCCAGTCTGGGTGTTGATCAGCTTGACGCTTGCGCCGGGTATGCTGGCCTTGGTCGAGTCCTGGACCGCGCCGGCCACGGTGGCGGTACTTACCTGCGCCCCACTACGAATTCCGCAACAGGAAGCGAGAAAAAATATCAGGGCGCGGATGAATCGGAACCTATCCAACACCGTGGCGCTGGGATTCATCGTGGCCGGTCAGGGGACTGTTTCTCAACAGCCGGGGGCGTTCGAGAAGAACTCAATTCCATGGCGAACGAGTTGATTCCCCTGGCCTGTTGCATTGGAATGACCTTGATGATCGCGTCTACAGAATCATCCTGACTGGTTTGGTCTTCACTGGACGTGCCGGGGGCAAAAACGTTACTAACACGGCGATTTAATTCCTGAACCTGCTGCAAGAGCCGGTTCGAGGCCTGGCCGAACTGCAGGGGGTTCGCGATCGGGACCGATCCGGCATCGACGTTCGGCAGCGCTGTGGCCGGGGTCGAGAGCTCGCCCAATTGGTCGTGCAAGCCCACGAGTTGTTGCTCCAGATCGGACGCATGCTGGTGCACCATTTCTGTCCATTGCTGCTGTGATGTTAGGCTGACCGATTGCAACTCGGAAGTAGAAAGCGCTCTGCCCAGCCGGTCCAGAGCATAGGCATGTTGCAAAGCACGTTGACCGTGCTCCAGGGCGTTATGCGAGAACGTAACGACGGCGGAGTCTAAATGCTCGCCGGACAGCCCTTTGGCTTCGAAGTGTTTGCGCAGCAGCGCATCCGCCGCGGACTTGGATTGGTCGATTTCATACACCCGGGTCGCGGGGCTTTGCGGTGCGTGTGAGGCATGCATCCGTAGTTCATGGGGAGAGAGAAGCTTAAGGTCAAGAAGCCGATGGTTGGGTAGCGCCCGCAGCCGGGCAGCGATCTGGGCTCTCAACGTGTTATCGGAGATTGCACCGGAGACACGAAGGGTTCCGTCGCCGGTTCTCTTGACCTCAATGGGCTCCGCGGTGTCAGCGCCCAGGAGATTGAGTTGATACAGAACCGCGATTTGCAACTCTGCCAGCAGAGGCACGGTGTCGTCTGCAACGGGCATATTGGGTGGATGCATCTCCAGCGAATGAAACTCGCGCGCGCCGCCGTACGATGCGGGATCGAACGTCGAGTCGGGGACCGAGGCACTGGGCCTGCGTTCATAACTGGCTTGCACAAAACGAAGCTCGTGAATATTGTTCCCGGCACGAACATGCAGAGTCACCCTAACGGGTTGGAGCCGACGAGTGAGTACTAACGCTGCCGATAACAATTGTGGATGACCCTCGATGGGACCGTCGGTCATCAACTCATAGCCTTCCTTGACAGGATGCATGCGAACGTTCTGTCCGGCAAGGGTACTGAAGGCATGGGCCGATAGATCCTGATCCCAGAATTCACCCATGACCAGGGGACGGCTCGCCCGATGCGAACTATGTTCACCGCTCTTGTTCCGCCACTCAGCGGCGACTATCCGGTGCTGTGCGTCATACAGACGGCGAAGGTATCTGTCTCCGTTACCGTCTTTCCAGAGATCGACTGTTCCCTGCCCAAGTACCTTCCCGTTCGAAGAGATCTCCTCCAGGCGCAGCGTCTGATGCTCGGTCTCGCCGCGCAGAGCTTCAGCCTCTGTCCTGACCGACTCGTCCAGCATCTTCACGGCAACGGCAGACTTCGTTTGGTGACGGAAGGCGAAGTATCCCGCGCCTCCGAAAATAACGGCAAGGATCAGTGTCCAGGCGAACGCAGACGACGGAGCCATCGCGGCCAACAACCAGCGGAAAGCAGCCAGGAGCGTACTCAGCCTTAGGCGGTTTGGCGCGGCGTTTGCTGCCGGTGCCGCCGGTTCTTCGACTTCTTCTTCCATGGGCACGCTGGCCAACGCTGGATCGAAGTAGGCAACCTGCCCGTTCAGGCCCTGACCGTCGAAGGCGAGGCTCAGTTCTAGCCAGCGATCGTCGCTAAGCTCAACCCGCTGGGTGCGCACTGGTGCGCCCTCCGGCGGAAGCTCGCCGATGGAAAGAAGGGCGAAGCGTACATCCTGCTCACTGAATACCTCGACGAACTCCACCTCCTCCGGACGCTCCATTCGAGCCGACAGCTTACTGTGTTCTGCGAGCACATCGTGGAAAGCGATGATGTGGCCGTTCACCGCAATCGAGAGCGTTCTGGGACGATGTTCACGTACCTTGTCCCAGCGTCTTCGAACCGCCAGCATTTCTTTTTGTGCTTTGTTGCTTATTCCGGAGGACCCTTCTGTACTGCTGTTGCTTCCGTCTCCGGAAGTGCCGAAGCAGTCCAGCGGTTCGCGATCCCGCAGCGTGGGGCGCCGGAAGTGATTATCGACAATCGAAAGGCACCGCTCACAGCCGACGATGTGCGCCAACAGGGAACAGGAGATCGGTTTAGGCGAAGGCGCCCGATAATGGGCAAGCAGCTGTTCCTCCTGAAGGCAAGCGCCGGCCCGTGCCTGCAAAATACTGTTCCGCAATTCGTTGAAAAGATCCGGAGCAGACAACAAGCTCCAGGACAACCTGGGCTGCGGTGGAAGATCGCGGTTCACAATGCGTAGCTTCCCCGGTGCTTCCAGGTAAGACACCACCTCGGAGCGAGCGACCTTAAGCTTGTTGTAAATGGCAGCAATGGGCAGGCATGCCAGCTCCGCAATTTCCCGCCGTGCGTAGCCATGGAAAAAATGCAGAATGAAGTAGCTGGCGCTCTTAGAAGACTCCTTCCGCCAGACGGTGTAACTGCAGATGCGGCGTAAATCGTTCTGTTTTTGCAGCGGGTCGGCTGATGAGTTGCTTCTCAGGGCGGAATCAAATGAATCGAATTCCGCCATGCTGACGAAGCGCAGCGCCTCTCGCGAAGAGCGGGCCAGAGCCGAGAGATAGATGTGCCGCAGCGACGTGTATAAGTAGCCGTCGAGATTGACCACAGTAGTCAGGTCCGGCTGGGTGAGCGTGAAGTAAAGACAGAGCTCCTGAACGATTTCTTCCGTCTTGCCTGCATCGCCGCGGGTAAGCACCGCGCCCCATTGCAGCAGTTGGCCATAGCGGCTGGCCAAAAGCTGGTCAACCGGGGTGGGAACCGCCGGAACCTCACGCCGCTTTAATTTACGCTGCTCCATTCACCCCTAAAGAGTGCAATCCCGGGTAAATCTACCCTGGCGCTATCTATTTTTTTTCTTCAGCTTTCGCAAGCAAAAACGTCCGGAACCGAGGGTAAATTCCGCGAGCGCATCGCTCTTCAAAAATAGCAATTTCTTTTTGGGAGCATGGCTTGACACCATCGTCGTTGGTTTCCCCCGTTTCTTCTGCTCGTCCTCTCAATCTTCTGAAAAAGCACGGAGACTCGTTTGCATGGCTGTTCTGGGCAGTCCTGACGGGGTGGTCGGTGCGCCTAATCTTAGTGGCATTAGTTTACAGAGGATTCCTCGATCCAGCACGAGATCACTGGGAATTTGGCTACGAGATAGGGCGAGTCGCACGGTCTATTGTCATGGGACGGGGATTCTCCAACCCTTACTGGGCTTACACGGGGTCTACTGCCCTGCTCACACCCATTTACCCTTATTTCCTGGCCGCCATCTTTACCACTTTCGGGGTGTACACGAAAGCCTCGGCGCTGGTGTTCCTGGCCATCAATACGTTCTTCTCAGCGGTCAACTCGGTTCCCATCTTTCTCATCGCGCGAAAAACCCTGGATTTGCGAACGGCCAAAGTTGCGGCGTGGGTATGGGCTTTCTTTCCATACGCGATTAACCTGTCAGCGACGACGATGTGGTACCACTCCTTTGTCGCGCTGCTGCTTGCTTTTATTTTCCTGCTGGTTCTCTCGCTTGCGTCCTCAGACCGCCTGAGCGCGTGGGCGGGTTTTGGGGTGCTTCTCGGTTTTGCGGCATTAACCAACCCGGTGACGCTTGGTATCGTACCGTTTATCGGCACCTGGCTTTGGGTCCAGTTGAACCGAAAGCGCAAACGCGCCCGGGCGGCCATCAGCGCCGGATTGATAGCAATGGTGGTGACGATTCTGCCCTGGCTCATACGCAATGAGCGCGTGCTTCACCAACCGGTGGTTTTCAAAGACGGCTTCTGGATGGAAGTCTGCGTCGGCAATGTAAACAACAGTCTGCATTGGTGGGACGGTAACGAGCATCCTTCGGGGAGCGCGCTGGACAATGCGCAGTACGAACGGTTAGGTGAGTTGAAGTATATGGCAGCCAAGCACGACCGGGCGATTGATTACATAGCGACCCACCCGGAAACATACGCGTTGCGCTCGCTGCGCCATGCAGTCTTCATGTGGACAGGGTTCTGGAGCTTTAACCGGGAGTACTTGCGACAGGAGCCGTTTGATCCTGAGAACATCTGTTTTCTCAGCTTACTTTCGTTGCTTTCGGTTGCCGGTCTGTATTACATGTTTCGCGAGGGTCGAGGTACGACGGCAAGGCTCTATTTCCTGGTCCTGTTTTCATTCCCGGTGCCCTATTACCTAAGCCATCTCGATCCCGGGTTCCGCCATCCTGTCGATCCTCTTTTGGTGATCCTGGCGTGCTTTGCGCTCACGCAAGTCCGGGCGAAAATCCGCGTGCGGGCTCACACCAAAGAAGAGATTGCAGAACTCACATTGCCCTAGCTGAGATCTCTCTGACTCCAAGAACCGCCCTGCAGCAAAGCAGCCAGGAGTACGCTTGTCGAAACTAAATGCAATTCTGTCAATCTTTACGTTTGCGCTCATTGCAACGGCTTCAGGCCAGACCGTGACGAAAGGCATCGAGGCGATCAGGAGATCGAGCTCAGTAGCAGGAGTTGCCACGGATCAGAGAGGAGATCCGGTTCCGGGAGCAACCGTCTCATTGATCGAAGCCGCAGGAGAGAACCCGCAACCGGTGGTGACAGATGAGGATGGATCTTTTACCATTCCGGCGGATGCCGGTATTTTCGACCTGCAATTGGCGGCTCCTGAATTTGCCACAAAGACTGTCCACGGAGAAGTTGGCGGCAATGAAAAGCTCGACCTGGGCAGGCTTGCACTAACAATTCAAAGTGCAACTGTCGAAGTACGAGTGAGCGTGACGAAGGAGGAATTGGCGGAAGAGCAAGTGAAGGCGGAAGAGAAACAGCGGATCATGGGAGTGATCCCGAACTTCTACGTCACCTATGATCCCGACCCGGTTCCTTTGAATGCCAAGCAAAAGTACGAACTTGCTTTCAAGACACTGATCGATCCTGAGACGATCGGTATGGATTTGTTCTCGTCTGGGGTCCAGCAAGGGACGGGCGGTCTGAAGGGGTACGGCCCTGGTTCCCAAGGGTACGCAAAACGCTTTGCTGCTTCCTACGGAACCGGTTCCATTGATACCTTGCTGGGAAGCGCTGTGCTTCCATCGCTCTTCAAACAGGACCCCAGATATTTCTATAAAGGGACCGGCACGATCAGGCAAAGGGCGTTGTATGCCATGAGCATGTCTGTTATTTGCAAAGGTGATAACGGACACTGGCAGTACAACTATTCCGGTCTTATGGGTGGACTGGCGGCAGGCGGCATCTCGAATCTCTACTATCCACCGGCTAACAGGAATGCTCTCGGAATGACATTTGAGAACACGTCAATCGGGATCGGCTCTTCGGCTGTGACCAACCTGCTTCAGGAGTTTCTGATTCGGAAATTTACCCCTCATGCAAAGCAGTAAACCTATTCCGGCGCAACGGCCAAGGTCCTGTTTTTGTAAAATTCGATGTTTTCGGGCCTTTTGGGGCGAAAACAGCTAGTGCGTAGGTCAGCGGCGCCGGCCAAAGCGGTTCTTGTCTATAGAGAAGGGGCGTCTGGTGTCGGGAGCAACGTAATCGGCCATGGGGACACGGGGCAGCGATGAGGCCGTTTGCGAAGGGTTCAAGGGGCCGGGAACCGCAGGTCCCTCCTCTGCGTTTCTTCGGAGCTCCGGTCCCTCCTCTACCGGTCGGGACGATGACAATTCTGCTGGGGTTGGATCGGGGGTAGGACTAGGCGAGTCATCCGCCGCGCCGGGAGCGGATTGTGGCTCGGGTGCGGCTTCTTCCTGGGGCTGGGCAGTCTGCTGGGTACGCATCCATTCGGAGACATAGAATGGCGGGTTTACGGGCAGAGGGGCGGGTTCGTTCTGCGCGGAAACAGCGCGGCGATCGGGAATCAGGCCCTCGATGGCGACGATCATGGAGAGGGCCTTCACCTGGGCGGAAGCGCTGTTGCGGGTCATTTCGGGGGCCAAGTCGGCAATTTGCCATAGGCGGGCCAGGACTCGGTCGCGACTCAGGTTGAAGCGGCGGAGTTCTTCGGTCTCTTGCGGCACGAGCCGTTCTTTTACGGCGGCGCGGTGCCCGAGCATGTAGGCGCGGACAGGGGGTTTGGCTTTGGTGTAGGCGGCAGTGTCGGGGTTGAGACCAACGGCTTCTGCGGCTTGGCGGTCGGTCATGGTTCCAGAGAGGACCAGAAAGGCAAATGCTATTTCCTGGTCTGTGATGAGGTCGCTGACGTTGTTCTTAGGCATGGGTTCCTCCGTTGATTGGTGAGTTGGCCTTCGTTTTCGAGGGCAATTGCGTAGGGATTGAAACTTTCAAAACGTACCTCAGGGGCTTCTATGAGACGGCTGTGGAAATCAAGGGTGTTCTCCTGGTTTTTTTATTGGTAGGGCTTTTTGTTTTTGCAGTTGCCGACGATGTCCTGAAGGAAGATTCATCTCGGACTTCTATACGCACTCGAGTAGAGTCGGGAAGGACTCGGTGCTTGATGGTGTGCGATGTTGATGAATTGGGGCTGCTATCTAAAAGGCGGCCTTCGACGGCCAGGCCCTGAGGCGCAGTCACCCGAGCTCGAGATGGATTCGTCTGCAACAAGATCTGTTCCGCTTTCCTACGCTACTGTTTGGATTAAAAGGTTAGGCGGTGGCTAGTTGAGCCACTGTCTGAGGAAACGGTTCAAACTTCTTGTGATTACGCCACATACTGAGCAAGACCACGGCCAGCTTTCGGGCCACGGCAACGACGGCGCGTTTTTTGCCCCGTTTGCCACCGCTGGCAGCCAGCTTGAGCCCCCAGCGGCGCAGTTCTGAGTCTGCGCCCAGGCGTCTTAAGATGTACTGGGCCGACTGCACTAATAAACTGCGCAGGTAAATGTTGCCGGTCCTGGTAATGCCGCGTTGCGGGTTGGAGTCGCCCGACTGTTGCTGCGCCGGTCTGAGGCCGAGAAAGGCGCCAGCCTGGCGGTTCGTTTCCATCGCCTGCGGATTATCCAGCGTCAACACATAGCAGGCCGCCACCACCGGACCCACTCCCGGAGCGGTGCGCAAAAGGGTAATCTCCGGATACTTCTTCTCCAGCTGGTCGATCTGCGTGTCCATCGCGGCGATCGTTTGATTCATCTGGGTGATCTGTTTCAGCAGCGGTGTGCAGGCTGCTTTCAGCGCCGGCGGTACCGCCGCCGGCGCCTTCTGTGGGAACGCTTCGGAGCTGCATTTGGGCAGCCGTTGGCCGGCGCTCTTAACCAGCCCGCGTGCGGAATTAATCAGCATCGTCCGGGCGCGCACTAACACACTTCGGGTGTGGATCAGGTTCAGGTCCTGCTGGCGCTCCGGGCTGCGATGCTCGATCGGATGCAGCAGCTTGGGGTCGAAGGCCGCCATCCGTGCTAACTGCTCGGCATCGTTGCGATCATTCTTGCTTTCGCTTTTGGTCAAGGTGGGGATCTTGCGCGGGTTGGCTACGATCACCTGGTGTCCATAGCTTTTCAACAACCGGCTTACCCACGGAGAATGAGTGCCCGCTTCCAGCGCAATCCGCATCCGTGGCTCGCCGGCGAAATGCTTCTCCATGGCCGCTCGCGTGGTCTGTATCCGCCCCGTTTCCACTTCTTCTCCTGTAATGGTCAACATGCAGTAATGGCTATGCCGGTCGCCCAAATCCAATCCCACTACACGCGTCGGCTTGTTTTCCGCTACTGTTGCATCCTGCTGCTTTTTGCTAATCTTCTTCATGGCTGGTCTCCTTTTGCACCCCTGAGTGCGTATCGAAAGCTTAGCTTCCGACGAGGCCAGCCGTCTCATCCCATCTAAAAGCCCTCATCTGTGGCTTGCTTTTCGGCACGGGTGAACCCGTGCCCTTCCAGGAACGACGGCTCTTTGGGGGACTGCGATTCACGGCAGAGGTTTTCTATTGCGCAGGTACAGTGGGGACAGGAAGATGTGAAAAAATTGATTTAGAAACGTGGAGCAATTTCGGCCTTTAAAAAAATCGCGCCAGGATCCCTTATAAGCGACCGCTGGGCCCGCGGCATACATTTCGGTTCAGACGAAATTTCAGCGGAATCGATTTTTTCACATCTTCCGGACGCAATAAAAAATCCCGCCGCGGCGGGATGCTGGGTCAAGCTGATTTTGGACAGGGATCGGGTGTGCCACCGGATAGCGGTAAAACTATCCTTCGCTCGCGCTTAGTCCGTTAAACAAACGGAAACTCCCTCGGCTAGGAACGTCTGCGCGATAAGCGAGTTCCTGCCTAAATCATCTTCTAAGAGCTACGGTACAGGATGAGATAACTCTCAGCAACCGAGTTACGAGATTTATTTCTGGGGTCCGCAGTTCCCGAAGAGCGGGTTCCCGGCGGTAAAGAGCAGTGCCAGCAATATGGGTAATGTGCCCCATGAAGCCTTACCCTGCCGTGTCGGGCTACAGGCTGTTCCGTTTCTTCAATATCTTGAGTTTTCCGCAGCCTGTAGAAACCCTCAAGTTATATAACGGAAATTCTGAAAATCCGTTGCTAGGGGGAGGACTGCAGATTCCTCCCGTTGGTCCCCCGGATTTCCTGTCGAGACCCGTGGTATTGATGATCTGCATGCGGCTCTCTTTACGGAGAGCCGCACACGTGGTCGTCGCTGGCAGCGCGAAGTAGGAAATCCCGGGTCGGGATGACAAGGGGAGGGTGGTGGCTCACCTGGAAAGCTGCGATTGGGATGTGTGGAGTCCAGGCGGGTGTGTGGTTTTTTGGGGCGGGGGTGCGCGCGTGCCGAAGATGGACGGTCGTCCGGGGCTACACAGATCAAGCCGTAGTCTCGACGGCGCTGAAAAGAGAGAAAGTCCCGACAGCAGAAAGCCACAGCCTCGTTAGTTGGGTTTTCTGCCCCCTGTTGCCCAGTAGCTGGGCTGCACGTTGCCCGGAAATAATGGGGCCGGCGGATCGTTGTCGAATTGAATGATGAACGCAAACATCAGGCTTATCAGATCGCTGTTCTCGGTGCTGAAGTCGAAGCAAAGAACGCGTTCAACAGTGTCTGCGGGGGCGGACTTCTTAAGGACGTCGCTCAGCGCACAGGCCTTCGCGGCGTAGATCGTCTTAGCAGTGTGGCGGTCCGTTGAAGGGATGAAGACAGAACCGAGTGTAATGGCAGCAGGACGGCCATCGATCATGTAGCGCGTTGGTTCGTGGCTTATCCTGGCTTCCCCGAACTGCTTAAGCTGGCGTAGCAGTTGCTCTCGAGTGAAGGGGCCAAGGGCAGTAGCTTTGCGCAGCGGGTCAGAGCAAGCCGGATCGATCCTGGAAAGAACAAAAGAGGACGGACCTGCCGGGATGGCTGACTCGGCAATCAAAGTTGTCCTGGAACACTTGTCAGCGTCTGAGCTTACACCCTGCTGAGATTCGAAGTGAGCCGGGTAGAAGTAGGTGATGTTCAGAGCATCGTCGTGAAAACTTTTGGGAAGATTTTTCGTGCGCTCCTGATCGGCCACCTGAGCTTGACCGGCCGCACAAAGGGACAATAGCAAAACAAGTGAACGCGAATATGGCACGCCGACAACCTGAAATTGTTCTCACTCGTAAAGAGCGGCGTGCCGGCTGCTTCTACCCTCGTTAAGGCATATTTGTGAGCAAAACTTTGCCACCGGTTTGATCAACAATCCGAATGCGGTTCGAGCCCAGAAGCTGATCAAACCTCGGAAGCTGATTGGAGCGCGCGATCAGATAATAGCGCTCAGACGCAGACCAGAGATTCTTCAGCTTGCCGTCATCAATAAAGACATCAGGGGCATTCGGCGCATTGGAACCATACTCGAGGTTGTTCCATCGGCCATTGAGGAGTAGGACCGATCGGTCCGTGTAAAACGGGATGGACGAAAACCAGTAGTAGTTGTGATCGAGAATAATTTGTCCGGGCGGGCTTTTCAGAATTACCCGTGCCATATCCCGTGAAGAGAGTAGGGGATCAAACTTGACCATAGCCAAGCGTGCAGCCTGAAAAAAAATCACCATCATCAGAGCGGCGGCCAGGTAAGGACGAAACGATGAGTCAACCTTCTTAGCTCTGATCGCGCCAACACACCCGAGAAGAAATCCTATTCCAGCAATTGCCAACGGCAAGCGCAAGTAAGCAAATGAATCAATGGTCAGGTCCTCCATGTGCCCCAGAGACAACTTATACGCGTTCGGGTGAACAGAGAGCGCTGCGGTGATGTCGCCCGGCGTTGGCACATGCCGCACCGCGATCAGAATCGAGAAACACGCTAACGCAGCGATACCCGACACGATGCTCAAGGCAAGCGTGCCACGGCGAACCCAAACACCTTCTGCGGCCATGGCGCAGCCAAGCAGCAAAGCGAACGCAGGGTAGGCCGGCATCGAGTAGTACTCCTGCGTTGTAGAAAACGTAAAGAAGACGAGAATAAAGCCGATCCAGCAGAGAGCAAGCAGCCGCGTGCGTCCCGCGCGGTCCTGCGGCTTGAATGACAACTTTGCGACCGCGGCCAGATATACGCTCCAGGGGAAGAGCCAAATCAGATGAAAAAGCCAGAACCATATTCGCGGGACGGTGTCGTAATCGCGCGGATAGCGCAAATTAAGAAAGCGCAGCAGTTGCTCATTGATCAAGAAGAACCATAAAAAGCCATGAAAGTGGCCGGGCATACTCTTGAGCGTCCACGCGAAGTAAGGTGGATTACGCAGAGTGGCCAATATGTGCCACGGCGCCGCTATCAGCAGCACGATAAGAGTGCCGGAAAAGGGACGCATCCGCTTCCAGGTAGCCCATGAAAATAGTTGCCGCGTGAACAGCAGGAACAGCATGGCTGCCGCGATCGGGAACACCACACCGATCAGGCTCTTCAGCATTAATCCGAGACCTAAGCTTATATAGAACAGCCAGGCCCACGCAGCCGGATGCCGTTCCTCCTCGTCAAAGATGCGCAAGAAAGACCACATGGCCAGGGCGATCACAAAGACCAACATTACGTCGGGAATCTGAATACGGGTAAAGAGCCACAGGCCAACACACGTTGCCATGACCAGGCCGGCATAAAATCCCGGCAGGCCGCCAAACGCCCAGTCAGCAAACGCAAACGTCAGCCATGCGAGCGCGATGGCGGTGAGCGCAGTGGCAAGCCGGGCCGCCCAGTCGCGAAAGCCGAAAATCTTGTAGAAAATGTCCATGACCCACCACGACAATGGGGTCTTCTCGAGATATACGACCCCATCCAGACGGGCTGTCACAAAATCACCGGAAGTCAACATATTCCGGCCTATCTGCGCCTCAACGGCATCCGTGTCGTCCATCAGCGATGGCGGGGAAAAAACGCTTGAAAGGTAAATAATCGAAGCAATCAACAGAACAAATAAAAGAGAAGCAGTCTTCTGCTTCCCTGTCTTTAAACTAACCAATAGAGTGCTCCTGATACAGTGATTCTCTCATCATGGTCCTGCTTTGCGTCTTTTCTTAGCTTTCGTTTTGGCTGCCGCCTCCTTATGGTCGG
Organism: uncultured Acidobacteriaceae bacterium; assembly: GCA_963763905.1. GTDB lineage: Bacteria > Acidobacteriota > Terriglobia > Terriglobales > Acidobacteriaceae > PALSA-350. The sequence goes on along the minus strand of CAVXRU010000021.1, from coordinate 30,651 downwards.
CATCCTTATCCGCTCAGGCCAGCGCGCCTTTGCCGGACAATCCCTCTCCGCAGCAGACGGCGAAGCCACAGGGTTTTTGGGAAAGGCTGGTTCAGTTCTATCGTCAGGATTGGCACCCCACGGCACCCCAGGGCCCGGCGCCGCCCCGGCGCGGACTTCCCTCGCCGCTCCCGTCGCCGCCCTTCCCTAACTCTGACTGGTCTTATGGAGGCTCGCCCGTTATCGGCGAACCGGATACCAATAGCTATCCTCTGATGACGGCCTGGAAGAATGCGAGCAGCCGCACCAAGGTCTATGGATGGGTTGAGCCTACCGTAAACTTCAGCACTTCAACCCACCGCAACTACCCCGAGGCCAATGACATCTACTCCAACCGCCTCGAAATGGATCAGTTTGTTGTTTACGTGGAGCGCCTGCCCGACTCGGTGCAACGGGAGCATGTGGATGTCGGATACCATCTGACCGCTTTTTATGGGACCGACTACCGATTCACCACCGACAAGGGCTACTTCAGCAGCCAATTGCTGGTGCACGACCGCCAATACGGTTTCGACCCGGTCCTTGAATATGTCGACATCTATGTCCCCCATGTTGCCCAGGGGATGAATATCCGGGGCGGCCGCTTCATCTCGATACCAGGGATCGAGGCGCAGCTCACGCCGAATAACTACATGTTCAGCCACTCCCTGCTCTACACGATTGATCCATTCACCGACACTGGGATACTCGCCACCGTAAAATTGAGCGACAAATGGCTGGTGCAGGCGGGCATCACCGCAAGCCACGATGTTGCACCCTGGACGAGCGATGCGCGGGCTTCCGCAACGGCTTGCGCCAGTTACACAACCGCCGACGTGAACAACAATTTTTACCTCTGCGCCAATGGCATCAACAATGGCAAATACGCCTATAACAACGTGCAGCAGTACGATGCCACCTGGTATCACAAGTTTTCGAAGACCTGGCATGCGGCCACCGAAGCTTACGTCATGTACCAGCGCGATGTGCCCAGCGTCGCAGGCCCACTCAAGCCACAGCCCAATAATTATGGAGCCACGTGCCAGCCAGGCCAGGTGACTTGTTTCGCACCTGAGTACGCAGCAGTGAATTACATCCTGAAGCAATTATCCGATCATGACTTTGTTGGCTTTCGGAGCGATCTGCTCAACGACAAGAAGGGGCAGCGGACGGGGGTCAATACGAAATACACCGAGAACACGTTGATGCTGAGCCACTGGATTGGGACAACGGTGCAGATACGGCCCGAGCTTCGCTTCGATCACGCCTGGGACCGGAAATCGTATGACAACGGCACACACCAGAGCCAGCTGACCTTCGCTTGTGACTTAATCGTGCACTATTGAGCCGGCGCCGGTTGAAGGCGACGGCTGATCCAGTTTCTTCCCGGCCGCTCGATGAGTCTCTTGGTCAACAGGGCAGCGACGATCAGAAACAAATACGAGATCCATGGATCGAAGACGATGAGCCCGCTTTTCTCCAGAAGATGCGAATCGTGGAGCAGCGTCCAGAGATTAAAGTGCAACAAGTACAGGCAATAACTGGCCTCGCCAATGGCGATAAAGGGCAACAGCCCAAAGAAGCGCGCCAGTGGATTTTGTCCGGCCAGGCACAGGATCACGCCGGCGAACAGCGGCATCAGCAGACCATCGTGCATCATGACATAGGGCAAGCGGTCACCTACACAGAGAATCAGGTAAAGCGCGGCAAACGCGAGCAGCCCGATCGCCAGACGCTTGCGGCTTTCCGGCCGAATCTTTTCGTTCAGGAATCCCAGGCTCATGCCAAAGAGGAACGACGGCAGATGCTGTAGAGGCATGAATTTGAGCGCCCGCATCCATATCCCGACGGAATAACGGTCGGGATGAGCATCGCCATCCGGATTGAAATGCATGTAGAGCCACGGGAGCACCAGCGCGCTGAGCCATACGGCAAATAAAATCGCCAAAATTGTCCGCGTCTGGCGGGGACGGCGGCGCGTAATCAGCCACGGGAACAAAAGATAAAAGAAAGCCTCGGTGGACATGGTCCACGCGGGCGTGTTCCAGAACGTGGTGAGCGCCGGATGCCATCCCTGCAGCAGTAAAGGGGTGAGAATCACTCCCAGACCAAAGTCCAGCTTAGTGTGGGCTTGCACCTCCTGCATCAACATGCCTACTGATAACAAGAGGCTGAAGGCATACACCGGATAGAGCCGCGAGAAACGGGCCGACCAGAAACTGCGCGCCGTGAGTGCCCCGCGCTGGGCTTTTTCTGCATAGTTGTAAGTGAGGATGAAGCCCGACAGCAAGAGAAAGAAACTGACCGAGATATATCCCCCGTTCACGATCGGGCTGATGACTGGTCCGAATGAGTGGGGATCGGCAAAATGGAAGAAGACAAGATTGAGTGCGGCGAAACAGCGAATGCCGGTCAGGGCTGGTAACTGCGTCCGCCGGGGAGCCGAAACCGGCCGAACTAATATCGGCCCCGCGGCCGCCGGTCTTGCTGGGGCCCGTAGAGTTGGGGGAAACTCCGCGACTGTACTCTGTGGCGTCAGGCTGTCACCAGGGAGCCGACCTTCTCTCCACTTACTACGCGCAGGATATTTCCCGGCCGGTTCATGTTGAAAATGATCATGGGCAAATTATTGTCCTTGCACAGACTCACCGCCGTGCTGTCCATAACCTTTAGACCCAGCCGGAGGATTTCCATGTAGGTAATTTGCTCAAATTTAACCGCATCTTTGGTGATAACAGGATCGGCGTCATAAATCCCTTCCACTTTAGTGGCCTTGAGCAGCACGTCTGCTTTGATTTCCATAGCCCGCAGCGAAGCTGCCGTATCTGTGGAAAAATACGGGTTGCCTAGACCGGCAGCAAAAATAACGACGCGGCCTTTCTCTAGATGACGAATGGCCCGCCTCCGGATGTATGGTTCAGCCACTTGATTCATCTCGATCGCAGACATGACCCGGGTTTGTACCTCGCACTTCTCCAAAGCATCCTGCAGGGCAAGGGAATTGATCACCGTAGCCAGCATTCCCATGTGGTCCGCAGACACCCGGTCCATCATGCGCGCCTGTTCAGCAACACCGCGGAAGAAGTTCCCTCCGCCCACCACGATGGCGACTTCGACGCCGAGATCCCGAACTGCGAGAATCTCGAGTGAAATCTCATGCAACCTAGCGACGTCTACTCCGAAGCCGCGGTCGGCTGCCAGCGCTTCACCCGACAGTTTGAGCAGGACTCTCTTGTACATTCATGCAAAGTATCGCACATCCAAGACAGGCCGCTATCCCTCGGGAGGGGGGCAATTTACCCTCCATTTGCAGCAACACTGACGGTACTAAATATGAGACGCACACGGTGGGTAATGAGCCTCTTTTCTTATCAGCACATCAGCGAATTTAGAGGATCGAAAAAACATCCTCAGCGGCTAAAGCCGGCTATGGCAGTGTTAATTACGGCACGGCTGAAGCCGTGCCCTTCCAGAACCGAGTTCCTGTAGAGCCGAACCACTCTCAATCGTTTGCGGCATGAAATGTCTTTGGAGGAATTCCGCCACCAGGGCCAGCCGTCTCATCCCATCTAAAGAGGGTGCGGAAAAAGTTGGTTTCCGGAAAATTTGGAACCGGCAACCACCGCAGGGGCTAAAGCCCGAACCTTTTCTCGATCATTTACGGCCCGACTAAAGTCGTGCCCTGATACAAAACAGAGCTTTTTGCAGCCCGTAAAGTCGTGTCCTGATATAAAAGAGGTCTTTCCGCAGCCTGTAAAGCCCTGAATCTATTACCGGAGCGTTTACGCGGGTTTGAAAACCCCGGGCTGGCACAGATTCCGGGCTAAGGGCTTGGCTTACCCCCACCAAGGAAAAAGGGCCGGAAATCATTCCCGACCCCTGAATTAGCTTGTATTTGCTTACTCTGCGGCGTTCGGCTTGATCTGGGCTACCGTCCAGACCGGATCGCCAACCTTGAACCGCGCAAAGCGGCGCACGCTGAGGTTCTCACCCAGCTTGCCGATCTTCTGCGCAATCAAGTCCTTGATAGCAAACGACTGGTCCTTGATGAAAGGCTGATCGAGCAGGCAAACCTCTTCGTAGAACTTGCTCATCTTGCCTTCCACGATCTTCTCGATCACCGCAGGAGGCTTCCCGGTGGCCGCAGCCTGGGAACGGTAAATGTCCTTCTCCCGCTCCAGATCCTCGTTGGTCACATCCTCGCGCCGGATGTAGCGGGGATCGGTCGCCGCAATGTGCATGGAAATGTCCTTGAGAAGCTCCTGGAAGTCCTCAGTCCGGGCAACAAAATCGCTCTCGCAGTTGATTTCAATCAAAACGCCGATCTTGCCCCCGGCGTGAATGTAGGTGCCCACAGCTCCCTCAGAGGTGTTCCGCGACGCCTTCTTGGCCGCCGAAGCCATGCCCTTCTTGCGTAGCACCACAACCGCCTGCTCCAGGTCCCCCTTGGCTTCCGCAAGCGCGTTGCGGCAATCCATCATCGGCGCCCCAGTCTTCTCGCGAAGCTCCTTAACCTGGGCAGCAGAAATATTTTCAGTCACACTCGACATCCTCTTGCAAGTCCTTTACTGGCCTGTTAACAGGCCCTGAATAGTACGGTTTACAGCGTCCGCTCGGCAACTTCCGGTTCGTCCACAGCAATCACGCCAGGAGCCTTGCGAATGCCTCCACCCAGCGCAGCTTCCAGATCGACGACCTCATTATCAGCAGAGGGTTCGTCGGCGCCAGACTCAAGCCCGGCCAACTCCACCGGAGCAGCCTCGAGCTGCTCATCCGCGGTCACTCCTGCATCGCCGGCGCGCTTCTCGCCCGCCATCTGCACTCCCTCCACAACGGAGTCAGAGATCTTGGAGGTAAACAGACGAATCGCGCGCAACGCATCATCATTGCCCGGGATCACATAGTCAACCACCGTGGGATCGCAGTTGGTATCCACCACTGCTACCACCGGAATCCCCAGCTTGCGGGCTTCTTTCACCGCGATCGCTTCGTTGTTGGAGTCGACGACAAAGAGCGCGTCCGGCAAGCGGCGCATATTCTTGATGCCCGCCAAGTTCGCCTGCAGGTGCTTGCGTTCCCGCTCCAGGCGAATGACTTCCTTCTTGGTCAGCAGTTCGTAACGGCCATCGGTGGCCATCTCATCGAGTTCCTGAAGGCGTTTCACGGATTTCTGGACGGTGATCCAGTTGGTCAGCAGTCCACCCAGCCAGCGCTGGTTGATGTAGAACATGCCGCAACGGCCCGCTTCTTCGGCAATCGCGTCCTGGGCCTGCCGCTTGGTGCCGACAAACAAGATAACTTTGCCCTGTGCCGTCAAATCAGTGACGTACTTGCTGGCTTCCTTGAACATCTTCAAGGTCTTTTGCAGGTCAATGATGTAAATCCCGTTGCGTTCGCCGAAGATGTATTCCTTCATCCGCGGATTCCAACGCTTGGTCTGATGCCCGAAGTGAACTCCCGCTTCGAGCAGCTCCTTCATTGTGATTGTGGCCAAACTACCTCCTCGTGAGTTGCATTCCGGCATGGCCGGAATTGATTTCCCTCGCCCGCCAAGGCGGGGAAGATTGAACTACTTACGGCACGACTAAAGCCCTGCCCTGAGATCCATCCAAACTACCGCTTGCTGAACTGGAACCGCTTACGAGCGCCCTTCTGCCCGTACTTCTTACGTTCTTTAATGCGCGCATCACGCGACAAGAGGCCGTCGGCCTTCAAGGTCTTGCGCAGCTCAAGATTGAATTCCAGCAAGGCACGCGCGATCCCCATCTTCACCGCATCAGCCTGGGCGCTTACCCCGCCACCCTTCACCGTAGCCAGCACGTCGAAAGTCCCGCCGAGTTCGACCAATTCCAAGGGCCGCTTGGCAGAAACGCGCTGCTGATGGGTAACAAAATAAGTCTCAAAGGGTTTTTGATTGACGACGAAGTTGCCGCTGCCAGGGCGTAAAAAGATGCGTGCCACGCTGGCCTTACGACGCCCTGTTCCGTAGTACTGAACTAAATCTGCCATTACTGATCGTCCGTCCTGTTCTTTTACTGTCCTGCTTAGCGGGCCGCCAACTCCATCACTTCAGGCTGTTGCGCCTGGTGTGGGTGCTTATCGCCGCGGTAGACCTTGAGCTTGGTTGCCATCTGCCGGCCCATCTTGCTCTTGGGCAGCATGCCCTTGATGGCATCTTCCACAATTTTTTCCGGCCGGCGAGCCATCAGGCGAACGAAAGACTCTTCACGCAGCCCGCCGGGGAACCCGGTGTAGCGGCGATAAACCTTCTGCTGGCTCTTCAGACCGGTCAGCACGATCTTCTCCGCGTTGACCACGATGACGTGGTCCCCCATGTCGATGAAGGGGGTGTATTTGGGATTGTTCTTGCCCGCCAGGGTACTGGCTGCTTCGGTGGCCAGACGCCCAAGGGTCTTGCCGGTGGCATCCAGGACAAACCATTTGCGGGTGATATCGTGCGAACTCGGAAAATACGTAGACATCGTACTCGTTCTCCAGGGAACCATTGTTTTGGGGGCGCATGACGCACCACCGCGGAAAACCTCGCGGCTGGCAACTGCATTCCCGCAAACGAAAGGTTCTTAAATCGCTTGAGTGGCGAAGATCAGACTAAAAACCTTCGCTTTCCTGGCAGGCTACCTGGGCTCGCTCAATCTCAGATCGGTTTGAAGTGAAACGGCTTGCCGAACTTCACTTCTCTCGGAACAGACAGCGACTACAGAGGGCCGGACGCGGCACTGCGCAAGAAGACCAGACTAACGCAATCGGGCAAGGGCGTCAACCGGGGGAGGGTGACTACCTGCGCACAAAAGAGGCATTTCCCGTTCATTCCGGACGACATACGCTCTCTTTGGAATATAGCGGAGGTTCCCCCCATGACTCAACGTGCCTCTGAATCGCTGGTAGCAGTACTCATTCGCATCGGCTTGTTGCTGGCCCTGGTCATCATGCTCATGGCCGAAAATGCCCAAGCACAACCGCTGCCGCACTTACGGCAGGGTCACCCCACGAGCTTGCAGTCGCGAATAGGCACGGCAGGCACTCTGACGAACCAGTCGTAGTGGCGGACAGGTTGGTTGGAGCAAGGAGAAATATGAAGTTTGAAAAGCAGGTCTCGGCGTTTATGACCGCGGCATTACTGTGCGGCACTTTTACCACACTCGCGAGCGGCCAGCAGACGCCGGCCGCCAGCGGAGTAGTGGCTCCTGCCGCATCGGCGCAGACGGATGCAGCTTTGCTCAAGTCAACTGCTCCGCTCACCGAAGATGCCCTGCGCGCACGCTACGCCGACAAGCTGATTTTCCTGCGCGGCTCCTACCTGGGTGACGATCTTAATTTCGACATGAACGGGAAGGTTGACGGATCGCCTACAGTCGCTTCCTTTACCCTGTCCGCCTTTGAAGTGAAGAAAGTGAAGCTTTCCAAGCACAAGCTCGACATCGAGGCCGATCGCTACGGATTGCACTTTTTCGGCGCTTTGCCATACGAGGACGACAGCAAATCCTTCGACCGGGTGAAGATTTCGAAAAAGCCGGTGCATATTTCGATCGAGCGCGAAGTCATCGTTATTCCCAAAGTGAAGAAGGAAAAGAAGAAGAAGGAGCCCACGCCGCAGGAATTGGCGGCTGCCCAGTCTTTGAAGACCCGGGATGCGTCTGCGGATGCATCGCAGCCCGCAGTGCCGGCTGCAACCCCTGCCGCCGCAGTCGAGACCAACCAGGCCCTGGCAGCGGTTTCTCCGGCACATAGCGCCATGGTCATGAACAAGGCGCTGGACAGCATCTTCGCCAACGACATCGACCAAGCCATGATGTCTCATCTTCCCGACTACTGGCAGGAGTACTTTGCCAGCAAGAGCCAGCACCGCCCGTTCATGCCCGCCGACGCCAGCATCAAGGTTGTTGGGGACGGCGTGACGCCACCCCAGGTCCTCAATAGCATCGATCCGAGCTCGAATGAATTTGCCCAGCAATTCGGCATCGCCGGCATGGAGCTGTTGCGGACGGTGGTCGATTCCACCGGAGTTGTGCGGCAGATCGCGATTTCCCGTCCGATTGGATTTGGGTTGGACGAAAAGGCGGTGGAAGCGGTGAAGAATTCGCACTTCCGTCCGGCGACGGTGAATGGTCAGCCCGTACCCGTGGTGGTGGATCTGGTGGTCACCTTCCGCATTTACTCCAACCGCACCAAACCAGGCTCTGTGCAAAAAGGATCGAAGGAGGCTGTTCTGGCCGCTGCAGTGGCGGATTCAGATGCTAATCTGGCTCGGTGAGCCAGCGTTTCTTTCATCTGATCAGCACCGGGCAAACGGCGGAAGTTGCCGCAGCAGCGGAAGAAGATCCATCCCTGATTACCAGCAGAGACGCCCAGGGCGTCTCTGCTTTTTTGTGGAGCATTTACCACCGCCAGCCCCTGATCAGAGACTTCCTGCTCAGCCAGCTGGAGAGTCTGGATATTTTCGAGGCTTGTGCGCTGGGTGACTGCCGCCGGCTCGAGTTGCTGTTGCAGCACGAGCCCATGCTGGTTCATGACAGCTCAGTGGATGGCTGGGCGCCGCTTCACCTGGCTGCCGCCTTTGGCGGTCCCGAGGCAACCGCTCTGCTGCTGAGCCACGGCGCGCATATCCACCGCTTCTCTCGCAACCCGATGCATAATCAGCCCCTGCATGCCTGCATCGCCTTAAGTCAGAACGCCGAGACTGCACGTTTGCTTATCGCCCAGGGAGCGGACGTGAACATGGAGCAAGCCGGGGGGTACACTCCGCTGCATCAGGCGGCCGCAGGCGGGCTTGTAGAGTTGACGGGGATTCTGCTCGATGCGGGAGCGGATCCGTCGTGCCTTTGCAACCAAGGAAAGACGCCCGCCGATTACGCCCGCGAACGCAATCACCAGGGTGTGCTTGAGCAGCTCTCCGCCGCGCGCGCCTGATAGTTATTGGGACGCGGGGCTTTTGTTTTGGGGGAGGCCTTTCTACACGGCGCACGGTTTAAAAACATTTCCAAGAAAGAGCATCCACACAGAGATCTCTCCACCGCGCTTCGCTCCGGTCGAGATGACAAAGGGTAGGTTCGCTGTAGTCCGGAGAAAAGGTCAGGGGAACAGAAACGCAGATCTCTCGACTACGCTCCGGTCCTAATAAACAAAACTGGATAGAGCGCCAAAAGCTATTCGTACGCCAAGGCTTCGATCGGGTCTTTCTGCGCTGCTTTCAGGGCGGGGTAACTTGCGCCGACCATTGCCCCACCGAAGGCAATCAGGGTAGCGTACATGATCCAACCTGGACTGATGGGAAAAGGAATGGTCGGAAAGCGATTATCCATCACGGCCTTCAGCGCGAACGTAAACGCAATGCCCAGCGCGATTCCAACAATCGCCAAAAACCCCGTCTCACGCAACACTAAATTGACGATATAAAACTGCGAAGCACCCAACGACTTCAAAATCCCAATCTCCCGCGTTCGCTCCAAAACCGCCGTGTACATCGCCTGGAAAATAACGATGAACCCAACCACCACCGCCAGGCCGATCACCACGTGCAGCGCGTCGTTGAAGGCCGGGAGATGTTCCGGAGTCATCTGCGAGAGCGCTTCGGCCACCGTCTCCACCTGGTATTCGGACATCCCGGGCTGGGAATGGATCTCCTGCTCAATCAGCTTCTCGTTCTTCGGGTCATCGCTTTTCAAGAAGATCAGGGAAGCATTGTTTTCCGCGCCTAACAGCGCGCCAAGGCTCCGGATGGGTAAATATTTGCGTGCGCCCTTGCCGTGCTCCACGATTCCAGATATGCGGAATGGGTGGTCAAGCACTTGAATCGTCTCCCCGACGGCATAGTGTTTGCCGGTACGGGCAAAGATATCGTCCACGATGACGTCGTTGGGCCCCTGGAAAGGGTCTCCGGAGAGGAAAACGAAAGGGCGCAGGGCGTTAAAACTGGGGTAATCAATGCCCCAAATCGTTTCCACCGACGCCTTCACGGAGATCTGCTGAATGGCCGGGGAAGCCACCAAAACATGCGGCAGCTTGCGTAGAACATCGGCTACTTTTGCCGGGATCGGAGCACCGCTCACCCCGGCAATAAAGCTTGCGTTTGGAGGGCGAACGATGATGTCAGCACCAATGCCGCTGGTCTGCGCACGGGAGCCAGAAATCTGGCCAACCATGATTCCCACGATGGAGAGGATCATCGCCACTTCAATCGCTACTGCGAGAATGCTGATACCCGACCGCAGCGGCCGATGAAGCAGGTTGCTAATGACTAACCTATTCATGCTATTCGCCTGACAGAGCCGAGTGTAGCAAAATTAGGTCGATGGATAGGTGAAGGCTTGCAGGGCGGATCCGCAATCAACAGTCCAGTAACTTTGAAGATGCCGTAGCCTGCACAAACTAAAGGACTACAGGATTTGTTTTGACCTGGAAACAGGTCCGTCTTATGGTGAAATTGTCGGCGTACGTCGAGCCGATGGGTGTCACGTATGGGCAAATTCGGCGATACATTACGGCAGGAGCGAGAGTTCCGCGGCATCACCCTGGATACCATTACCCAGGTCACTAAAATCAGCAACCGGCACTTGCAGGCCCTCGAACAGGAGCACTTCGACGTACTCCCGGGTGGTGTTTTCAACAAAAGCATGGTGCGGGAGTATGCCCGTGTCGTCGGGCTGGACCAGGAAGAGTGGGTCGGACGCTATCTCTCCGCACATAAACCGACCGGGGCCCTCGTCGATGAGGACAGTTGGGTCCGCTTTGCGGAAAATGCCAGTAAGGCGCGGGGTGAGTCGAACAAAGGGAAACGCCCCGATCAACGTCTCCGCTGGGCGGGCATTGGGGTTCTCCTGCTCCTGGTAGCCGGACTCAGTTGGTTTGTTTGGAGCTACGTCCACAAGAAGGTTACCCTCAGCATCCCCGTGCCCGTTACCCACACCACCACGGCAACCATCACCACGGGCTCACCGGTACCTCTCCCACCGGATTTCCTTTCGCGATCGTGACGCTGGCCGTCGCGAAGCAGGAAGCCCCGGGTATCCCTGGGCCGGGCCAAAGTTTTGCCTGCACGACCCCCCTCTGATACGGTCTTAAGAGGCGCACAGCAGGTAAAACTTTGATGAAATACCGCCTGGGCAACTAAAAGTAGGAGGAAACCGCTTTGCCACAGCACGATAGGTTTTTGTTTACGTCCGAGTCGGTCACCGAAGGGCATCCGGATAAAATTGCCGACCAGATCTCCGATGCGATTCTCGATGCTTGTCTGGCGCAGGATCCCTTCAGCCGGGTGGCCGCCGAAACCCTTACCGCCACTGGCCTCGTGGTCATCGCAGGGGAAATCACCACCAAGGCTTACGTTGACTTCCAATCCCTGGTACGGGGAGTGGTCGCGTCGATCGGCTACGATAACGCCCTTTACGGGTTTGACTCCAATACCTGCGCCGTCATCTCCAGCATCAATAAGCAGTCCGGCGATATCGCCATGGGTGTCGATACCGGCGGAGCCGGCGATCAGGGCATGATGTTCGGCTACGCAAGCGACGAGAATCCCGAACTGATGCCCACCCCGATCGCTCTCGCTCACAGGCTCAGCCAAAAACTAACGGAAGTACGCAAGAGCGGACTGCTTTCCTATCTGCGTCCGGATGGCAAGAGTCAGGTCACCGTGGAATACGACAAGGACATGAACCCGGTGCGCGTGGACGCGGTCGTCATCTCCACGCAACACTCCGAGACCATCTCTACCGACGACCTCCGCGCCGACATTCTCAAGCACGTGATCCAGGCCACCTTGCCTTCCAAGCTGCTGGATGCCGACACCAAGTACCACATCAATCCGACGGGGCGATTCGTGATCGGCGGGCCCATGGGAGATACGGGCCTCACCGGGCGCAAAATCATCGTCGATACCTACGGCGGCATGGGACGCCATGGCGGCGGCGCTTTCAGTGGCAAGGACCCGACAAAGGTGGACAGGTCCGCAGCGTACATGGCTCGCTACATTGCCAAGAACATCGTGGCCGCCGGCCTGGCGAAACGCTGCGAAGTGCAGCTAGCCTATGCTATCGGTGTGGCAGAGCCGGTCAGCGTGCTGGTAGAGACCTTCGGCACCGGGACCGTGGACTCGGCGACCCTGCAAAAAATAGTTCGCGCCAACTTCAAGCTGACTCCCAAGGGCATCATCGAGAGCCTGAACCTGCGTCGTCCGATCTATCGCAAGACGGCGGCCTACGGTCATTTCGGGCGCGCCGATAAGGACTTCACCTGGGAAGCTACCGACAAGGCGCAGGCCCTGAAGGAAGCAGCAGGCGTCAAGGAAGCAGCAGGCGCCACCAAGTAGAAAAATTATCCGGCAAGATCCGGATAGCCTTGCGTTCTGCTTTGGGTTGATGATTCTTGCATGGCAAGCATCAATCCAAAGCAAGCGTGGCAACAAGTCCTGGCGCGAGATGCAGGCGCCGATTTCGTTTATGCGGTCACCAGCACCGGCATCTTCTGCCGGCCCTCCTGCCCCAGCCGCCGGCCTGTCGCAGTCAATGTTCGTTTCTTTTCTCGGGCCGCCGCAGCGCTGGCCGCGGGTTACCGGGCCTGCAAGCGCTGTGCTCCCCTCGGCACCCACGATGAAGCTGCCACCGTGGCCAAGATTTGCCGTTATCTTGATGCGCATCGTGACTGCGTGGTGCCCCTGGCTGATCTAGCCAGGATCGCCCATAGCAGCCCATTCACCATTCAGCGAAAGTTCAGGCGCGTATTGGGTGTGAGCCCGCGCGAGTACCAGGCGCAACTGCGCTCGAGCGACGTGCGGCGCAGCCTTGCTAAGCCTGGATCCAGCGTCACCGATGCGATTTATCAGGCCGGCTATTCCTCCTCCAGCCGCTTTTACGAAAAAGCGGCAGATGACTTAGGCATGAGCCCGACGCGGTTTCGCAATCACGGTGTCAACGAATCCATCCGCTTCGCGATCGCGCGGTCGGAGCTGGGACTTCTGCTGGTGGCCGCGACGGACCGCGGCGTCTGTAGCGTCATGCTGGGCGAAGATGCCGCGGATCTCGAGCGATCGTTGAGGCAGGAGTTTAGCGCGGCAAGCATCGTGCAGGATGCAAGCGGGATGAAGAAGCAGATCGAGACTATCCTGGCTGCCATGACCGATCATCCGGCAACCATCGACATACCACTGGATGTGCGCGCCACCGCCTTCCAGGCGCGCGTCTGGCAGGCCCTGCGACAGATTCCGCGCGGTGAAACCCGCAGTTACGCACAATTAGCGGAAGCTATCGGCCAGCGGACCGCGGTGCGCGCTGTGGCCCGCGCCTGCGCCGCCAACCCCGTCGCCATCGCTGTGCCCTGTCACCGAGTCATCGGCAGCGATGGCTCGCTGACTGGCTATCGTTGGGGGGTAGAACGTAAGAAAACTTTGCTCGATCTGGAACGACGGTCTCAGCCTTGAGAAGCCCAGGGCGAGATTTGTTTATCCCACCCTTCGCAAGAACGCGAAGGACGGGGCACCCGTCGATTGGTGAAGGGGCTAGAGCCCAAATGCGCTATGCCGGAGCTTTATTGCCGGTGGCCAGCACTGTCTGAAAAAAGGGCGCCTCTGTTTCTTTATGCACCACGGCGGTGTGGACATTCCCGAATCCGGATTTGCCTAAAAGCAACTCCAGCTCCACTTCACTGAACCCCAGCCAAACGTCCGCGTAGAGTTCCCGCGCCTCGGTAAACCGGTGCTGCACGAGATCCAGGATCGCAATCCGGCCGCCCGGCTTCAAAATGCGCCAGGCTTCTGCAATCGCCCGCTCGGGATGCAGCGCGTGGTGCAGCGACTGGCTGAACAAAGCCAGGTCCACTGTGCCATCGGCAATCGGCACTGCTTCCAGATCCCCTTTGCGATACTCGAGCGCCGCGACACCCTGCTTCTGCGCCAGCTGACTGCCCAACTCGACCATCTTGTCGGAGTTGTCGACCGCAATCACCTGCTGCGCGCGCTGCGCCAACAGCAACGAGAAAGCCCCTTCGCCCGCTCCTAAATCGGCGATCACCATGGGGGGCAGCATCAATAACAAGGCCTCCGCGATGCTCTTCCAGGAGCGTCCGGGAACATACTCCCGCCCCAGCCGGCCAGCCATGTCGTCAAAAAAGGCCCGAGTTTTGTCCTGCCGCTTACGCAGCACCAGGTCCAGTGCTGCCTGGTCGTGTGCGGCTTCAGGGATCTCCTCCGGAGCCTGCTGCAACATCCCCAGCAATCCGCACAACACTTCGCCGCCGGCTTTCGACCGGTACCAGATGTTCTTGCCCGTCCGCCGGTCTTCCACCAAGCCTGCGTGTTTCAGCTGCGCCAGGTGAGTGGAAATGGAGCTTTGGCCCATGCCAAGAATCTCCTGCAGTTCCGCGACGGACAGTTCCTCGCGGGACAGGAGTAACAACATGCGCAGGCGATTGCTGTCACCCAACACCCGCAAAGATTTTACGATTGACGGCATAGCCCTTACAGACTATTGTATCAATATATTCGGATGTATCGATATATGAGGATATAGACATGTCACCAGCAACGATCGACCGCACCGCCGCCGTTCCCGCTTACAAGGTGGCGGACCTCTCCCTGGCCGACTGGGGTCGCAAAGAGATTTCCATTGCCGAGCACGAGATGCCCGGACTGATGTCCATCCGGCGCAAGTATGCCAAGGACAAGCCGCTCGCCGGCGTTCGCATCACCGGCTCCCTGCACATGACCATCCAGACCGCGGTGCTGATCGAGACCCTTGTGGACCTGGGCGCGAGCGTTCGCTGGGCCAGCTGCAACATCTTTTCCACCCAGGACCATGCTGCTGCTGCGATCGCGGCCGCAGGGGTTCCGGTGTTCGCCTGGAAGGGCGAGTCGCTCGAAGACTACTGGTGGTGCACCGCGCAGGCGCTCGACCACGGCCAAGGCAAAGGCCCACAGCTGGTAGTGGACGACGGCGGCGATGTGACCTTGCTGATCCACAAAGGGTATGAACTGGAAAACGGCGACGGCTGGGTGAATACTCCGTCTTCGAACCACGAAGAGCAGGTCATCAAGGATCTGCTGAAGAAGATGCACAAGGAAGATCCCAAGCACTGGCATGAAGTCGCAAAGGCGTGGCGCGGCGTTTCGGAAGAGACCACGACCGGCGTTCACCGCTTGTACAAGATGAAGGAACAGGGCAAGCTCCTGGTCCCTGCGATCAACGTCAACGACTCCGTCACCAAGTCGAAATTCGATAATCTTTACGGCTGCCGCGAATCGCTGGCAGACGGAATCAAGCGCGCGACCGACGTTATGGTCGCGGGCAAGGTAGCCGTGATCTGCGGCTATGGCGATGTAGGCAAGGGTTCAGCCCACTCCCTGCGCGGGATGGGTGCGCGAGTCGTGGTCACTGAGATCGATCCGATCAATGCTCTGCAGGCGGCGATGGAAGGTTTCGAAGTCACGACCGTGGAAGACACCCTCGGACGTGGCGATATCTACGTCACCTGCACGGGCAACCTGGATGTGCTGACGCTTGAGCACCTGTCGCAAATGAAGGATCAGGCCATCGTGTGCAACATCGGCCACTTCGACAATGAAATCCAGATCGATCGTCTGAACAGCGCGCCCGGGGTTGAGAAGGTCAACATCAAGCCCCAGGTAGATCAGTACAACTTCCCTGCAGCCAAGGGAAAGCCAGCCCACTCCATTTTCGTACTGGCCGAAGGCCGCCTGGTAAACCTGGGATGCGCCACCGGCCACCCCAGCTTCGTGATGAGCAACAGCTTCGCCAACCAGACGCTGGCTCAGCTCGACCTGTGGAAGAACAAGGATACCTACAAGGTTGACGTTTACACCCTCCCCAAGCACCTCGACGAAGAAGTAGCGCGTCTGCACCTGGAGAAGATCGGCGTGAAACTAACCACACTGACACCAGCGCAAGCCAACTACCTGGGCGTGCCTCCGGAAGGCCCCTACAAACCAGAAACCTACCGCTACTAACACTGCGTACAATCGAAGGGCCCCGGTCAACCTGGCTGGGGTCCTTCTCTTTTTGCCCCGGTATCTCTTTCGCTTGGTTGGACGTCTTATGAGCATGAAACAAATAGTCCCAATCCTCGGTAGCCTGCTGTTGTTCAGCTCCCCGATGCTGGCCCAGGCGCCCGCGGCTGCCAGCCATCCGGCGGTGGAAGTGATTCAATCCACCACCCCGGATGCCTCCGTGCTGAAGGCACGCAAGGGCTCCTATTCTTTCAAAATCGATAACGGAGACTGGAACGACACCGGCGTAGAGGTCGCTCCCGGCGACCACCTTACTTTCACCGCCAGCGGCAATGTTGCCCTGGCCGATGGACGATCCTCTCCACCCGATGGCCTCACCCGGGGATGGAAAGACCTGATCCGTGTGTACCCGCTCAATTCTGCCAATAGCGGCGCCCTGATCGGCCGCATAGGCAATGAGGCCGCGGCGGTTCCCTTCCTCATCGGCGCCAGCAAAGATATGGACGTCTCCGCCACCGGCCATCTCTTCCTACGGCTGAACCTCACCTCCGATCTTTCCGGTACCGGGGACATCGCTGTGACCATGAAGCTTTCGCATGAGGCCGCGCAGAAGACGGTTTCCGCGCCAGACCTGGCTCATCTTCTGTCACCGCAACTGTTCGCTAATGTTCCGCGCCGGGTGGGGGACCTGCAAGGCAATCCGGGCGACATGGTGAACTATGCGCTGATCGGGACCCAGAACCAGGTGACCAAAGCCTTTACTTCCGCCGGGTGGGTACAGGTAGACAAAACCACCCAGGACGCGGTGCTCCATGGTTTGGTGTCGACCCTCTCGCACGCAACCTATACGGAGATGCCGATGAGCACGCTCTACCTGTTCGGCCGGTCGCAGGATCTTTCGTTCGCCCGCGCCGATCCGCTCGCCGTGGCCGCCATTCGCCATCACCTGCGGGTATGGAAGACCACGGAAACAGTAGGCGGAGAGCAGCTTTGGGTGGGATCCGCTACCCACGATAACGGGTTTGAAAAGGACCAGCGGAATGGGGGCATTACTCATCACATCGATGCCAACGTGGATCAGGAACGCGACTTTCTGGAGCAGAGCTTTGCCGGAGCCGGCGTGATCGCTGGGGCGGCTTATGTGCTGCCGGCAAATCCCTTGACGACGGCTAAGACCGCGACCGGCGGCAGCTTTCAATCGGATGGACGGATTGTCGTCATGGATTTGAAATGAGTTCAGTTTTCAGGTTCGTAGAGAATAAGACTTCTTAGGGTGGGGTTCTTCCAAACATTTCTAAGAAAGAGCATCCACACAGAGATCTCTCCACTGCGCTCCCCCGGATTTCCTGTCGAGACCCGTGGCTTTTAGGATCTGCATGCGGCTCTCTCTACGGAGAGCCGCACAAGTGGTCGTCGCTAGCAGCGCGAAGAAGGAAATCCGAGTTCGCTTCGGTCGAGATGACAAAGGGGAGGGTGGCGCTTCCAGAGAGAGTAGTTGCTGAAGAGAAGCGGTTTTTCATCACCTTGGGTGGGTCCCATGACTCCTCCGGTCGGGATGACAAAGGGTAGGACCGTTATGGCCCGGGACAGGGGTCAAGGGAAAAGCACGGTACGTATCTACCGAGCTCCATCGGGCGATTGCGTGGCTACCGGAGTGGCCGGCGGTGGAACATGGGGTTGAAGCTTCGCCATCTTGTCCTTGAAAATTTTGCGGGCAACATCCGGCCAAAATTCGTTGAAAACCCCGCCGAATGCACCATAGGCCGTTACGGTGAAGCCGCGCTCAAACGTCAGCCCAGCACCCCGATCTGACGCCGGGTAATAGAGGTTTGAGATCCCTCCAGCAGCTAAGTTGCCTAGCATATTCGAGTAGTTCGGACCCCACTTCCCGTTGTCGTTCTTGCACCAGACAGTGGTCGAAAGAGCGTAGAAAAGACGGGAGGTAAAACTCCCTTCTCCTCGCCGGAAGTAGCGCGGGTCCTGCTTTAGCAGAATGGGAAAGATGGCATTCCCCAAGATGGTGCCATCAAAATTATCGGCGTAGGCGGCACCAAATCGCTTGGCATAGCCTTGCGCTCCCTGTCCGTATCCTGGAAAGTCATTCTCCGCCTGGCTGAAGGCAGCATCAAATCCGGCGATACCAAACGCAACCGGGTCAGTAGCCGTGCGCCAGGCTAGATGCAGCTTCTGCTGACGCGTCAGCGGAACCGCATCCTTGTTGTAGGAGACATTGAAATTGGGGACCACGCCAGCGATGCGCTGCTGCTCCTGCTGCTTGAGCTGCTGTTCTGCCCTTTGCTGCTGGGAAAGCACAGACACCGGTGTTGCAGGAGCATCCGAGAGGGTCGATTGCGCCCTCGACACGCCTGCCCAACAAAGCACCAACAGTAATACTCGGGGCCCGAAAGACGAACGGGACCTGATCAATCTTTTCCTTGCTGCAGGAATAGTCCCATTGCGCGCCGTCTCTCCGTGTCTTCTGACTGGGTAGGAGTCCTGGAAGAAGGCAATAGAGAGCCTGCGAGCCAGAAAAAGCCCGGAACTCTGTGCCAATCCTATCTAGGAGAACCTGACTATAAGTCTACCTGAATTGACGGCGCCTTCTTAGCCGTAGGCTTGCAAAAGCCTGCCGGGGTCTATCAAACGTAAAGGCAAATCCACTTACGGTGTTGGTGCGTACATTCCATGTGTCGCAGATGCAGGAATCACAACTTCATCGCCCTGCTACTGACCGGGGATCACCCACAGTAGTTTGCGGGGATTGCAAGGAACCATCGCGGGTCGAGTCCCTCATCACGGTCGACCCCCTCCACGTGCAATGCCCTTTATGCCTCTATGTCTTTTTTATGGAACCACATGCAAGAAAAGATAGATAGGCGTCGATGTCACTAGGCGCGCTCATCCTCTTTGTGGATTGCCGGGGAGGATAAGGTTGCTGGTTTTCTCTGCTTGGCGATGGCATCCAGCACGCCATTGAGGAAGGTCAGCGACTCCGGGGCAGAGTAGCGCCGCGCGATCTCGAGCGATTCATTGATCACGACCGCTACCGGCGTGCCAGGAAAGCCCAGTAGCTCGGCGATCGCCATCCGCAGTACGCTGCGGTCGACGGCAGGGATCCGGCTCAACCGCCAATTGGCCGAATGAGACTGGATCAGTTCGTCGATCTCTTCATTGCGGGCGGTTGCCACGCGAAAGATGTCCTCGGAAAACCCGCGCGTTTCGGCATCCTCATCTTCCCGGGAGGCCCAGAAGGTTTGGCGCACCTGGTCAGGGGTATGTTTCCCGACATCCGCCTGGAAGAGCATTTGCATAGCCAGCTCGCGTGACTTGCGCCGCTTGCCCGTAGCGCTCATGGAGTCTGCATCTTGCGGTCCAGCGAGACCATCTCGATCGCGGCGATGGCGGCCTCGAATCCTTTATTCCCAGCCTTGATCCCGGCGCGGTTCAGCGCCTGCTCCAGGGTCTCGCAGGTCAGCACTCCGAAGGCATGCGGGATGCCCGTGTCCTGTTGGGATTGGCCGATGCCCCGCGATACTTCGTTGTAGATCGCTTCGTAGTGCGCAGTTTCGCCACGGAGCAAGACGCCCAGGGTAATCACCGCGTCGACCTGCCCGTGAACCGCGGCCTTGCGCGCAGCCAAGGGGATTTCCCAGGCTCCCGGGACGCGGATCACCTGCACATCGCGGCGGGCAGCGCCGCTGCGGTATAAGCCGTCGAGTGCTCCCTGCAACAGGCGGTCGGTAATCACAGCATTCCAGCGGGATACGACGATGGCAAAGCGCATTCCGTGGGCGCTGAGGTCGCCCTCTACCGCGAGTGGCTTGCCTTTGTGAGGATCATCCCACTCCCAGAAAGCGATGGAGTGGCCGGGCGCGGGTTCTACCGTAAACAGACGAGTCTTCCAGTGGGTTTCACTTACCTCGCTCAACCGCTGCCTGGCTTCCTGCTCGCCCCAGTTGCGCTGCATCCAATCACTGGCCACGGATTGAACGCTGTCGAGACCGGTCACTTCGACCATAATCTCCGCCGGAGCGGGTGCGATTCCCTGGGCAAACTCGAGATTGCCCAACGGCGCCAGAAAAGAGACTCCGCGGCTTAGCTCTTCTTCCCATCCCCGCCCAGCCTCAAAGCCGAGGGCGGAGAAGAAGCCGGCTAGCTTGGCATACGCCTCGGGCGTACCCGACGGCCGCACGATGGTGATTCCTTTGATCATCTCTCTGAGATTACCACCGGGAGGACGGGCGGATAGTCGGTCTGACAGCCGCTTCTTGCCCCATAAACTGCTTAGAATTGCCTAGGACGAGAATTTAGTTGGGGATGTACTGTGGCAGGGGCTAAAAGCCCATTTCTTTCAGTTCTTTTACGGCCCGACTAAAGTCGTGCCCTGATACAAAGCCCAGTTCTCACCCAAACTCTAAATCCCTTTGTTTCTCAATCGCCGGAAAACCCAGGCCTCAAAAGCGAGGGCCACCCACTCACTGTTTCGTCCACGCCTTTTCGGTGGCTTTGTTAGACTCACAGCTTCGCCCCACGGAGTGGAAACAACATGGATTTGGAAAACATTCGTTTGGAAATGCGTCCTCCCCTCGCCATCGTCACCATCGACCGGCCCAAAGTCCTTAACGCGCTCAACTACCGGAGCATGGCAGAGCTGGAGCAGGTTTTCCTCGACATTCGGCAGAACCACGACGTGCGCGCTGTCCTGCTTACGGGGGCGGGCGAGAAAGCCTTCGTTGCCGGCGCCGACATCAGCGAACTGGCTCCCCTGACACCGCTCGAAGGGGAGCAGCTCGCCACCCGCGGCCAACGCATCTTCCACCTCATTGAAAACTGCGGCAAACCAGTCATCGCATGCATCAACGGCTTTGCTCTCGGTGGCGGCTGCGAACTGGCATTGGCCTGCACCCTGCGGATCGCCAGCACGAACGCCCGCCTTGGACAACCTGAGGTGAAAATCGGCATTATCCCCGGCTATGGGGGAACCCAGCGCCTGCCTCGCCTGATCGGCAAAGGTGCCGCACTGAAGATGATCCTTACCGGCGAAATGGTCAGCGCCGACGAGGCCCTCCGCCTGGGCCTGGTGGATGAAGTAGTCCCATCTGATCAACTGTTGCCCCGCGCCGAGCAACTGGCCCGGACCATCGCCGGGATGGCGCCGCTGGCGATTCGCGACTCGATCCGGGCAGTCAACTCGGGCTACGATTTGCCTCTCGCCAGCGGTCTGGAGCTGGAAGCTTCGCTGTTCGGCTTATGCTGCTCCAGCAGTGACAAACGAGAAGGTGCGCAGGCCTTCCTGGAGAAGCGCGCCCCGAATTGGAGCGGAAAATGAACCATCCTCACCAACCTGGTTGCGCACACTTTGCCGCGATCTGGTGTTCCCCTTGCTATGCTTGATTTTGTGGCTCAGCCGCATCCCCCGACTTCTTGTTTCGCGATAGGCAGCCAACGGCGCGCAAAGGCCCTGGCGATTTCGATTGCCTTCTGCTGCGCTCTATTGCCTGGCTGCCGGGGAACGGCGCCGGGTACCCAGCCCTCGCGGGCAGAAGTTCGGCAAGCTCGCCAGGCACAACAGAGCAAAATGGACCAGGCCCGGCAGGAGCTGGAGCAAATTCCGCCGCCCTCGAAAAATCGCTATCTCAACGTGCATAGCCAAGAGGCATACGGGAATCCATTTATTGTGGTGCATCCGCAAACCGTCACCCTGAACGTTCTGTTTCGCGACCAGAATCCGAATGCCTTCTCTGCCGGAGGTCTGCTGCGTCCGGTAAAAGCCCGCAAACAAGACGTCGACGTACGGCTGGCGGATTTGCCCCAGGCACTTGCTTCTCTTTCGCCCGAGGTGTGGCCCTACGGCCGAGTGGTGGCGATTGAAGAATCGCCCACCGCGCCCAAAACCGAGCGCGTCGCCATCCGCCGCAATGTAGAGGCCACCATCCAGATTCTCAATGACCTGGGCGTAGTGGTGGATGAATGGACAGGTTCGAACGGTGCGCTGCTACGCTAGCGCAGCATGGCTTCGCACATTCAGCCCGTTGCCCTCGCGGTTTTCTGTACCTGCTTCCTGCTGGTAACCGGGGCCGGCTTCTGGGCGGTCCGGTGGCGACGGTCGGATCTCGGCAGTCTGGATGAGTGGGGCCTGGCAGGGCGCCAATTCGGCACCCTGATTACCTGGTTTTTGATCGGCGGCGACCTCTACACGGCCTACACCGTCATTGCCGTACCCGCTGCCCTGTTCGGCGCCGGCGCCCTGGGTTTCTTTGCCCTCCCATTCTGCGTCATGAGTTTTCCCATCATGATGCTGGTGCTGCCCCCTCTTTGGCGCATATGCCACCGAAACGGCTACATTACCCTGGCGGACTACGTTCGTGGCCGCTACCAAAGCCGCTGGCTTTCTGTAGCCGTCGCGTTGACCGGCATTCTCGCCACCATGCCGTACATCGCTCTGCAACTGGTCGGCATGCGCGAGGTAATCGCCGCCCTCGGCGTTCGTGGGGAGTGGCCGCTGATTGCTGCCTTTGTCATTCTCGCGGCCTATACCTATTCCAGCGGCTTGCGCGCGCCGGCGCTGATCGCCATCGTGAAAGACGTGATGCTGTACGTCATGGTGCTGGCGACAGTGGTGATCCTTCCCGCCCATCTTGGCGGCTACAGCCATATCTTCTCGGTTGCTTCCGCTACCCTGGCCCTTCATTCGCCGCCGGCTTCCATCATCCTCCGTCCGGCGCAGTACCTGAGCTACTCCTCGCTGGCGCTTGGCTCGGCCATGGCCATGATGCTTTACCCGCACACCATCACCGGCGCGCTCAGCGCGGCGAGTGACCGGGCGATTCGGCGCAACACAGCTCTCTTGCCGGCCTACAATCTGTTGCTCGGCTTAGTCGCCCTGCTGGGCTACATGGCGATTGCCGCGGGGGTGCACACGGCCAACTCCTCCAGCGCCGTGCCGTCGCTGCTCACCACTGTGTTTCCCCCCTGGTTTGCCGGCTTCTGCCTGGCCGCCATTGCCATCGGGGCCCTCGTCCCGGCAGCCATCATGTCCATTGCCACCGCCAATCTCTTCACCCGCAATATCTACGGGGAGCTGCTCCATCGGTCGTTCTTCCCCGGCGCCATGACGGGAGGCCAGGAGGCAGCGACGGCAAAGCTGGTCTCGCTCGCCATCAAGCTGGGTGCACTGGCATTTGTGCTGCTGGCACGGGCGCAATTCGCCATCGAGCTGCAACTGCTGGGTGGAGTATGGATTCTGCAGCTCTTCCCCGCGGTGGTGGGGGGCCTCTTCAGCCGCTTCTTTTCGAGCAAGGCGCTGCTCTGCGGCTTGATCGGAGGAATGGCGGCCGGCACGGCCATGGTCGCTTCCCAGGGGCTCAGAAGTTCCGTCTACCCCTTCCGTTTTCTAGGCCACGTTTACGGCATCTATGCCGCCCTGCCCGCGCTGGCGCTCAACCTGGTGATCGCAGGAATGCTTTCCCCGTTTCTGAAGTCTTCCACAACACTTGTTGCTCAGGATCAGGAGAGGTAATTGTGGGAGTTTTAAGGGCGAGAGCTGACTATCCCACCCTTCGCAAAGAACGCGAAGGATGGGCCACCCGGCCATTCGTGCGG
Source organism: uncultured Acidobacteriaceae bacterium (assembly GCA_963763905.1). Classification (GTDB taxonomy): domain Bacteria; phylum Acidobacteriota; class Terriglobia; order Terriglobales; family Acidobacteriaceae; genus PALSA-350. Next base: position 7,058 of record CAVXRU010000021.1, on the reverse strand, counting down.
GGAATAGAGCCCAAAAGCGCACCCGGCGATTAGTGCGTGGGATGGAGCCCAGAAGTGGGTTCCTTCCACGCTTCGCCTGCCGCGGCAAGCGAGTTTGCTCAAAACTAAACCGGGAGGGATTGAGATGAATGAAAAGAAAATCGGAGTCGTAGGCTTGGGCGCCATGGGCCTGGGAATGGCGAAATCGCTGCGGCGCGCGGGATACAGCGTGCACGTATTCGACCTTCGCCACGACATCGCGCAGACGTTTGCCGCAGAGGGTGGAGTGGTCTGCAACAGCCCGGCAGAGTTGGCCGCCGCCTGCGACGTAGTGATCAGCGTCGTAATCAACGCTGTCCAAACGGAAGCCGTTTTATTTGGAGAAGACGGTGCGGCCGCGGCGATGAAACCCGGAAGCGTTTTCGTGATGTGCTCCACCGTCGATCCGGACTGGTCGATGGCTCTGGAAAAACGACTGGCCGAAAAAAATATTCTCTACCTCGATGCACCGATTTCCGGAGGTGCGGCCAAAGCGGCCAAGGGGGAGATCACCATGATGACTTCCGGCCATCCCGATGCCTACAGCAAGGTGGGCGAAGCGTTGGATGCGATGGCCGCGAAAGTGTACCGGCTGGGCGCGGCGGCGGGAAACGGCAGCAAGGTCAAGATCATCAATCAGCTACTGGCCGGGGTACACATCGCCGTGGCCGCGGAAGCCATGGCGCTGGGATTGCGTCAAGGCGTAGACGCTGCGGAACTCTACGAGGTTATCACCCATAGCGCCGGCAACAGCTGGATGTTTGAGAACCGGATGGCCCACGTCCTGGCCGGGGACTACACCCCGCTCTCCGCGGTGGATATCTTCGTCAAGGACCTCGGCCTGGTGCTCGACACTGCGCGCGCGAGCAGGTTTCCCTTACCCTTGGCCAGCACCGCGCACCAGATGTTTCTGCAGGCGGCCAGTGCCGGCTATGGTCGGGAAGACGACTCTGCGGTGATCAAAATCTTCCCCGGAATCGATCTCCCGGGGAGCGATTAGCCCACCTACTTCGCATACAGTTTAAGACTTTCGAGATAGCCACGCTCACGCCACTCGGCGCAGGTGTAGACGCGGCCCTCGTCAATCAAAACATCAATCGAATGAAACCACGCAGTTTCGCTGCGGACCTTGTCCTCATGCGCGCGTATCAATTCATTCAGCTCATTGACTGTGACACCTTCAGGATGCTGCCGCATCAGGCTGAAGACCGTCTCAATGGCACGATCCTGCTCGGGGAATTTGCGACTGTAAGCCACGACTCCAGCTTCTCGCCTCCATTTTATCTCGCGCTACCGGGAAGAGTGATAAAGGGCCTCGAGCTGTCGACGAAATTTTATCGGACACGACAGAAACCGCTGGTGTGCAGTTCCGGACGATTCGAACGGCTCGGTTAGCAGAACTAGAAAACCAGTGTTGCAATTGCTGGGCCCACCCGCGAACCGGGATGGTATCTTTTCCAATTTTCCCGGACGCGCAGACCAGATCGTTTTCAAACCCCTCAAACGTCAAGCGCGCAATGATCGTTCGCGTTCCTGCAGCGAGTATATTGTCACAGAGTGTGATCTTTTCGCAAGAGGCTTGCAAGAGGGAAAGATTTTTTCCCGATACGGTGCTGGTTGTGATATTTTGTGCCGCTAAAGTCCTGGCAGACCATCGCCTCACTTTTTGCTATTGACTTCTCACTGAGGGCACGTTCTGCGAAGCGGCTTGCGCACTCGCGGGGACAGATTCGTTATAACGGGTCAATCGCAGCAGCACCGGTGTCAGCTCAAAGGGCATTTTGTCCTGCACATTCAATAATGCAACCGGCCTGGCCTTGAGCTGAAATACTCGATCATCCCACGCATCTATTTTCAGATGGCTCCCCAACGGCAGCGCTGCGACCTGGTTGAGGTCATGAATGTCCAGCCGGGGCGAAGCCCTGGTTAGATCGATCAGCCACGGTATCCCATCCGCATTGAGCAGCGAATCGCCGATTCGCGGTGTGGTCAACGCCTTCAACTCTCTCGACCGGCTCTGAAGTTGCGCGAAAAACAGGCCCGCATTCGAAAGACGATCCTGGTAAACGGAGTGGTGAAGGAACTCGATCGCTTTCCTGGCTGCCACGGCGTCGTCGGCCGCGGAGTGGTTCATGGTAATTCTCTGAAAAGTAACTTCATCCGGGAATAGCAGCCGGTCGTTGAAAGCGTAACGCGTATCGACGTGGTGACCAAGCGTGATGTGGGCCAACTGGAAGGAGAGGACGGCGGCCAGGTCCTCCTCATATGGCAATACATCGACCAGCCCTCTGCTGAGCAGGATCGTGTTGCCCACCGCGAGCGACTCGAGCGGTGCGGTTAGCAATACGCGGCAGTGAACCGCGTCCGGCAAGTTGAGGTTATTTCCGATGATGAGGTTATTCGTAACTGTTTCCAGCACTTTATCGAAGTCCCCAGCCGGGGCCAGCACTCCGGCCTGCACCAACCGGTCGAGGACATTCGCCTCTGCTTGCGCAACCCAGGCCCGGCTTGCCTCCAGGGGACTTACATCCTCCGCCGCATCACTCTTGTCCGTTACATCGTCAATGCGGATGGCGGTGTTTTGTGTTTCGTGACTGGGCAGCTTGAGCGAATATCCCCAGAAACTGGTCCGCGCCCTGAGTTCTGGTTCATCGTCCAAACGGTTACGGTGGGTTTCTTCGACATAGATCTCTGCCGGCAGCCAGACACCAGGCTGCAGGTTAACGCGCCAACTGTCGTAGTGAAAATAGTGCGGGCGGTCGAGATAGTCGTTACCGGTAAAGATGCCGTTGAGACGAACGACGGCGCCGTCCTGATCCTCAATCCAAATGCGCCCGCTGAAGCGCCCAACGCCAGTTTTCTTTTTGGGCAAAACATCAAAGACCTGGGTATGAACTGTACCGAGAAAATCATTGCGCACAAACCCAAAGTCATAGTGTTGACGATCAAAGTCCGTGGGGTCGATGAACATCATGTCCATAAACCCGGTAGGCACATATTCTGCTGTCAACCCCGAAGCTTTGATGAGACCGCTGAGCGCGCCTATCGATCCCTGGAAGAGCCCTTTCCTGGACTTTTCACGATAGCCATCCGCCTGAAAGGACTTATCGAAATCGACCCGGCTGAGGATGTATTGGTCGGAGACCGGAACAGTGCCTAGTTCGCCATCGGGCTTCAGGTTCTGGATATATGTTTGCACCATGGGAATGCGCTTTCGCAGTTCGCCGGCCATCTTTTTCTCCTGCGCGCTGGCCCGGTCGATCAGAGCCGCCTGCTCCGGCGTCGGCGGAGTAAGTGACATAATATGCGGTTTCTTTGCCTGCGCGGCTAAGGTGAAGAAAATGACCAATAGCCCGCGAAAGCATAGGTTGCGCCAACCTACCGTGCTGCCTTTGGATATCATTGCACCCCAAACCTATCTGTAACTGTGGCCGTCCTATGTGAGTTGAAAGAGGAGGCCACCTATCCTTCCTAGACGGGACGGTTTTCTTGATTGATGACAGACGGGGAAAAAACAGACAGGAGGAAAGCTAGCGGGATGCGTCAAGATGATTGATCTGATCGGCGTCCATTTCCTTGCGAACCTGCAGCAGCAGATGGGTGTTTGCTTTTTCCAGTTCAGCGCGGGCCTGCGCGACGCGATCAATCTGGGCAAAGAGAGCACTTTCCTCGAGCGTCTGGGCGCGGCTAAGGGCTTCCATCTTTGATTCTTCCTGCTGCAGCGCCTGGTACCTGCTAACCAGGGTGGCCCGGTTCTCGTCAAACAGATCATCCATGTGTTTCTTCTGTTCGGGCCGCAGATGGAGTGACTTGGCGAAGTGCTTGTCATCCCACCAGCGGCCCGGGGGGCCAAGTTGCAGTCCTCCGCGCACGTTGTTTGTGCCGGCGCCTGGTTGAGAAGAGGAGTAGGGCGGGAAACTCTGGCGCGCATCGCCTGCCGCTCCTAAACCTCCGGGAGAACCTCCAGGGACATTCGAGCCTGCAGGACTATTGCTCCCGCCCGGCATATTGCCCCCGCCAGGCATACCGCCTCCGGGAGGCTGTCCTCCTCCGCCCGGTCTCTGGGCAAGTCCGGGCATGCCTTGGGTGCTGAGCAAACACCCTGCCAGCAGCAAAACGCGAAGGGCCGTGCGACTCACCCCCATTAGTTGGTCAACCCGGGTGACGGCGTTTCGCGGGACCTTCTCCCCGGCGCGGCTAGATCGTCGACCGAGACGAGCGTCTGGGCTTGCCAGCGGATCTCTTTGTCGATCGCCATCATCAGCCGATTATCCTCGGCAACTTCAGACTCGGAATCGACCGCCCGGCTGGCAGCGACCGAGGTAGTCTCCGGCGCCTGCGTTTTTCGTGGGTATCGCCCGGCAAACAAGACCGCCACGGTCAGGACCGCTGCCGCAGCCGCCGTCCAAGCACTGGTGGATTGCCAACCGCGAAACAACACGGAAGGTGCGGATATAGATGTGGAAGCTCGCTGTGCTGCCCAATCCAGGCTGCAGGAAGCAAAATCCTCAAGCGAGGCTTGGACTCTGCTGAACTCGTGCCGGCATTGCGCGCACCCAAGCAGGTGTTCGCTGACATCGGCGGCGCAGTCGCCAGTGAGTAACCCGGCAAACTGTTCTTCTGTTAAATGATGACCGGTCATCTTACCTCTCCGATCTTTTCCCTTACCGCTTTGACCGCGCGGTACAGGTGGGTCTTAACTGTGTTGACGGAAATATCGGTGGCCAACGATATCTCCTGTATTCCCATATCCTCCTGAAAATGCATCAGGAAAATAGTTCTCTGGTTAAACGAAAGATCCTCCAGGACCTTTGCCACCTGGGCTACCCGCTCCCGTACCAGCAAATTCTTCTCCGGAGTTTGGGCGCCGCTGGGCAAGCTGGACGCTATCTCTGCGATGTCTAAGGCGGTGTCGCGAAAGGCCCTCCAAAAGCGAAATTTTCGTGTCCGTTGGTGATCGAGGATCATGTTGAGGGCGATGCGGTTTAACCATGTCTGGACATTGCATTCACCGCGAAAACTCTCGCGTGCGTTGTACGCCTTGAGAAAGCAATCCTGAACGATGGATTGAGCAAGGTCGGGATCGCCGATGGAAAAAGCCACAAAACGCAGGAGGCGGGCGCGGTAGCGCTGAACCAGCTGATCGATATCATCCAGCTCAGAAGCCGCGCGCTCCTTTCCCGCAAAGCGGATGATACTCGAAGCGTGAGCGGCATGCATACGTCACTAGACGCGGTTTGGTTAAGGACGGGTTACGAGCCGGCCTCAGAACCCGGCAAAGAGACAGCAGGTTTTACCGAGTTGGTTTGCAAATGACGCGTGTCCGCATGCCTGGCACAGGCCCAATAGGCAGCTGCAAAAAGGACCAGCAGGATGCCAAAAATCATCATGGCACGAAGCGAGGGTAACCAGTTCATAGCCATACAGCATACCCGACCCGCCGTTGCACGCACACGCTACACTGGAACCTCTTGAATCTATCTAAGCCACCACGAATACGCATTCGCCTGCTGGGCCCCGCGATCCTGCTGATTGTCGCCGGCACCATGATCCCGACAGGACTTCGACATCCTTCGCTCCGCTACATCAACAACGCGTTCGACCTTGACGATTTCATCAACAACATGGCCCTTTACCTGCCTTTGGGAATCGCCCTTAGCGGTTCCTCGCTGTTGCGGGCATTTCTCCTTGGACTCTCGTTGTCAACCTGCGCCGAGGTCTTACAACTTGGCTATGTGGACCGCATCCCATCCTTTGTTGATATCGCCAGCAACACCAGCGGCGCCGTTGCCGGTTACCTGGCAACAAAGTTTCTGTTGCGCAAACGGGGCGGACAACTGACTTGCTTGACGCCGAACCGGATTCTCGCCGCAGCAGCCATTCCCATCGCGCTGCTCGGCGCCGGCTCCCTGATACATCCGCTCCTGCCGTCTGATTTCTCAAACTGGAGCGCGTCGTTTCATCTGGCGGCCGGAAACGAACTGACCGGGAATCGCCCCTGGTCAGGAACGATTTCGGACTTGTCTATCTATCCCTTTGCCATGTCCGCAGAGCAAGTCGAGCAGCTCGCCCACCCGGGCGGGGCCTCCAATGCGACCGCACTGTTTGGTACTCCCGTCGCCGGGCCAATGAAACCGGATGAGGCAAAGTTAAAATATGGCCGCCCGCTGCTCTCAAGTCAGGAGGACCTACGACTTTATAACGCCCTGGTGACCAGGAGCCAGATGACCCTCCTGGTTTGGTTGCGCCCGGATAGCCTGGAGCAAACTGGCCCGGCGCGCATCGTCACCTATTCCCAAGATTGGAGGTACCGCAACTTTACCCTGGCGCAGATGCGAAACACCCTCACCTTCCGCCTGCGGACCCCCGCCTCCGGTCTGAACGGCACCGAGCCGGCACTCTACACGGGACCCGTTCTTTCGCTCGATCACACATCCTTTGTCGCCGCGGTCTATGACGGACGCGTCTCCAGCTTGTACGTCGATGGCAAACTCGCCGCCCACGCGAACCTTGGAGCACAAAGACCCCGCTTACCCCATCGGATTCTGTCCTGGCTCCCAGGCCCACTGCCCATTCGCGAGATAGAACTATGCGGCGCCGAGGTTATTCTCAGCGGGTTGTTTTCGGTTGGGATCTTTGGGCTTTGCGGAGTCCCTCGGCGGCCATTGCAACGCTCCCTTCTTGGTGCGGCGGCGGGGAGTGCGATAGGTGCGATCGTCTGGGCGTTTGCAGTTTCCGAACCAAGGCTGGGAATTCGCATCCTGCTTGAGTGCGCTGCGGCCGGGTTGTTTATCTCCACATCCGTCGCAGACGAAAGCAGCGCTACCCTGTGATCGGCTATGACATTCTTTGAGAGTCTGCTCCTGCTTCTGCTTGCGGCAATCGCTTTACTCCAGGTGGCTCGCCGCTTGTCGCTTCCCTACCCTGCGATGCTCGCCGGGGCGGGAGTCGTCGTCGCCCTCATCCCGGGCGCGCCAAGCATTCCGATCGAACCTTCGACCTATCTCGCGCTGTTTGTTGTCCCAGCTTTGGTCGATGCT
>CAVXRU010000020.1:0-34146 GCA_963763905.1 uncultured Acidobacteriaceae bacterium | reverse complement strand
TTTAGATGGGATGAGACGGCTGGCCTCGTCGGAAGCTAAGCTTTCGATACGCACTCAGGGGTGCAAAAGGAGACCAGCCATGAAGAAGATTAGCAAAAAGCAGCAGGATGCAACAGTAGCGGAAAACAAGCCGACGCGTGTAGTGGGATTGGATTTGGGCGACCGGCATAGCCATTACTGCATGTTGACCATTACAGGAGAAGAAGTGGAAACGGGGCGGATACAGACCACGCGAGCGGCCATGGAGAAGCATTTCGCCGGCGAGCCACGGATGCGGATTGCGCTGGAAGCGGGCACTCATTCTCCGTGGGTAAGCCGGTTGTTGAAAAGCTATGGACACCAGGTGATCGTAGCCAACCCGCGCAAGATCCCCACCTTGACCAAAAGCGAAAGCAAGAATGATCGCAACGATGCCGAGCAGTTAGCACGGATGGCGGCCTTCGACCCCAAGCTGCTGCATCCGATCGAGCATCGCAGCCCGGAGCGCCAGCAGGACCTGAACCTGATCCACACCCGAAGTGTGTTAGTGCGCGCCCGGACGATGCTGATTAATTCCGCACGCGGGCTGGTTAAGAGCGCCGGCCAACGGCTGCCCAAATGCAGCTCCGAAGCGTTCCCACAGAAGGCGCCGGCGGCGGTACCGCCGGCGCTGAAAGCAGCCTGCACACCGCTGCTGAAACAGATCACCCAGATGAATCAAACGATCGCCGCGATGGACACGCAGATCGACCAGCTGGAGAAGAAGTATCCGGAGATTACCCTTTTGCGCACCGCTCCGGGAGTGGGTCCGGTGGTGGCGGCCTGCTATGTGTTGACGCTGGATAATCCGCAGGCGATGGAAACGAACCGCCAGGCTGGCGCCTTTCTCGGCCTCAGACCGGCGCAGCAACAGTCGGGCGACTCCAACCCGCAACGCGGCATTACCAGGACCGGCAACATTTACCTGCGCAGTTTATTAGTGCAGTCGGCCCAGTACATCTTAAGACGCCTGGGCGCAGACTCAGAACTGCGCCGCTGGGGGCTCAAGCTGGCTGCCAGCGGTGGCAAACGGGGCAAAAAACGCGCCGTCGTTGCCGTGGCCCGAAAGCTGGCCGTGGTCTTGCTCAGTATGTGGCGTAATCACAAGAAGTTTGAACCGTTTCCTCAGACAGTGGCTCAACTAGCCACCGCCTAACCTTTTAATCCAAACAGTAGCGTAGGAAAGCGGAACAGATCTTGTTGCAGACGAATCCATCTCGAGCTCGGGTGACTGCGCCTCAGGGCCTGGCCGTCGAAGGCCGCCTTTTAGATAGCAGCCCCAATTCATCAACATCGCACACCATCAAGCACCGAGTCCTTCCCGACTCTACTCGAGTGCGTATAGAAGTCCGAGATGAATCTTCCTTCAGGACATCGTCGGCAACTGCAAAAACAAAAAGCCCTACCAATAAAAAAAACAGGAGAACACCCTTGATTTCCACAGCCGTCTCATAGAAGCCCCTGAGGGCATCTTTTCTCAACACATTAAGAGAATCTAGGGGATAGAAAGAACGTACCTCAGCGGCTAAAGCCGAGTATGGCAGTGTCGTCTACGGCACGGCTGAAGCCGTGCCCTTCCGGGAGACCGAGTTCTCACGCAAACTCTAATGCCCATTGCTCTTAGCAAGGATCTGCGCCCACCAGGGCTATAAAGCCCTCAATTTACGTAAGGGAATGTTTCCGCGGGTTTAAAAACCCGCTCCCCCAGACTGAAGTCCGGGGCTGGCACCTATCTGCTCACCCAGGTATGAAAGGCTTCTGCGACCTGTGCGGCCACTTCTAGGCTTTGACTTTCATCACCAACAGCGTCATGTCGTCATGCTGTTCGGCTCCGGCGGTGAATGCATCGGCGGCGAGGAAAATCCCGTCCAGAATTTCTGCGGCCGATGCAGAAGGCTGCGGCGGTACCGCAGCAAGCATACGGCTTTCGCCCCACTCCTCGTCGTCGGCCGTCATCGCCTCGCTGATTCCGTCGGTGTAGGCGATCAACAAATCGCCGGGCTCCAGGGTCACTGACTGCGCTTCGTAAACAGCGAATGGGAGCATGCCGACGACTGGGCCGCCATCTTCAAGCCGCATGAGCGCGCCGGAAGCTTGCTTGATGAGCACAGGTGGATTGTGGCCTGCATTGACGTAACGAAACTGCAGCGTCTGAGGATTCAGGGTAGCGAAGAAGAAGGTCGCATAGCGGCTGCTGGAGGAGGCTTCATAGACCAGGTGACTTACCTTTTGCATCATCCTGGCCAGATCGCCGGGATCGTCAAGGATCAGGCCGCGCAGCGAAGCCCGCAGGCTGGCCATGATGAGTGCGGCAGAAATGCCCTTTCCGGAGACGTCGCCAATCGCAAAGCCGAGGTGCCCGCCTTCCATCTCGATCAGATCGTAGTAATCGCCGCCGACTTCTGAAGCCGGACGGCACCTTCCCGCCAAATCTACTCCAGCAACGCAAGGGATGCTCTGCGGGAACAGCCGCTGTTGCACTTCGCGGGCGATCTCGATCTCCCGCTTCATTCGCTCCCGGTGTGCCGCCTGGTCTGCCAGTGTGCGCACGAGTTCAGCGACCTCGAGGGTCAATCCAGTCTGCACGGCTACCGATTGCAACATGCGCAAGTCTGTGGGGGTGTAAGGCTCTTCCGACTTTTTTGGTCCCAGCGCGATCAAGCCCAATAGGTCTGCGCGACCGGACATGGGCAGCAGCAACTCAGCGTTGATCTCGAACAGGACAGCTTTTTCTTCCGTGCCGGCGTCTTCAAACCATTCTTCCGGACGGTCGCGGTAAACGGTTGCAGGCAGATTGGTCCGGGCCAGATTCTGGATGGTTGCCGAATCCTCGCGCAGGGCGACCGGGCTCCCAAGATCGATCCCCAACGCCTGCTGAAGATGGAATACGTTGCTGCTGCGTAACAAAATGGAAATTTGCGATACGTGCAGAACTTGCGATATCCGTTCAAGAATAACGTCGAAAAGAGCGTTCTTGTCGGTGAGCCGGCGTACCTGCTCGGAAAGCTCGCTGAGCAGCACCTCGCTGTTATAAGCCTCGCGAAAAAATTTTCGATCCAACCAGCGTTGGAAACGCTGGGTCATGCTACCACGGAAAACAAATACCTGGAACAGGGCAGCAATACAAAGTGCGAGTAACAGGAAGTTGAGCAATGGATGCTCTTTACGCTCCATCATGGGGACAATCAATTGCAGGATGAGGAAAGCCGCCAGAGCTACCTCGACCGCCAATACGGTGACCCGGGCAAGTAAATATTTGGTGCCCATCCGCAGCAGGATGCGCACATCCATGGCCCGCTGAACGATCAGAACATAGGCCAGGGTAAGCGGGAAAAGCGATATGGCCGGCACGATCACCAGGAACGGGTTGCCCTGGTGCGGATCTATTCCAAACCAGGGCAGCACAGCGAAAGCAATAACAAGCGGGCCAAGCGACAAGGCGCTTCCGATGGCCAACACACGCAAACGCCGACGCGCATCGGCCGTCGAGGCGGAACGCAATTTATCAAAGACTGCGGCAAGAAAGAACAAAATACAAATCACGTCAAGCGTTGCGTCGGCGTGATGGGCCCAGGTTTGAACTCGGCTAAGCGGGTGAATGGCTTGAACAAAAAATTGGTATGCCTCAAAAAAGCCAAGCTGGAGCACAAAGGAGCAGCAGGATGCAGCGAGGATTGCGTACTTGAACCAAGGCAGGCGAAGGTCCACACGCCACTGTTCCGGAAAAAGGAAACCAAACCATAGCAGGGCAGGAAACACGAATACCTGCACCACCGAGTTCCATAAACCGAGCAGGAAGTACCACGGCTCTCCCCAGAACCGCCAGTCAAGATTGCCAAATGTTGTCTCGGGAAACGAAAGCAAAAGGAAAACCAGCCATGCGTTCAGATCGTGCGGGCGCACGGCAACTATCCAATACCCAATTAGCAGCCCGAGCAGAGGGACCCCCAGGATCGGCGCGAAAAATGCGATGTAGCCGCCGATAGACCAGCCGGGTCCCTCTCGAGGCACCAGTCGAACCCGCGCTTCCCGCACAGTTCCAGGAGATCCGCGTACCGAAACTCCGATGGTGTTGCCCGGATTTGTCTCCCGCACCGCGGCACGAAGCTGGGCTTCCCCAATGAACGGAGAATGGTTGAGTGCCACCAGAAAATCTCCATCAGCCAAGCCGGCGGCCGTGGCTTCCTTATGCAGATGTCTCAGGGTTTGTCCATCATCACCAAGGTCAAAGGGCGCATCAGCATAGCGGCTGGCGTGAAAGAACTCCTGCCACAAAGCCACGGCCCCGGCGATGTAGTAGCCCATGCTGAAGGCAGCGACGACAAACAACAGGAAGTACAAACCAACGGTGCTCTTGCTCTTCATAGGCCTGCTGTTCGCTCCTCTGAGCAACTTGTTCTTTCAGTTGTACGATTCTATGCCGACGCCCAGAGCTGAGGTTAAGGGAAGCCAATCCGCAGATCTAGTCGAAAACATTTCCGAGAGTTAGCATCCACACAGAGATCTCTCCACTCCGCTGCGCTTCGGTCGAGATGACAAAGGAGAGGGCGGTGCTTCCAGTCATAGTAGTTGCTGAATAGGAGCCGTTTTTCATTACCGTGGATGGGCCGAAGGCCCACGACTCCTCCGGTCGAGATGACAAAGGGAAGAGTGATCATGGACCAGAGCAGAGGTCGAGAGGACAGAAACTGCGGATCTTCTTACCGCATCCGTCGGTCCTGGATGATAGGCTCGGTGAGTGCGCGCGCTGTTATTGATCACGCTCTCATGGTTGCTCGCATTCACACCGCCCGTTCAAGCTGAAGACTCAAAATCCCATCCATCGGATACAGGATTGCGCCGATTTGAAATTGGCATACAGACCGCCGATGTACGCACAGGATGCATTGGCAGCGCCCAGAGCTGCCCCCTGCCCTCCTTCGCTCTGGGAGCAGGCGGGGCCATGAATCTAAACCAACACTTCTCGTTCGACGCAAACTTTCTTATTACTCCACAGTCTGCGTCATCCGTCACCAATACCTTCGGAGGCCACGCCTCGGAGTTTCTGCTGGGTGCGCGGGCGGAGGTCCGAGCTCGCCATTACGGGTTCTTTCTCAAGGCTCAGCCCGGCTACTTCAGTTGGAGCCACCTCATCACCGAAGTCATCGATCGAACCCCGTCCGTTGGAAGACGCACGTATTTCGTCAGCAATGTCGGAGCCGGCCTTGAATATTCTCCATCAGCCCGCATCCACGTGCGTGGAGAGGTCGCCGACCTCGTCCTCCACGAGGGAGGTTCCAGCTGGACCAACAATCTCCAACCCTCTGCCGGTATCTACTATGGGTTGGGGAAACAGATTCAATGGAAGCCTCCCGTCTACGAAGCAAAACGAACCCACCCATTCGACGACACAGCCAATCTCGTTCTGCTCACGGGGAGCACGCTAGCCATTACTGCGGACGCCATCACCACGCAACGCGATCTTGCCCGCGGCGACCGCGAAGCAGACCCGTTCGCGCGACCACTGGTCAAATACGGGTGGAGCGGCGAGATCAGCGCGATTGCGCTCGAAATCGGAGCTGAAATCTTAGGGATGTACGGGCTGCACAGGATTGGCCAGCACCGGGTTGAGCGTCTGATTCCAGTTTCCCTGGCAATTGCCCACGGAATCTTTGCCTACAACAACGCGAATGTGCGTACAGCCGGGAACGCCTCGCAGTGAATCGCGCCGGAACCTTTTAGCCGATTGAGCATCCCATCATGCAGACAGCAGAAGGATGGAGCCTATCTTGGACATAAAACAATACCAACGGCGACTGTTAGCAGAAGAACAGCGGTTGTCAGGCATCCTCGAACAGACAGTGGACAGCACGCGTGGGCCAGCCGGTGAGCCGGTGAAGGACTGGTCCGACGAGAGCGTCAGCGATGAGTCAGAAGGTGAGCTCTTCGCGGAGGCAGATACAGAATCGAAGAACCTCAAACAAGTTCGCGACGCCTTAAAGAGAATCGACAATGGCACATTCGGCAAATGTCTGGCCGATGGCAAACAGATCCCAGAGAAAAGGCTCAACGCTATACCCTGGACGCCATATTGCGTGAAACATGAAAAGGAACTTGAAATCGTGAAGGATGTGCGAACGCCAACGCTTTAGAGCCTCGGCTCAAATATTACGTGATACTTACAGTTACATAAGGAATTGCTGAATATCCCTTCAGATATTTCCGGTTTTTTCCATAGCTCTATCGTCGCAATTGTTCCCGCTCCATTACCGTCGAGACGTGCGTATTTAGGTACAGATTGACCATTGCGACCGGTCCTGGCCAACGTGGACGCTCCTGCACGGTTATGCTGACAATAGATGACTGCGCCGGACCACGTCCTATCCGCCGAGCGAACGCGTGACCGGCCACATCTTTCCGCGTAAATCCGGGTTGTAGTGAACGACGGAAGCCAATAACGCGCCACGAAGGTTGTCTGAAGCCAGCCGAGGAGAACGTCATGACCCACGCGAACATCGCAGACCTTTCTGTTAAGCGCCACCCCAGCCGCAGGCGGCTTTCCGGCCTCCTGGGCATTCTTCTCCTGGCGGTGCCTTCTCTCCGTGCCCAGAACGACGCCTCCGGAGACCCACCCAACCGGGTCGCCCGCATCTCCGTCATCCAGGGCAACGTCTCGCTGGAGCCAAACGGCGTCAACAGCTTCTCCCAGGCCGAGATGAATTATCCGCTCACGGGCGGTGACCGGGTTTACGTTGACAACACCTCCTTCGGTGAGCTGCAAACTTCGGGTCTCGCAGTTCGCCTCGGCAACGGCGCGGATGTCACGCTCTCGTCACTCACGGACAACATTGCGCAATTCGGCCTGGCCCAGGGCTCAATCCGCGTCCGCACGCGGTCTCTCGCCAGCTTCAATGGCGCGCCGGCAACAGTTGAAGTCGACACCCCGAACGGCGCAATTCTCGTCGATCAGCCGGGCGACGTTCGTGTCGACTCTTATCCCCAGGACGACACAACGGTGGTGACTGTCTCTTCGGGCGCGGTGGAAGTGACGGGCCAAAATCTGGACCAACAACTCGGGCCCAACCAGTCGATGCGCCTCGCCGGCTCCAACCCCGTCTATGCCGAACAGGTCCAGCTCCTGCCGCCCGACGGCCTGGACCAGTTCGACCAGCAGCGCGAGCAGCGCCGGGAGCGCTCGTACGCCTACCACTATGTATCGCCGGACATGATCGGCGCCGCCGACCTCGATGAGTATGGCGATTGGCAGCCAGCGAACCAGGACAACCAGGGCTACGGAGCTGTCTGGTACCCGCGCGACGTTCCCAGTGGCTGGACGCCGTACTCGAACGGCCACTGGGCCTGGGTTGCTCCCTGGGGCTGGACCTGGGTTGAGGCCGAACCGTGGGGCTTTGCGCCGTTCCACTACGGACGCTGGGCCAACTTCAGAGGGCGTTGGGGCTGGGTACCTGGACCGCCCGCCTCAGCCTTCGGGGGCGAAGTCCGCCCCATCTACTCGCCCGCCCTGGTCGCGTTTGTCGGCGGGGGAGGCGGCGGTCTTTCCGTTGCGATTGGCGCCATTGCCGCCTGGTTCCCGCTCGGACCACGCGAGGTTTATCAACCCTGGTACCACGCCAGCCCGGCCTACTGTAACCGCGTGAATGTCACCAATATCTACAACAGCAACGTGACCGAGATCCACAACACCTATATCAATCGCACGGTCAATGTATATAACACGACCAATGTTACAAATATCACTTACGTCAACCGCACTGTCGCGACGGTGGTGGTGCCGCAGCACGCTTTTGCGTCGGGCCAGTCGATTGCCCAGGTGCAGCGCGTCCAGCTCAACCCGCAGGCTCGCGCCCAGCTCACCGCTGCCCCTATCCTTCCGCACCCGCTCGTGACTCCGGCAACGGCGATCGTTTCGGTTAAGCCGCCCGCCCGGGCTGTTCCTCCCGTCCAGGCCCGCCCCGTGGTGGAAACCAGACAGGGTTTTGAGCGCGCCGGATCCCCGGGAACGCCAGTCCGCGCTCCCCTGCCTCCTCCCGCCGCGGTGAACCGTCCCAGTCCGGTGGCGACGCAGCCGATGAATCGCGCCGGGTTCCCGCAACAGCGCCAGGCACAGGTGATCGCTCCGGCACCTGTGGCCCACCCGACTGCCATAGCGCCGGCGCCGGCCAACAGCCGGCCGGCTCCGGAAGCCACCCCTGCGCGGCCCGCGGCACCCCCTCAGCCCATAGCGGCGCGGCCGGTGCAACAGCCTGAACCCGCGCGCAGTAATGCTGTACCGCCAGCGCCGGCCAACAACCGGCCGACTCCGGAAGCCACCCCCGCGCGGCCCGCGTCACCCCCTCAGCCCATAGCGGCGCGGCCGGTGCAACAGCCTGAACCCGCGCGCAGTAATGCTGTACCGCCAGCGCCCGTCCAGACGCAAATTGCTGCGCCCCAGGTCCAACGACCGGCTCCACGCCCGCCCGACCAGCCGCGGCCGCTCATCAATAAGACTCCACCCGTGCCCGTGCAGCCGCCGTTTGCCGAGCAGAGACGGGCCATTCAATCCGTTGACCCAGGCCGTCCACTGGGTCCGCAACAGGTGGATAATCTCCGTAATGGCAGACCCGCAGGGCCGGCTCAGCAACTGGAGGCAGCTCATCCGCTCCCTGCGGCTCGGCCGGCGCCTGTACCCAATAAAGCCCAACCCAAACCGAACGAGAAGGAACCGCCCCGGAACTGAGGGGGCTTTGTGCTGAACCGGTTGAACGGCCCGCAGTTTTCTCGAGAGGGAGAACTGCTCGTCCCTCAGCTGTGCCCGGAAGAGATTTGACGATCCCACCCTTCGCAAAGAACGCGAAGGATGGGGCACCCGTCGATTGGTGGTTGGGGTGGAACCCAAAAGGAACAAAGGGCTGTGGTGGGGCTTCGCCCATCTTTTTCGGCCCACGTACGCTGGTGCAAACATGGGGCACCCGTACGGAGCTTTGGGACCCGGGACAGGCTTGAGGGGGAGGCCTGCGGTATCCCACATCTCGCGAAAAACGAGCGAGATGCCCCGAATTTCCTGTACGCAGCTCTGGACGGGTCCGCGTGTGCGCCTTTCTTTAAGGAAAGGCGCAGGAAGGTCTGGGAACCCACGAAACTCCACACAGGAAATCGGGGGTGTGGGGCACCCGGCTATGGGGGCGGGGATAGAGCCAAAAGCTTGGTACCGGCCCACCACGACGCTTGTGCAGAAAGAAAATGTGCGAACTCAATCCTCGCGTAGAGCTTGCATGGGCTCGATAGAGGCTGCTTTGCGCGCGGGAACGAGAGCTGCGATCAAGCCGATCGTCGATAGGGCCACTGTTACCGATAGATAGGTCAAAACATCCAACGGCCGCACCTGGTACAGGAAGCTCTCAACCCAACGTCCCGTGGCAACCGCCAACAGAAGACCAAGGCCGAGCCCGGAACCGATAACAATCGAACCCTGCCGAAGAATGAGTTGGGCCACGCTCCTGGGCGTTGCGCCGAGCGCCATCCGTATACCGATTTCACGACGGCGATAACTCACCAACTGGGACAAGACTCCGTACAAGCCGGCAACCACCATCGCAACCGCGAGCCCGGCAAAGGAGGCAACGAGATACAGCCCCAATCTCTGGCTGAAGGTGTTCTTCTGCACTGCCTCTTCGAGGGTTTGAAAATCATCCAACGCGAAACCAGGCGCGGTCTGGCGGAAGACCGAACGCATCTCCGCCGCAACAGGAATCGAGCCGCGAGTCCTCACCACGAAGCTGACCACTGTTTTCAAGAGCGCCTGGTAGAAAAGCGAAGTGGTCGGGACCTGGTGTTGCGACAACAGGATCAACGGCTGAACGACGCCGCCCACATTGCTGTCCACCTGGTCGGCAAGTACTCCGACAATGCTGTAAGGCTTGATCATCCCCGTGTCCTTGCCGCCGAGGCTGATTTGCTTTTGGAGCGGGTCCTTGCCGGCAAAATACTTCTTCGCCAAGGCCTCATTGATGACTACGACAAATGGAGCTGTGGCAACATCTCCATCACTGATCATGCGGCCGCGGACGACGGGCGTGCCCATGGTTTGGGTGTAGCCTCCACTGACCGCGCTGATACGAGCGCCCGGTTTGTTAGCAGGATCCTTTGCTTGCCCGAGAACCTCAAAGTCTGTGTGCATATCGAATCCAGACAGCGGCGGCGCAGTCACCAGCGCAGCGCTCTCGACCCCGGGCACCTGACGCATGCGGTCGAGCACCGGCTGGTAGCTGAGAACGGCAACGGAAACGGGGGCGTTTCCCCCATCCTCAGAGACAGCCATGGCGGAAAAGCCCGCCGCGTCCGCGGGCATTGCGCTGAAAGTAGTTACCTGGGCGGCGTCGAATCCTAAGTGCGATTTCTCAAGATTCCAGAGGGTGTGAAACAGCAGGCCGGTCCCGACCAGCAGGAGCGTGGAAAGAGCCACTTCGCCGGCGACCAGCCCGCCGGTCAGCTTGCCACTCACGGAGTGAGAGCCGAGACCGCGGGAGCCCGCCTGTAAAGCCGCTTGCGGATCGGAGCGAGCCACCAGAAATGCGGGCAACAGAGCCGACAGCACGGTAGTGACGATGGCGATCGCGGCCAGCACGAGGACTACCGTCCAGTGAATCCCGATCGAGTCGGCGCGGGGGATAGTTCCCTGCGGCAGCTTGCTTACGGCAATCATAGCCAGGCGGGCAAACACTACTCCCACGCCGCAACCTATCAGGCTCAGTAGCATTCCCTCCGCCAGCATCTGGCGCGCGAGCCGCAACCGGCCTGCACCGAGCGCCGCCCGCACCGCAAACTCCTGTTGGCGGCCGAGGCAACGTGCAATCAGCAGATTGGAGACATTGGCGCAGGCAATCAGAAGGACCAAAGCCAGCGCCGCGAACAGAGCGTAGAGAACCGGGCGCACTGGGCCGGTCAGCACTTCCTGGTACGGGGTGGCACGAAATCGAACCAGTTCACCGCTATCGGTATGCGGAATGTGGGTAGAGATGGCATCCAACTCGTGCTGGGCCTGCACGATGCTGACGCGGGGACGAAGCTCACCCACGATGTTGAAGAAATGATAGCCTCGCTCGGTCAGCATCTCTGCTGTGGGTTGCACGGGTAGCCACAGACCCTTCTCGAGGTCGGGCCCCATCCCATCCGGGAAGTGAAACGAGCCCGGCATGACGCCGATTACTGTACGGGGTGTGCCACCAATTTTCACCACTTGCCCCACAATGCCGGGATCCGCATGAAACGTCTGACGCCATAGGCTTTCTGACAGCAGCGCGACCTGGGGCCCGTTGGTTTGACCTTCCGCCTCGGTAAAGGTGCGGCCCAGCAAAGGTTGCGCGCCGAGCATGGAGAATAAATTGGTTGTCACACGGGGCGCGACCACGCTTTGCGAGCCGTCTTTGCCCTCCACCACGCTGAGGTCCTCGGAGTACCCGGCCACATGTTCCAACAACTTGGATTGGGCCCGAACATCCCGGTAGTTCAACCACGAGGTAGATGCGAAACCCTTGTCACCTGAGGGACCAATAAAAACCATGCGATCGGAGTGGGCATAGGGGAGCGGCCGCAAAAGCACACTCTCGATCACCGTGAAGATCGCCGTGTTTGCGCCCACGCCCAGAGTCAGAGACAGAAGAGCAAGGACCGTCAGCCCAGGAGTCTTGCGCAGTTGCCGCAAGGCGTAGCGCACATCGTGAAGTAGAGTCTGCACAGAATACCCCCGAGAGACATCGTCAACGATATTAGTAGATATTTAATGTATGCGATGCCGCACCATTCTGGTTCTCCTGATCGGCATCTTGTTTTCACTTAAACCTTGTCTTGCTCAGGCCGTTCAAACTACCCCTACTGCTGCTCCGTACACCTTCCATATTCCCGCCGATGAAATCTCCCTGCGGTTTCACGCTTCGGATCCCAAGGGCAAGCCAATGACCCAACTCACCGTCGCGGATCTCGAGCTCTCCGATAACGGTAAGGCGCAAAAGCACATCGTGACACTGCAATCGCTCACAGATCTTCCGATCCGCGCAGGTTTCGTGTTTGACATTAGTGCCTCTGTAACTAAAGACATGGACTTTTACCAATCCGTTATTCAGATCTATGCTTCGCGACTTCTTCGCAGAGGTGTGGACCAGGGCTTCGTTATGCAGTTTGATACTGCGACGCTCGTCACTCAGAACTGGACAGGTCTCGATTCCGCCATCGCGGCAGGAGCAGCCGCGGTTGGACCACGATCCGATCGCTACGCACCGCTCACAGCCATCTTTGACTCGCTCTACACTACCTGCCGCGACCAGTGGGCCCCGCAATCGGAGTCGACTGGCAACTTCATCCTGCTGTTTACTGACGGTGAAGACGATGCGAGCCACGCGTACCTCGGTGAGGCCGTAGATATGTGCCAACGCAAACATGTTGCCATTTACGTGATTGACCGCAGCCGAAGTTCACATCGTTCCGACGGCTATAAGACATTGAACGATCTGGCCCGCCAGACGGGTGGCCGGGTCTTTATCCATCCCCGCGAAGCAGACCTTTGGCCAGATCTGCAGTTGATGGAAGCAGAACAGCGGAATCAATACCTGCTGGTGTATAAGCCTTCGGAGCTTAAAGCCGATGGGTCGTTTCATGGGATCCGGCTGCAGTCCACCGTTCCTGGAGCTCATATTGCGGCCCGCTCTGGCTACTATGCGTTCGCGCGTCCCTGAGATCTAACCCTAAAACGAGGGTACGACTTTCCGCATCAAACCTTGAAATTCACTGGTTCCCCGGATTGGGTCAAATCGCGGCTCGACTCCTATCCAAACCAGCTCCGCCTCGTGCTCTTCAACGGCCAAGCGTAAGAATGACATCGCTCCGTCTGTATCTTTCAGGGCCACCGATAGCAATGCCTGCCTAAACCGACTCATCCCCGCATCCAGTGACAACAACTTGAAACTGCGCGTGATGTGATTCGCCTCTTCCTTTTCCCCAATCAGCGCCAGCACTTCGGCGATCCCCGCCATCATGGGCAACTGTGCCGCCGAATCAGGACGGATGCTCTCAATCAACTGCTTCGCCCGCTCCTTATCTCCCTGATGCGCCGCCATCAGAGCCAGCAACCCGCGCGCTTCCACCGGCAGCGGCCCGTAAATCTGCGGCGCTGACAAGGGACGTAGCCCCTCCTCATAGCGCCGCGTTAGAAACAGAAACTTCGCCCGGGCTACTTTCTGGCGGTTAGAAAACGGATCAATGTGCTGCGCGGTTGCGAAGTGGTGCGAAGCCTCGTCAAACCTTCCCAGCGCGGTAAGAAACAACCCATACCGCCGCGCCGCGTGCGCGTGCGTTCCCAGATCTATTCCGTGCAGGAAGCTCTTCTCCGCGTTGATCCAATCCCATTCCAGTGCCTGCACACCTCCCAGGCAGGAGTAGGACTCAATCATGTCCGGGTCCAGTTCAATGGCTCGCAGGGCGGCTTGCCTGGCAGCCAACACCAGCGTGCGCGAGGGGGTCGCCCCGCGCAAAGCTATTTCCAGGTTGCAGTGGGAGATGCCACACCAGGCCCGCGCATAGGCGGGAGCCAATTCCCTCGCCTCCTGAAATTTCGCCAGAGAAGCAGGCAGGTCCGATGCCGAGCCTTCGTCCAAAAGCGTCTCCGCATGCAGAACCAGAGGATAGACCGCCATGGTCAGCGCACTCGGCGCCGCCTTTCGCCTGCGCACCCGCGATTGCTCCGGGCGCGCGCGGCTGACGAAGGCAGTCGCGATCCGCTCCTGAACCTGCGCCAGCGCTTCTCCGTTCGCCTCGGTATCAAAGCGGTGGGAACTGAGCTGGAAGCCATCGGGACCCAGCACCCGCGCTGTGATGCGCAAACGGTCAAAATCTTCCCGCACCGTACCTTCGATCACGGTGCTCAATCCGTACTTCTGCGACAGCGAAGGGATATCCTGCGGCGCCTCCACCAACTGCGGCGCAGAAGGTCTCGCAATGAGCCGGATCCCATCCGCACGGGACAGGCTATGAATCAGTTCCTCGGTGACACCCTGGGCACAGAGCGCAGAGCGGGGCCGATTGGAAAGGTCAATGAACGGTAGAACGGCTACTCCAACCCCGTCGCCGCGGACGAGCAAATTGCTCTCCGCAGTATCCCCATCCGGCGAAGCTGCGGCGACCGATTCATTTCTGCGAAACAAAGGAACGTAAGTGCCCGGCCGGAAATAGATAAAGACGGGGTCGTGCTTACCTTCAGACTCGTAGTAGTCCTTGAGCTTTGCGCGCAGACGCCGCGCCTCTGTACGCACGATGGAATCCTGGCTGGGATGATACGGCGGCTTACGGTCGTAAACCTCCGTCCCGATTACGTACTCCTTCAGAAGATCGGTATTGCCGGCAAGCGCATTTTCGATGGCAAAGCGAAGGAAGCGGGCGAGCCGGTCAGATTGCAGGAAAAGCCCACTGCGCAACAGCCGGTCAAGCTCGGTCCGAATGTCCTGTTCAGATAGATTTTCCGATGCATCTGTCTGCTCAATCATCGAGGCTATGATAGCGCGTCGTGCTCGCTCACCCTGGCAGATCACCGTTAGCTCACAGTTGCTCACTGACTTAGCTCGTCCCGAGCTTCTGTCACTCTCATTTAGTAAGGAAGCATGGAGCCGAAAGTGAGCGAGACGCATCTAGAGCCTGACAGGAATTCCGGGATCAGGATGCTCGCGCTGGTTCCCGCGGAAATGAAGGCCCGGATTCGGCGTGAGCTAGCACCACTTGGTACGAAGATCGACTTCATATCCACGGCGGCAGAAGTGTCTCACCTGGTTTTAAGCCGGACGCCGTACCAGGTTGCCCTGCTACCCGCGGCCCTCTCCGACCATGGCTGGTGGTCGCTTTGGGGAGAAATCGCTCTGCTGCATCCGCGGCCGGAGATTCTTGTCTACGCCCAGAACGCGAGCTTTGAGCTTTGGTCCGGCGTATTGGAAATAGGCGGCCACGACGTGATTGCAGAGCCGTTCAGCGGTGATGAACTACGGCGCGCAGTGAGCCGCGCCGCCAGCAGTTTCACCGAGCGATGTTCCCAGGAAGAAGGGGATGAATGAAGGACTGGAGCCAGCATGTTTCGCAGAATTGTTGCCGCGTATAACGAATCTCCCGAGTCCCAGCGGGCGCTGGACACTGCCATCCGGCTGGCCGCCAGTTTGCATGCAGAGCTGCATACGGTCACTGCCGTGGACGCCCTTCCGGCGTATACAGCGTTTGCCGCAGTCGCCGATCCCTCGCTGCCGCGAGAGCTGAAGCAGGATCGATTGCGGTTGTACGAGGAACTTCAAGAAAAAGCACGCACCCAGGTGCAACGTTCACGGCATCGAACTGCAAAATCACCTCGTCGAAGGTCAACCGGTAGATGCAATCATTCAATTTCTGCGCCGTCAGAAGGCCGACCTGGTGGTCATCGGGCTCCATCCACACGATCTCCACATCTCCCGCTTGTGGAACAAAGTATTTGAGCTGGCGCAGGACGCGCCTTGCAGTGTTCTGGGCGTGCATTGAACGTTCCTCGGCCCCTGATTAGAACCTGAGTTCGCGGAGTAAAAAGAAGCATGGAAAAACGAGCGATGATCGTTCCAGTTGTGACGTTAGTGGTCGCAGGGGCGCTGCTTTTCACCATCAAGGGTTGCTGGACAACCTGGGCCGGCGGAGGCGCGGAGCAGCACACCGACGATGCGTACGTGCGCGCTGATTTGACTCCATTGAGCACACGCATTTCAGGCACGGTCCGCAAAATGGAAGTCAGCGACTACCAACCAGTCACGGCTGGTCAGCTTCTGGTGCAACTCGAAGATGATGATTATGCTGCCATGCTGGCTGAAGCCAAGGCCGGCCTGGCCGCTGCCCAGGCCCAACTCGCAGATAACCAGTCCGCGAAACAAATTCAGGACGCGCAAATTCAAAATGCGGAAACAGGAATTGCCCAGGCAACGGCCGCATTGAATGCGGCTAAAGCGGCAATCGCTGCCGTACAACCAGACGTCGATCAGACGGAGACGCAGCGGAAACGCGAAGAGGCCCTGCTGGCCTCAAAAGCCACCACCCATCAGGAACTCGAAGGAGCCGTCGCCAACGCGGACCGCAATGTCGGATTGCTTGCCAGCCGGCAGGCGGACCTCGCTCGCGCCCAGGGCGCGCTCGACAGTAGCCGCGCCGTCCTGCAAGCAGCAAAAGCACAACGCGCTGCGCTCAACACCAAAGACGCACTCTTCGAGGCGGATATCAAGGCCAAGCAGGCGGCCATCATTGTGTCCGAGGTCAACCTTGGATATACCCGCATCCTCGCCCCTGCGACCGGCGCGGTCAGCGAGCGCCATGTGCAGGAAGGGCAGTTGGTAGCTCCCGGTATGGAAGTGATCGACCTGGTCAGAGGCGACGTCTGGATCCAGGCCAATTACCAGGAGACCCAGCTTACCAACATGCAGAAAGGAGATGTCGCCGACATCACGATTGATACCTTCCCCGGGGTGGTGCTGCATGGAAAAGTGGCTGAGATCTCACCGGCCAGTGGATCGCAATTCGCTCTTCTGCCTCCCGACAATGCCACGGGAAACTTCACCAAGGTGGTGCAGCGCATCCCGGTGAAGATTGTGCTCGATCCGGACCATCCCCTGAAGGACAGGCTGCGGCCCGGTTTCTCGGCGGTGGTGACGGTCCACGCTTCCGGCAAGCGCACCGCGAAGGAGGGCTCTGCCTCTTGAGCACGCAAGCGGCATCTCCTAACCCGGTCATCACCACTCACCCCGTTATTGGAGTCCTGGGTGTCCTGCTGGGTGCGATGGTCGCCACCTTCACAGGACGTTTGATCAGTGTCGGATTAGCGGATCTGCGGGGCGCTCTGCACCTTGGCTTTGATGAGGCGTCGTGGTTGGGTACAGCCTTCAACGCGGCCTTGATGTTTATCGGCCCCTTCTCTGTGTATCTGGGCGGACTGCTGGGCGCGCGGCGAGTTCTTCTGGCCTGCGCCGGCGTATTCACTATCGTCAGCTTGCTGCTCCCCCTCGCGCCGAACCTTCCGGTGCTGCTGATCCTGCTGGTGATCGCTGGGCTCACCGCGGGAACGTTCTATCCTCTTACTCTTTCGTTCGTTCTGCGTAGTCTCCCGATGCGCTACGTGCTGCTGGGCATCGCTACGTACGCGATGGATATCGTGTTCACGACCAACATGGCTACGTCGCTCGAAGCCTGGTACATGGGCCACCTATCGTGGCGCTGGATCTTCTGGAACAGCGCGATCCTCACACCCTTCATGCTGGTGTTGGTCTATTTCGGTATTCCGTGGCAGCCGCTACCGCATCCGAAAGAAGGACAGCCGAAACCAAACTGGAGAGGGTTCTTCTACGCCAGTCTGGGGTTCGCTCTGCTGTATTGCGCTCTCGATCAGGGCCAGCGACTCTATTGGTGGCATTCAGGGGTTATCGTTGGCTTGGCTGTTTCCGGCGTTTTCCTGCTGTTGACGACGGTCGTCCGCCACTTCCGCATGCCGAACCCGCTGGTAAATTTCAAATTTCTGCTGAGCCGCAATACCCTGCTGCTGGGAATCGTTTTGATTTTCTTTCGCTTCTCTATGCTGGCAACTGTGGTGAGCATACCGAGCTACCTGGGATCAGTGAAGGGCTTTTTGCCTCTGCAGATTGGACCGGTCCTGCTGTGGGTGGCGTTACCGCAATGCATCTGCGGTCTGCTGGCCATGTACTTGCTGAAGTATGTGGATGCACGGCTGATATTGACCTTTGGCTTTGCTTTGGTGTCGATTGCGTGCATCCTCAATGCGCAACTCTCTTCTGCGTGGTCCGGAGCCAATTTCTTACGATCGCAGGCGGTTATGGCGGTTGGCCTGGCCTTTGCATTCAACGCCATGGTAGGGGCCATCATTCTCGAAGTGGTGAACTCCGGCGCATTGAGCCGGCCTATCGATGTGCTTACGTTCGCCGGCTTTTTTCAGACTGTGCGCCTTTTCGGAGGAGAGGTTGGGGCCACGTTCATGCAGCATTTTTTGGCTACCCGCGAACAGTTCCACTCCAACATCCTCGGGCTGAGCGTTCAGCTTGGTGTGCCGGCTACCAATCAGAGAGTACTCGGTCTTACCGCTTACATGCACAGCCATTATTCGGGCTTGCCCGGAGCAGCGGGGAGAGCGGGAGAGATTCTTGGTCTGCAGATTAGACAGCAAGCTTTCACGCTGGCAATTAACGATACCTTTCTGCTGATCGCCTGGTCGGCCGTGTTGTGCCTGGTGGTCATCGCGTGCATGGCGCCGGTGCCAAAGCAGTATCGCCAAGTAGTTAAGGAATCTTAAATGCGGCTATCTAAAACGACACTGTATTTGTGCTCATTAGGGCTACTGGCCGCTTTCCACGGCGCTGCGGGACAAAACAATGCTCCGATGCCGCTGAGCCTCACTCAGGCCATCGACCTGGCTCTGAAGCAGAACCGGGAACTAAAACTCGCCCAGCTGGCGGTGGTCGACAGCGAGCACAAGAAGGAGATTGCTCGTTCTGCTTACTACCCTCTCATCCGCAACGAATCAAAGTTCACTCACATCACTGAACTGGCTGGGGTCGAGATACCAGGGGGAGCGTTTGGCAACCAACCGTCTACGGGACCGATTCCTCCCCAGACTCTATTTCTTGATCAAGGCTTGACCACCAACTACACCAGCGGCACCGGTCTCGAACAACCGGTGACGCAGATGTTTCGAATTCGCGAATCCAATCGCGCTGCGGCTGCCGATATCAAGAGCGCGAGGGCGCAGGTAAATCAAACCCAAAATCAGATTGCTCTCAAGGTTCGCCAGCTCTACTACGGCATCCTCGTTGCCCAGCTCAAACAGCAGGCTGCGCAGGAAGAGGTGGCCGCAAGCCAGGTCAAGCTGGAGGAAAGCCTGAGCGACGTGGAAAGGGGCCAGGCGCTGGAGGAGGTGGCCCTACAGAGTCGCGCCTCCTCTCTCGATGCCCAGCAAGCTGCTCTCGTGCAGCGCTTGCAAATCCACGATCTGACCATTTCGCTCGACGACCTGCTGGGCCTGCCGCTGAACACGAACCTGGTTCTGGAGGCGGATAACTCCACGCCGGCTCCCATTCCGTCGCGCGAGGAATGTATCCGCATCGCCCAAGACCGCAGCCCTGAAATCCAGGCCGCCAAACAGAACGTTGAGAAAGCGAAAGCGGGCCTGGCGGCAGCCAAAGACGAGTACATCCCGGACGTCACCGGTATGGCACGATACAGCTACCAAAGCGGCATTCCCTTCCTGGTTCACAACTTTGGCACCTTCGGATTTTCGTTTACCTATGACCTTTTTGATGGCGGTAAGCGTGTTGCTCAGATCAAGGACTCGCGCACCTTGCTGTCGGAGGCCGAGGTGAATCTCGCCAGGATCGAGGATGAAGTCACAGTCCAGGTCGAGACTGCTTACGACAAAGTGGAACAAATGCAGGATCTCGTCGGCGTCGCCGAGCAGGTGTTGAAGACAAGAGAGGAAGCTTCGCGGGTCACGGATCAGCGGTTCGAACAGACCGCGGCGCTCGCTTCGGCTCGCGCCGAGGCCCATGCCAAGACAATCTCTGCCCAGGCATCTTCTCTCGAAGCAAACCTCGGTTTGTTCCTTGCCCAGGGCGATCTCAGAAGGACCATGGGAGAGCTGCCGTAGTAGCAACTTTCAAGAATGTGTCGCCGGCGCGGGCTGAGGGAGGACTTCGCACCGATCCCTCCCGTTGGTCTGTGGAGCCCGTGCAGGCTTGAGGAGGAGGTCGTGGTGGCTCACATCTCGGAGAAACAAGGAGATCATGGGGATCGGCGGATTGGTGAGGGCGAGGAGACAGTGCTACCGGCCCACCAGGACAATTGTGTTCGGAGCCATGTGAGCCGGAAGAGCCGGTGCAAAACCATGTCGTAGGGAAAGGGTGTTGGAGTACGCGTGCACAGCCGCGCGTGGGCTTGATAACATCATCGATCATGGCCACCCCTCCGCTTTTCCTATCCTGCAGCAGACGCCGCGCGAGGCACATGCCCACGAAGCTTTCTCCGCGTCCCGCCAGCTCGAAGAAACGCTGCGCCAGAACGTGCGCGGCGAGGTACGCTTCGATCAGGGCTCGCGCGCGCTCTACGCTACCGACGCCTCCAACTACCGCCAGGTGCCGATCGGACTGGTGGTGCCGCGCGATGAGGCCGACGTAGTCGCGACGATCGCGGCTTGCCGCGCGGCGGGCGCACCCGTGCTCTCTCGCGGCGGCGGCACCTCGCTGGCCGGCCAATGCTGCAACGTCGCCGTGGTCATCGACTTCTCGAAATACATGCACGGGATTGTCGAGCTCGACCCCGGGAAAAGATTTGCCCGCGTCCAGCCAGGAATCGTGCTCGACCGGCTGCGGGACGCCGCCGAGGAACATGACCTGACCTTCGCCCCCGATCCCGCGACCCACAGCCGCTGCACCCTGGGCGGCATGATCGGTAACAACTCCTGTGGCGTACACGCGCTCATGGGCGGCAAGACAGTCGACAACATCGAATCCCTCGACATCCTGCTCTACGACGGGACCCGGCTCACGGTGGGCGCCACCACGGAAGCTGAGTTGGAAGCCATCATTGCTGCCGGCGGCCGCCGGGGGGAGATTTATTCCGGCCTGGCGCGCATCCGCGACACCTACAGCAACCTGATCCGGCAGCGCTTTCCAAAAATCCCCCGCCGCGTTTCCGGCTATAACCTGGACGAGCTACTACCAGAAAACGGCTTTCACGTAGCCCGCGCGGTGGTGGGCACTGAAGGCACGTGTGTCACCGTGCTCGAAGCCCGCTGCACGCTGAAGCACAGCCCCCAACACCGCCGCCTGGTTGTCCTCGGCTTTGCCGATCCCTTCATTGCTGCCGACTACGTGCCCCAGGTGTTGCAGTACAAGCCCATTGGCCTGGAAGGCTTCGACGGCCTGCTGGTCGACTATATGCTGCGCAAGAATCTGGCAGTCGACGACGTCCTGCTGCTGCCGGAAGGCCGCGGCTTTCTGCTGTGCGAGTTTGGCGCCGACTCGGCAGAAGAGGCCGATCGCACGGCAGAAGAATTCACCCAGGCGGGCGCGGCCTTCGGCAAGACCTGCACGGTGCGGCGCTACACGGATGCAGAGGCCAAGCGCGTGTGGAAGGTGCGCGAATCCGCCCTCGGCGCTTCCGTCTTCGTGCCCGGCGAACACCATGGATGGGAAGGTTGGGAAGATTCCGCCGTGCCGCCAGAGCAACTGGGCAGCTACCTTCGCGAACTCTACAAGCTGATCGAACGCTATGACTACACGTCGCCCATGTACGGCCACTTCGGCCAGGGCTGCGTGCACCTGCGCATCACCTTCGACCTGGTCACCGCCGAGGGCATCGCAAAATATCGCGAATTTGTGGACCAGGCAGCCGACATCGTCCTCGCCCATGGCGGATCCTTGTCGGGCGAACATGGAGACGGGCAGGCGCGGGGCGCACTCCTGCCAAAAATGTACGGCCCGGAGCTGATGAAGGCTTTTCAGGAGTTCAAAGCTTTATGGGATCCGGATAACGGGATGAACCCGGGCAAGATGATTGATCCCGTCGCCGTCTACGATCCGATCGACAATCTGCGCCTGGGCGTAGGCTACCAGGCGAAGAAAGTGGATACCTGGTTCACTTATCCGCTCGATCCCGGTGGATTCGGCGAAACCACCCTTCGTTGCGTGGGCGTAGGCGCATGCCGCAAGCAGGACCACGGCACCATGTGCCCCAGCTACATGGCGACCCGGGAGGAGAAACACTCCACCCGCGGCCGTGCTCACCTGCTATGGGAGATGCTGCAAGGCAAGGTGATCACCGACGGTTGGCGGAATGAGGAAGTAAAAGAAGCTCTCGATCTCTGCCTCTCCTGTAAGGCGTGCAAGACCGAGTGCCCGGTCAATGTGGATATGGCCACCTGGAAAGCAGAATTTCTCGGTCATCACTACCAGGACCGGATGCACCCGCTGCAGCACTACCTGTTCGGGTTTATGGACCGGTTTGCGCACCTCGCCGCGATTGCGCCCGGGCTGGCCAATCTGCCGATGAAGACGCCGGGGTTGCGCAGCCTGGTGAAAGCCATTGCCGGGGTCTCGCCGCAGCGCACCTTGCCCGAGTTTGCCGGCAGGAATTTTCGCTCCCAATATCAGAACCGCAGCACCGGCACAGGGACGCCAGTCCTCCTGTGGCCGGATACCTGGAACAATTACTTTCATCCCCAGGTATTGGGTGCGGCGCATGAGGTGCTCGGCTCGGCGGGGTTTCAGGTTCAAGTGCCGGCACAACACGTCTGCTGTGGCCGGCCGTTGTACGATTTCGGTTTCCTGGACCAGGCACGTAAATATTTGTTGGACATCCTGGAGAAGTTTGCCCCGCAGATCGATTCCGGCATGCCTTTCGTTGTCCTCGAGCCCAGCTGCGCCAGCGTTTTTCGCGATGAGCTGATTAACTTTTTTCCCGCGAACGATCGCGCCCGCCGGTTGGCTAAGCAGACGTTGCTGCTCAGCGAAATCCTCACCCGCCAAGCCCCCGCCTATCGGCCGCCGCAGTTGGCAGGACGAAACATGGTGCTCCACGGCCATTGCCACCAAAAGGCGCTGATGGGCATGCAGGATGAGCTTTCGCTGTTGCAAGCTACGAACGCCCAGGTAAGCATGCTCGATTCCGGCTGCTGCGGCATGGCTGGCCCGTTTGGCTTCGAAAAAGATAAATTCGAGGTTTCGCAGGCATTGGGCGAGAGGGTGCTGCTACCCGCGGTCCGTTCGGCCGCCCCGGAGACGATCCTGGTCACTGACGGATTCAGCTGCCGGGAGCAAATTCGTCAGAATTCCCCGCGCCATGCCCTTCACCTGGCTGAAGTTCTGGCCGGGCGATGCTGAGTGCGCCCCGGTTTGCAGGCCGGTTACCAATGGGCTTGTTCTGTGGCCAAGGCCTACGAATTAGGTAGGAACATTCCTGGGACGCCTGTATGCTTGAAAGAGTGCTTAAACGCTTCGGCTTGCGTCCTGTCTTCCAGAGCCTGAGTCCCCAAAAGGAATTTCAACCATGAAAAACGTGAGGCTCTATGCGCTCTGAACTGGTGTACTCTGCCGGAATCAAGATAGCGAACCGGTTTCTGCTTGCTACGGTGGCAATTAAGGCAGTCCGTAAACTGCACATCAGCACCACTCGCACCGAAGATACCGCAAATGTGGTTTTTGTCGATGTCGCCGCCGGCCGCTATACCGATGTCTGCATGCCCGAGATTCTGCCCCAGGCCGCGATCGAACCCTTGATCGTCGATCCGTTCGTCGTCTCCGCCGCATAGTTTTTGAATTTCCTGCAACCTTTGTGAATCTTTCGCGACAGCCAGCGACGAATTCACAAAGGGGCGCGTAGGATCGCGCCGGGAGATTTCCCACAGGAAAAATCAAAATGGCACACGAAGCACACAAGAAAGCCGCGGAGCACCACGGAGAAGCAGCCAAGCACCATCACCTGGCTGCAGAGCACCACAGCAAGGGCGACCACAAAAAAGGGCACGAGCACTCCAGCAAAGCCCACGACCATTCGGTGATGGCTCATGAGCACTCCACCGAAGCCCACGCAGAGTCCAGCGAAGTTGCACACGCGCACGCGAAATAGCCACACAGACCGGCGGCGTATCCTGACGGATGCGTCGCCGGTCCTGCGTTAGGCGGGCAGGTGCTCGTCATACCAGGCTCCCAGAACTCTGCCCGGTCGGCCTGCGCGCAGGTAGACACCCCCTACACCCGTCACTTGCGTCATGGTTTCCTTATTCTCCGCTCAATAACTGCGGCATGGTCGGGTGGTGTTTTGCTTTGCGACTGTGCGCCCGCTTGGGATCTTCAATGACTCGCTCCGGCCTGGGTTGGCCAACGCGTTCGCGGGCATTGGCCTTGACCGCTTTCACGATGGAAAACTTTTCCGGCCGCCGCTTCCTCTTAGCCATTATCCGATCCTCCAGCGGGTGTCAAATCCCTGTGCAAGTATGGAATACTTCTTAAGCGGTTCACAATCTCCGGGAAAGCGGGTCACAGGCCAATGGAAGAACGGGATTTCTTCGACGAAAAGGCTGAACAGCGGAAACACACGCTGACCTGCCCACATTGCGGCAAGCAGGAAGAATATGAGGTCGCCTGGCTGGTGCGGCGCAAGAAAGCCCAACTGCCCGGCCGTGCCGATGAGCGGGATCGTGCGCGGTTTGCCAAGGCCCAGTCGTACATGGTGCGCAAAGATGACGTCGTCGGCTGCAAGAACGTACGCTGCCGCAAACGCTTCGAGGTATCAAGCCTGCAGTCGGTGGCATTTATTTAATCGATGAAAATACTTGTTTGCATCAAGCAGGTGCCGCAGAAAGATGCGCCCCTCAAGCTGAACGAGGCCGGCACATGGATCCGTGAAGACGTGTCCTACGAAGTGAACGAGCCCGACGCGTACGCTCTGGAAGAAGCGCTGCGGCAGAAGGAAAAGCATGGCGGCGAAGTAGTGGTGGTGACGGCCGGCCCGGCAAGAGCGCAGCAGGTGTTGCGCGAGGCTCTGGCTAAAGGCGCCGACCGCGCGATTCACCTTGAAGATGATCGCTTCGCTACCCTGGACGCGGCGAATATCGCCCGCGCCCTGGCCGCTGCTGTCGCCGGGGAGCAATTCGATCTCATCGTGACCGGTCTGCAGTCGGACGATTTCGGCTACGCCCAGACCGGTGTGCTGCTGGCTGAGGTATTGGGATGGCCGCACGCCACCATCATCATCGGCATTGAGACCCAGGACGGCGGGCTCCGGCTGAAGCGCGAACTGGAAGCCGGCCGCTACCAGTATGTGGACGTGCCCCTCCCCGCGGTGCTGACGATCCAAAGCGGTATTAACAAGCTGCGCTATGCCACGCTCATCGGCATCAAACAGGCCAAGATGAAGCCGCTGCGCAAAGTGACGTGGGCTGAAGTGGAAACAAAATTGGGCAAGAACCAGCAACAGATCGAAAGGCTCTACGTGCCGGCAAAGCAAAAGAAGACTGAGATGCTCGAGGGTCCGCCCGCCGAGGTGGCGCGGAAACTGGTGGAGCAACTCAAGAACCAGGCACGCGTGATTTAGTACAATTCAGTGTTGCGCATGAGGGACATGGTATGGCCAATACACTCCTCCCGGTAGAAGAACGGAATTTGACGCCCAGACAAGTCGAGCTGCTCGACAAGCGCAGAACCCGAGGCTTCATGCTCATGGTCATCTCCGGACAATTCGCGATCATCTCGACGATTCTGCTGCTCTGGCTGGTCCAGGATCTGACCTATTCGCCAGGCTGGGCGCACCCGATCGCCTACTACTTTGCTTTCTCAGTGCTGGTTACGGGATTCGCTGGGATGACTGGGGCATACCTGCGCCGCGGCGCGCCCGAGTTCTAGATGGCCGATCGGATCCTGGTGGTAGCGGAGCAGCGGGAAGGAAAGCTGAACCCGGTTTCGCTGGAGACACTGGCCGCTGCGCAGGCGATTGGCAAAGAAACCGGCTGGCCCGTCGATGTTGTATTACCCAGCTTCCACGCCGGTGCCCTGGCCCAGGAACTGGCGGGGTACAAGGTTGAAAAGGTATACGACCTGGAAGGGCCTTCGCTTGAGGCCTACACCTCAGATGCCTACGTCCACGCCCTGAAGGCGGTCGTTGCCAACCTTCAGCCGAAACTTGTTCTCTTTCCTCATACCTATCAGGTTCGTGATTTTGCTCCCAGACTGGCGTTGGCGCTGGATCGTACTTTGATCTCCGATGCGATCGGCTACAAGTACGAGAACGGGAAATTGCTTTTCACCCGGCAGATGTTTCAGGGCAAATTCGTGGCCGATGTGGCTTTTGCCGGAGAAGCGCCGTGGCTCGCAACGCTGCAGATCGGGACCTATCGAGCGAATCAAGCCGAGGCGGGTGCGGCCCAGGTGGAAACCGTCGAGGCTTCCGCGCCTCCAGTACTCAGGATTACCCCGCACGAAGTGTTTCAAGAAGCCAAGCAGGCGGTGGATCTTTCCCAGGCAGAGGTAATCGTGGCCGTCGGCCGGGGTATCAAAGAGCAAAAGAACATGGCCATCGCCGAGGATCTGGCCAAGGCCCTGGGCGGTGAGGTGGCTGCTTCGCGGCCCATCTGCGACAATGGCTGGCTGCCGCTGGAGCGCCAGATCGGCAGCTCGGGGCAAACCGTGGCACCTAAGCTGTACATTGCGCTGGGGATAAGCGGTGCTATCCAGCACATTGTGGGGATGAAGGGGGCGCGCACGATTGTGGCTATCAATAAAGACAAGGAAGCGCCCATTTTCGAGATCGCCGACTATGGCGTTGTCGGAAATCTCTTCGACGTGGTCCCGGCAGTGACCGAAGAGATCAAGAAGGCGAAGGGCTGAAATTTACTTCCGCCAGCCAATCGAGGGCATCGAACGGCCGCAGATGGAAGCCGATGTGGTCATCATCGGCGGTGGGCCTGCTGGGATGGCTTGTGCGCTGCGCCTGGCGCAGCTGATCGACGCTCACAACGATCAATTGGCGCTCAAGGGATCTCCCACACCTCCCCTTTCCAAGGAAAACATCTACGTTCTGGAAAAGGCTCGTGAAGCCGGCCAGCATTGCCTTTCCGGAGCGCTGCTCGACCCCCGCTCCATGCATGAGCTGCTCCCCGGTTTCGAGACGGAAGCCCCGATTGATGCCGAGGTCACAAAAGAATCGGTCTACTTTCTCACCGAGAAGGGCCACTACAAATTGCCGATCGTGCCGCCGCCCCTGCGCGACCATGGCAACTATGTCATCTCCATCAACAGGTTTGTGAAATGGCTGGCAGCCAAGGTGGAAGAGGCTGGAATTACGATCTTTACCGGCTTCGCGGGGAGCGAGTTGCTTTTTGATGGTGACGGGGTGACCGGGGTCCGCACCGATGACAAAGGGGTCGACAAGCAGGGAAACCCGAAGGCCAACTTTGAGCCTGGGTACGATCTTCACTCCAAAATCACCATTCTGGCCGAGGGCGCTCGGGGCTCGTGCACCAAGCAACTGACGGAGCGATTCCGGCTGGAAAACCCGGAACATGCGCAAACGTATGGAGTCGGGATCAAGGAGCTGTGGGAGGTTCCCGCGGGCCGGGTCGCCAAGGGAGAAGTGGTCTACACGCTAGGTTATCCGCTCACCGGACAGGAGTATGGCGGGGCCTGGATTTATGGCATCTCCGACACCCTGCTGTCGGTTGGATATGTGGTGGGCCTCGACTACCAGGACCCGCGGCTCGACCCGCACCATGTGTATCAGTCGTTCAAGCAACATTCGCTGGTGCGGCCTTTGCTCGAGGGCGGGAAGATGGTTCGCTACGGCGCCAAGAGCCTTCCCTACGGAGGCTGGCTCACCATGCCGAGGCTAGCCGGCAAAGGATGGATGATCCTGGGCGATTCGGCCAGCCTGCTGAATTCGCAGCGGTTGAAGGGAATCCACCTGGCTATCAAGAGCGGAATGCTGGCAGCGGAAACAGCTTTCGAGTCGATGCGGGTGGGGGATAACTCGAGCGGGGCTCTGGAGGCTTACCAGACCCGGGTGGAAGGAAGTTGGATTCGTGACGAGCTATACCCGGTGCGCAACTTTCACCAGGGTTTCGAACACGGGTTGTTGCCCGGCCTGGTGAATAGCGGCATCCAGCAAGTGCTGGGCGGCAGAAACCTTGGCAGCGATTCAAGCAGTCACGCCGGATATCTGAATATGCGCAAGCTCGATGCCATCGGCCGCTCGACGTACGGCCGCGAAGCGACCCTGGGCCCGGCGAAGGGCGATGGAAAACTCACCTTTAACAAGCTGACCGACGTCTACCACTCAGGCACTCGCCATGAGGATGATCAACCGATCCACCTGGTCATCCGCGACACGAATGTTTGTAACCATCGCTGTACGCAGGAGTACGGCAACCCCTGCCAGCATTTTTGCCCAGCTGCGGTGTACGAGATGGTGGACGGAAGGATCAATATCAACTTCGCGAATTGCGTGCATTGCAAGACCTGCGACGTGATGGATCCCTACCAGGTCATCACCTGGGTGCCTCCGGAAGGTGGCGGCGGGCCTAACTACGACGGCATGTGAGTGCGGGAATGGTCCAGAGCTGAAGAGCGTGAGTGCTGGGGAGAGAAACCGCAGGTCCCTCCACTTCGCTTCGCTCCGGTCGGGATGACAATTCTGTTGCAGGGGTCAAGTTTTCCTGACAGAAGCTGCTGCGGCCTCAACTATTCAAGTCACAACAGAATTGTCATCCCGACCGGAGCGAAGCGAAGTGGAGGGACCTGCGGTTTCTCTCCCCAGCACTCACACACGCGGCGGATACCTACGCTTTTAGTTGTTGGGGTGCGCGTAACCTTGTTCGACCCCTAAGTTGAGGAGCTCTATGCTCTTGAAGTACACGATGTCTTTGTCGCTGTGGTTTTGCAGGCCGATCCAGCCTTTCTCGGGACGCGGGCCACGGTCGGGTTCATAGGACGCTTTCTTGTCTGGAACCGGCTGGCCTTCGGTGTAGTCCGTTACCTTCACGTCATTTACAAATACCTGGGTTCGCGGCCCCTCAATGCGAATCAGCATGGTGTTCCACTCCGGCCCCGGTTTTCCTGGCTTGGCGAGTGGATGGGTCAAGGAGTAGAGAGTACCGGTGACGTGATACTCGTCTTCGTTACTTAGCTCGGGATGGTTGTCGATTTGTACCTCATAGCCGCGGTTGACGGGCATCCACGGTTCGGTCGGCTCCTCTGGTATGCGAATGAATACACCGGAGTTATCGTTTTCATCCTGCATCTTGTAGACGACCTTGATTTCGCAATCGCCCACCGGGCCAATGATGGAATAGAGGAGCCCCATGCCTCCCTGGCTCTTGAGCAATCCATGCTCCACGATGAAGCCACCCGGACCCACGTGCTTCCAGTTGCGCAGGTCGTGACCGTCGAAAAGTGGAGTCCAGCCTAGCTGCTTGGCGGGCGCCAGCGAGGTGGCGCAAAGAAGAGTCAATAGCCCGAATATATATCTTTTTGTCATCAATTCCCTTTCCTGAGAATTCCAGTTTAAGTGTTGAGCGACAATTTTGCGTGTAACATTCCCTTGCGCGGGAAACGTTGGCAGTACACTCGCCGAAAGGGGCGAAGCCATGAGCGGCAGCGACCTGTTACTTACATGTAGCGACTGCGGTCAGGAATTTGTTTTCACCGCCGGAGAGCAGCAGTTTTTCCAGGAACGCGGCTACTCCTCGCCTCGCCGCTGCAAGCCGTGCCGCCAAGCCAAGCAGGGCTCTGCCGGGGGCGGCGGCCATGCTCCGTCCCATGCCCAGCACGATGGCGGTTATGGCGGCGGGGGCGGCGGCATGAGCACCGGCACCACCGTGGTTTGCGCCAGTTGTGGTCAAACGACCACAGTCCCCTTCGAGCCCCGGGGAGACCGTCCGGTTTACTGCAAGAGCTGCTATCGGCCGAAACAAGGCGGGGGTGGGGGCGGCGGTGGAGGCGGACGACAGGGCCGCGGCGGAAGCGGCGGGGGCGGTGGAAACCGCGACCGGGACCGCAAGCGCCACTAGGACATGACCAAGTAGTTGTATAGCTGCGTACATCTCTCAGCGGCCATACTGCTCCGGAGGGTTTCGGCATGGAGCAGGTTTTGTTAGAGATGTTTGAGCAGGCACGGAAGATCGTGGTCGAAAACGATCGCAGGTTGGCAGAAGAAGCCGACCGCATGCGGGAAAAGGAACGGGAAGCCAAGCTCCTGGAGCTTTCTGCTCAGATCGAGGGAGCCTTCGACTTTACCAGCAAGGAAAAGCTGGAACTCGATCCGCGGTTAGATATGCAGGACGGCAAACCGACAGTCGAATTCATTGTGCGCAGTCTGCGGGCGATTTTCGTGATGTCCCCCCAGCAGGACGGTATTTGGACCCTGAACACCCTGGAAGACGGACGTGCGCCGCAGCTTTTGGGAGAGTTTCAAGGCGGTACGAAGGGGGATGCGGCCTCCAGGCGTCTGGCCGCGGCACGGATCGTTACCGCCATCGGCAACTGGTCGCAAAAGGGACAGCCGCTGGCGGCGAAAAAGCCGGTTCAGGCGGAAACTTCCAGCCGATGGCAAGATACGCCAGTGCCGCTCGAAGTAAACCAGGAACGGCGCGAACCTACCTACGGCACCATGGGCAAGTTCCTCGGATATTAAGGTTCTCCCCCGACGGGGAAATGTGAGGACTCGCATTTCCCCGTAGTTCTCCCTCAGACATAGAAATTTCTTACTGCGTCCTTCGACCATGCAGCCGCTTTATGATGGGTGCGGAGGTACGCAGAGATGAACAGGCGCGCGGTGGGCATTCTATTTACCCTACTCGCAGTGGGGTGCGCCGGCAGCGCCGTCGCCCAGGATGGCAAGCAGCAGCGCATCGCGGATCTAGCCTATGAAGCAGAGATGGCTCACGATGTCGCCGATTGCCCGGATGCGATTACCCTGACCGACCGTAACGTTTGCCTGAATGATGCCCGGGTTGAGACCTACAAGAATTACGAGCAGTTCTTCGGCGCCCTAAGAGAAGCTCTCATCCAAAGCTCCACGAACGATGCGAACGCGCTTGCGCTGGATGGGACGGAAGTGGTTTGGGAGAAATACCGGGTGACGGCCTGCGACGCGATGGTAAAGCTCTATGACACAGGCACCGTCAAGCATCCGGGAGCCAGCGCGCCCAGCGCTCAGACTCGGTGCCTGATTCAGTTGACGCGCAGCCGTATGCGTGACCTGAAGCAACTGTATGAACCGACGCTGTAACTCAATCACCGGAATCCCAAGGGAATGACGCGAAACTGAACATCGCTCAACCGGGCTTGTCTCTGGCCGATTTACAAAACAGGCTTCTGTCCACTCAGGTTTTGGCAAAGCGGCAAGTGGACGTAGAGACAAGGTTCAATTTTCATGGCTCCGCCAAAACCCGGCCAACATCGGTTCCTCGGCAGACAGGCTATCCTCGATCGGAAGATGGACCTTTACGGTTACGAATTGCTGTTTCGCGCGGGCCGGGTTAACGCATTCTCCGGGGATCCTGAAGACGCCACAAACCAGACAATCGACCTGGTGACTTTAGTGATCGCCAGTCAATTGGCCCACTCTGTGGTTGACAGGGATAGCCAACAAGCAGTCGAGCGAGCCTGCTTTTGCGAGTCTCTCGCACCCGTCTTGCATGAGAGCCCCGCCGAACTGTATATGGTGGGCATGCTCTCCATGATGGATCGGATGTTGAATATTCCCATGAAACGGCTGCTGGAACTCATCTCCGTCGACTCCCATATCCAGGAGGCGTTGCTGGGGTCAGCGAAAGGCCTGGGCAGGGCGCTGGAACTCTGCAGATATCATGAGCAAGGAGGTGACTCGCAGGGGTTGATCCATCCCGATGCATTTGTACATGACTGCTTCGCGGAGGTGGGCCAGGGAGGCGTGCAGTTTCAGCATAGCGGCGGCGTGGATTTGTGAGACCCGCGAAACCGCAATGCCTACTACTTCGGAGACTTCCTTCATGGTCAACTCCTCGTAGTAATACAAGGAGAGAATCAGCTGATCCCGCTCTGACAATCGCGATACCGCTGCGGTAAGCTGGGCCTTCCTTTCGCCTTCGAGGCAAAGCTCAAAAGGATTGTCTCCGCCCGCACTTGGCGCCGATTCGATCAGATCGAATGGCTCCGCGTTGTCCCCTGCTAGATTGGTTAGTTGCCCCACCAGGAATAGACCGTCCAGCTGAGCCAGGACGCTTTGTAGTTCATCGACTCGCATCTTCAGGTCGGCTGCGATCTCCTCTTCAAGCGCGTGCCTTCCCATCTGCGCTTCGAGCTTGGCAGCGGATGCGGCGATCGCACGTCCTTTTCGGCGCAAGGTGCGAGACCCCCAATCCATTTTTCGCAGACTGTCCAGCATTGCGCCGCGGATACGATATTTCGCAAAGGTGGAGAACTGCGCATCCTTATCACCATCGTAGTTGCGGCAAGCATCGAGTAGACCTATCACCCCCGCCTGGACTAGGTCGTTCATGTCCACATGTTTAGGTAATCGTTCGTGGATTCCCGCTGCCACGTAATAGACCTGCGGTAGTTCCCGCAACACCAGTTCGTTCCGTTCTTCGATTCCTTTGCTGCTCGCGCGGTAAGCCACTTCTGCATTTGTCATTCTGTCACCCTCTTGGTGAGGTACTTAGTCACTTTGCTGTGGAATTTGGAATCGTCTACTTGTTCCCAAGTCACCGCTCTTTCTCTCAACGCAGCACCCCAATAGACTGCAGCGGCGTCAATGGTGGAATCTCCCCGGGAGAGATAACAACGATCTTGGGAACGAACGGTTCCAGCAGGCGGCGAAGGTAGTACCGGCCGGGAGAGGAGCAGAGCAGAGCAGGACAGGAGGCGCCATGCTGATTTCTTTGCCGAAGTTCGTTCGTAGTCCATCAAGTACGCGACGGGCCAGGGTTAGTTGTTGTGGAGTGGAAGTTACCTGGTTCGGTTGCAGGTTTGATCCGCGCATGCACGCTTCTTCGATCGCCGCATCAAGAGTGACGACCTGTAGTCGGACTGCGCTGACCAGAACACCAGTTGCCCGATAGCGGGGGTGTGGATGCCTGGTTGCCGTGTTGCGGTCTGCTGAGGAACCATCGCCCATCAGCACGCCATAATCGCGGGCGTACGGTGAGTTACCTCTCTCCTTGAATAGAGAGCGTTACCCAGTCCGGGAAAAATCCGGGCGAACTGGCGAAGGCGATGCGCCGGCGTAGCGAGGCTCCGACGCTTCGACGATCAAACCGGAAAAGCATACCGGACACTCGCTGACGCACCCGGTGCGCAGGCAATGACCACAGAGAAGGCCTCGGTGGCCTCGGGTGCATTTGAAGAAAAGTAAGTCGCTATTGATGGCGCATCGGCAAAGAATTTGTTGCTGCATAGCAGTTTCCTCCCCTGCAGTTGCTCATCGGCGGGAATGTACGAGACATTAGCAAGAGATTGCCAAGACTTGCTCTACAACTTTGTGCGTAGCTTATGCCGGAGAAGCAGGAGGACTACATCAGCTGGCGAAACGGCCCAACCAAACCGCTACCAACGGCCGGCCTCCGATTCCACGGTCCAGGCTTCCTTCAAAACCACACCCCAGCTTAGCAATAGACGCATTCTCTGATCGGTGTGATTAGTCTCGTTGATCTCGAGATAGCATTCTATCCCGCAGAAGTTACACCGCTGGAGCCCTGGGATATTGAGCCGCGTGTCGCATGACGGACAAAACGGGGCTTCCTCAGTGATCGTGATCTTCATGTTGTTTCCTCAAGAGATCCATCGGACAAGCAGCCGGATCTTCTAATTACCGCGGTTGTAGAACTCGATCCCCTTCTGGGGAAGACCGAAGGAGATCCACATCCCAACTAATCGGACTTTGGCCGGAATCGGGTCCTCCACACCGGAGCAAAGGAGAAAAGCGCCATCGAGGAGTCCGCAAATAACAGCGGATCCAAACCGCGACGCATGCGATCAATGATCTTGTCTGCAATATCGCGAGCACTCACGCAGTAGATGTCATCCATTGTTGTTTTGTGTGAATTCGAGATCTTTTTCATGTACAGCCTTTCAGTTCTTCCGCCCCACAGGCGAGCAGAAGCAGGAAACGACGTTAGGGGAAAAGGTGCTATCCAGTGTTTCGGTCCAAATGAGGTCCCGCTGCATAGCCGTATAGTTGCAGCGGACCGATGAGGAAGATGAGATAACGATGAGAAGCGAAAAGCCGCGGTGTTAGCGTAGTGATTGTCTGAGCGAATTTGTTACGATAACTGTCCGTTATAGGTACAAACTGCTCTTCTTATTCGCGCACGGTCCCTTTTCCCTTTTCGGGAACCCCTGCGGTGATCCCTGGCAGCCCTCAGTCGACTGGCATCCTAATCGCTTTTGCATTGGGGTATGGGTCATCGACCAGCGTCGGCGGCATCACTTGACCCGGACGACTGGAGCGAATTTCGCCGGCAAGCGCACCAGATGCTGGATGACACCGCAGTGCGCGATCTTCTGTTGGGTCGTGCCGGAGCCGTCTCGATGCCGAGGCCGGCAGCGGCGAACGAAGCCGCTGCCGGTTGGTAAGGAGACG
>CAVXRU010000019.1:0-45572 GCA_963763905.1 uncultured Acidobacteriaceae bacterium | reverse complement strand
TCGACATCCTGCTCTACGATGGGACCCGGCTCACGGTGGGCGCCACCACGGAAGCGGAGTTGGAGGCCATCATTGCCGGCGGCGGGCGCCGGGGAGAGATTTATGCCGGCCTGGCGCGCATCCGCGATACCTACAGCAACCTGATCCGGCAGCGCTTTCCCAAGATTCCACGCCGCGTTTCCGGCTATAACCTGGACGAACTGCTGCCAGAGAACGGTTTTCACGTAGCCCGCGCGCTGGTCGGCACTGAAGGCACGTGTGTCACGGTGCTCGAAGCCCGCTGCACGCTGAAGCACAGCCCACAGCACCGCCGCCTGGTTGTCCTGGGCTTTGCCGATCCCTTCATCGCTGCCGATTACGTGCCCCAGGTGTTGCAGTACAAACCCATTGGCCTGGAAGGCTTCGACGGCCTGCTGGTGGACTATATGCTGCGCAAGAATCTGGCAGTCGACGACGTCCTGCTGCTGCCGGAAGGCCGCGGCTTTCTGCTGTGCGAGTTTGGCGCGGACTCGGCAGAAGAGGCCGATCGCTTGGCAGAAGAGTTTACCCAGGCGGCCGCGGCCTTCGGCAAGACCTGCACGGTGCGGCGCTACACGGATGCAGAGGCCAAGCGCGTGTGGAAGGTGCGCGAATCCGCGCTCGGCGCTTCCGTCTTCGTGCCCGGGGAACACCATGGATGGGAAGGTTGGGAAGATTCCGCCGTGCCGCCAGAGCAATTGGGCAGCTACCTTCGCGAGCTCTACCGGCTGATCGAGCGCTATGAGTATACGTCGCCTATGTACGGCCACTTCGGCCAGGGCTGCGTGCACTTGCGCATCACCTTCGACCTGGTCACCGCGGAGGGCATCGCAAACTATCGCGAATTTGTGGATCAGGCAGCCGACATCGTCCTCGCCCATGGTGGATCCTTGTCGGGCGAACATGGAGACGGGCAGGCGCGAGGCGCGCTGCTGCCGAAGATGTACGGCCCGGAGCTAATGAAGGCTTTTCAGGAGTTCAAAGCCTTATGGGATCCGGATAACGGGATGAACCCGGGCAAGATGATTGATCCCGTCGCCGTCTACGATCCGATCGACAATCTGCGCCTGGGCGCAGGCTACCAGGCGAAGAAAGTGGATACCTGGTTTACTTATCCGTCTGATCCCGGCGGATTCGGCGAAACTACCCTTCGTTGCGTAGGCGTAGGCGCATGCCGCAAGCAGGACCACGGCACCATGTGCCCCAGCTACATGGCCACGCGGGAGGAGAAACACTCCACCCGCGGACGTGCTCACCTGCTCTGGGAGATGCTGCAAGGCAAGACGATCACCGACGGCTGGCGCAATGAGGAGGTAAAGGAAGCGCTCGATCTCTGCCTCTCCTGTAAGGCATGCAAGACAGAGTGCCCGGTCAATGTGGATATGGCGACCTGGAAAGCAGAATTTCTCGGTCATCACTACCAGGACCGGATGCACCCGTTGCAGCACTACCTGTTCGGGTTTATGGACCGGTTTGCGCACCTTGCCGCGATTGCGCCCGGGCTGGCCAATTTGCCGATGAAGACGCCGGGGTTGCGCAGCCTGGTGAAAACCATTGCCGGGGTCTCGCCGCAGCGCACCTTGCCCGAGTTTGCCGGCAGGAATTTTCGCTCCCAATATCAGAACCGCAGCACCGGCACAGGGACGCCGGTCCTCCTGTGGCCGGATACCTGGAACAATTATTTTCATCCCCAGGTATTGGGTGCGGCGCATGAGGTGCTCGGCTCGGCGGGATTTCAGGTTCAAGTGCCGGCACAACACGTCTGCTGTGGCCGGCCGTTGTACGATTTCGGTTTCCTGGACCAGGCACGTAAATATTTGCTGGACATCCTGGAGAAGTTTGCCCCGC
Organism: uncultured Acidobacteriaceae bacterium; assembly: GCA_963763905.1. Lineage (GTDB taxonomy): Bacteria > Acidobacteriota > Terriglobia > Terriglobales > Acidobacteriaceae > PALSA-350. The sequence goes on along the minus strand of CAVXRU010000019.1, from coordinate 43,706 downwards.
AGATCGATTCCGGCATGCCTTTCGTTGTCCTCGAGCCCAGCTGCGCCAGTGTTTTTCGCGATGAGCTGATTAACTTTTTTCCCGCGAACGATCGCGCCCGCCGGTTGGCTAAGCAGACGATGCTGCTCAGCGAAATCCTCACCCGCCAAGCCCCCGCCTATCGGCCGCCGCAGTTGGCAGGGCGAAACATGGTGCTCCACGGCCATTGCCACCAAAAAGCGCTAATGGGCATGCAGGATGAGCTTTCGCTGTTGAAGGCTACGAACGCCGAGGTAAGCATGCTCGATTCGGGCTGCTGCGGCATGGCTGGCCCGTTTGGCTTCGAAAAAGACAAATTCGAGGTTTCGCAGGCCCTGGGTGAGCGGGTGTTGCTGCCCGCGGTCCGTTCGGCCGCCCCGGAGACGATCCTGGTCACTGATGGGTTCAGCTGCCGGGAGCAGATTCGTCAGAATTCCCCGCGCCATGCCCTTCACCTGGCTGAAGTTCTGGCCGGGCGATGCTGAGTGCGCCCCGGTTTGCAGGCCGGTTACCAATGGGCTTGTTCTGTGGCCAAGGCCTACGAATTAGGTAGGAACATTCCTGGGACGCCTGTATGCTTGAAAGAGTGCTTAAACGCTTCGGCTTGCGTCCTGTCTTCCAGAGCCTGAGTCCCCAAAAGGAATTTCAACCATGAAAAACGTGAGGCTCTATGCGCTCTGAACTGGTGTACTCTGCCGGAATCAAGATAGCGAACCGGTTTCTGCTTGCAACGGTGGCAATTAAGGCAGTCCGTAAACTGCACATCAGCACCACTCGCACCGAAGATACCGCAAATGTGGTTTTTGTCGATGTCGCCGCCGGCCGCTATACCGATGTCTGCATGCCCGAGATTCTGCCCCAGGCCGCGATCGAACCCTTGATCGTCGATCCGTTCGTCGTCTCCGCCGCGTAGTTTTTGAATTTCCTGCAACCTATGTGAATCTTTCGCGACAGCAAGCGACGAATTCACAAAGGGGCGCGTAGGATCGCGCCGGGAGATTTCCCACAGGAAAAATCAAAATGGCACACGAAGCACACAAGAAAGCCGCGGAGCACCACGGAGAAGCAGCCAAGCACCATCACCTGGCTGCAGAGCACCACAGCAAGGGCGACCACAAAAAAGGGCACGAGCACTCCAGCAAAGCCCACGACCATTCGGTGCTGGCTCATGAGCACTCCACCGAAGCCCACGCAAAGTCCAGCGAAGTGGCCCACGCGCACGCGAAATAGCCACACAGACCGGCGGCGTATCCTGACGGAGGCGTCGCCGGTCCTGCGTTGGGCGGGCAGCGTTTTGGGCGGCTCCCCAGAGCTCTGCCCGGTTGCCTTCCAGATCGTTGAACCAGGCAAAACGCCCGTAGTCGTGATCCTCCCGCTTGGGATCGATGTCCGCCCCGCCTGCTCGCAGCTTACTCAGCACTGCATCAAGATCATCCACGCGCAGGAAGACACCCCCTACACCCGCCACTTGCGTCGTGGTTTCCTCATTCTCCGCTCAATAACTCCGGCATGGTTGGGCGGTGTTTTGCTTTGCGAGCGTGAGCCCGCTTGGGATCTTCAATGACTCGCTCCGGCCTGGGTTGGCCAACGCGTTCGCGGGCATTGGCCTTGACCGCTTTCACGATGGAAAACGTTTCCGGCCGCCGCTTCCTCTTAGCCATTAATCCGATCCTCCAGCGGGTGTCAAATCCCTGTGCAAGTATGGAATACTTCTTAAGCGGTTCACAATCTCCGGGAAAGCGGGTCACAGGCCAATGGAAGAACGGGATTTCTTCGACGAAAAGGCTGAACAGCGGAAACACACGCTGACCTGCCCACATTGCGGCAAGCAGGAAGAATATGAGGTCGCCTGGCTGGTGCGGCGCAAGAAAGCACAACTGCCGGGACGTGCCGATGAGCGGGATCGTGCGCGGTTTGCCAAGGCCCAGTCGTACATGGTGCGCAAAGATGACGTCGTCGGCTGCAAGAACGTTCGCTGCCGCAAACGCTTCGAGGTATCAAGCCTGCAGTCGGTGGCATTTATTTAATGGTTTGGCCCGGGATGAACGCGGGAGCCAGAAGGGTGAGGCTAGATTATCCCACCCTTCGCAAAGAACGCGAAGGATCGGAGCGGGTACCGCGGGAAGAACAGATGTTTTCACCCGCGGTAGCCGCATGGGGCACCCGTCGATTGGTGGCGGGGATGGAGTCCAAGAGCGACAAATCCACCCTATGAAAATACTTGTTTGCATCAAGCAGGTGCCGCAGAAAGATGCGCCCCTCAAGCTGAACGAGGCCGGCACATGGATCCGGGAAGACGTGTCCTACGAAGTGAACGAGCCCGACGCGTACGCTCTGGAAGAAGCGCTGCGGCAGAAGGAAAAGCATGGCGGCGAGGTAGTGGTGGTGACGGCCGGCCCGGCAAGAGCGCAGCAGGTGCTGCGCGAGGCTCTGGCCAAAGGCGCCGACCGCGCGATTCACCTTGAAGATGATCGCTTCGCTACCCTGGACGCGGCCAATATCGCCCGCGCCCTGGCCGCTGCTGTCGCCGGGGAGCAGTTCGATCTCATCGTGACTGGTCTGCAGTCGGACGATTTCGGTTACGCCCAGACCGGTGTGCTGCTGGCTGAGGTATTGGGATGGCCGCACGCCACGATCATCATCGGCATTGAAACCCAGGATGGCGGGCTCCGGCTGAAGCGCGAACTGGAAGCCGGCCGCTACCAGTATGTGGACGTGCCCCTGCCCGCGGTGCTGACCATCCAAAGCGGTATTAACAAGCTGCGCTATGCCACGCTCATCGGCATCAAACAGGCCAAGATGAAGCCGCTGCGCAAAGTGATGTGGGCTGAAGTGGAAACAAAATTGAGCAAGAACCAGCAACAGATCGAAAGGCTCTATGTGCCGGCAAAGCAAAAGAAGACTGAGATGCTCGAGGGTCCGCCCGCCGAGGTGGCGCGGAAACTGGTGGAGCAACTCAAGAACCAGGCACGGGTGATTTAGTACAATTCAGTGTTGCGCACGAGGGACATGGTATGGCCAATACACTCCTCCCGGTAGAAGAACGGAATTTGACGCCCAGACAAGTCGAGCTGCTCGACAAGCGCAGAACCCGCGGCTTCATGCTCATGGTCATCTCCGGGCAATTTGCGATCATCTCGACAATTCTGTTGCTCTGGCTGGTCCAGGATCTGACCTATTCGCCAGGCTGGGCGCACCCGATCGCCTACTACTTTGCTTTCTCAGTGCTGGTTACGGGATTCGCTGGGATGACTGGGGCGTACCTGCGCCGTGGCGCGCCCGAGTTCTAGATGGCCGATCGGATCCTGGTGGTAGCGGAACAGCGGGAAGGAAAGCTGAACCGGGTTTCGCTGGAAACACTGGCCGCTGCGCAGGCGATTGGCAAAGAGACCGGCTGGCCCGTCGATGTTGTGTTGCCTGGCTTCCACGCCGGTCCCCTGGCCCAGGAACTGGCGGGGTACAAGGTTGAAAAGGTATACGACCTGGAAGGGCCTTCGCTTGAGGCCTACACCTCAGATGCCTACGTCCACGCCCTGAAGGCGTTTGTTGCCAACCTTCAACCGAAGCTTGTTCTCTTTCCTCATACCTATCAGGTTCGTGATTTTGCTCCCAGACTGGCGCTGGCGCTGGATCGTACTTTGATCTCCGACGCCGTCGGCTACAAGTACGAGAACGGGAAATTGCTTTTCACCCGGCAGATGTTTCAGGGCAAATTCGTGGCCGATGTGGCTTTTGCCGGAGAAGCACCGTGGCTCGCAACGCTGCAGATCGGGACCTATCGCGCCGATCAAGCCGAGGCGGGTGCGGCCCAAGTGGAAACGGTCGAGGCTTCTGCGCCTCCAATACTCAGGATTACCCCGCACGAAGTGTTTCAAGAAGCCAAACAGGCGGTGGATCTTTCCCAGGCAGAGGTCATTGTGGCCGTCGGCCGGGGTATCAAAGAGCAAAAGAACATGGCCATTGCCGAGGATCTGGCCAAGGCCCTGGGCGGTGAGGTCGCTGCTTCCCGGCCCATCTGCGACAATGGCTGGCTGCCGCTGGAGCGCCAAATCGGCAGCTCGGGGCAAACCGTGGCGCCTAAGCTGTACATTGCGCTGGGCATAAGCGGTGCGATCCAGCACATCGTGGGGATGAAGGGGGCGCGCACGATTGTGGCTATCAATAAAGATAAGGAAGCGCCCATTTTCGAGATCGCCGACTATGGCATTGTCGGAAATCTCTTCGACGTGGTCCCGGCAGTGACCGAAGAGATCAAGAAGGCGAAGGGCTGAAATTTACTTCCGCCAGCCAATCGAGGGCATCGAACGGCCGCAGATGGAAGCCGATGTGGTCATCATCGGCGGTGGCCCCGCTGGGATGGCTTGTGCGCTGCGCCTATCGCAGCTGATCGACGCTCACAACGATCAATTGGCGCTCAAGGGATCTCTCACACCTCCCCTTTCCAAGGAAAACATCTACGTTCTGGAAAAGGCTCGTGAAGCCGGCCAGCATTGCCTTTCCGGAGCGCTGCTCGACCCCCGCTCCATGCGTGAGCTGCTCCCCGGTTTCGAGACGGAAGCCCCGATTGATGCCGAGGTCACAAAAGAATCGGTCTACTTTCTCACCGAGAAGGGCCACTACAAATTGCCGATCGTGCCGCCGCCACTGCGCGACCATGGCAACTATGTCATCTCCATCAACAGGTTTGTGAAATGGCTGGCAGCCAAGGTGGAAGAGGCTGGAATTACGATTTTTACCGGCTTCGCGGGGAGCGAGTTGCTTTTTGATGGTGCCGGGGTGACCGGGGTCCGCACCGATGACAAAGGGGTCGACAAGCAGGGAAACCCGAAGGCCAACTTTGAGCCTGGGTACGATCTTCACTCCAAAATCACCATTCTGGCCGAGGGCGCTCGGGGCTCGTGCACCAAGCAACTGACGAAGCGCTTCCAGCTGGAAAACCCGGAACATGCGCAAACGTATGGAGTCGGGATCAAGGAGTTGTGGGAGGTTCCCGCGGGCCGGGTTGCCAAGGGAGAAGTGGTCTATACGCTGGGTTATCCGCTCACCGGACAGGAGTATGGCGGGGCCTGGATTTATGGCATCTCCGACACCCTGCTGTCGGTTGGATATGTGGTGGGCCTCGACTACCAGGACCCGCGGCTCGACCCGCACCATGTGTATCAGTCGTTCAAGCAACATTCGCTGGTGCGGCCTTTGCTCGAGGGCGGGAAGATGGTTCGCTACGGCGCCAAGAGCCTTCCCTACGGAGGCTGGCTCACCATGCCGAGGCTAGCCGGCAAAGGATGGATGATCCTGGGCGATTCGGCCAGCATGCTGAATTCGCAGCGGTTGAAGGGAATCCATCTGGCTATCAAAAGCGGAATGCTGGCAGCGGAAACAGCTTTCGAGTCGATGCGGGTGGGGGATAACTCGAGCGGGGCTCTGGAGGCTTACCAGACCCGGGTGGAAGGAAGTTGGATTCGTGACGAGCTATACCCGGTGCGCAACTTTCACCAGGGTTTCGAACACGGGTTGTTGCCCGGCCTGGTGAATAGCGGCATCCAGCAAGTGCTGGGCGGCAGAAACCTTGGCAGCGATTCAAGCAATCACGCCGGATATCTGAATATGCGCAAGCTCGATGCGATCGGCCGCTCGACGTACGGCCGCGAAGCGACCCTGGGCCCGGCGAAGGGCGATGGAAAACTCACCTTTAACAAGCTGACCGACGTCTACCACTCAGGCACTCGCCATGAAGATGATCAACCGATCCACCTGGTCATCCGCGACACGAATATTTGTAACCATCGCTGTACGCAGGAGTACGGCAACCCCTGCCAGCATTTTTGCCCAGCGGCGGTGTACGAGATGGTGGACGGTAGGATCAATATCAACTTCGCGAATTGCGTCCATTGCAAGACCTGCGACGTGATGGATCCCTACCAGGTCATCACCTGGGTGCCTCCCGAAGGTGGCGGCGGGCCTAACTACGACGGCATGTGAGTGCGGGAATGGTCGAAGCTGAAGTGCGTGAGTGCTGGGGAGAGAAACCGCAGGTCCCTCCACTTCGCTTCGCTCCGGTCGGGATGACAATTCTGTTGCAGGGGTCAAGTTTCCCTGACAGAAGCTGCTGCGGCCTCAACTATTCAAGTCACAACGGAATTGTCATCCCGACCGGAGCGAAGCGAAGTGGAGGGACCTGCGGTTTCTCTCCCCAGCACTCACACACGCGGCGGATACCTACGCTTTTAGTTGTTGGGGTGCGCGTAACCTTGTTCGACCCCTAAGTTAAGGAGCTCTATGCTCTTGAAGTACACGATGTCTTTGTCGCTGTGGTTTTGCAGGCCGATCCAGCCTTTCTCGGGACGCGGGCCACGGTCGGGTTCATAGGACGCTTTCTTGTCTGGAACTGGCTGGCCTTCGGTGTAGTCCGTTACCTTCACGTCATTTACAAATACCTGGGTTCGCGGCCCCTCAATGCGAATCAGCATGGTGTTCCACTCCGGCCCCGGTTTTCCTGGCTTGGCCAGAGGATGGGTCAAGGAGTAGAGAGTACCGGTGACGTGATACTCGTCCTCGTTACTTAGCTCGGGATGGTTGTCGATTTGTACCTCATAGCCGCGGTTGACGGGCATCCACGGTTCGGTCGGCTCCTCTGGTATGCGAATGAATACACCGGAGTTATCGTTTTCGTCCTGCATTTTGTAGACGACCTTGATTTCGCAATCGCCCACCGGGCCAATGATCGAATAGAGGAGCCCCATGCCTCCCTGGCTCTTGAGCAATCCATGCTCCACGATGAAGCCACCCGGACCCACGTGCTTCCAGTTGCGCAGGTCGTGACCGTCGAAAAGTGGAGTCCAGCCTAGCTGCTTGGCGGGCGCCAGCGAGGTGGCGCAAAGAAGAGTCAATAGCCCGAATATATATCTTTTGGTCATCAATTCCCTTTCCTGAGAATTCCAGTTTAAGTGTTGAGCGACAATTTTGCGTGTAACATTCCCTTGCGCGGGAAACGTTGGCAGTACACTCGCCGAAAGGGGCGAAGCCATGAGCGGCAGCGACCTGTTACTTACATGTAGCGACTGCGGTCAGGAATTTGTTTTCACCGCCGGAGAGCAGCAGTTTTTCCAGGAACGCGGCTACTCCTCGCCTCGCCGCTGCAAGCCGTGCCGCCAAGCCAAGCAGGGCTCTGCCGGGGGCGGCGGCCATGCTCCGTCCCATGCCCAGCACGATGGCGGTTATGGCGGCGGGGGCGGCGGCATGAGCACCGGCACCACCGTGGTTTGCGCCAGTTGTGGTCAAACGACCACAGTCCCCTTCGAGCCCCGGGGAGACCGTCCGGTTTACTGCAAGAGCTGCTATCGGCCGAAACAAGGCGGGGGTGGGGGCGGCGGTGGAGGCGGACGACAGGGCCGCGGCGGAAGCGGCGGGGGCGGTGGAAACCGCGACCGGGACCGCAAGCGCCACTAGGACATGACCAAGTAGTTGTATAGCTGCGTACATCTCTCAGCGGCCATACTGCTCCGGAGGGTTTCGGCATGGAGCAGGTTCTGTTAGAGATGTTTGAGCAGGCACGGAAGATCGTGGTCGAAAACGATCGCAGGTTGGCAGAAGAAGCCGACCGCATGCGGGAAAAGGAACGGGAAGCCAAGCTCCTGGAGCTTTCTGCTCAGATCGAGGGAGCCTTCGACTTTACCAGCAAGGAAAAGCTGGAACTCGATCCGCGGTTAGATATGCAGGACGGCAAACCGACAGTCGAATTCATTGTGCGCAGTCTGCGGGCGATTTTCGTGATGTCCCCCCAGCAGGACGGTATTTGGACCCTGAACACCCTGGAAGACGGACGTGCGCCGCAGCTTTTGGGAGAGTTTCAAGGCGGTACGAAGGGGGATGCGGCCTCCAGGCGTCTGGCCGCGGCGCGGATCGTTACCGCCATCGGCAACTGGTCGCAAAAGGGACAGCCGCTGGCGGCGAAAAAGCCGGTTCAGGCGGAAACTTCCAGCCGGTGGCAGGATACCCCAGTGCCGCTCGAAGTAAACCAGGAACGGCGCGAACCTACCTACGGCACCATGGGCAAGTTCCTCGGATATTAAGGTTCTCCCCCGACGGGGAAATGTGAGGACTCGCATTTCCCCGTAGTTCTCCCTCAGACATAGAAATTTCTTACTGCGTCCTTCGACCATGCAGCCGCTTTATGATGGGTGCGGAGGTACGCAGAGATGAACAGGCGCGCGGTGGGCATTCTATTTACCCTACTCGCAGTGGGGTGCGCCGGCAGCGCCGTCGCCCAGGATGGCAAGCAGCAGCGCATCGCGGATCTAGCCTATGAAGCAGAGATGGCTCACGATGTCGCCGATTGCCCGGATGCGATTACCCTGACCGACCGTAACGTTTGCCTGAATGATGCCCGGGTTGAGACCTACAAGAATTACGAGCAGTTCTTCGGCGCCCTAAGAGAAGCTCTCATCCAAAGCTCCACGAACGATGCGAACGCGCTTGCGCTGGATGGGACGGAAGTGGTTTGGGAGAAATACCGGGTGACGGCCTGCGACGCGATGGTAAAGCTCTATGACACAGGCACCGTCAAGCATCCGGGAGCCAGCGCGCCCAGCGCTCAGACTCGGTGCCTGATTCAGTTGACGCGCAGCCGTATGCGTGACCTGAAGCAACTGTATGAACCGACGCTGTAACTCAATCACCGGAATCCCAAGGGAATGACGCGAAACTGAACATCGCTCAACCGGGCTTGTCTCTGGCCGATTTACAAAACAGGCTTCTGTCCACTCAGGTTTTGGCAAAGCGGCAAGTGGACGTAGAGACAAGGTTCAATTTTCATGGCTCCGCCAAAACCCGGCCAACATCGGTTCCTCGGCAGACAGGCTATCCTCGATCGGAAGATGGACCTTTACGGTTACGAATTGCTGTTTCGCGCGGGCCGGGTTAACGCATTCTCCGGGGATCCTGAAGACGCCACAAACCAGACAATCGACCTGGTGACTTTAGTGATCGCCAGTCAATTGGCCCACTCTGTGGTTGACAGGGATAGCCAACAAGCAGTCGAGCGAGCCTGCTTTTGCGAGTCTCTCGCACCCGTCTTGCATGAGAGCCCCGCCGAACTGTATATGGTGGGCATGCTCTCCATGATGGATCGGATGTTGAATATTCCCATGAAACGGCTGCTGGAACTCATCTCCGTCGACTCCCATATCCAGGAGGCGTTGCTGGGGTCAGCGAAAGGCCTGGGCAGGGCGCTGGAACTCTGCAGATATCATGAGCAAGGAGGTGACTCGCAGGGGTTGATCCATCCCGATGCATTTGTACATGACTGCTTCGCGGAGGTGGGCCAGGGAGGCGCGCAGTTTCAGCATAGCGGCGGCGTGGATTTGTGAGACCCGCGAAACCGCAATGCCTACTACTTCGGAGACTTCCTTCATGGTCAACTCCTCGTAGTAATACAAGGAGAGAATCAGCTGATCCCGCTCTGACAATCGCGATACCGCTGCGGTAAGCTGGGCCTTCCTTTCGCCTTCGAGGCAAAGCTCAAAAGGATTGTCTCCGCCCGCACTTGGCGCCGATTCGATCAGATCGAATGGCTCCGCGTTGTCCCCTGCTAGATTGGTTAGTTGCCCCACCAGGAATAGACCGTCCAGCTGAGCCAGGACGCTTTGTAGTTCATCGACTCGCATCTTCAGGTCGGCTGCGATCTCCTCTTCAAGCGCGTGCCTTCCCATCTGCGCTTCGAGCTTGGCAGCGGATGCGGCGATCGCACGTCCTTTTCGGCGCAAGGTGCGAGACCCCCAATCCATTTTTCGCAGACTGTCCAGCATTGCGCCGCGGATACGATATTTCGCAAAGGTGGAGAACTGCGCATCCTTATCACCATCGTAGTTGCGGCAAGCATCGAGTAGACCTATCACCCCCGCCTGGACTAGGTCGTTCATGTCCACATGTTTAGGTAATCGTTCGTGGATTCCCGCTGCCACGTAATAGACCTGCGGTAGTTCCCGCAACACCAGTTCGTTCCGTTCTTCGATTCCTTTGCTGCTCGCGCGGTAAGCCACTTCTTCATTTGTCATTCTGTCACCCTCTTGGTGAGGTACTTAGTCACTTTGCTGTGGAATTTGGAATCGTCTACTTGTTCCCAAGTCACCGCTCTTTCTCTCAACGCAGCACCCCAATAGACTGCAGCGGCGTCAATGGTGGAATCTCCCCGGGAGAGATAACAACGATCTTGGGAACGAACGGTTCCAGCAGGCGGCGAAGGTAGTACCGGCCGGGAGAGGAGCAGAGCAGGACAGGAGGCGCCATGCTGATTTCTTTGCCGAAGTTCGTTCGTAGTCCATCAAGTACGCGACGGGCCAGGGTTAGTTGTTGTGGAGTGGAAGTTACCTGGTTCGGTTGCAGGTTTGATCCGCGCATGCACGCTTCTTCGATCGCCGCATCAAGAGTGACGACCTGTAGTCGGACTGCGCTGACCAGAACACCAGTTGCCCGATAGCGGGGGTGTGGATGCCTGGTTGCCGTGTTGCGGTCTGCTGAGGAACCATCGCCCATCAGCACGCCATAATCGCGGGCGTACGGTGAGTTACCTCTCTCCTTGAATAGAGAGCGTTACCCAGTCCGGGAAAAATGCGGGCGAGCGGGCGAACGCGATGCGCCGGCGTAGCGAGGCTCCGACGCTTCGACGATCAAACCGGAAAAGCATACCGGACACTCGCTGACGCACCCGGTGCGCAGGCAATGACCACAGAGAAGGCCTCGGTGGCCTCGGGTGCATTTGAAGAAAAGTAAGTCGCTATTGATGGCGCATCGGCAAAGAATTTGTTGCTGCATAGCAGTTTCCTCCCCTGCAGTTGCTCATCGGCGGGAATGTACGAGACATTAGCAAGAGATCGCCAAGACTTGATCTACAACTTTGTGCGTAGCTTATGTCGGAGAAGCAGGAGGACTACATCAGCTGGCGAAACTGGCCCAACCAAACCGCTACCAACGGCCGGCCTCTGATTCCATGGTCCAGGCTTCCTTCAAAACCACACCCCAGCTTAGCAATAGACGCATTCTCTGATCGGTGTGATTACTCTCGTTGATCTCGAGATAGCATTCTATCCCGCAGAAGTTACACCGCTGGAGCCCTGGGATATTCAGCCGCGTGTCGCATGACGGACAAAACGGGGCTTCCTCAGTGATCGTGATCTTCATGTTGTTTTCCTCAAGAGATCCATCGGACAAGCACCCGGATCTTCTAATTACCGCGGTTGTAGAACTCGATCCCCTTCTGGGGAAGACCGAAGGAGATCACATCCCAACTAATCGGACTTTGGCCGGAACCGGGTCCTCCACACCGGAGCAAAGGAGAAAAGCGCCGTCGAGGAGTCCGCAAATAGCAGCGGATCCAAACCGCGACGCATGCGATCAATGATCTTGTCTGCAATATCGCGAGCACTCACGTAGTAGATGTCATCCATTGTTGTTTTGTGTGAATTCGAGATATTTTTCATGTACAGCCTTTCAGTTTCTTCCGCCCAACAGGCGAGCAGAAGCAGGAAACGACGTTAGGGGAAAAGGTGCTATCCAGTGTTTCGGTCCAAATGAGGTCCCGCTGCATAGCCGTATAGTTGCAGCGGACCGATGAGGAAGATGAGATAACGATGAGAAGCGAAAAGCCGCGGTGTTAGCGTAGTGATTGTCTGAGCGAATTTGTTACGATAACTGTCCGTTATAGTTACAAACTGCTCTTCTTATTCGCGCACGGTCCCTTTTCCCTTTTCGGGAACCCCTGCGGTGATCCCTGGCAGCCCTCAGTCGACTGGCATCCTAATCGCTTTTGCATTGGGGTATGGGTCATCGACCAGCGTCGGCGGCATCACTTGACCCGGACGACTGGAGCGAATTTCGCCGGCAAGCGCACCAGATGCTGGATGACACCGCAGTGCGCGATCTTCTGTTGGGTCGTGCCGGAGCCGTCTCGATGCCGAGGCCGGCAGCGGCGAACGAAGCCGCTGCCGGTTGGTAAGGAGATGGTTTAGCTGCAGCCGCTGGTCGAGCCGCAGCTCATGCATCGGTAACAGCTGCCGTTGTGGACCATGATGGCTCCGCAGGTATGGCAACTGGGCGCGTCGCCCATGTCGAGGTACTCCTTCATGGCATCGGCGGCGTGAAAGATGGCCCCGCCACTCCTGCGAGTCTCGCGTGCTCCGTAGAGGCCGCGGTCTTCCATGCTTCCACTGGCGCCGCCCTGACTGGTTTCGGGGAGAAGGCCGCCGGCGGGAGGAGTGGTTTCGTATAACGGCTCATCCACCGGGCGTTGAACTCCTGCTGCCAAGCCACAGAACAGACTCAACTGGTGCCCGGACAGGAAGCGTAACTGGAGCCAGCGGAAGATGTAGTCCATGATGGACTTGGCAAAACCGATATGTTCGTTGCCAGTCCAGCCGGAGGGCTCAAAGCGGGTGTGGGCGAACTTCTCACACAGTACCTTGAGCGGGAAGCCGTGCTGCAGCGAGAGCGAAACCGCGGTGGCACTATGGGGTTTCTCCGATTGAGGGCGGCGAACCATGGATCGTCGTGTAGAAAAGTGCGAATTAAGCGAACTAAGCGGACTAAGTCTACGATCGGCGAAAGGATACAGCCCGACCAGAGTGATGAGTCGACTTTCGTTGCCAACGACTGCTTTGGGACACACTGCGGGGCGTTGCATTGGAAAAGTCGATGAAATGCATTCGTCGTAGTTAACGTTTTTTGCCACACGGTATAGATGCGAATAGAGGCGGTTTGTCACGTTCCAGATTGACTTTATTTGCAAGGGCTAACTGGGTCTCATTTGGGTGCGACGGGTTCGGTGGCAGTTGAGCAAATATGAGATCGGGATTCCCGAAGTGCGTTGCGCCAAATATGAAGAGATGGTTTCGTCGGGAGCCGCTGTGGCAGGGGACCTACAGATCTACAACTGGCGTAGACCAAGGGTCATCGGCTCTCGACGATTGCCAATCTGCGTCACGTGGTGCGGGAGACCGGATACCACCATGCAGGCCATTCGTGCCATGGTGAAAACTGACAAACTAACACGAAAGAAGGAGCGCGGATAGGTATATGTCCCTTTATCTTCCCATGCCGCCTTTGCCGATCAACTGCCGAAGCTGATAGGGGCCGATGACGGCCGGAACAGGCGGAACGCTGCCGCCAGCATGGGTGGCGGGCGAAGCAGCTTCTGTCAAGTCTTCGGATGGTTCGGTCGCCATGCGCACCAATATACCTGTTCGTGGCTTTGTTAGCTCACTCTTTCAGGCCGAGGGCGGCCACCGCGGGCGAGCTAGCGATTGCGAAGCGATGGACCTGGGACTCATCCCCTTCGAGGTACTCGCGCCAACACACCGCAGACGAAATTCCCAACTTGCCTTCGGTCTGTAGCAGACTTCTTTTCCCTAAGTGACGGTCCCGTTTGACCGCTGAATTGTCGATTTTTGTAAAATTCGATAAAATTCGATCCTTTTTGGCCTTTTGGAGGCATTGGCAGCGCTGCGTTTTCTTCTAGATGCTCTCCCCGTTTTTGGTTCCGTTGTAGAAATGTGCGAAGAAAGCGAACTAAGCGAACTAAGTCCGGAGCGAGCTGAGCGTGCGATCGGCGTTTGAGGCTCCCGGAAAATGTGCGTGATAAGCGTGATAAGCGTGGTAAGGGGGTGTGTTGGCATCCTCTTTATCCTTATTAAGGGGCTGCTGAACTGTGCAGTCGACGTATAAGCCTCCGCCTGGTCACGTGACTTCAAAAAAGTGCGCGGAAAGCCCCGTTCTTACTTGCAGGCTTTCAGCTTTCCCTCGATCAGGCAGGTTTGCGCCAAAAATTCGATAGGCAGAGCGTTGGCCTACGCCTGGAGCCCACTTCTACAGGTGACAAACGGGACGATAGGTCTGCCGACGCGCTAGGTATTAGCGATTGTCCCGTTTGTCATCCGGCGCCCGTTGTCCCCTGGCCGCGCGGTGGGCCTGGGCTTTCCGGTGGTGTGGCGTTTCTTAAGTTGTCAAAACTGCTCAATCAAGAGGACGCACTGAGCGCACCCTGCTTAGAACGTGAATTCTGCTCTCCGCAGGCGGCGCCCTCGCGGGGCGTACCCAGGCGGCGGACAGGCGTAGTCCATCACTTTGATGTCACTTTATCGTTTGCTACACCCAAGTCATCATGCTTGTAAGCGCTGATGTCTCCCGGTGGTGGGCGGCAGATGCACGGGCAGCGCACCGATGCAAGGCCAAGCAGCGCCGTCATGGCAAGACGGGCCGACGTCTGGGTCTTAGTCATACATTAGTACGGTTTTTGGAGCGTGTCGATGGGGTAAGTGGATTTCTTTAGTAACCACGGCAGGCCGCTGTTTCTTCGCCATCGCGCAAAGAAGTGAATGCCGTTGTGGCCGCTTTACTTTCACTCAATCTCGTGGCCGGAACTTGGGCGTCGTTCCCGCAAGTGGATGCAAGGGGAACGCGGCATTGATCTCTATCAAATCCTTCCTGGGAAGCGACCTCGAATGAACCAGCCTGCAGCCACTCCAACCTGAGTCACCCCTCTCCCCCTGTCAACCGGAGTTGCTGCAATAGGTATGCTGTCACCGCATTACCCCCGTCAAATGGGTGCTCATCGCAGTTACTTTACTGGAATCCTTCTGCTAGCTGCGTTAGATAGATGTAACATACCTGGGTATTAACGGCTATCAGCGTTCGATGCTCTTGCTGATTGCATCCCTGCCGGGTTTGCAACTGGATCATCATCGGGGCAGATGCGAAACTGCAATTCGAGTGAGTCATGTCCGTTATGCAATGAACCGTGCATCGCTTGGGGGAGATCGGATGTCCCAATTATAAGTAGGATAAAGCCATGAAGCCGATGACGAGATCGACGGAAGCAATCTTGCATGCTTAATATGTCGGTCGTGGAAGGCGTCGGCATCGCTTCCGGGTGCGAATGCCAGTCTCCAAAGAAGCTAAGACCTAGAGTGAACTTCTCGTCGATCTCCAACTGTTCTTTGCGTCGGTCAGGTCGATAGCCATAGCGGGATCGACGGTCGGCGGTGCGAGGACCCGTTGCTTCCTCGATAAAGATTGTTTGCTCTTGTACGCGACCGAAGAGCTGTCCACCCGCTTCAAATGAATGTGGATTCCGCTGTCTGTACGAGCACAGGTGAGCAACCACGGCAGGAAGCAAAACCAGACGTTGCCCTGATTGGCCCAGTTCAGCTTCCAACTGCATTATGAACTCCGAACAGCGGGCAGTGTTCACTCTGTACCCACGGAATAGAGGTCGTGAGCTTAAGATGGCGAGGAAGACCGCCCGCGCGATTCACCCATTCCGGATCGAGAGTACCATCCAACCCGTGAATGGTTTGTTCATCCGTGCTGTAGACCCTGTGGACATCATTGGCTTCAATCTTTCCAGCGAGGGCTTCTATGGCTAGGGAGGCAATCATAGCATTGATCGTAGCGATCTCAGCCGGACCGTAGGGCTGGTATAGTCCGCCGCAAGCCGGCTCGCTGAGGAGGGTCGTTCTTGACCATTTTGCCACTTTGACATTGGGTTGGCCGTCCGCACTGAAGCCACAGAGAAGGCACGACGCTCTGGAGTTAAGGAGGACCGCGTGTCCGGCCGCCGCGTGCGGTTCTGCCCAGCCGATCAGAATCCTTCTTGGTCTGCTGGTCCCACTAAGGAATACTTCATTCAAAAGGGCATTTGCGCCCCAGTCGCCAGTAGCACCAATCGCTAAATCCCATTGAGTCATTGTATCCTGATTCATTTCAAGGTATTGTTCTGCGGTTAACACCTCGCCGGTGATGATGTGATGCGGGAAACGCTTCTGCAAGAGCGCAGCTACGGCGCTTGCTTTGTACAGGCCTTCTGAATCGGCACCGAGTAGGTGCCTTCCCGCATTGGCAAAAGTAAGCTTCTCTGGATCCACGATGACAATCTTTCCCACGCCAGCTTGTGCAAGAAGCTCTGCAACGAAGCTGCCGACCGAGCCTGCTCCAAACAGAAGCGCTTTCTTTTCAAAGAGACCTTGAGCTAACAAGTCTTTCCCTCTCCCGTGAATCCAAGCTCCGTCTGCGCGAGTCACTTCGTAGCGGTTTGGTTCTCCTGCTCGTTCAAGAATTCGTGAGGCTACCAACCGAGGAGGCACTTTGTTCGGTCGGAATCCATTTCGTGACCTGTCTAGGCGTCTTCCACGAAGGTCTGCCGGAGGTAATGTCGATATTCCCACAGCGGCCAGAGCCGGGCCGTTGTCGGTCGGTGCAGAGAATAGGATTAGAGGCCGCGAAGAACTTGTGACAAGTGACTGCAAACGGCTCTCCGCGTGACTTGCATTCGCTCGAACCACGCTCAGTAGGTCAAAGGTGCTACGCGGGTATTCACAAGGGGAAAGCGGCCTCTGCAAAGCAACGACCAATGCAGCCTCGAAGGTGCGTGCACTCTTATCTCCTGAAAATCGTCTGACGAGCCAATCCCGGACATGATCGTCGGTTTCGCCTATCACGATGAATCGTTGTCCTGCCCAAAACCGCACGAACCTCGTGGAATCGAACTTTGACAATAAGCTGATTACATCCCGCTTGTCTTCAGACCGCTCACGATTCCAATAGGAGTGAAACTCAGTGAAAAAATCTTCTTTCAGCAGCCCAGCACGGCAGTCCTTGATTAGATCGATGGCCGCTCGTAGAACGTGTTGCACAACGCCGAGCGGGTCGTATGGCGAGTGGGTTGCAACGTTGGGAAATGCGCATAAAACACCATCCACTTCAACGTGCGGCCATCTCAAGTAGCGAGAAGCCTCGACTGCAATACGTGGGAGCCCAAAAGGAAAGTCGGACGGTAGAAGAATGGTTAGCTGACCGTCTGCGCCCAAGTCGGCCGTCACATCCAGATGCCATGCCACACGTATCCTGCGCACGGAGAATTGCGCCAACTCAGCCTCGTCCAATCGGTAAACATTACTGAACGTTTGAAGCCACTCGCCAACCTGAGCCGCCGCCGCATTGAAGCGTTCACCAATCACGCAAAAGTACCGCCTCCTTCTTTCCGCACGGGACTTTTATCCGCCGATGCTGTGATTGATCCGATAACACCAGCGCTGAGGATGGAAGCTGACTTTGCGTTCTCTGAGGTCTTAGGGTCATCGCGAAGCGAAAAGAAATCAGTTGCGTATACCTTATCCCAGGCCGCGAGAGCCTCAACGCGTTTGCAATCGGTTGCGTCAAGCACAGCCAAGGCTTCCAACGCCTCAGTCAACTTTTCCTTGAGGAAGGTGAGCTTTGGGTCGTTCTCGCCCTTGCTGATCGTCTCGTTCTGTGTCGTTGGGTGTTTCAGAACGAGACTGCTCTGAAGGCGATCGCGTATCGCTCGCATCGTATCTCGAAGTGCTGTGTCTTCACGCGAAGCGTTCGGCCGGTAAGACTCAGTGACCAACTTTGTGATCGCAAACCCACTGGCGATTTGCCCGGACCAACTTGGACGGCTCTGCGTATACATTTTGATCAGACGCGTGGTTCTCCGGAGCTGCCGTCCATTATCTTCATCAGGACTTTGCTTGCAGTTCTCAGCATTAAACCAATCCGTAACGAGGCGGGCGTCAGAGGGCTTCCACTCTGAACCAGCGATTTCGTAAACTTCGACGTTATTTCCGCTGAAATCCTTCTCGAGGCGGCGGCGATACACAGGCATGTCGACGTGGTAGCCCGCCTCGTAGAAGATCCGAACACAGTTGTTTTTTACGATTGGTGCCGTCTTGAACGAGCCATCGTCAACGGCATCGCGGACCATTTTGCGGGCATCTAGCGCCGACATCTTGCCACCGTTCTTGCCGTCGAGGTCGGTCTCCTCGAAGTAGACGCCGTCGTCGATGTCGTAGTGATTGTCGTCATGTTGGACCATCGTCAGCATGGCGTAGCTTCCTTGCTTACAGAACATGAATGGGTGAGGGTCAGCCTTATCCGTGAGACCCTTTTTCAACCTGTCTCGGTTACTGTTACGCCTTTTCCGCATGTTAGAACGATCAGACTGAGGCAGGGTGACCTCGTCATTGTGGTAGGAAACGACATCCTTTGAACAATCGAACATTAGTTCTTCCTTTCGCCGGAGGCTATTACCGGCATTGAATCAAACAAATTCGTCAAGAGAGCGCCATCTGGATCATTGGAATCACAACATCGGCTGTTCGTCATGTCAGCGTCCGTTCTGGCTAGTCCAATTAGAGCCTCGGCGGCTTCTTTTCGCGTATCATCGAGGTCTAAGTACTGCATCATTGCGGCAGGAATGGCTTCGCGAGGAAATCTGATGACTCGGCATGGCTGTTTCAAGTGAGGTGCCAACAATCTGGCCATTTGGTCGAAGGTGAACTCCTGTGCGTCGATGGCAACCGCCGCAGCCTCTGCCCCGAACTTCCATTCCTTCAGGCCACGATGAACATCCTTCGGTGAGATCGAGGTGCCAGCCGGACGGCGACAGGTCCCCAACGAATACAGCTCAATAGACTGCTCTGGAAGGGCAACTTCGAGAGCGTCGATTAGACCCACGAGGATTGGATTGTTCGCCCATAAACCGCCATCGATGAAGGTGTCGTAGTGACCCTTGCTGGCGGGGACTTCAATGGCTGCGACGGAGCGGTAAACAGGCGCGGCGCTTGACGCCAAGCATACATCGACAAGAGAATAGGCATCGTCACGATGATTAGTTTTTCCGACGCGGTGCGGACTCTTGAAGACCCAACCACGATGATTACTAAGATTGACCGCTGTGATGGCCAAGGCGATGTGACGTCGAGCGTAAACTTCACCAATCGTTTCGTTTCCAAAAGAGCTAGCAAGAGCATCTTGGAGAGCTTTGCTTCCCCATTTGAGTGCCCAAGGCCTCCAAAGGAGATCCATCGGTAGGTCCATGCCAAACCCACTAGGAATTCGCCTCCGGAAGATTAGCTTGCCGTTTCTTTCATAAAGAGCAACAACGTCACTGACAGGAACACCGGCAACCAGAGCACAGGCGACGATCGCTCCCGTACTGGTCCCCACAATGAGATCAAATGCCTTGCCGATATCCAGTCTTGATTTGCCGGTGCGCTTTGAAAATCCTTCAGAGAGGCAATGCAAGTACTCCGCAGTGTAAATGCCTCTCATGCCACCGCCGTCCAGGGATAGGACTCGAAATGGCTTCGCTTTCAGCACTTCCGCGTTGTCTCCCAAATGACACCTTCAATCGGGAACATAAAGGGGCTAACGCAAGCACTTGGCTGCGTTAGAAGAGGAAGGCCATCTCAGACGCATGCTAGTGCCGCGCTGCCACACCCCCGCCAGGACCCCACAATGAACCTTGTGGGGTCTCGACTTTAACCTTAAGGTGGCCGACTTTGGCCTTATTCGTAAACCAACCGCGGGGCGCTGGTAAAGCTATTTTTCTAGCTGCAGCCGCTGGTCGAGCCGCAGCTCATGCATCGGTAACAGCTGCCGTTGCGGACCATGATGGCTCCGCAGGTATGGCAACTGGGCGCGTCGCCCATGTCGAGGTACTCCTTCATGGCATCGGCGGCGTGAAAGACGGCCCCGCCACTCCTGCGAGTCTCGGGTGCTCCGTAGAGGCCACGGTCTTCTATGCTTCCACTGGCGCCGCCCTGACTGGTGTCGGAAAGAAGGCCGCCGGCGGGAGGATTGGTTTCAAATAACGGCTCTTCCACCGGCCGTTGAACGCCTGCCGCCAGGCCGGAGAACAGACTCAACTGATGCCCGGACAGGAAGCGTAACTGGAGCCAGCGGAAGATGTAATCCATGATGGACTTGGCAAAGCCGATTTGTTCGTTGCCAGTCCAGCCGGAGGGCTCGAAGCGAGTGTGGGCGAACTTCTCGCACAGTACTTTGAGCGGGACGCCGTGCTGCAGCGAGAGTGAAACCGCGGTGGCAAAGGAGTCCATGAGCCCGGAGACCGTGGAACCCTCCTTGGCCATCTTGATGAAGATCTCACCCGGTTGCCCATTCGGGTAGAGGCCTACGGTGATGTAGCCCTCGTGTCCTGCGATGGAGAATTTATGGGTGAGGGAGGCGCGCTCCTCCGGCAGGCGATGACGCACGGCACGGGGCGGCCCCTGGGTTGTCTCCGGCTCTTCGCGCAGTGCGGCCGCCTGGCCCAGGCTTAGGGCGTTGGCGACGGATGCAGTGAAGGCGTTAGCCGCGGTCACCACCGAGTTGGCCGTGACTTCCAGCCGGGCCGATACCTTGCCCTCAAGCAAGCGCAGGTCCTCAGAGAGGGAGCTGGTGTTGCCCTGTGCCATGGCGGTAAGAACACGGTCCGCGGCTTCACTGGCAGCGGTATCCACATTGGTCTCGTCGTCCAAAGCGTTCTTGATGACCTTGGCCTTATTGCCGTCAGAGACGTTGAGCGGTTGCGCACCCTTGGATCCATCGCGATAGATGGCTACTGCCTTGAGACCCAGGCGCCAGGACTCGGTATAGGCCTGAATGATGTCATCCAGGGTCGCGTCGTGGGGCAGGTTGACGGTTTTAGAGATGGCTCCGGACAGGAACGGCTGGGCTGCAGCCATCATCTTGATATGACCGGAGGGGTGGATGGAGCGCGTTCCCTTGCTGGGCTTGAAGCTGCAATCAAACACAGCAAGATGCTCCGGCTTTATGCCGGGCGCGCCTTCGATGGTGCCGGTGGAGTCGATGTAGCTGACAATCGAATCCACCTGGGCGTCGGTGTATCCCAGCTTGAACAGGGCGACGGGCACGGTATTGTTGACGATTTTGATCATTCCCCCGCCGACCAGCTTCTTGTACTTAATGAGGGCCAGATCGGGCTCAATGCCGGTGGTGTCGCAGTCCATCATGAAGCCGATGGTGCCCGTGGGGGCAAGCACGGTGACCTGGGAATTGCGGTAGCCGTGCTGCTCACCGTGGGCCAGGGCCTGGTCCCAGCAATCCTTGCTGGCCGCGATGAGGGAAGCCAATTGGGGGGTGGTGAAGGGCTCGGTCGAATTGGCATGGCCGATCTTGTTTACTTCGGCGCGGTGCATGCGGATGACATCGAGAAACGGCTCGCGGTTGACATAGAAACCAGGGCAAGCGCCGCCGCGCTGCGCCAGGCCGCCGTGGGCGTACTGCGCCTGCTGGCAGAGCGAGGTGGCGGAAATCAGGGCTGGAGCCTTTTCCGCCAGGACCGAAGATTGCAGGTAAGCCTGACCGCACATGATGGCGGTGAGCGCGGCAGCGAAATCGCGGCCAGCATCGCTGTCATAAGGCAGGCCGAAGGCCATCAGCAGTGCACCCAGGTTGGCGTAACCGAGACCCAACGGACGGTAATCATGGGAATTGCGCACAATCGATTCGGTTGGGTAGCCGGAATTGTCCACCAGGATATCCATGGCCGTGATCATGATGTCGATGGCATGGCGATAGGCATCGACATCAAAATTGCCCGCTGGGGTGACGAACTTGAGCAGGTTGAAGCTGGCCAGGTTGCATGCCGAGTCATCCAGGAACATGTACTCGGAGCAAGGATTCGAGGCATTGATGCGGCCGGAGTTCTTAGACGTGTGCCACTTGTTGATGGTGGTGTCGTACTGCATGCCGGGATCGCCGCACTGCCAGGTAGCTTCGGCAATTTTCCGCATCAGGTCGCGGGCCTTAAAGGTTTTGACCGGCTCGCCGTCTTTCACGGTACGGGTGGTGAACTCCGCATCCCGCTCGACGGCACGCATGAACTCATCGGTCACCCGGACGGAGTTGTTCGCATTCTGGAAAAAGATGGAGCTGTAGGCTTCTGAGTCGGGGCCCGAGCCGTCATATCCGGCCTGCATCAAGGTCCAGGCCTTGACCTCTTCCTTGGCCTTGCACTCGATGAAGTCGGCGATATCCGGATGGTCGACGTTGAGAATGACCATCTTGGCCGCACGGCGGGTCTTACCGCCGGACTTGATGACGCCCGCGAAGGCATCGAAGCCGCGCATGAAGCTGAGCGGGCCGCTGGCGGTGCCCCCGCCAGAGAGGGTTTCCATGGATCCGCGGATGCTGGATAGATTGGTCCCGGTCCCCGAGCCCCACTTGAAGAGCATGCCCTCGGTCTTGGCCAGGGTCAGGATGGAGTCCAGCGAATCATCCACCGAGTTGATGAAGCAGGCGGAGCACTGTGGACTGCGGTATCCGGTGACGGAGAACTCAACCGCACAAGTGTGGGAGTTCCAGTGCCAGTTTTGAGCGTCTGAATTAGGCTCCAGCCGGTCGCAGCCTACATTGAACCAGACAGGCGAGTTGAAGGCAGCTTTCTGGGTAATCAACAGGTGGACCAGCTCGTCGTGAAAGATCGCGGCGTCTTCAGGGCTGGCGAAATAGCCGCCGGTAATACCCCAGTCACGGATGGTTTCTGCGACCCGGCCCACCAGCTGGCGGACACCGGTTTCACGGGCGCCAAATTCACCCTGTGCGGTGCCGACATGGCCGTGCAGGTACTTGGAAGCCACAATATTGGTCGCGGTCATCGACCAGTCGACAGGGACCTCGACGTCTTTCTGCTCGAAGATGGATCCGCCGGTGGCGTCTGTGATGGAGGCGGTACGGCGCTCCCAAGTCACCTCGCTGTAGGGCGAAACGCCAGGCTTGGAGAAGAGGCGGGTGCAGTGCACGCCGCTGGTGGCTTCCGGCTTTGGCACGGAGTGGCTATAGTGAGCGGCCCAACCGTTGGCGGCGGCGGAAGTTGCGGAATTGGTGGCCTCGGCCATTATTTCTCCTCATGATTTTAAAAATGACAGGAAAGCCGCCCCCGGGCGCTCATGCTGGCGCCTTCAAAAATAGGAGGTTCAAAACGGCCTTTCTGGAACAGCGAACTAACCAAGCTTGGGGAACAAACGATGAAAGTAAAGCCGTGAGATGCGAAAGTACCGCTCTCTATCGCGTGTGTCAAGCGAGAACCACTACATCTAGTAGTTTAAATGCATATCCCCCCCACAAGCGCTTCGAAACCGGACAAACGGCTGTGGAGAACTGCGGGAACCTTTTACCCGCGCGGCTTTGCATCGGGAAACTAGCCATGGTGGGCGCTGACCGCTCGATCGGCCTTACTGAATTCAGGCTACGCCCGGGAGGGGCGTCGAACAAGGCACGTTGGGGTACGGATTGGCCGGGAACTGTGGAACTCGTGGATAAGCGGTCAGTTTTTGGTTGTGATCCGGCTTCATAGGTTCCGGAAAGGTCTGAGATTGAGAGGAATCAAGCCCAGGGGGCTAAACAGGGCGTCTGAGTACCGGGGAAAAGCAACCGCAGGCCCCCACACTTCGCTCTAGAAAAACATTCCCAAGAAAGGGCATCCACTCAGAGATCTCTCCACTGCGCTACGCTTCGGTCGAGATGACAAAGGGAAGGGCCCTTTATGGCCCGGAACAGAGGTCTGGGATCAGAAAACCCTCCACTGCCGCGCTCTGGTCTGTGGCGTGGAAAGGACTGTAACCTACTGATTCCGCGCTCACTCGCGGCTCGGGAAGAGCTGCTCGGGCTAAGGGGTCGCGGTTCTGCCCTTGATCAAGCGGTAGTTGGCAAGCAGCACGATGGCACCCAGCAGCGACATGAGAAAGCCGGCACGTTGACCCTCCTGGTACAGGCCCACGTGGCTGCCGATAAAGGTCGCCAATAAGGCACCGGCGATGCCGATCAGCATGGTGATGAAGATCCGCCAGGATCTTTGCCCGGCATGATGAACTTCGCCAGCGCACCGACGATAAGGCCAATGATTGCTTCCCATATCAGGTTGAACATGATTGCCTCCTGGCTTGGATGGAAAGGCTCTTCACGGATAACCGCGGGCAAGAGTGAGCCCGCGGCTATACCGGTATTTGGCCCTGCCCGGTCCTACTTGGTGGTGGACAGGTTTTTGGGGGACTTCTTATTCAGGGTCCGCAATAACTCGGCCGCAGAGGGTGGAGCTGGCACCGCTTTGTCGAAAACGATGGCTTGCGCCGTCACATCCTGCCCGTAAAGCCTCTTGTTGCCGTCATTATCAGGACGCAAAGTGGAACCAGTCAGTGAGATCCCGGCAAAGAGTCCGCGAGCGCGAGAATAAGAAAGGATCTCTGCCCGCATGCTTGCATCCGTTTCCGCGGAGGCATTGCGTCCAACCGGCCCGGCTGCCGCTGAAGCGTCGCCACCGAGCTTAACCTTGCTTTTAAGGATGTTTGCCGCTGAGGTCGGACTCATGAGCAGGAGCACGAAGTCCGTAGCCTGGCCACCCAGCTGCAATCCGAAGCTCGCACCCTCCAGAGCCATCATGCTGGGGGCACTCCAGGGACCGTGGAAGTTATGCCCGCTGCGGCACGTTAACACGCCCCGGCCGTAGCTGCCACCCACGATAAATGCCGCTTTGAGGACCGAGGGCAGAACCACCACACAATCTGCCTTGTCGATCACACTCTGAGGAATGTTGTCGGGAACGTTCATAATTTCGGAAATTACAGTTCCCGCAGCTTTGACTCGATCCGCTTCCTTGTCCTGGCCAAACCCTGGCAGAACCATCAGCCCCATAAGGCTTAGTGCCACTACTGTTCTCGTCATGCTCTCTCCTTGAGATGTATCTAGATCATTGCAGCAACACAACATGGCCTAGGCTGAGCCCGGGAAACCAATCTGGGAGTAACTTCTCCGGTAACCGTTGAGCATACTATACAAGTTTCTTTTGGATATCAATTAGGGCGATATACGTTGCTTTGCCCAGTTGCGAACGATAAAAACCCTCTAGCTAAGACTGGAATGAGGGGAACTTATCTTAAGCAGCGCCCCAGGACGCAGGTTCACCCGCTTTTTGATCGTAGTCAGCCTATTGCTGCCAGCCGTTGATTGGGTAGCTCTTTCAGGCTTGGCACAAACAGCGAAAACCTCACCCATCACCATTGAAGGAAGCGAATTCAGGCGTGGTGGGAAGCCTTACCAGATAATTTCGGGAACAATTCACTATCCTCGCGTACCGCGCCAGTATTGGCGCGATCGGCTGCAAAAGGCACGGGCGATGGGGCTGAACACGATCGATACGTACGCCTTCTGGAACCTGCATGAGCCAAGCCCGGGGGTTTTCGATTTCAGCGGCAACAAAGATATCGCGACATTTGTTCGCATGGCGCAAGAAGAAGGCCTCAATGTGATTGTGCGGCCGGGGCCGTATATCTGCGCGGAGTGGGAGGCCGGCGGCCTGCCAGCCTGGCTATTTGCCGATCCCAACATCAAGGTGCGAACCACAGATGCCCGCTTTTTAACCGCAGCCAACCGCTATCTATCCCGGGTGGGCCGGGAACTGGCTCCTCTGCAAGCGACTCATGGCGGTCCGATTATTGCTATCCAGGTTGAAAATGAGTATGGGAGTTATGGGAACGATCGGTTGTATCTGGAGCAAATTCACCAGTCGCTGATCCGGGCCGGGTTGGGAGACTCCCTCTTCTACACCTCCGATGGGCCCAGGGATCTGGCCAACGATGCTTTACCGGGGATCTTGCCAGTAATCAATTTCGGTATCGGCAAAGTTCAGACCTCCTATATCCGGCGATTCCTCGGCTTCCTCTATTTGGCCTCGACGATGAGCCAGTTCCACTTCGACCAACCCTGGATGACGGGCGAATACTGGGCCGGCTGGTACGACTCGTGGGGTAGCGAGCACGCGCAAACAGATGCCGCGCTGCAAGCAAAGGACCTGGCCTGGATGCTGGATAACGGGTATTCGGTCAACGTGTACATGTTTCACGGAGGAACCAGCTTCGGGTTTATGAATGGCGCCAACTTTGGCAAGGATGGATACCTGCCGGAGGTGACCAGCTATGACTACGATGCCGCGCTGGACGAGGCGGGCAGACCGACCAGGAAGTTCTACCTGTTCCGTGATGTGATTCAGCGACGGACAGGGATCACGCCGCCTCCTTTGCCCAGCCCGCTGCCCATCGCCAGGGTGCAGGAATTTCAACTCGAAGAATCGGCTCCGCTATGGAGCAATTTGCCCATTCCCGTCAGTGTCGACCACCCTCGCTCGATGGAAACTTTTGGCCAGAGTTACGGTTACATTCTTTACCGCAAAGAATTGACTGGACCGGTTGCGGGCACGCTGGTTGTCGACGACGTAAGGGACTATGCCGCGGTGTATCTCAACCAAAAACTGCAAGGCACGCTCGATCGCCGATTGAAACAAACGCAACTTGCGATCAGCATCCCGGCGGGCCCAGCGACGTTGGACATACTGGTCGAGAACACTGGCCGTGTCAACGTTGGTCCGCTGCTGCAAGAAGGGCAGTCAGGGATCACCAAGTCTGTCATGCTCGCAGGTCGTGAGTTGTCAGGATGGCAAGTATATTGCTTGCCCATGAATGGTCCGGACGAGTTGAAGGGATGGAAGAAACAAGCGCGTGGCGGGCCCGCTTTCCATCGTGGGACCTTCACAATTGCATCCGTCGCCGATACGTATCTTGACGTGAGTGGACTTGGCAAGGGATTTGTGTGGGTCAACGGCCACAATCTCGGACGCACGTGGGGAATTGGTCCGCAACAGTCGCTGTTTCTGCCCGCACCTTGGCTGCAGAAGGGCGTGAACCAGGTTGTGGTGTTCGATTTTACCGACCTTGATGCACCGAAACTGCGAGGGGTGGACAATCCTATCTGGTCTAAGAAGGTGCCTCCTCTGCTGCAGTCGAGCCTGTAACCTAAAAATCAGCGCCGGTAAATTGTGCCGCCCTTCATCACGAAGGACACATGCTCGAGCACGCGTATGTCTTCCGTGGGATTGCCGGGAACAGCGATGATGTCAGCGTAATAGCCAGCCTTGAGCGCACCGAGTTCATGCTCCCAGTCGAGGAGCCGGGCTCCATTGATCAGATCGGCTTTGAGCACATCGAGCGGCTTCATTCCGTACTCCACCATCAGCTCCAACTCGCGCGCCTGGGTACCGTGGGGAAAGGGGCCCACATCGGAACCTACCGCCATCGGCACGCCGTGCTCCAGTTGGCGGTGAAACTGCTGCACATGGTAATCGAGCCACTGGTGCTCTTCTGCCGCCCGTTCCGGCGAACTGGCGTGGGCGGCAAAATATTCCTGAATCGTAAAAGTGGGCACGGCGTAGATCTGCTTCTCGCGCATCAGGCGCATGGTCTCGTCGCTCAGTTGGTCGGCATGGTCGATCGAGGCTACCCCGGCCTGGGCGGCGTACAGGGCGGCGGGCTCACCTTCACAATGCACGGCAACGCGTGTCTGCAGGCGTGCTGTCTCGGCAACCGCCTGGGCCAGCTGCGGCTCGGAGTACTGGACGATGGTGTGGAACTGGCCGTCCTTAAAGAAGACACGGCCGGTTTCGTAAATCTTGATGAAGTCTGCTCCGTCCTTGATCTGCTCGCGAATGACGCTCACCAGTTCATCGCCGGTGTTGGCATAGGTGGCGTTGGGTAGCACATGCTGCTCAGGGTTGTAGTGCAGCGCATCCTCGTGGCCGCCCAGAATGTTGATAGCGTTGCCGCTGACGCGCATACGCGGTCCAGGAATTTCTCCCTGATCGATGGCTTCGCGAACGGCAGTATCGGCCGGTCCCGCGCCTTCCGTGCCCATGTCCCGCTCGGCGGTGAAACCGGCCAAAAGGTCGGCTTTCGCGGCTAGCGTGGCCATGATCGTCCGTTGCGGCACGGACTCGATCACGGTTTGCAGATCTTCGGCGCCAGGATGAAGGAAGAGGTGGACGTGGGCATCGATCAGGCCGGGCATCAGCGTGGTGTCGCCGAGGTCGATCGTCTCTGCTCCCGCGGGGTGGGGGACGGAGGAGCCGGCGGCAACAATCTTGTCCCCTTGCACCAGGACCTCCCCGGGCGAAACAATGCGGCCGGCTTCGATATCGAGCAGACGCGTGGCATGGAGAATGACGGGGTGCCCCGGCGGCTGAGTCTGGGCCCCGGCCCCACTGACAAGCCCCAACAGAATGCAGTAGAAGAATTGACGATGCATGACCAGGTTGGCTTGCAGAATAACAGTAGATCCGGTCAGTCGCAGAAAGCGTATTAGTATTGGAGCACTCTATGCGCCTGCGTAGAAAGATTCGCGAGACCACCTACCACTTCGAAGATTTACGCGACCTCATGGCCAAGGCGAGCCCGTACCGCGCGGGAGATGCACTGGCGGGAATCGCGGCCGAAAGCGCTGAGCAAAGGGCCGCGGCGCAAATGACACTGGCGGACCTTCCCCTTCGCGACTTTCTTGAGCAAGCCCTGATCCCCTACGAAAGTGACGAAGTCACGCGGCTGATTATCGATACCCATACCCCGGCTGCCTTTGCTGCGGTTGCGTCGCTTACGGTGGGAGAGTTTCGCAACTGGCTGCTCTCGGATGACGCGACCGGCATGGCGTTGGCTGGGTTGGCTCCGGGTTTGACACCGGAGATGGTGGCTGCGGTCAGCAAGTTGATGCGCGTGCAGGATCTGATCCTGGTGGCCCGCAAGATCCATGTCGTGACCCGATTCAGGACCACGGTTGGCCTGCCGGGCAGGCTTTCCACCCGGCTACAACCCAACCATCCCGTGGATGATCCGGCCGGCATCGCCGCGGCCATGGTCGATGGCCTCCTGCTGGGATCGGGAGATGCGGTGGTAGGGATTAACCCTGCTTCGGATAATGTCGGCAGCGTGCATCGGCTACTGGAGCTGATCGACCACGTGCGGCAAAAATATGCCATCCCGCTACAGAGCTGTGTCCTGGCGCATGTGTCGACCCTGATGGCCGCACTCGAGCACGGCGCGCCGGTCGACCTGGTTTTTCAGTCGATCGCCGGCACCGAAGCCGCCAACCGCTCGTTCGGAGTCGACCTGGCATTGCTGGATGAAGCCTGGGCTGCAGCACGGGCGCTCAAGCGCGGAGCAGTTTTTGACCACGGCGGTAAACAGACGCTGGGCGAAAACGTGATGTATTTCGAAACCGGACAAGGCAGCGCGCTTTCCGCAGACGCCCATCACGGAGTGGATCAGCAAACCTGTGAAGCACGGGCCTACGCGGTTGCCCGGCGCTACCAGCCTATGCTGGTCAACACCGTGGTGGGTTTTATCGGGCCGGAGTACCTATTCGACAGCAAGCAAATCATTCGTGCCGGATTAGAGGATCATTTTTGCGGCAAGCTGCTGGGACTGCCAATGGGCTGTGATGTGTGCTACACCAACCACGCCGAAGCCGACCAGGATGACATGGACGTGCTCCTGACACTGCTCGGGGCGGCCGGGGTGAACTATATTATGGGCGTTCCCGGGGCTGACGACGTGATGCTTCATTACCAAAGCACGTCCTTTCACGATGCCCTGTATTTGCGCCGGGCGCTGGGTCTCCGGCCGGCTCCGGAATTTGAGGCCTGGCTGAAAAGCGATGCACGATTGCGGTTAAATGTACCTGCGTTTCTGGCATAAGCGGATGATTAGCAAACGCGCTCAGAAGACGAATCAGGACCAGCATGTTCCCGACCTGGCGCCGACGGAGATGTCTCAAGCAGCGCGCGAGGCGCTCAGGAGCTACACCCCGGCGAGGATCGGCCTGGAAAGAACCGGGGTGAGCCTGGCGACACGACCCTTGCTTGATTTTCAGCTGGCGCATGCCCAGGCTCGAGATGCGGTTCACGCCGCCATGGACGTACGCATGATGTGCGACGAACTGCGGCGCGACGGATTGCCGGTATTGGCGCTGAAGAGCCAGGCCAGAGACCGGGGTACCTATTTGAGACGGCCTGACCTGGGCAGGCGGTTGAGCGAAGACTCGGCGGCTGTGCTTAAGCCCGGCGAATACGATGTCGTTTTTGTGGTCGCGGACGGGCTCTCCGCCCTGGCCGTTGAGCGGCACGGGCTGCATTTGGTACGTGCAGTCTTGCCCCTGATCGCGGGCTGGCGGCTGGCCCCGGTGTGCATGGTCGAGCAGGGCAGGGTTGCGGTTGGAGACGCGATCGGCGAGGCGCTGCACGCGCCTCTGGCAGTGGTGCTGATTGGGGAAAGGCCAGGCTTGAGTTCCCCTGACTCTCTTGGCGTCTACATCACCTGGGAACCGCGGAGCGGGCGCAAGGACGCGGAACGGAATTGCATCTCGAACATTCGGGAAGAGGGATTGAGCTACGCGGCAGCGGCTAGCCGGCTGCACTATTACATGGACGAAGCCGCGCGGCGTCGCATGACAGGACTGGGAATCAAGGATCCTGCTGAGGATTTGGCCCAGCTGTTGTGACAGAGGTGAGGAAGTATTTTCCCGGGGTTTCCGCCGTAAAAAACATTTTCCAAGAGAGGACCGCTGAACCGCAGGTCCCTCCACTGCGCTCCCCCGGATTTCCTCTGAAGACTAGTGGCGTTGTTCAATTACATGCGGCTCTCTCTGCGGAGAGCCGCACACGTGGTTGTGGCTAGCAGCGCGAATAGGAAATCCGGATACGCTTCGGTCGGGATGGCAAAGGGAGAGGGGTGGCGGGGATAGAGCGAAAGCGCGTTCATCCTAACAGCTTTGACTATTCGGCGCGTGGCAGGTTTGCCCATAGATAAGTTCGGAAGAAGGTCAGGGCACGCTGGTTGGCGGAATCCATAGCATTGCTGCTGAAAACGTGCCCCTCATCGGGATAGATCTTGGCTTCGCAGGTAAAGTCTTTGAGCTCGCAGAGGCGAACAAGCTGGCGGGCATTGACTACCGGAACCTGCGTGTCCTGCTCGCCATGAAAGATGAGCAAAGGAGGCAGGCTTTGTACCTGGGAAAAGAATTGATTTGGGAGTAGACCAGACCACTCGGCGATGGCTCCGACACCAGTCTTTTGAGAACCGGCAAGCAGGGCAACGGAAGCTCCCAGGTCTTGTCCCACCAGGGCGATCTTCTTATTCCGCGATCCCGGGCGGGCACGCAAATCGGCCACAATATCGTCGACCACCTGGGCCCAACGTCGATAATTGGCGGGGTTGGGTTCCGGCTTAGGTGTGGCGCTCAAATAGTCCGCCACCAAAACACGGAAGCCGTGGTCGGCAAAGAAACGCGCCTGCATGCGCCCAATCCCGAGATCAGAAGGGCCCGCACCGTGCAAAAGGACAATGGTGGCCACGGCGTCATGAGCGTCATACACCACGCAGGAGACGGGCTTGCCATGGCTCATGAAGGTGGCATACTCCACCGGCAGTGTTTGGCCGGCGGCGCCCAGGCATAAAAACAGGAATATCACCAACCAGCAGACAGACATCTCAGAGCACCTTCAGGACAACCACCGAGAGGTCGTCATTCTGCGGGGCTCCTGCGGTGAACCGGTCCGCGCATTCGATCAGTGCAGTGACGGTGTCCTGGGCGGAGCGGTGG
Source organism: uncultured Acidobacteriaceae bacterium (assembly GCA_963763905.1). Taxonomy (GTDB): domain Bacteria; phylum Acidobacteriota; class Terriglobia; order Terriglobales; family Acidobacteriaceae; genus PALSA-350. The sequence continues at coordinate 12,407 of CAVXRU010000019.1, read as the reverse complement.
TTATTCTTTCGGGCCGCCGCGATCAGACGATCTTCCCCCCATTCCTCGTAGTCGGCTGTCATGGCTTCGCTGATCCCGTCGGTGAAGGCGATGAGAGTGTCGTAGGGATACAGCTGTAGACGGCCTTGATCATAGTGAACTTCCGTCAGGATGCCGATTACCGGGCCACCGATTTCCAGGCGCTGCACAGTGCAGGGAGATTCCGGGTTGCAGAAACTATCCATCCCCGGAGCGGTAGGACGCAAGAGTACGGGCGCGTTGTGGCCCGCATTCACGTAATCAAGGGTACGGGTCTCGGGATCGTATTCGCCGAAGAAAAAGGTGACGAAACGGTTGTTGGTCGAGGAATCGTAGATGATCCGGTTGAGACCCTCGATGAGCCGGGCGAGGCTGATGGCGCCGCTGAAGGTAAGCCCGTGCAGGGCAGAGCGGATGGAAGCCATCAAAAGGGCAGAGGAGATGCCCTTGCCGGAGACATCGCCGATGGCGATGCCCAGGCGGCCGTTCTCGAGCTCGATGAAGTCGTAGTAGTCGCCGCCAACCTCCTGGGCGGTGCGGCTGAAACCGGCAAAGTCCAAACCTTTCACCACCGGATAGATTTGGGGTAGGAGCCGCTCCTGCACCTGGCGGGCAATCTCGATTTCACGATCGATGCGTTGGCGCTGCGCCGACTGCTCCGCGAGGTGATGCACCAGGGCGTTGTTTTCAATGGCCAGGCCGGTCTGCAGCGCCACGGAGGAAAGTAACCGCCGGTCGGAGCGGGAATAGGGTTCTTCGCTCAGCTTGGGGCCCAGGACCATCACCCCGATCAGGCTGGCGCGTCCGGGCAAGGGCAGCAGCAGCTCCGCCTGCAGTTGGTCGAGCACTGCGACTTCGGCGGGCGCGGCCAACGCCAGCCAGGGGTCGGGATGCTCACGGTAGACGGGTTTAGGACTGCGATCAATGGCCAGGGCCCGTATGGTGGAAGAGTTTTCCGGCAGTGAGAGCTCGCTGGCACTGGGAATTCCCTGCGCATACTGCAGTTGAAAAAGCTTTCCCTGACGCAGAAGGAAGGAGATTCGTTGCACATGCAGCGTCTGGCTGACGCGCTCGGTGATGGTGCGCAGCAAAGGCTCCGTTTCCGTGAAGCTGCGCGCCTGGTCGGAAAGCTCGACCAGCACCTGTTCGACGGAGTAGGCCTCGCGAAAGAAACGGCGGTCAATCCATTGCGACAGGGGCCGGGCCACGCGCAGCTGCAAAAACAAGACGGCGACGACAAAGAGGATGGGGGCGATGAGCTGGCCCACGCGCCCTGAGGTATGAGCAAAGTGAGCCAGGCGGAAGCCCAGGAACACAACCACGATGACTTGCAGTACCCATAGCGTGCCCCGGGCAAAGGCGTAGCGCGTGCCCTGGCGAAGGATGATGCGCAAGTCCAGGGCACGCTGGACGATGACGGTGTAGGCGAGCGAGAGGGGAAAGAGGGAGAACAGGACGGCAATGGTGAGGAGGGCCCAGGAAGGCGCCCCCTCCAGCACTGTTTTCGTCGAGAGAGTGGAGGTCACCAGCAGGACCAGCACAGGTCCGAGTCCGAGCACCGAACCGGCGGCCACTACGGCGAGGCGGCGGCGCGCATCGGGCGCGGGGGCAGGAACGGCGAACAGTTTGCCCACAATCGCAGCAATGAAAACACAGAGAGAAATCGAGGCAAAGACGTTTCCCGCAAGACTCAGGGGATCGACGGCGGCAAGAAAAGGCCGAATGAAGCGGTTGTGATAAAGCAGACCGTACTGCATAACGAACTCGGCCGGGACCAGGGCGATTTGGGGAACGATGAGGAGCCACTTGATCCACGGGTGACGCTGGTCGGTGCGGGAACGGACGGGAAAGTAGATGCTGAAGAGGATGAGCGAAACCAGCATCAATTGCTGGGCGAAGATCTGCCAGAAGGTGGTGAAAGAGGTTAGGAAACCGGGAAAGTAGCTGGCACGGCCGATAAAGGCCGGGACCACATTCATGATGCCCAGGAGGAACCAGGCGTTCCAGTCGAGCGGTCTTGCCAGCACCACCCAATAGCCAAGCAAAAGGCAGAATGCAGGAAAAAGTAGCAGCAGCACGATGATGATGAGCCAACCGGAAACTGTTGGAGGAGCCCGTCGTTGAGGCATCAGGTGGATGTGCGCCATTTGCACCGCGCCTGCGTGATTGCGATAGAGGACGGAGACCATATCCCCCGGATGGGCGTAAAAGACCTGGCTAATCAGCCCGGCCATACCGGTGAACGGAACGCCGTTCACGGAAATGATCTGGTCTTCGGCCCGCATGCCGGCGCGCTGCGATTCGGGCATGGGCTGCACCAGGAAACGAGAGTTGGGGGAGTAGTCAAACGGCGGGCGCGCGCGGTTGGGATTGAGAAACTGGTCGAAGATCGCAGCCGTGCTGGCCACATAGAAGAGCAAGGAACCTACAACCAAAATGGCCAGCAACAAATACGAGAGTTTGGCGTGGTTGGTTTCCATGGGCCGATAGGCGGCATGGTAGCAGACGCAGGCGCGCTCCCGGGTTTGACATCGGGAGGAGACCCGGTTAGCTTTCTAATTGAGATGCGAGTCCGCACCCGCCACCATCGTCATCACCACCATCACGTGACGAGCGTGTCGGCGGACGGTTCCTGCCAGAGATAGAGGCCAGGAAGCCAAATTCAGAAAAAGCCCGCCGGCGCGAGATGCGCAAGCGGGCTTTTTTGCGCTCGCAAGTGATTTGGTTGGTCCCAGGGAGCGGAGGAAGGACATATGACAGAAGCGGTAAAACTCGATTTCGCAAAGATGGATGGCTTGTTGCCTGCAATCGTGCAGGATGCAACGAGTGGCCAAGTACTGATGGTGGGATTTTTTAACGAGACCAGCTACGCCAAAACGCTGGAGACAGGCTTTGTGACGTTTTGGAGCCGTACGCGGCAGAAGTTGTGGATGAAAGGTGAGACCAGTGGAAACCGGCTGCGGGTGGTATCCGCAGCAACCGACTGCGATCAGGATACGCTCCTCTTTCGCGTGGTAGTCGAGGGAGACGGGCTGGTCTGCCACGAGGGCACGGTCAGCTGCTTTACCCGCGAACTCGAGATGCCGGCGTCCGCCAGGATGGAGGCTCGGAATGGCCGGTAAGCTGAAACTGGGTATCCCCAAGGGAAGCCTGCAGGATGCCACGATTGCGCTGTTCGAGAACGCGGGCTGGCATATTTACGCCAACGGCCGTTCTTATTTCCCTGGCATCGACGATAGCGAGATTGAGTGCATGCTGATTCGCGCTCAGGAAATGGCGCGGTACGTGGAAAAAGGCGTTCTGGATGCGGGCCTGACCGGTATCGATTGGGTGGTCGAGAGTGGGCTCGACGTGGTCAGCGTGACCTCGCTGACCTATTCCAAGGCGACGCGGACCAAGGTGCGCTGGGTGCTGGCGGTGCCTGAGGATTCTCCCTTTCAGAAGGCGGAAGAGCTAAGCGGAAAAGTAATTGCCACAGAACTGGTCGAGGTGACGAAGAATTATTTTGCGGGCAAGAACGTTCCCGTGAAGGTGGAATTCAGCTGGGGTGCTACCGAAGTGAAACCGCCCATGCTAGCCGATGCGATCGTTGAAGTCACCGAGACGGGCAGCTCACTTCGGGCCAACCGGCTGCGCATCATCGATACGGTGATGGAAAGCGAGACCCACCTGATTGCGAATCGAGCCGCTTACGGCGACCTCTGGAAGAAACAGAAGATCGACAATATCTCGCTCATGCTGAATGGCGCGATTGCCGCCAAGGGCCGGGTGGGATTGATGATGAATGTGGAGAAAAAGAATCTCGATCGCGTGCTGGCCATGTTGCCGGCTCTGGATTCGCCGACCATCTCCGCGCTCAGTGGAGAGGGCTGGGCGGCGGTCAATACGGTGATCGAAGAATCTGTGCTGCGGGATGTCATCCCCAAGCTCAAGAGTGCGGGCGCTACCGGGATTGTTGAGTATCCGCTCAACAAGATCGTTTTCTAAGTGCCGTAAAAGCGGAAAGGAGCGTCTGCAATGAGGGTGGTGAGGACACAGGGCCGCGGCGGCAAGCTAACCCGGCGGATGCTGAGCGATCTGGAGCAGCGAGGGGCTCGGAATACGGCGCGTACCATGCCCGTGGTGCAGCGCATCGTGGGAGATGTGCGCAAGGGAGGAGACCGGGCTTTGCGCCGCTACGCGACGAAGCTGGACGGCCTGGCGCGGCAACAGGCGCTGGAGATCACCCGGGCGGAGATGGAGCAGGCCTGGAAAGAGACGCCCAAACCACTCCAGGCCGCGATGCAGACGGCGGCCGGGAACATTCGCAAATTCGCCGCCCGGCAAATGCCAAGGCAATGGAGCACCACCAATGCCGGGCTCACTACCGGACAAAGAGTGCGGGCGCTGGGCGCCGTCGGGTGTTATGTACCGAGCGGACGTTATCCTCTGCCTTCTACCTTGCTGATGACGGTGATCCCGGCGCAGGTGGCGGGGGTGGAGCGGATCGTAGTGGTGTCGCCGAAGCCGGCAAAGGAAACTCTTGCGGCCGCGGCCCTGCTTGGGGTGAGCGGGTTTTATCGCGTCGGCGGAGCGCAGGCGATCGCGGCCCTCGCCTTCGGCACGGAAAGCATTCGCCGGGTGGACAAGATCGTCGGCCCGGGCAACTGGTATGTGACCGCTGCCAAGAAAATGGTCGCGTTCGATTGCGCCATCGACATGCTGGCCGGCCCTACGGAAATTGTTGTGACCAGCGAAAGCGGTGACCCGGCTGGTATCGCGGCAGACCTGGTAGCCCAGGCAGAGCATGATCCTGAGGCTGTGGCCATCCTGGTCACGACCAATGCCGCCCTGGCGCGTGAAGTTGTAGGGGAAGTAGCGCAGCGGGTTAAAACAAATTTAGTGGCCAGGCAGGCAATTGAGAGCAATGGATTGGCGGTGATCGCAGGTTCCATAGCGGAGGCACGCGAAATTACCAATCGGCTGGCCCCCGAACATCTGACCGTCGACAGCAAAGAGGATCTGGAATGGGTGCGCAACGCGGGATCCGTGTTCATTGGCCGTTTTTCGCCGCAACCCATGGGGGACTACGTGTCCGGGCCTAACCATACTCTGCCGACAGGGGGCGCGGCGCAGGTTCGCGGCGGCCTGAGCGTGATGGACTTTCTAAAGGTGATCACGGTCCAGGAATATACCCTGGCCGGGCTCAAGAGGCTGGGGCCGTCAGCCATCATGCTGGCTAATGCGGAGGGGCTTTACGGGCACGCGGAGGCGGTGCGAGCAAGGGGGATCGATGGTTGAGACCGTTCTACCGCGGCTGGCGGTGCAGCGGATGCACGCCTATCACCCTCCACTCAGTGGCCGGCAAGGGTTACGACTGGACTTTAACGAGAACACTGTCGCCTGTTCCCCCCGGGTGCTGGAAGCGCTGGGCAGGATTGCGGCGGCTGATTTGGCCAAGTATCCGGAACGGGCCCAGGTAGAGGCCAGGGTTGCTCAGCATCTGGGCCTCGAGCCGGAGCAGGTGCTGCTGACGAACGGAGTCGACGAAGCGATCCATGTGCTGTGCCAAACCTTCCTGGATCGCGGAGATGAGTTTCTCTTCCCTTCCCCGACCTACTCCATGTACGAGGTCTATGGTTCTTCTACCGATGCCATGGTTAAGACAGTGTCTTCGGGCGAAGACTTTGCCTTTCCGCTGGAGGCTTTGCTGGCGGCTATCACTCCGGAAACGAAATTGATCGCCATCGCCAGTCCCAATAGCCCGACTGGAACGGTCGCCAGCCGAGAGCAACTACTTGCGGTTCTCAAAAGGGCGCCGCACGCGGCAGTCCTGGTGGATGAAGCCTACTACCACTTCTGCGGACAGACGGTGATCGATCTGGTTGGACGAGTTCCTAACCTGGTTGTGGCGCGAACTTTTTCCAAAGCCTACGGGCTGGCCGGGCTCCGCCTGGGAATGTTGGCCGCACCCGCTGAGATGCAGCAATGGCTGCGAACTGTCATCTCCCCTTACAGCGTGAATTCGCTGGCCCTGGCATGCCTTCCCGCGGCTCTCGACGATGATGCGTATCTGCAATGGTATGTCGAAGAAGTCAAGACGGCGCGGGCGGAGATGGTGGATTGCCTGCGCAGGCTCGGAGTTCCCCAATGGCCCACGCAGGCTAATTTCGTTCTGGTCAAGATCGGATACCGCCATGCGGAGTTCGTGCAGGCGATGCATCGCCGTGGGGTGCTTACGCGCGACCGGTCGAAAGATCCGGGCTGCGCCGGGTGTGTGCGCATCACGGTGGGCACGCGAGAACAGATGAAGCAGGCAGTGAGCGCAATGAGCGAAGCGCTGAACGAGATCCAGTGGGAGAGAACATAATGCCGCAGAGCAAACGCCACGCCGCGATTGAGCGCAAGACAACGGAAACGAAAATTTCGCTGAAGCTGGTTGTGGAGGGCAGCGGCAAATACAAAGTGAGGACGGGGATTCGCTTCTTCGACCACATGCTTGAGCTGTTCACCCGGCACGGGGCCTTCGATCTCGAGTTGGCATGCGACGGTGATCTGGACGTGGACCAGCACCACACTGTGGAAGACGTAGGCATCGCCCTGGGAGAGGCGTTTGATCACGCATTGGGGGACAAGAAAGGCATCCTGCGCGCGGGATACTTCCTGATGCCAATGGATGAAACCCTGGGAGTGGCGGCCGTCGACCTGAGCGGACGAGTGTCCTGCGTGGTTAAGACCAAGGTCAAGAAGCGCCTGGTGGGCGATCTGCAAAGTGAGCTGGTGGAAGACTTCTTTGAAGGCTTCGCTCGCGGAGCGCGCGCCAATGTACACATCGCGACTATGTACGGCCGCTCCAACCATCACAAAATCGAAGCGCTATTCAAGGCCTTCGCCCGGGCGCTGCGCGTGGCCTGCTCCAGAGATAAGCAATTGGGCAAAATGCTGCCCAGCACCAAAGGATTGCTATGACCATCACCGTCATTGACTACAAGGCCGGCAACCTGACTTCGGTGATGAAGGCGCTCGATGCCCTGGGATGCACGGCCGAGGTCACCGCCGACCCCGATGTGGTGCGGCGCGCGACCCAGGTCATCCTTCCTGGGGTTGGACATTTTCAAGCGACGCAGCTACTCAAGGACACTGGGCTGGCTGACGCAGTCAGTGATTCAATTGCCCGGGGCGTGGGCTTCCTGGGAATCTGCGTGGGTTTGCAGTGGCTGTTTGAGGGCAGCACAGAAGCCCCCGGCAGCAACGGGCTGAGCGTGTTCAGCGGGCAATGCGAGCGGTTTGCGCCTGGGGTGAAAGTGCCGCATGTGGGCTGGAACGAAGCCCGTGTCGATCCGCAATCGCGCCTGATGCGCGGCGTCGAAGACCGCTCTTTCTTCTACTACACTCACTCCTACCGCGCTCCCGTCGTAACCGAAACAGTAGCAGTTACCGAATACAGCGGCCCTTTCTCCGGCGCCGTGGAGCGCGGCAACGTGATGGGGGTACAGTTTCATCCGGAGAAATCCGGGGCCGCCGGCATGCGCGTGCTCAAGAACTTTGTGGAGCTGGCATGCTGACCAAGCGGATCATCGCCTGCCTGGACGTGCGCAGCGGGCGGGTGGTGAAGGGGGTGCAGTTCGTCGACCTGGTCGATGCCGGGGACCCGGCGGAATTGGCCAAACGGCATGCCGCTGCCGGCGCCGATGAAGTGGTCTTGCTCGACATCACCGCCACCCACGAGGGCAGGGGCACGCTGCTCGAGACAGTGCGGCGAACGGCGAAAGAGCTGTTCATCCCGTTCACGGTGGGCGGCGGCATACGCTCGGCGGGAGAGGCTGCGGCAGTGTTCGACGCCGGCGCGGACAAGGTGAGTATCAACTCGGCGGCCATCGCCGATCCCGGGCTGATTGATGCGATTGGAAGAAGCTTTGGCGCCCAGGCCGTGATCGTGGCGATTGATGCCAGACGCGTTCAGAACAGTCCGGTCAGCGATGCTGAGGTCTTTGTGAGCGGGGGACGCGTTCGCACCGGACGCCGGGTGATCGAGTGGGCGCGGGAAGCCGAAGCGCGCGGGGCGGGAGAGATTTTGTTGACCTCCATGGATGCCGACGGCACCCGAGCGGGGTTTGATTGTGAGCTGACGGCGGTGGTCAGCGAGGCGGTGGAAATTCCGGTGATTGCTTCCGGCGGCGCTGGTTCGGCGGAGCACTTCGCACAGGTATTCCAGGCGGGCAAGGCCCACGCGGCGCTGGCGGCGAGCATTTTTCACTTTGGGATTGCCGATGTCCGGGCACTCAAGCAAGAGTTGGCGCGGCAGGGCGTGCCAGTGAGGCTGCCTTGCTGATTCCTTCGATTGATCTGATGGGGGGCCGGATTGTGCAGCTGGTGCGGGGGGAAACGCTCAAACTGGCCTTCGACGATTTTGAGTATTGGATTGGGCGTTTCCAAAACTATCCCCTGGTGCAATTGATTGACCTGGACGCGGCCATGCGCCAGGGCGACAACAGCGAGCTGATCACCAGGATTGGCAAACGTTTACCGTGCCAGGTAGGCGGCGGCATCGGTACGGTCGAAAAAGCTGCCGCCGTGCTCTCTGCGGGAGCTCGGCGAGTGATCGTGGGCTCGGCTCTTTTCGGGGGAGCCAGCCTTGTGAATACCGGGTTTGCGGGCACGCTCGCCACCGCGGTTGGGGTGGAGCAGCTGGTTTTCAGCGTGGATACGAAGGACGGCCGAGTAGCGGTCAAGGGTTGGAAGGACCAGGTGGAGCTTACTGCCGACGACGCCCTGCCCCAGCTGGAGCCGTACTGCGGGGCCTTTCTTTATACCCACATCGATCGTGAAGGAACCATGCAGGGCTTTCCTATCGAGGTAGCGCAACGGCTTCGACAAAGGACCCAGCGGCAGTTGATTGTGGCAGGGGGGATTCGGGAACAGGCAGAGATCGATGCGCTGGACGCGATCGGAGTGGATGCGGTCGCGGGGATGGCTGTGTATTCGGGTGTCCTGAACGCTTGAACGTCGTGGAGTCCGCAAGAGGCTCGTCCCCGGGGAATATTCGCTTATCCCATCCGTCGCAAACGCGCGAAGGATGGGCCACCCGCTCAATACTCGTCCGCGACATTCGTCCGCGGTGTTTTCATCTTCTTCGGCCCCTGCGGTCCCGCTTCTGGAAGACCAGACCGATGGCCAAGAAGCACAACGCGAAAAAACCGGTAAGCCCGGCCTGTACCCAGTTGCGGTGGAAAGCGGTTAGGACGCAGTCCAGCCCCCAGCCGGCGGACAACACAAACCAGATCACTGAGCGGCGCATGGACACTCCTTTCACGCAGCAGATACACTTCCCAGCATGGCAACCTCAGTCACCAAGAATAGGGGCAACTCCACTACCGCTCCGCAAACCATGGTGAATCCGATGCGGCGGCTGGTTTCACTCGACGTGGCGAGAGGAATCACGATCGCATTCATGATCCTGGTGAACAACGGAGGAAGCGGAAAATACAGCTACAGCCAACTGGAACATAGCGCCTGGAACGGCTGGACTCTCACCGACCTGGTGTTCCCGTCGTTTCTCTTTATCGCCGGTATTTCGATCGTATTCTCGAACGAGTCGCGCATAGCGCGCGGTGAGTCGAAGGCTTCCCTGCGGCTGCATGTACTCAGGCGTTCCGTGATCCTGTTCCTGTTAGGGCTGGTCGTGAACGGGTTCCCTTTGTTCCACCTGCACACTCTGCGCATCTACGGAGTGCTGCAGCGCATCGCCATCTGTTTCCTGTTCGCCAGCCTGCTTTATCTATGGAACAGCCGAGCCTGGGTAGCGGTCTCGACCGCAATCGTGGCGCTTTTGGGGTACTGGATCCTGATGCGCTGGGTGCCCATTCCCGGTATCGGCGTTCCCACACACAATGTGCCCCTGCTCGACCCAAATCAGAATTGGGTGGCGTATCTGGACCGTAAGCTCCTGCCTGGCCGTCTGTATGAGGGGGTGCGCGATCCGGAAGGGCTGCTCAGCGACATTCCGGCTATGGGAACCATCTTATTTGGCGTCCTCACCGGCATTTGGCTGCGACGGCCAAAAGCTCTGTCCACCAAGGCGGCCGGCCTGCTGGCTGCTTCGATTGGCGGCTTGTTGTTAGGAAATCTGTGGAATGTCTGGTTCCCCATCAACAAGAAACTCTGGACCAGCTCTTATGTGCTGTTCGCCGCGGGCTGTACCCTGCTGCTGCTGGCCATCTGTTTTTATGCCGTGGAGATCAAGGAGTGGACGCGGGGCTGGACCTTTCCATGGCTGGTTTTCGGATCCAATGCCATCACCGCATATGTTTTCTCGGAACTATTGTCTGCCGGGCTTTCCACCGTCGTTGTGCATGACGGAGGCCGAGTGACTGACCTGCAGCAATATATCTACTTCCACTGGTTCTTCCCCGTCATTAATCCATCTTTTGGGTCGTTGCTTTATGCCATCGCTTTCGTGCTGGTCTGCTTCTTGCCGGTCCTGCTTTTATACCGGAAGAAAATCTTCATCAAGATTTAGTCGCCCCGAGGAAGAAAAAGATGGCGCCTGCAGCCGCATTGAGAACGGCGGCGGTTAGGTTGCGCGGATGGCGGAGCTGCAACACCGCAAGCACCAGAAAAAGAGCAGACGCCGCAAGGTAGAGATATCTTGACTTCACTTCTCAACGTTAACAATGCATCGGAAAGAGGGCAATGATGGCAAAGGACGCGATGCGTTTGGCAAAACGGCTGGATGAGGTGGGTTTCTCCGAAATCGTTCAGGTTCGCAATAAAGTGATCGAACTACGAGCGGCCGGCCAAAAAGTGCATGCATTCCATGGTGGTGAGCCTTTCTTCGAAACCCCGAATGCGGTGAAATACGCATTGTTAAGCGCTGCGGTCGAGAACAAAACCAGATATGCACCCTCTTCGGGGATAGAGCCATTGCGCCAGGCAATCGCGGCCAAGCTTAAGGAGCGCAACCAACTCGAGGTTTCCGCGGAGAACGTGATCGTGACCGCCGGCGGAGCGCACGCTTTGTATGTTGCCTTTCAGGCGGTGCTCGACCCGGGAGACGACGTGTTGCTCTTCTCGCCCTATTGGATGCCTATTCGGGAGATGATTACAGGCTGCCAGGCGCGGGCTCTGCTGGTACCGACAGCGACGGCGCGCAACTCAGGTCTTACACGGACGCTTGAGGACTTTACCACGCCAAATACCCGCGCCATTTATTACAACACCCCACAAAACCCCACCGGTACGGTTTTCTCACGCGCCGAAGCGGAAGAAGTGGCCGCCTTTGCCCGCGAGCATGACCTGATCGTGATTGCCGACGAGGCGTATGAAGACCTGGTGTATGAGGGGGAGCACTTCTCGATTGCATCCTTGCCGGGCATGGCCCAACGCACCATCTCGACCTACACCTTTTCAAAAAGCTATGGGATGACCGGTTGGCGAGTAGGTTATGCGGTGGCCCATGAACCGTTCATGACCGGGATGCGGAAGTTGGTTCTGTATTCGGTAAACGGGGTCTCTACGATGATCCAATGGGCCGCGCTCGAAGCGCTGCGGACCCCCCGCAGTGAGATCGATGCGCGCCGCGAGCAATACCGGCAGAGGAGAGATCTGCTGGTAAACGGATTGAATCAAGTGGACCTGCCCTGTGAGATGCCCCAGGGAGCCTTTTATGCTTTTCCCCGGGTCACGAAGATCAGCAAAGATAGCCGCGCGGCGGCCCGAATGCTGCTCAGCAAAGCCCTCGTCGCGACAGTTCCGGGTGTGGTATTTGGGGGACAGGGAGAGGGCCACGTGCGCTTCAGCTATGCCATTGATCCCCAGGCCATTGAAGAGGGTTTGGCGGCATTGAAAAAATACCTTGTACCCTAAAGTTGTAGACAAATAGTTCCTTCCAAGGAACTTTATTTCCCCCTCCAGCACACTTCTGCTTCGATTATCTCGTCAAATATGAGACCGTCGTGTATGCCAAACGTCATCGTAAGTGAGCGCAATTGAGTTCTGCCCGGTTGTGCAAGGCAACAGCAATGAATGGCGCCGGCGAAAGAAGACCTACAAAAGACGATCTGCACTCAAACTTGGAATAACGGAACAAAGGGCCCAGTATGACGTCGACCACGAGATGGTTTGTTCTTGTTTTTGGACTTCTGTTAGGAGCGATCTTTACTCCAGGAGTGAAAGCAAGTGCCGGCGAAACCACTGGCGAAAACTCGACCCTCGAGGTGCAAGCCGCGAACCAGCCTGTAACCGTGGCTTATCTAACAGAGATATCTAAAGATACTGATCTTCCCGATGATCCCGGCGCGGGCGTGCCGCAACAGGCTCAACAGCAGCATGTACAGGTTGCCTCAGACGCTCCTTCTCCCTCAGGCAGCGCGTCACAACAAGTAGACCCACTGGCACAGGGGAGACAAACC
>CAVXRU010000018.1:0-45594 GCA_963763905.1 uncultured Acidobacteriaceae bacterium | reverse complement strand
ACTTATCTCTCCGTCGCTCCCTGTTAGTTGGGCTTTTAACCGCGCCCGGTTACGGTGGTGCGAACTATCCTTCCCGAATTTCCTTTCCAGTCGCTCGAACGGACAGTAAGATTTAATGGCTTCCCGGACCTTCTAGTTAGAGGAGTGGGGCCTATTCGCATCCTTCGGCTTGTTGTACTGATTATTTCCTTTCTGCTTTCGGTTACCGCCAGTCACGGCCAAACTTACGTCTTCGGCAGGACCGACTTACCGGTCGCACCGGGTGCGTTTTCTGTCGCCAGCGGGGACTTCAACGGCGATGGCATCATCGACCTTGTTTCCGTAAGTCAAAGCGGCAACACCGTATCCGTCGTTTTGGGGAACGCAAACGGCGGATTCAATTCGCCGGTCAGCTATCCAACGGGATCCGCGCCCTCCGCCGTGGTCAGCGGAGACTTCAACGGCGATGGCATCCTGGACCTGGCGGTCACGAACGGTAACTGCGCCTACCAGACGGGCGGCCTGGCCGATACGGAACTCGTTTGCAATGCCGGCACGGTGAGCATTTTGCTGGGGAACGGTGATGGGAGCTTCCAGCCACATCTTGACTATGCTACCGGTAAGAATCCTTCCGCGCTTGCGGCGGCTGATTTCAACGCCGACGGCAAACTCGATCTGGCGATCGTGGACGCTGAGGATGGCAGCGTTTCCGTGCTGCTTGGTCATGGGGACGGAAGCTTTCAGTCGCAGGTAGTCTACAAAGTGCCTGGCGTTGAAGGACTAGTGGTTGGCGACTTCAATAACGACCACAAACTCGACCTGGTCGTCTCCGGCCCTACCACGCTGCTGGGCAATGGGGATGGGACCTTTCAAGCTCCCATAACGTATGGCGGCGGCTCCCTGTCGGGAACGGGCACCCCGTTGGCGGCGGCTGATTTCAATCTTGATGGCAAATTGGACTTGTACCAAGGCGGCGCTTTCTTTCTCGGGAACGGTGATGGAACATTCGTGCTTCACGCGGTCTATAGCGCTCCCGGCAATGGCAACTCGGGGGATGACGGTGGGGCCGCCGCCGCTGACTTGAATGGCGATGGCAAGCCTGACCTTGTGATTGCGGACGGGAATGGGGTCGCGGTTCTTCTTGGGAACGGCGACGAGAGCTTCCAGACACCGCTCGCTTACTCCACAACTACTGGTGCTGGTGTGCTGGTGGCCGATCTCAACGGGGACGGAAGATTAGACTTGGCGGTCGCGGAGTCAGGCTGCCCGCCATACAACTGCCAAGCTCCGGACTCGGGCAGCCTTTCTCTGTTGCTTGGCGTCGGCGATGGCACTTTCGTTGGAGGGGCGAACTACGCTTTTACCGCTAATTATCCCGCGACGCAAGTGGTCTCGGCCGACTTCAACGGAGACGGCAAGCCCGATGTTGCAGCCGAGACTAACTTTGTTCCGGTGGGGGCGACCACGCCTCTGAGTGTTTACCTCGGGAATGGCGATGGGACTCTGCAGGCACAAATCCCTACGACGATTCCCCAAAACACAGGGTACATCGCGGCCGCAGATTTGAATGCTGACGGTAAGGCCGATGTCGCCACCGTTTACGTCAACTGCAATGAGGGCAACACCTCCTGTCTGCCGGGAGATCTAGTGGTTCTTATTGGCAACGGGGACGGCACCTTTCAGTCGCCGGTAGAATATGCCGTTGGCCTGCAGCCCGAAGATCTTACGATCGGCGACTTCAATGGAGATGGCAAACCTGATGTCGCCACTGCCAATTTCCTATCAAACACCATTTCGATCCTTCTCAACAATGGAAACGGGACCTTCCAAACACATGTGGATTACTCCACAGGACTTCAACCAGAACACATCATCTCCGGCGATTTCAATGGTGATGGCAAGCTTGATCTGGTCACCATAACGCAGGCGGGAATTTCTCTGCATCTCGGCAATGGAGGCGGAACCTTCCAGCCGCACCAGGACATCGCCGTCACCAATCAAGGCCTGTCTCTGGCTGCGGGGGACTTCAACGGGGATGGAAAGCTAGATCTGGCGCTGGCGCAGACAATTGCGGGGACGCCTCAAGTGCTCGTTCTTCTGGGAAATGGCGACGGCACCTTTCAAACCCCCATCACCTCCGGCGGCGCCGCGGGATTTCTGGCAACCGGCGACTTTAACGGAGATGGAAAAGCTGACCTCTTCATTACCAGCGAGTACAGCGGCGGATCCGAGGTGCTGTTGGGTAACGGAGACGGAACGTTCCGCCAGCCGATTCTGAGTTTCTTCGCATCCGGTCCCGGCGCCGTAACGGATCTAAATCATGACGGCATACCAGATATTGTTGCGTCAACAGCATATGCCACTGTAGCAAACGAAATCTCCGTACTGCTGAGCACGCCTTTCAAGGCGGTCGCACCCGCTTCGCTAAATTTCGGGTCGCAGGGCGTGGGAACGGTAAGCGCGCCCGAGACCATCACCATCAGCAACCCGGCCGGCTTCAGCTTTGACATAACCAACATTACCGCCAGCGGAGATTACAGCCAGACGAACGACTGCGGCAGCTCGCTCGCTGCGGGAACCCATTGCGACATCACGGTAAGCTTCTCACCCACCAAGACGGGATCGGACGCGGGCACCATCACGCTCAGTGACAGTACCAAAGCCAGCCCGGTCGCCATTCCTCTCGCAGGGATCGGGGTCAATGGACCAGCGCTCACAGCCGATCCCGCCCGAGCGATCTTCCCGTCGCAACCAGTCGGCACCAGCAGCAAACCCGTGCCGGTCATGCTGATCAACACCGGAAACTCCGGGTTGAACATCAGCGGGATCAGCGTCGCGGGTGCTGATAGCTCCGACTTCACCGAGACGCATAACTGCGGAGCCTCTCTCGCACCCGGCGGCAGCTGCACTGTCAATGTCATATTCACCCCTACTGCCGGCGGATCAAGAATAGCCAGTATTGCAATCAGCGGGACGGAACCGGGTAGTCCGCAGTCGGTGGAACTGGTGGGTACGGCGGTTGGCCCGGCTGTAAGCCTGAGCCCCACCACGCTGACGTTTGCCTCCGAAACGGTGGGCGCCACCAGCGCAGCGCAGACTTCCACCCTGACCAACATCGGAAATGCGCCACTGAACATCACCGGGATTTCTGCCTCAGGTGATTTCGCGCAGACAAACACCTGCGGGACAACGTTGGCCATTGGGGGTAGGTGCCAGATCTCGGTTACGTTCGCGCCGTCCGGGGTGGGAAATCGGACTGGCAATATCACCATCGCGCAGAGCGGCGGTGGCAGTCCGCAGAGTATCGCCCTTTCTGGTATCGGCGCGGCAGCTCCTGATTTCACGATCGGGTTAGCCTCCGGATCGCAAGCTTCGCAAACGGTCCCGGCCGGACAGAACGCGCAATTCAGCATTGCGGTCGCTCCTGCGGGAGCCTTTGCGGGAACGGTGAATCTCAGCTGCAGCGTCACGCCGGCCGCGACCCCGGCACCCAGCTGTAGTTTGTCAAACTCCACGGTGCAGCTCAGCCGTACAGCGCTTACCGTAACGGTTACGATTGCAACAACCGCTCCTAAGACCGCCGCTCACTCCCGGCTCCTTTTTGGCGGCGGTTCGGTGGCATGGGCGGCGATGTTGCTGGGAACGCTGCTTCCGTGGAAGCGGAAGAGGCCGATGCTTATGGCGATCGTAGTTATTACTTTCGTTGGCGCGTCTTTTATTGGCTGCGGTGGTGGTGGGTCGTCCTCGCCCCCACCGACTACTCCGGGAACAACCGCCGGGACCTATACGGCGAACATTACCGCAACCTCGGGCAGCTTGAGCCACAACACAACCATGACGGTAGTGGTGCAATAAGATCGTCCCAACGACCGCGGTAGTACTCTGATCAACATGATCTACCTGGAACGCAGGCCGTCGCCGCTATTGGCTGGATGCGTAGAAAAGCTCTGGTATGCCTGTGCTCCCGGCCTGGCGCACCAGCATGAGCTGGTTTTGCCGGGGGGCAAAATTCAGTTCGTTATTTCATTGGCCGCCGACCATCTGACGGACTGCACTCCCTGTGGAGATACGCTGGCCGCGCCCGCCTTGCTGGTGGGTGCGCGTACCTCGGCCGAGCTGATCGCGACCCGTGATATGGAACAGCTGGCCGGAGTTGTCTTTCGTCCCGGCGGGCTCGGCCCATGGTTGCGCGAACGTGCGGACTTGTTCTACGAACAATCGCTATCGCTTGCCGACCTGTGGCCGGCTAAGACCTTGCGCGAACGGCTGCGCGATTCGATCTCTCCGGAGCTCACGTTGCGCAATCTGGACCAGGCGCTATGCGAACAGGCTTCGGCGCGCGAGCGGAGAATCCATGTTCGTGGCGCGCTGAGCTTGCTGGGCTCGCTCAGCGTGCGGGAAACGGCACGCGAGCTGGGCATCAGCGAGCGGCGCTTGCACCTGGTCTTCAGCGAGGATGTCGGGCTTTCTCCCAAGCAGTGGAGCCGGGTCCGTCGCTTTCAGCGAGCGCTCTGTGCTTTGTACAAGGGCGTAGACATGAGGTGGGCGGAGCTGGCAACCACCTGCGGATATGCAGACCAGGCGCATTTCTCGCGCGATTTTCGGCGATTTTCCGGGGTTGATCCAACCACTTATAGCGTCTCTCGCGGCCGGTGGAAGAATCATATCGCCGTCGGGTAGAGGGTTCCGATTTGTTCAAGACGGCGACAACCGGGCATGGCAGCATGGGGACATGGAAAACCATGCACAAGATTGCAAATCGGCCGTGATCCCCGGTATGCGCTATCGAGATTGCCTGGCAGCAATCGAATGGCTCTGCACCGCATTGGGATTTGAAAAACACGCTGTCTATATGGGACAGGGAAACAGCGTGATGCACGCAGAACTCACCTTTGGCAACGGCATGATCATGCTCGGCTCGGCGAGCAATCAGTCGGAGTATACAAAGCACACCGCCATGCCCAATGAGTTGGGTGGCCGGGAAACGCGCAGCGTGTCTCTCATCGTGAGCAACGGCGACGCTGTGTACGCGCAAGCGAAAGCAGCCGGCGCGGAAATGGTGTTCGAACTGAGAGAAATGAACTACGGGGGCAAAGCGTTTACCTGCCGCGATCCCGAGGGTTATCTCTGGCATGTGGGTACTTACAATCCCTGGAGCGCAGGGAAGAAAGCCTAGCCAGGCAAAACCCAGGTCTCAAAAGCGAGACCCGGGCCCACCCACCTTTTTCGCTCCTTTGGTGAGGAATTGCGAATAGCTTCAGCCGGTCTTTATCGCTATGGCCCGTATTCGGCCGCGACCGTCTCGGGCACTCGTAACCAGCCGTAGAGAGGGAAGGTGTCGGCGAGTTCGAGCACCTGGGCGCGGATACTCCGCAGGACCTGGGGCTCATTGCGGTGGTCGAGCGCCTGCGTGATCCACTTGGCGATGATGTGCATCTCCGGCTCACCCATACCACGAGTGGTCAGGGCCGGGCTGCCAATGCGGATTCCGCTGGGTTTCAAAGGCGGATTGGTGTCGTAAGGAATTGCATTCTTGTTCACCGTAATCCCCGCTTCATGCAGCGCGAACTCGGCTTCGCTGCCCAGAACGCCGCGGGAAAAAACGTCTATCAGCATCAGATGAGTGTCGGTTCCACCGGAAATCACGCGATATCCTTCGGCTGACAGAGTCTCCGCCAAAGCCTGCGCATTGGCGACCACCTGCTGCGCGTACTGCTTGAATCCCGGCTCCAGTGCCTCACGAAAAGCCACGGCCTTGCCGGCAATGACGTGTACCAACGGTCCACCCTGCTGGCCGGGGAAAACACTTCTGTCGACCGCTGCCGCAAATTGCTGCTGGCACAGGATCATGCCGGCGCGAGGTCCGCGCAGCGTCTTATGGGTGGTGGTGGTGACCAGGTGCGCGTGAGGTACTGGCGAAGGATGGACACCGCCAGCCACCAGGCCGGCAAAGTGGGCCATGTCAATTAACAGAAGCGCACCCACCTTATCCGCGATCTGCCGCATGCGGGCGAAATCGATAATCCTGGGATAAGCGCTGCCGCCGCCAATGATGAGCTTGGGCTTCTCTCGCTCGGCAAGGGCTTCGAGCTTGTCGTAGTCAATCCGCTCCGTATCCTTCTCCACGCCATAAAAGACTGCGCGATAAAGCTTGCCGGAGAAACTGAGCTTGTGGCCGTGGGTCAGGTGACCGCCATGGGCCAAGTCAAGGCCGAGAATAGTGTCACCCGGATTGATGACAGCCATATAGGCAGCAGCATTGGCTTGCGAACCGGAGTGCGGCTGCACATTGACATGCTCCGCGCCAAAGAGCTGCCGGGCCCGGTCACGTGCCAGGTTCTCAACGACGTCAGCAAACTCGCATCCGCCGTAATAGCGCTTGCCGGGATAGCCCTCGGCGTACTTATTGGTGAAGACCGACCCCACCGCCTCCAGCACCGCCTGGCTGACGAAATTTTCCGAGGCAATCATCTCCAGGCCTTCGTGCTGGCGTCGGATTTCATGGTCAACAGCAGCGGCGATCTCGGGATCGGCCTCGGCGAGCGGGCGGCGCATATGGTCAGACATAGTGCGATTTTAGATCATGGCTATTGCGCTGCAAAAAAGTGCCAAAAACGCGCAAAAAGCGCAAGAAGTTACTTTTGGTTACCGTCGCGCGTGTAGTCACCGGGCTTCTTTGAAGGCGGAGTAGACAAAGGAACCGATGTACCAGCCGTCCATGAATTTGTAGGGAGCTTCGCCGGTTGTGTAGTGTCCGCAGGGAAGCACTTTGGAAACAAAGTCGATTCCCCGGCGGCGAAAGTTCTCAATCACCTGCTGGGAATACTCGCGCAGGAAAGTCAGATCGTAGGTGGCATGCACCAGGAGAATCTTTCTTGGATTGGCAGCAAACTGATCCATGTATTGCGAAGGACTGATGCAGGCCCAAAGGTCGCGCAACCGTTGATGGGTGACGCCAATACCTTCAAAGGCGGCGCGAATGTGCCGGGTGCTTTGTCCGGTCCACACCACGTCTCCAAAAGACATGGAGGCGTGGTTGAAGGCAGTGATGCGGATACGGCTGTCGAGCGCGGCGGCTAGAAAGGCATAGCAGGAGCCGAGGCTGGTGCCCAGGATGCCGAACTGCTCGTAGCCCTGCTCTTGCAGCCAATCGATGCAGCAACGGATGTCGACCACCGCTTGGCGGCAGGAAGCGATGGTGCGGCCCACGTTGGCGCTGACCGCATAATCGGCTCGCGCGAGCTCCGCCGGACGGCGGATGTCGTGGTAGGGCTTGCTCAGGCGCAGAGCAGAAATGCCAAAGCGGTTAAACACGGAGCACAAAGCATTGTGGCTGAAAGCATCGGCATTCCAGTGAGGCATGACGATGATCGCCTGTTTGGGCTTGCCGGCCATTTTTTCGGCCGGCGCGGGGAACCATCGGGCATTGACTAAATCGTTTTCCGGATAGGGAGTACGCACCGGCGAAGTGAAGCGAAGAAACTCTGCCTTGGGAAGTTTGCCCTGGGCCACACGCCGTTGAACCCTGGCATCATGCTTGAGGGTTTCCGGCCGGACATTGGTGGGAAACAGTTGCGGGTGACGCTCCTCCAACACAAAGTCGGACGGAGTTTCATAAGCAAAAAACTCCGCCCGATGGTGCAGGATGAAGTCGTTCAAGCGGAGCATCGTCCGCTCCCCCTCGGCATCGTCTGCCGGAGCAGGAAAGGGGAACCCTTGAGAGCGGGCAAACTCCTCCAGCCAATCGAATCCCCACTCAACCGGGCGCACAATACGATTGGTGTCACGGGTGGTGAGGTCCGTCTCCCAGCGATACATCCACCGGCCATAAAGTTTGCCCAGTATGGTCACTTGGTGCTGCCAGCCTGGATACGGAATTGCTGGACCACGGCAGACATATCTTCTTCCCCTTGCCCGGCGGCGATGGCATGCTCGAACACCCGCAGTGCCGCTCTGCCCATATCCAGATCGAGGTCGTAATGGTCGGCTTCACTGACGGCGTAACGAAGGTCCTTGGCCATGAGGTGGAGCAGGAACTGGGGCTCATATTGGCGCTGGGTCATGCGGCCGCTGAGCAGCTTAACGATCGGGCTGCCGGGAGCTCCTTCGGTGAGCACGCCCAGAGCCTTATCGACATCCAGGCCGCTGCGTTCAATCAGAGAGAGGGCTTCGGCCAAAGCCGCGGCCTGGGAGCCGGAAAGGAAGTTGTTGATCAGCTTCAGGCGGGCCCCGCTGCCCACCGGACCAACGTGCACGACATCCCTGCCCATGGCCTTGAGGATGGGGGTAATCTTCTCCAGCGTCGAGGCTTGCCCTCCGGCCAGGAAGAGCAGTTGTCCCGCGGCAGCCTGCCCTTTGCTGCCGGTGACGGGCGCGTCTACCAGCTCACAGCCGTGATCCTTAGCCGCGCGATCGAGTTCTTCAATCCACTCCACGGTGACCGTACTCGATTCCACCAAAATGGTTCCCGGAGCAGCGTCGACCAGGGCCTCGCCGCGTCCCGTCCACACGTCGCGGCAGACGGGGACATCGGCCAGCATACTGATCACTACCTGTGCTTCTTTGGCTGCGGCGCGCGGGGATTGCGCCACCTTAGCTCCGCGGTCGGCCAAGGCTTGTGTTTTGCCTGGGGTGCGATTCCAAATGCTGAGTGGGTAGCCTGCGTCGAGCAGACGGCCCGCCATGCCTGAACCCATCAGTCCAAGCCCCAATAGAGCAATCTTCGTCTGTTCCATAACATCTCCTGCCAAGGCTCTAGAATAGAAGGGTTATGGGGTTTACGGAAAGCTACGACGTTGTAGTAGTGGGTGCGGGCCACGCGGGCTGCGAGGCGGCGATGGCGTCGGCGCGCATGGGGCTGCGCACGGCGCTGTTTAGTTTCAATCTGGACTTGATCGCGCAAATGTCCTGCAATCCCGCGATTGGAGGCATCGCCAAAGGCCACCTGGTGCGGGAGGTGGATGCGCTGGGCGGCATTATGGGCGAGGTTGCGGATGCGGTCGGCATCCAGTTTCGCCTGTTGAATACGTCGCGCGGGCCAGCCGTCTGGTCGCCGCGAGCGCAGTGCGACAAGCGCCAGTACCGGGTGAAAATGCGCCAGGTGCTGGAGTCGCAGGCGAATCTGCATATCAAGCAGGCAGAGGTCGTGGATGTGGTGTTGGATGACTCCCGCGCGGTGACCGGGGTGAAGCTGCGGGACGGGCGCACGGTATTGGCGGGTGCGGTGGTGATCACGACCGGCACGTTTCTGAATGGTTTGATCCACTGCGGGGAAGAACGCTACCCCGCCGGGCGGAGTGGCGAACCACCCAGCGTGCTACTGGGCGAGGCGCTCAAGCGGCTGGGGCTGCGCGGCTGCCGACTCAAGACGGGAACGCCTCCACGGCTGGACGGGCGCAGCATCGATTGGAGCCGTTTCGCGGAGCAGCCTGGGGATGCTGACCCGACTCCCTTCAGCTTTCGCACGGTGGAGCTGCCACAAAAGCAGATCTCCTGCCATATTGCCTACACCACGCCAGAGACCTTGCGCATAATCCGCGAGAATGTCAGCCGGTCGCCTATGTATTCCGGACAAATCAGGGCTGTAGGCCCGCGCTACTGCCCTTCGATTGAAGATAAGGTGGTTCGCTTTCCGGACAAAGAACAGCACCAGTTCTTTCTCGAGCCGGAGGGTTTGGATACCAACGAGGTTTATGTCAATGGGATGTCGACCTCGCTGCCGATGGAAGTGCAGTGGGAAGTGGTGCGATCGATTCCTGGTCTGGAAAATGCGGAGATGCTGCGACCCGGGTATGCGATTGAATACGACGCCATCGATGCCACGGAGCTCGACCGCAGCCTGGCGGTGAAGCAAATTGGACGTCTCTTTCTTGCCGGGCAAATTAACGGTACTTCGGGTTATGAAGAGGCCGCTTGTCAGGGCCTGATGGCTGGGATTAATGCGGCGCTGCTGGTTCGCGGGGAGGGGGCGTTCACGCTCGACCGCAGCGAAGCCTATACCGGGATTTTGATTGACGACCTGATCAGCAAGGGCACCAACGAGCCCTACCGCATGTTCA
Source organism: uncultured Acidobacteriaceae bacterium (assembly GCA_963763905.1). Lineage (GTDB taxonomy): Bacteria > Acidobacteriota > Terriglobia > Terriglobales > Acidobacteriaceae > PALSA-350. The sequence goes on along the minus strand of CAVXRU010000018.1, from coordinate 35,557 downwards.
CTTCGCGGGCAGAGTTCCGGCTGCACCTACGGATTGATAATGCTGATCGCCGTTTGACCCCGTATGGACATAAGCTGGGGCTGATCTCGAGCGCTGCATGGCACGACTATGAGGCGAAGCAGGAGCGCGCAGTGGCCCTGGAGAAGCTGCTGGCTACACGCAAAGTGGACCCGGCACGGCTGAGCACGCTGTTCCCTGAGTTGGGAAATGTGGCCGGTCAAACGTATGCCCAACTGCTGAAGCGGCCGGAGATTTCGCTCGAGGCACTGCTGCCTGTTTTGCGGCCGGAATGGGAGAACGCCGGCGGCCCGCTGACGTTCTTCTCTGGTGCGGTGAATGCCAGGGTACGGAATGAGCTGAAATCAGTGGAGACGGAGATTAAGTACGCCGGGTATCTGGATCAGCAACGCAAGGCTATCGATAAGCTCAAGAAGGCGGAACAGCGCTCGATTCCTGCAGGCTTTGAGTATGCCGGGATTAGTGGGCTGTCACGGGAGATGCAGGAGACTCTTACCAGGGTGCGGCCGCAAACGTTGGGACAAGCGAGCAGGATTCCGGGAGTAACGCCGGCTGCGCTTTCGCTGCTGCATGTTCATCTGGAAGTAGGCGAAAGGCGCAAAGCGGCGGGACTGGTCTGATGGTGTTTCAAAACGGGCCGGACCGAATTGGTTTCCGGATAGGCTCTATGAAAAACATCTCCAAGTAAGAGCATCCACAGAGAGATCTCTCCACTGCGCTTCGCTCCGGTCGAGATGACAAAGGGTAGGGTCGTGATGGCCCCGCAGCCTGTGCTAATGGAAAGCAACCGCAGGTCCCTCCACTGCGCTTCGCTCGGTCGGGATGACAAAAGGAGGGCGGCGCTTCCAGGAAGAAAAGTATCGGAGTCGGTTTCGTCAGCTCACAGTCCTGGTGGGGTCGGGGGCGGCGGGGCGGCTTCGACTGGCTGTGCGTCCGATCCCGCACCTACGCCGATGCTGCCGGGATATTGCGCCGGACCCGGGTCCTGCGCCTGGTCTGGCATCGATTGAGCCGGAGCAGGGGCTACGTAGGGCGGACGCGCCGGCGAACCCTTGCCGGGCTCAAAGCGGTCCCCAGAGAAACGCGGGATCCCAAAATGACCGCGCAGATGTAACAGATCTACAGTGCTGATGTCCCCGTCAAGCGCAACCAGGTTTAGATCTTTGGGACCTGAAATCAACACCATCATCCCGGTCACATCCATGTGGGCAAAGTTAATCCAAAGGTCGGTTTGACTGGGGTTGAAGGGATCGCCCTTGCCATGGGCCGCGACCAGGTGCCTCCAACCAGAGGCCTCGAACTGGCGGCGGATCGTGTCCAGCGCGGCAGGATCATAAAGGCCGGGCGAAGCATAGTGATAGCTGTGTACCGAGATGCCGTTCAACTTGGCGATCGCGGCGCGCGCCTCCGGGTCGGCGTCGCCGACGAAGTAGCTGGCAACCTGCAGCATCGACCGGTCAAAGGTGAAGTCCGTGTGGAAGGCGGCGCGCTGGCCCAGAACCTCGAATCCCTGCGGAACCCAGTTCAAGGGCGGCTGGGCGCTCTGCGCATTTTGGCCCATGACGCCAAGAGGAGCCATGAGCAAGAGCAAGACGACAGCAAAGAGACCGGGGGGACGCAGCATGGCTGGTTTAACTCCTGCAGGTTAAGACGTGAAGGTCTGGAAAAAGTTGTGGTTTTGTGACCTCTCTCCCCGCCTCGCCCTGCCGATAACGGAAGCGAGACTACCAGAGTGTGCCTTCATGCGCGCAAGGATACTCGCAACGCAGACTCGCCCGCATACTGGATCATCCTGGTGCTGGCGCTGGCAACACGCTCCCTCACGCTGCTGTTCGTGGTGCGACGATTTCCGCATATGTGGTTGTATTCGCGCGGCATTGAGCTGGGGACACTGGCTCAATCACTGGTTGCGGGTCACGGCCTGAGTTCGCCATTCGGCGGATCGACCGGCCCGACCGCGCTTCTCGCTCCCGGGTATCCGGCGGTGATCGCTGTGTGCTTCCGCATCTTCGGCTCCTTTAGCTTCCAGGCTGCGGTTGCTGTCATGCTGCTGCAACTGCTGTTTAGCCTGGCGACGGTGCTGTTGGTCATGCAGGTTGCGGGGCAGTGTTTCGGCCGTCGAGCCGCCAACCTGGCAGGAACGTTCTGGGCCGTGTCCCTGCCGCTGGTATGGATGCCGACGATCTTTTGGGAGACCTGTTTGTCCACGCTGTTATTGCTCGGCATGGTTGCCTTGTCACTGCACGCGGTTGAAAGACCACGGCCAATTTTATGGCCGGTTTTTTATCCGGTCTTGGGCGCGTATTGCGGTTTGGCTGCGCTGGTAAATCCAGCTTTGCTACTGACTCTTTTGGCGCTGCTGGCCTGGGTAGCGTGGCAAACGAGGAACAGTGCTGGTCTTTCGCCTTGGTTGGGGCTGCTGGTGTTGGCGCTGGTATATGCTCCGTGGCCGATACGAAATGCACGCGTCCTGAGCGCGTTCATTCCGCTGCGTAGTACTGTGGGTTTTGAACTGTGGATGGGCAACCGCCCCGGGGCCACCGGCTTTCTGGATGAGTCACTGTTTCCGATCTTCAATCGCGGGGAATACGACCAATATGCGGCCCTGGGAGAAGTGGCTTACATGCGGCACAAGTCAGCGCTTGCTTGGGAGCATATTGACGCCGATGCGGGCGAATTCCTGCGCCTAAGCACGGTGAGATTTCTCCGCTACTGGACGGGCAAGGGAAACCAGCATGGGTCGGTCGTATTCACCATCCACGCGGTGTTGACCACCCTCGGCGGAGCGATCGGCCTGGGCCGCCTGTGGCACAAACGGTCCTTCCGTCTCGCCGGATTATTCCTGCTGCCGCTGATACTTTTCCCATTGCCGTACTACATCACCCACGCGGAGTTTCGCTACCGCCTGGTCGTAGATCCCCTGCTCACAATTCTGGCCGCGCATGGGGTGTGCGCTTCCCGTGCGAGCTAGGGCCACGACTGGGCCCGTATACGGCAAGACTATCCTGGGATTCGCTCTGCTTTTACGCTTATGCGTGGTGGCGATGGTGGTTGGCTGCTATCCACGCGATTGGCTCTTCAGCAAAGCGCCCGACCTGGGATTTCTGGCCGCTTCCATCGCTGCCGGACGCGGCCTATGCTCGCCTTTTGGGGGATCGACTGGCCCTACCGCCTTCCTAGCGCCTGGATATCCTGCACTGCTTGGCCTCGTCTTCTATCTCTTTGGCGGTTACAGTAGAGGCTCCGCCCTTGTCATCATGGCGCTCGAGACCTTGTTCGCTGTGTTGACTGTGGCGGTGGTGATGCATCTCGCCCAGCGGATGTTCGGAGCGCTCGCAGCCAACCTTGCCGGAACCTTCTGGGCGTTGTCGCCGCCCCTGCTTTGGCTCCCTGCGGTGCTTTGGGAAACCAGCTTGTCTACCCTCTTGCTGACCGGCATGGCCGCCCTGGCAGTGAGCTGTGCCGGCCAACCGAAGCGCCGCTGGTGGCTGGGCATGGGAGCCTATTGCGGGCTGGGGATGCTGGTGAACCCGGCGCTGATGCCGGCCTTCCTTGCCCTACTGGGCTGGACCGCCTGGCAGACGCGATCCTCGAACCAGCTATGGGCCGGCCTCCTGCTCGCAGCATTGGTCATCGCCCCGTGGCCCATACGCAATTGGCGCGTGCTGCATGCATGGATCCCGTTACGTAGCAACTTCGGATACGAGTTGTGGCAGGGCAATCATCCCGCAGCGAGCGGCCTATCCGATGCGCGCCTCGAGCCACTCAGCAACCAACACGAGTTTGCCGTCTACGCCTCGTTGGGCGAAGTGGCGTACATGGAGAACAAGGCGGCCCTGGCTCGGGCCTACATCCGCAGTCATCCAATGCAGTTTTTGAGACTCAGCATGCAACGGGTGGGGCGCTTCTGGACCGGCGCCGGGGGGGAGACCAACTCGGGGGTGGTTGAACTGCACGTGGTCATCACCTCATTGCTGGGTCTGCTGGGGCTTGGGATGCTGGGCAAACAGCGCCCTGCCGCCGCCATGCTGTTTTTATTGCCACTACTATTGTTTCCTTTGCCATACTACGTTACTCACCCCGATTTTCGCTTTCGGCTGGTGTTGGATCCCCTTCTAACCATTCTCAGCGCCTACGCGGTGATCGAACTGCTACGTCATATTGTTGGGGATCAGGCGAGCGGTTGTCAGGTCGGCAGCAATAGAAGAGAAGATAGCGCTCAGTGAGGTGACCGGCTGCCCAGCGACGCACACACTCGCAGTCCCGCTTTGATGGTAGTCGGAGTAGAAGTATTGCGGGGCGGAAGCCATATCCTGCATGGTGGTGCAGGGCGTGATGTTGGGATAAGAGCCGGCGGCTGCATCGCTGCTACACCCGGTGGGCGCGGCTCCGTAGGCGACCGAGTAGACCTGCGTTCCCTGACTGGTCGCGTATTTAGCAGCCACCACCGCCTGGCCGCACTGCCCGATCCACGATGGGTACTGTCCGTTGGCGGTGGCTGGAGATCCCATGACGGTGTTGGACCCGTTCGTTTGCGGCGCCGTGCTATCACCATCACTGAGGATAATCATGACGTTTCCCGAACCGGCATGGGCGGCTTTTTGGGCAACCAGCGCGGATTGCGCGGCGTAGATCGCGCCCGCATAGTAGGTCCCGAAGATTCCATCGTAGTTGGGAGCGGTCATGCTTCCGCAGCCAATCACGCCGCCGGCTGCCTGAACCAGGTCGGAATTGGGGTTTAAGGCGGTCGTCTTACTGGAGTTGCGATAGTCGCTTAAGAAGTTAGTGATTTGATAAGTCGCCGTTCCCAGGGTCATGGGGTAGGTGGCGTAGTCGGACTGCGAAGGGACATAGGACACTGCACCCGGGGTGGGGAATGAATAAGCCATGGCCTGAGGCAGGCTGGACCATGGAGTGACCGGGGTGGATCCGGTGGGTGACATCGGCATCACGAAATTAATCGTGGCGCCGGATTGCGCCATGCTCCAGTAGCGATTGCCCGAGCTAGGCGAGGGCACGCTCGTGGTGCAGGAAGTATCTTGTGCGCTGGTGGTGGTAGAAACGTTGGGGAAGGTAAAGAGAGCAACCCGGTCGACCGAGCTTGAAGCTACCCCATTGGTGATGGTGCAGTTCGCCAAACTCGTCGCGCACGGGCTAAGGCTTTGCAGCAGGATCTGGACGCCATTCAGGGCACACGCAATCTCGGTTGAGCCACAATCGGCGTCGGGAAAAAGCATGGAGAGAGTGGTATCGATAACCAGGGCCACATTGTAGGGGCTGGGGGCGCCTCCTCTCACCGAAGCAGTCGCAATCGCGGTGACCGTCATGGTATGCATTCCGAATAGGGCGGCAAAGTACATGGGGACTGCGGACTGTTCCTGCACCTGGAGGGCGTTGTAGGGCACATTGCCGACGCACGCCATTCCCTGGGCCTGGAGGGTGCTCAGGCATTTGAGTACGGGATAGCCGCTCACCATGGTCACATTGGGCAAGGAGGATCGAGCATTGACCGTCCCGGAGGTGGCGCTCAATGAGTTCGCCTGGGCGATGGCGGCGGCAGAGTTGGCCGCGGTGCGGATACTGCTCGCGCCCGCCAGCGCAGCTGCATCGGCAGCCTGCTGCAGGGCGCGGTTGCAATAGAACGCGTGGCCGATATCGACTGTAAGTCCTGCCATGCCGAGAAGAACCACAAACACGACCGCGACCAGGGGCAATACCTGGCCACTTTCCTGCTTGAGCCAACAGCGGATGCGGAGACGGGCGCGAGTCATTGGATCAATTCTGTGATTTGTGCCTGCAGAACGCAGCCGGGCGCGTAGTTGGCCCCATACACAGCCAGGCTACAAGGATAAGTAACAGTCACCAGGGCGTTCCCGCCTTGCACCAGGTTTGCGGCGGCGCCCGTGGTGGTGCTTCCGCTGCTGCACGAGGTGCCCGAATAGGTGGTTCCGTTGAGTCCAAAGGTAAAGGTAAGGTTGGCCGGAACCAGCAACGGAGCAGCCGCGATGACGGCGGAGGAAGTGGTCGCGCAAGGGTCAGTGGTCGATCCCCGGCTAATGGCCAGGGCGCGCGCGCCCACGTTGGTAGCCTCAGTCAGGATCAAATAATTATTAAAGGCGAGCCCCAGGGCGAAGATACCGGTGAGGACCAATAGCAGGACTGGCAAGACGAGCGCCACCTCAACCATCGCCTGTCCTTGTTCCTTGAAGCAGGGCGCCGTGCCGACCATGACTTCTCACTTTCGCGACGAGTTACTATGGGCTGCGGAAAAAATCCAAGATTGCGACGACATCAGCGCTCAGGGCTAAACAGGCTGAGGAAAGAGTCAGAGCCCGGGCATGAAGGCCGTACCTCAGGGGCTTCTATGAGACGGCTGTGGAAATCAAGGGTGTTCTCCTGTTTTTTTTATTGGTAGGGCTTTTTGTTTTTGCAGTTGCCGACGATGTCCTGAAGGAAGATTCATCTCGGACTTCTATACGCACTCGAGTAGAGTCGGGAAGGACTCGGTGCTTGATGGTGTGCGATGTTGATGAATTGGGGCTGCTATCTAAAAGGCGGCCTTCGACGGCCAGGCCCTGAGGCGCAGTCACCCGAGCTCGAGATGGATTCGTCTGCAACAAGATCTGTTCCGCTTTCCTACGCTACTGTTTGGATTAAAAGGTTAGGCGGTGGCTAGTTGAGCCACTGTCTGAGGAAACGGTTCAAACTTCTTGTGATTACGCCACATACTGAGCAAGACCACGGCCAGCTTTCGGGCCACGGCAACGACGGCGCGTTTTTTGCCCCGTTTGCCACCGCTGGCAGCCAGCTTGAGCCCCCAGCGGCGCAGTTCTGAGTCTGCGCCCAGGCGTCTTAAGATGTACTGGGCCGACTGCACTAATAAACTGCGCAGGTAAATGTTGCCGGTCCTGGTAATGCCGCGTTGCGGGTTGGAGTCGCCCGACTGTTGCTGCGCCGGTCTGAGGCCGAGAAAGGCGCCAGCCTGGCGGTTCGTTTCCATCGCCTGCGGATTATCCAGCGTCAACACATAGCAGGCCGCCACCACCGGACCCACTCCCGGAGCGGTGCGCAAAAGGGTAATCTCCGGATACTTCTTCTCCAGCTGGTCGATCTGCGTGTCCATCGCGGCGATCGTTTGATTCATCTGGGTGATCTGTTTCAGCAGCGGTGTGCAGGCTGCTTTCAGCGCCGGCGGTACCGCCGCCGGCGCCTTCTGTGGGAACGCTTCGGAGCTGCATTTGGGCAGCCGTTGGCCGGCGCTCTTAACCAGCCCGCGTGCGGAATTAATCAGCATCGTCCGGGCGCGCACTAACACACTTCGGGTGTGGATCAGGTTCAGGTCCTGCTGGCGCTCCGGGCTGCGATGCTCGATCGGATGCAGCAGCTTGGGGTCGAAGGCCGCCATCCGTGCTAACTGCTCGGCATCGTTGCGATCATTCTTGCTTTCGCTTTTGGTCAAGGTGGGGATCTTGCGCGGGTTGGCTACGATCACCTGGTGTCCATAGCTTTTCAACAACCGGCTTACCCACGGAGAATGAGTGCCCGCTTCCAGCGCAATCCGCATCCGTGGCTCGCCGGCGAAATGCTTCTCCATGGCCGCTCGCGTGGTCTGTATCCGCCCCGTTTCCACTTCTTCTCCTGTAATGGTCAACATGCAGTAATGGCTATGCCGGTCGCCCAAATCCAATCCCACTACACGCGTCGGCTTGTTTTCCGCTACTGTTGCATCCTGCTGCTTTTTGCTAATCTTCTTCATGGCTGGTCTCCTTTTGCACCCCTGAGTGCGTATCGAAAGCTTAGCTTCCGACGAGGCCAGCCGTCTCATCCCATCTAAAAGCCCGACGTAGTCTCAAGCATTTGTGGCCCGACTAAAGTCGTGCCCTCATACAAAACTGAGTTTTCAGCAATCAGAAAAAGTCCCTGCCCATGTCAACGCTTCCAGTCCTCACCAGGGCTAAAGCCCGGGATTGCAAGATAAAGCGTTCGCGGGTTTGAAAACCCGCTTCCCCGGACTGAAGTCCGGGGCTGGCACCGATACCAACGGCCGGGCTAAACTCGTGCGCTGATACGAAGCTGAGTTTTTCAGCAGCCGATATAGCAACACTCACTTATTTATCGACCTTGCTGTTAGAAGCATGAGTGCCATCCTTGCGCCGGTTGCCTCTTATCCAAGTTGAATAATTGCCTGTGCATGCGCGCGGCCAAGTCCCGATTTCACATAGCTGATGACCATAACGACAAGCTTTTCTCATAAGGTGAGCGAGGGCATGACACATCTATGACCGTTGTAATTTACTCTCTTTGCGCCCCAGTCGGTGTGTTATTGACTTCGACCTTACTTGCATGGAATATGCCCTTGGATAGCGAAGTCTGCGCTGTTACAAATCCCCTTGAAGGAGTTATCCCATGTCTAACAATGAGCGTAGCAATACCGTGATAGCAAACATGTCAGCTTTTATTCGCGATGAGTCCGGCCAGGACCTCATTGAATATGCCCTGGTTGCGGCCATCATCGCGTTGGGTGCAACGGCGGCCATGACTAGCCTTGCAACCACGATCAGCAGCACATTTACGAAGATTGGGACTAGCCTTACTACGGCTGTCTAGGTTCGATTCCAAAACTGCGCCGTTAGCCTGAGCATGCATGCAGTGTGCACGCAAGAAGTGTGATCATGAAGAGCTTCGCGAGCATGCTCTCTTCGTTTCTGGCTGATGAAAGTGGCCAGGATATTGTCGAATACGCGTTGATTGTGGCGTGCATTGCTTTGTTCTCGATCGCCGCGGTGTCGAAGATCGCGACTGCTGCGAGTTCCGTGTTGACCAATGTGGGGTCGCGGCTGACCAGCGCTATATAGCGGTAGGGCTCCCCGAGGCGCAGATGTGACCTGGAAGTCTTCATGCTAAGACCGTCGATGGAGCTTGTCTTTCCAATGGCGTCGCTACTCTGCGCTACCGGCAGCGCCGTCTACGACGTAGCCAGCCGGCGAATACCGAACTTCCTCACCTTGCCTGGGCTGGTTTTCGGTCTGGCTTTGCACGGGTTTTTGGGAGGCTGGCGGGAATTTGCAACCGCGGCTCTGGGCGCGCTGGTATGCGGGCTTATCTTTTTGGTCTTTCATCTGGCGGGAGGAATGGGCGCGGGAGATGTGAAGCTCATCGCTGCCGTGGGATGCCTAGCCGGGTTTTCCCGGATCGCACCTCTGCTGGTATTTACCGGGCTGGCAGGCGGAGTGATGGCCATCGCGATGGCGCTTGCCCGCGGCCAGTTGGTGACTACTTTGCACAACATGTTCGCGCTCGCCATGCACCATCGGACGATGGGCCTGGCTCCTCATCCGGAATTCAACGTGGGCAACGAACAAGCTCTGCGCTTGCCCTATGCGCTGGCCATCGCCGCCGGCTGCGCTCTGGATCTTTGTCTGCAGATTGTCGAGAGGTGAAGGAATGAATGCAAAGCGACTGACCCTGGCCCTGTTTGTATCGCTCATGGTGTCCGGCATCTTTACCTTCTGGCTCAGCCGGCATGTGGGCAAGACGGTTCATGGAGCAGCCGCACCAAAACGGTGGGTGGTCGCGGCCGGCAAACCACTGGAGGCAGGGGAGATGCTAAAGCCGGACAGTCTGCGATTAGTGGAGTGGCCGGTCGCGTTGCCCGGCAGCTTCACGAAGATCGACGAGCTCAAGGACAGAATCGTGCTTTATCCAGTGATCAGTGAGCAACCGATTCTGAATGGGTATCTGGCGGCGGTGGGGGCAACGGCGGGCCTGGCGGCAAGGATTCCCGCAGGCATGCGCGCTATTTCCGTGCACTCCGATGAGGTTGTGGGCGTGGCCGGTTTTCTGCTGCCGGGAACTCACGTCGATGTTCTGCTGACCTATCACGCCGATAGGACAGCAGATCCCAGGACAACCACAGTGTTACAGGACGTAGTGGTGCTGGCTGCGGGGCAACAGATTCGTCCCGACCCCGAGGGCAAGCCGGCCAGCGTCACCAACGTGGTTACGCTGCTGCTCAGGCCGGAGGACTCGCAGAAGCTGGTCCTGGCAACGAGCCTGGGAGCGATTCACTTTGTCTTGAGAAACGGCGCCGATGGGGCGCAGTCTTCGAGCTCTTCGGTTGGGCTGGATGAACTTGCCGGCACCGTAAGCCCGTCCGCCGGAGATCAGGCGGCCGGCGCCAAAGGGCTTGTGCCACGAAAGCCGTATCAGGTGGAGACCGTACTGGGCGATAAACGAATTGTAAAGACTTTCAATTGAGGCCCGGATGGCGATAGCAACAAGCCGGATACGGAAAGGAACATGGGGTGTTCTCTCTCTGTTGTTGTTGTGTGGTGCGATGCAGGGGCAAATCGAAGTGGCCAAGCCGGTGGCTCCGACTGCCGCTCCGTCTGCGGCTCCGACGTCTTTGAGCGCCTTGCATCTGGCCCGGTTGCCGGACACCACGGCGCTGCTGCCCACGGCCATGGCATCGGCCAGCCAGCCGCTGCACGTCTTAGTGGGCCGGTCCATTTTCATTGTCACCGTGAGCCGTTTAAGGCGTGTGTATGTGAGTAATCCCGAGGTGGTCGATTCCTTTACCTCGACTACCCGTCAGATTGTGGTCACTGCGAAAGCACCCGGCGTGAGCAGCCTGATCCTGTGGGACGAAGCAGGCCGTTCGACCAGCTACCTGGTGTTTTCCGATATGGATGTGGCTAACCTGCAGGCCGAGATGCGCCATGCATTGCCGAACGACAACATTACGGTAGAAGGGCAGGAAGACCGGGTATCACTTTCCGGCACCGTGCTCAGTGATGCTTCTGCCGGGGCTGCGGCCAAGCTGGCCGCGCTGTACACCAAGAACGTGATCAACTCGGTGGTCATCCGAGAGCCGCATTTAAGACAAGTGAAGCTCAAGGTACAGATCGTCGAGATCGATCGCTCGAAGCTGAGCCAATTCGGCATTAACCTGTTCAGCCAGGGGAAAACAACCACCAACTCGACGACCGGAGCCTTTCCTTCGACGCAAACGTACACTCCTCCCAGCGGGACCACTCCAGGCACATTCGCCACCAGCAATCCGCTCAACCTGCTTTTTTATACGTTCGGTCACAATATCGGTTTCACTTTGCAGGACTTGCAGGACAAGCAGATCGCGCAGATTCTGGCTGAGCCGACGATCACGACGCTCAGTGGTCAAAAGGCATCGTTTTTGGCCGGCGGAGAATTTCCTTTTCCAGTGGTACAGGGCTCATCGGGCGGGCTGACGTCGATCACCATTCAATTTCGACCCTATGGCGTGAAGCTCGAATTCACGCCCTTCGTCAACGACGATAGCAGCATTCAACTGAAGGTTGCCCCGGAGGTGAGCGCTCTGGACTACACCAACGCGGTTACGATTTCCGGATACACGATACCGGCGATTTCCACTCGCCGGGCGGACACCCAGGTGGAGCTGCGCGACGGACAGAGCTTCGCCATCTCCGGGCTGCTCGATCATCGCACCACCGATATCTTCGGCAAGATGCCAGGGATCGGAGATGTTCCGATCCTGGGGCAGCTGTTTCGCTCCAAGAACGTGAATCATTCGACCGTGGAGCTGATGGTGATCGTCACTCCGTTCTTAGTCGATCCGCTCAGTGACACGACGTCCCCGGTAGCGCCGAAGCTTCCCGTGCCCTTGCTGGAGCCGGATCAATTCGACAAGAAGACGGATAAGAAGAACTCTGCGTCCCAATCCCAACCGGGCCCGGGGAGCAAAGAATGATGAGGAACGAAAACCATGCAGACGCAATTCAGGTAGCGCTGCTGACCGTGCACATCGATCCGCATACGGTCGATCAGATCTGCCAGGCTGCTGCGCGTATGGCCTGGACGCTGGTTCCGGTCAACTACGATAATTTCTTTTCTACCGCCAGGCTTTCCTCTCTGACGCAGCGGGCGGTCGACGCCCAGGCTTGTATAGCAGTGGTGGACTTTGACGAAGATCCAAGGCTGGCGTTGCAGACAGCGGAATGCCTGCGTCAGAGTTTCTTTCACAAGATTGCGATTCTCGCCTTTTCCTCCACCAACGACCCCGACCTGCTGCTGCGCGCGATGCGTGCAGGATACAGCGGCTTTCTGGCCCGGCCATTCGATTCGTCGCAATTCCTGGAGACGCTGGATGAGTTTGATCATCGCTGGTCAACCACCATCAGCCGTCCGCAAAACAGCGGGAAGATTCTGTCCTTCTTTGGCGCCAAAGGCGGGGTCGGAACCACCACGCTGGCTGTTCACCTGGCCATGTACCTGGTGAGCACTTCGAGCAAGAAGGTCCTGCTGATCGACAATCATCCCCAGTTGGGCCATGTGTCGCTTTACCTTGGAATGGATGGGAGCCAGCATCACTTCTACGACCTGGTGCAAAATGTGAGCCGGTTGGACGAGGAACTGCTTCGCGGATTTATTGCGACTCACTCGAGCGGCCTGGATATCCTCTCCTCGCCGGACGTCTATGGGGGCGTTTGGAAAACTGATACTGACTCCGTCGAGCGCACGCTCGAGTTTCTGAGCAGCCAGTACGACTTTGTGGTGCTGGATTGTGAAGCATCCTTTGACGACATTAACCTGGCCGTGATCTCGCTTTCGCACTGGATCTATCTGATTGCGACGCCTGAGATTGGGGCGATCCGCGACCTTTCCCGCTATGTGGACGGGCTTATCCAGGTTGAGTCGGCAACGAAGAAGTTGCAGGTTGTGATCAACCGTTCCTCATCGCACGAGGCGGTCAAGATCGAACAGATTGAAAAAGCCATCCATCTGCCCATCGCCTTCCGGATTGCCAACAATTACAGCCAGCTGGTGCAGTCCATCAACATCGGCGAACCGGTGGCGGCGAACAGCAAATCGGATTTTTCCATACAGATGAAGCAGTGGTGTACGGGTTTGGCCGGGGTGCCAGAGGCTGCGGTTTCTGCGCCGGCAAAGAAGCGATTTGTGCCGTGGAAGTGAGTGTAGCCGTGGTTGTGCTCTCTCCCGTGGGAAGAGCAGGGTCGAGGCGCCGGGCTGGGTGCTTGAGGAGTTGGAAATGAGTAGTCCGATGACGAATGGGAGTGCCCCGATCGCCGGGCTTGCCAAGGGCCCGAGACCGCTTGCGCTCAAGATGCAGCAGACCATCAAGACGGCGGTACACCAGGACCTCATCAAGCGAATGGATCTGGAAAAGATCGCGCAGATGCATGAGAACCCGACGTCGCAGCAGCAGCTGGTCAGCGTGATCCAACAGTTAATCGGAGAACAGAACATCCCGCTTTCGGCGGCAGAACGGGACCGGCTGGTGCAGGAAGTGCTGGATGAAGTTTTCGGCCTCGGTCCGCTGGAATCACTGCTGCAGGATCCTACCGTCAACGACATCCTGGTAAACACCTATCAATCGGTCTATGTGGAGCGCCGCGGGATATTAGAAAAGACGACGATTATGTTTCAAGACGATCAGCACCTGATGCACGTGATCGACAAGATTGTCTCAGCGGTAGGAAGGCGCGTCGATGAGTCTTCGCCCATGGTCGATGCCCGCTTGAAAGATGGGTCGCGGGTCAACGCGATCATCCCTCCGCTGGCGGTCGACGGTCCCATTCTGTCGATTCGCAAGTTCGGCGCGAAACCGCTGGTCGCGGAAGATTTGTTGCGCAATAAGGCGCTCACCGAACCGATGCTGGATATGTTGAAAGGAGCGGTGCAAGCGCGGCTGAACATCATCGTTTCCGGGGGTACGGGCGCGGGAAAGACGACGTTGATGAATGTGCTTTCCGGATTTATCGACGAGCGCGAGCGCATCATCACCATTGAAGATTCAGCCGAACTGCAGGTAAAGCATGCCCACGTGGTGCGGCTCGAGACCCGGCCTCCCAACGTGGAGGGAAAGGGCGCGGTAAAGCAGCGAGAGCTGGTGATCAACGCCCTGCGCATGCGTCCCGACCGTATCATCCTGGGTGAAGTGCGCGGCGAAGAGTGCCTCGACATGTTACAGGCCATGAATACCGGCCACGATGGATCGCTGACGACCATCCACTCCAACACGCCACGCGATGCGCTGGCGCGCATGGAGACCATGGCCATGATGGGGAGTGTAAGTTTGCCGGAGAAAGCCATTAAAGCGCAGATTGCATCTGCGATTCACGTGATCGTGCAGATTGCACGCATGAGCGATGGCTCGCGCCGCATTACCCACATCTCGGAGCTTACCGGCGCTTTCAGCGACGTCATCAGTATGCAGGACATCTTTCTTTTCGAGCGCGAGGGATTGGGACCGAACGCGAAAGTGAAAGGCCGTTTTCGTTCGACGGGGATCGTCCCCAAGTTTGCCGACAAGCTCAAGGCTGCGGGTTTTCCGCTGTCTGCCAGCCTGCTGGATTATTCGGTGGAAGTGTAGGAGTTATTCCGATGGCCTGGATCTTTCTAGGATTTCTCGCGATGCTCATGGTCAGCTTCGGAGCAGTCATGGCGATGACGGGAGAGTCCCGCGAGAAGCAAACCGTTGCCCATCGCATGGCCTTGATTCACCTCTCTGCCAGCAAGCCAGACGGGACGACGCCCGAGATCGAGCAGTTCCTGAAGCCGACCAATGCCAGCAGGTTTCGCTGGCTTGACAGCTTCCTCAAACGGTATCGCTTTGCGCAAACCATGCAATTGCGCATCCTGCAGGCAAATAGCACAATCACGGTGGCCGGCCTGATGGTGACCAGCGGTGCACTGTTTGCCGGCGGGTATGGGATCGCGTGGGTCTTCACCGGGATGTTTTTGATCGACATCGTGGCCGGGGCCGCGCTGTGTTTGGTGCCCTCGATGGTTCTGGCCTGGCGGCGATCCCGGCGAGTGGCTGCGTTCAACAACGTGCTGGCAGAGGGTATCGATATGTTGGCGCGCGCTTTGCGCGCCGGCCACTCGGTCGTGAGTGCGATGGAGATGCTGGCAGAGAATGCCCAGGAACCGGTTCGCTCGGAGTTTGGTGAGATCTTCCGGCAGCTGAACCTCGGCCTGCCGCTGCGAGACGCACTGGTGCAACTTCTGCATCGCGTTCCCTCTTCCGATCTGCGGGTGCTGGTGACCGCCATCCTGGTGCAAAAGGATACGGGCGGCAACCTGGTGGAGATCCTGGATCGCACGGTTTTTGTCATTCGAGAGCGGCTTCGGATTGAGGGTGAGATTCAAGTACAAACCGCCCAGGGGCGGCTGACGGGATGGATTCTCAGCGCGCTCCCGTTGGTGATGCTGGCGCTGCTCAACCTGGTGAATCCCGGGTATTCCGCGATTCTTTTCCGCGACCCGGTGGGGCGCAAGTTGGTTTATGTGAGCGCAGGGATGCTGCTGATCGGTTCTTTGATCATCCGCCGCATTGTGAATGGCATCGAGGTTTAACAGATGAGCATTGTATTTTTGAGCGCATTCGGGTTGACGGTGTTTCTGGTGCTGGCGCTCGTGATCGCTCCAGCGCTGATGAGGCCCTCGCCCGCTGCGCGGCGGATTCTGGAGATGGTGCAAAGCAGTCGTCCGGATCAGAGGAAGGTCGGCACCAAGGAGCGGCTGCAAGTGAAGATCCTCTCCATGGCCAACAGCGTACGTATCCGGTTGGGGTTGGCCGAAGATGAGCAGCTGAAACAGCAGCTGTTTAGCGGAGGAATCAAAACCAGCCGAGGCGCCAATGCCTACCTTACGAGCCGCTTCCTCGGGCCGGTGATCGGGCTGGCGCTGGGAAGCCTGATCCCTACCAACACTGTCTTCTGGTCTCTCACGTTGGGCGCTGTCTTCTATCTGCTTCCTGACATGTGGCTCAAGCTCAGAATCAAGAAACGCCGAGAAAGAATCAGAAGGAGTCTTCCCGATGCCCTTGATCTGCTCGTGATTTGCGTGGAGGCGGGCCTGGGTCTGGACCAGGCGATGTTGCGGGTAGGACAGGAACTCATCCTTAGCCACCCGGATATTCACCAGGAGTTCATGCAGGTCAATCTGGAGCAGCTCGCGGGCAAGCCGCGCCTGGATGCATGGAAGAGCGCTGCCGATCGTACACAGATTGGGGAGTTTTCGCTGTTCGTCAGCATGCTCACCCAGGCGGACCGGTTCGGGACACCGATCGTGAGGGCGTTGAGTCGGTTTGGCGATGAGATCCGTTTGAAAAGACGGCAACGGGCGGAGGAACTGGCCGCGAAGTCGAAAATCAAAATATTGTTTCCGCTGGTTTTGTTTATATTCCCCTGCATTTTTATTGTTTTGCTTGCGCCCGCAATTCTCAACATTGCCAGGAACATGCAGACGGCTAAATAGATCCGTTCGTCATTACGGGCAAAGCCGTTCCGGGTGCCGGCTCAAGAGAAGGCGACGCAGGTTAGAAGAATTGAAGATCGAGCGAAAGGAGGAGAATCCAATGGATACAACATTAGTGGTTCGTGCGGTCGCAGGCGTTTTGGCAGTGATTGTGCTCGCGATCCTGATATACCGCAGAAAGTCGGCTAAAGCATAGTTAGAAAGGCCGGCTGTTTCGATTACGTGGCGAGAACCAGTAACATGTATCTGAAAAACAAAACCAGAGCCACCACGGTCGGAACACAGATCACTACAGCCGATACCTTTCTGACTCGCTTGATCGGTTTAGCGGGAAAACGCCGGCTGGACGCCGGATGTGGACTTCTCATCAGGCCCTCATCCGGCATCCATACGTTCGGCATGCGGTTTGCCATCGATGTCGTCGCGCTGAGCAAAGATCTTCGGGTGCTCAAGCTTTGGCATTGCGTGGTTCCGTTCAGAATGACCGGCATCAACCTGAGAACACATAGCATGCTGGAATTGCCGGCAGGGGCAATCAGCGCTTGCGAAATGAGGGTCGGAGACCAGTTGGAGTTGACTTAAGCGCCGGAACGGGCTGCGGAAAAGTCGCTGTTGCGAGTAGATACGTACGGTCCAATGCTCGCTGCGGCGAGTGCTCGCTGCGGCGCGGTGACCCGTACACTTCAATAACCAGAGTTTTCCCGCGGCATGTAAAAGGCCGTACTCATCGGCAGAGGCTAAAGAGTTTGCATGAGAGCCGGGTCTCCTGGATAGGGTACGGCTTCAGCCGTACCGTGATTCTCTCAAGGCTTACAGGCTTTAGCCTCTGAGGGCATCTTTTGTCAGCGCATAACAGAATCTGGAGGAATGGAAAAACCGTACCCCAGCGGCTTCTATGAGACGGCTGTGGAATGCAAGGGAATTCCCCTTGTTTTTGTATTATTGGGCGTTTTTGTTTTTGCTGTTGCTTTTGCTTGTTGGGACGACACGGACCTTGAGGAAGATTCATCTCGGACTTCTATACGCACTCGAGGCGAGTCGCCAAGGACTCGGTGCTTGATGGTGTCCGATGAAGATGAATTGGGGCTGCTATCTAAAGCGCGGCCTTTGAAGGCCAAGCCGCTGAGCGCAGTCACCCAAACTCGAGATGGATTCGTCGTCAACAACTCTGTTCTGTTCCTTGTGCTCTTGGTGAGGGGAGGGGTTAGACGGCCTTAGCTAACTGGGTCGCCGACTGAGGAAACGGTTCAAACTTCTTGCCGTTGCGCCACATGCTAAGCAAGAGCACGGCCAGCTTGCGGGCTACGGCGACGATGGCGCGCTTCTTGCCTCGCTTGCCGCCGCAGGCGGCAAGCTTGAGGCCCCAGCAGCGCAACTCCGAGTCGGGGCCAAAGCGACCCAGGATGTATTGCGCCGACTGCACCAGCAAACTGCGCAGGTAGCTGTTGCCCGTCTTGGTAATCCCGCATTGCGGGTCGCAGTCCCCAGACTGTTGCTGACGGGGTCTGAGGCCGAGATAGGCGCCCGCCTGGCGGTTGGTTTCCATCGTTTCCGGATGGCCCAGCGTCAAAACATAGCAGGCCGCCACCACCGGACCTACCCCGGGGGCGGTACGCAAAAGAGCGATCTCGGGATATTTCTTAGCCAGGCCCTCGATCTGCTTGTCCATCCCAGCCAGGGTCCGGTTCATCTGCGTAATCTGTTTCAGTAGAGGTTCGCAGGCCGCCTTCAGTTCCCGCGGCACGGCCACCGACACCTTCTCCGGGAATACCTCGGAACTGCAGCTGGGCAGTCGTCCGCCGGCGCTCTTGACCAGCCCGCGTGCCGAATTGACCAGCATGGTCCGAGCCCGTACCAGCACGCTGCGCGTATGGATCAGGTTCAGGTCCTGCTGCCGCTCCAAGCTGCGGTGCTCGATCGGGTGGAGCAGCTTTGGGTCGAAAGCCGCCATCCGCGCCAACTGCTCGGCATCGTTGCGGTCGTTCTTGCTCTCGCTGCCAGTCAGGGTGGGGATCTTGCGCGGGTTGGCTACGATCACCTCATGACCATAGCTCTTCAACAACCGGCTCACCCAGGGGGAATGGGTCCCCGTTTCCAGCGCAATCCGCATCTGCGGCTCGCCCCCGAAATGCTTCTCCAGGGCTGTTACGGTGCTTTGTATCCGACCCTCTTCCATCCACTCTCCTCGGTTGGACAACATACAGTAATGGCTGTAACGGTCGCCCAGATCCAAACCCACTACCGGCAACGGTTGACTCTGCGCTGCTGTTACAAAACCCTGCTTCTTGCTAATCTTCTTGATGGCTGGTCTCCTTTGCACCCTTGAGTGCGTATCGAAAGCTTAGCTTCCGGTGAGGCCAGCCGTCTCATCCCATCTAAAGCCGAGCATGGCGGTGTCATCTACTGGCACGGCTGAAGCCGTGCCCTTCCAGGAGACTCAGTTCTCACGCAGTCTCTAAAGCCCCGTCTCTTTCAGTTCTTTTACGGCACGACTAAAGTCATGCCCAGATACAGAGCCGAGATCGGCGGAGGCTAAAGGCCTCCTGCTTCCCTTTATTGCAATGCCAATTGTTCATTGGATGAATCACGAATTCACGCAAGAACCTCTACTGATTCTTATTTCATTTGCAAGGCCAGAATCTGGGGGCTATATCATCGCTTGAACCAAATTCCACCGCGCGGTCGGGCCTCTTAAGTTGCGAGCCTTTCAAGGAGAGTTGGCGATGAAGAAATTGATATGGCTTATCTTGCTGCTGGGCGTCCAGGGAATGGCCTTCGGATCGAAAGTGTGGGCCCAAAGCGGAATCACTCAGCAAAATGGGAGACAAGTAACCTGTGCCTCCGACGACATGAAACGGCATTTGTGCCGGGTCGATACCAGCCGCGGCGTACAGATGATCAATCAACGCAGCGGCTCGCCGTGCATCCAGGGCCAGACCTGGGGCTACAGCCGGCAGGGTATTTGGGTGGATCGCGGTTGCCGTGCGGATTTTTACCTGGGGACGGGTTGGAGACCCGGAGGGCCTGGTGGACCCGGTGGCGGACCTTCCGGAGTAACCATCACCTGCTCCTCTAATAATGGAAAGCGAGTTTACTGCGCGGCCAATACCAGCCGCGGCGTACGACTTACTAACCAGCGTAGTGGCTCACCCTGCATTCAGGGCCAAACCTGGGGCTTCGATAACCGGGGAATTTGGGTGGACCGGGGCTGCCGCGCTGACTTTCTTACCATGCGGTGATCAATGAATCGGGGCAGCGACCCGTATGAGGGATCGCTGCCCCGTGCATTGCAGAGGAACTTCTAGCTGCAGGGCTTACCCGCATCCGGATGAGCGCCCTTGGCTTTTGCGTCGGCTTCCGACATATACGCGCCGGCCTTGGTCGTCCCGTAGTACTTGGTCCCGTAGCAGTGATAGACCTTGGTGGAGGTATTCACCCAGACCAAGCCTGGTCCGCCGCCGGCAGCGGGGGTCTTCGCTGTGCCGGATGCGGATGCGGATGAGGTCGTGGTCTTGGTTTTAGGAGCCGGCGCCGCGGCGGGAGCTGCAGCCGCGGCGGGAGCCGCAGTCTGATTCACCGGCGTGGGAGCGGTTGGAGTGGCGGCAGTAGTGGGGGCAGCAGAGCTAGCGGCGTACCAGGTTTTCACTCCCTTGTGGCCTCGGCACGCACCACTCTTGCTTGCGCCGGTCCAGTAGGAGCCGTCATTACAAAGCCCGGTAGTACCTGCGGGAGCGCCTGCCGGTACCTGAGCCACACCTGCTTGCGAAGCGATCATTGCGGTTACAGCCAGCGCGGTTGCGGCCAGCAGCGAACGAACCAGTGTCTTCATATGCACTCCAGTTGAGCTCAATAGCTTGAATTTCCCAGGGTTTAAGCCCACTCATCCTAGACGACCGCAAATGGGAGTACAAGGGATTTATCGCATTGCTGGTGGTGCAGTGAAAACTGTTTCGGTCCAGCAGCGGTTTTTTGACTTTCTCCTAGTGCGCTTCGCGACTGGTGATGGTTACGCGAAATAGCGGTTTGGATTTTTCCGCGGCTTCCATTTCATAGGCCTGGCTGTTCTTCGCGGGATTGTAGTCTCGCCATAACCAGGTCATCTCCGCAGGAAATTCCGCAGCACCGTGGCCGGAATTGTGGGTGCCTTGGCCGAAACTGAAGTGAAAGTCGTAGTTCTTCAACTTGAGTGCGTTGGCCATGCGGATGTTGGCCAACGGCCAACTTCCGTAGCGGTCGTTCTCCTGATCATTGGCGCCGTCCTGCAGCCATACGCGGAGGTTGTGCGCCGGCTCACGCAGGATTTTTTCCGGGTAGTCCTGACCGCCGTCCGGAATGGCCGGATCTTCTTTCCACTGGATGCTGGTGAAGCTGCCTATCCAGCTGATCACGCGGCTGAATTGATCGGGCATCTGCCAGGCGGCGTTGAAGGAGCAGATACCACCCGAAGAGAGGCCGGTAATGGCATGGCTGTAAGCGTCTTTGCGGATGTTGTATTGGGCCGTGGCCTGAGGCAGAAGCTCGTCGCGCAGAAAACGGTCATAGCGATCACTCACAGTGTCATATTCGGTGCTCCGCATGGAGTCCTTGAGGGTGCGGTGCCACTGATCGGCGAATGCCTGGACAAAGCGGTAGGTGGGTGTTCCCGGCGCATCTGTGATATCGCCCGGATTGATGAAAACGCAGATCATAACCGGGATTTTTTTCTGGGCGATCAGATTGTCGATAACGTTCAGCGCGGGGTTATTGCCATCGCGATGGATGTAACCTCCGCCATCCTGAAATACCATCAACGCTGCAGGAATTTTGGGGTCGTATTCAGCAGGGACGTAGACCCAGTACTCACTCTTCATGCCTTCATAGATCTTGCTGGTGTGGATCATTTTTTCTGAGAGCTTGCCTGACGGGATATTAGCTTCGAGATAAGAATCGGGACCGAATGCGGGAAGATCGAGGCGTCCGCCGAATTTTGCTCCGGCGATCTGGTAGTAGAAGGAATGCAGAGTGGCCAGGTCCTCGATCCTGGCAGTTGCATACCATTGGTCACCCATGGGCTGCATTTTTGGGCCGGGGAGGCCGTCGATGAAAAGATCCGGAGGGGTGGGGGAGGCGACGGCAAAGAAGAAGTCGTGGCCCTGCCCCGCCCAGGCAGTGCCATCTTTTAATTCCTGGGTGGTGAAGGTGGAGGTGATTGCCTCTGCCAGGGCAGGGCTGTGCGATTGCGCCAGGTTGATCAGTTGCAGGGCTGTCATTTTTTCCGCTGCGAGGGCGAGCGGTGAGTAGGCAAATAAGGCTAGGAACAAGAATGTCGCGGTGCGCATGGCAGAAGAACTATATCGCAAAGGCAACACATTTCCAGGAAGCTCCCCTGAACCGCAGGTCCCTCCACTACGCTACGCTCCGGTCGGGATGACAATTCTTTTTTTCCCGGAACACCGTCTGCCCGCGCAGGCTTCAGGGGGAGGCCTGCGCGTCCCACCCTTCGCAAAAAACGCGAAGGATGGGGCACCCGTCAATTCGTGGTGGGGATAGAGCCCAAAAGATAACGTCGTCTATTGAGGGGGTTGATTAGTGCCCGGGGCGGGGGATGGCTGAGTGCTCTCTGGTCCCTTGTAGATTAAGGGAACGTGCATGGGCAACTCGGCATCGCTGCGCTTTGCTTTGGGCTTCTCAACGGCTGCTCCCTTGTTTTCCTCTGCTACTACGGTCCGCTGCGAATTGAGGCAAAGCCAGTTGTTGCGCACATGCTCGAAAACGTGAGAAAAGATGCCCTTCTCCAGAACCGGGCCCTTCTCACCCTTCCAGGTCATGACATAGGTGCCATTCACAATGGCTACATCCCCCACCAAACGGACGCTGATTACTTTCTGCTCCAGAGACTGGGGTCCCTCATTTTTGACGAAGAGGTGGGCGATTTGCTGGTTGCGCGTAACCACATCGCCGCTGGCAGAAATACCAATGAATTGCGGAGCCAGAACCAGCTCCAAGGCATATTGATCGCGTTTGGTGATGGCGTCGGCCCAGCGGTCTTCTACCTGCTGCATCTCGCGAAATTCGGGCGGCGCTGCTGCGGATTTGGCAGGTTGCTGCGCGGGGGAGATCACCCCGGGCAACAAAAGAAAAAACGTAATAAATAGAGAACGCATTCTCGTCTAATCATACCTTTGTCCACATTTCCAGATTGCTGGAGCGCCCCCGACGGGTCAAACTGAGGCTTGGAGTTTCCCCCTTATGGCTGTTTTTTCTGATGTGTCGCTGGAGCGCGGTCTGCCCGCCAGCGTAGAAGCGGAACGTTCGATCCTGGGCGCGATCCTGCTCGACAACCATTCCTATAACGAAGCAGCAGAAAAACTTCGCTCAGAAGACTTCTCTCTCGATTCCCACCGCCGCATCTATAGCCGGATGGCGGAGTTGATCGACGCCCACCGGGCCGTCGATATCGTCACCCTGGCCGAAGAGCTGGCGCGGCGCAAGGAAGTGGAAGCCGTGGGCGGTGTGGCCTACCTCGCGTCCTTGACCGAAGGACTGCCGCGGCGGCCGAGTATTGAAGAGTATGTCCGCATCGTCAAGGACAAATCCCTCGCCCGGCAACTGATCGGCATCTGCAACACCGCCATCACCCGCGCCGCAGACCAGAGCGACGAAGCGCTGGTGGTGCTCGATGCCGCCGAGTCCGGACTGCTCGAAGTTTCCGAACGCGGCATTACCCGAGGGTTTGCAGGCATCCCGGAAATCGTTCGCGATTCTTTCGGCACCATCGACAATTTGTATGCGCAGCAGAGAGAGGTAACCGGGCTGGCTACCCACTACGGCGAGTTCGATAAGATGACCAGCGGCTTGCAGGCTTCTGACTTGATCATCATCGCCGCCCGTCCCAGCATGGGCAAGACCGCCTGGGCAATCAACATTGCCGAGAACGCCGCGGTGCTAGATGGCAAGGTGGTCGCCGTCTTTTCGCTCGAAATGTCCAAAGAGTCATTGCTGCGGCGCATGCTGGCTTCACAGGCTAGGGTTTCCATGCGAAAAATCCAAACCGGCTTCATTCCTAAAGCAGATCGCGGCAAATTGATGGAGGGTCTGGAGCGGCTGGCGGAGTGCAAAATATTCATCGACGATACGCCGGCCATCGCGCTCTCTGAAATGCGGGCTAAGGCGCGGCGGCTGCAACGACAGCAGGGCGGCCTGGACCTGATTGTGATTGACTATCTGCAGTTGATGAGTGCCTCCTCCTTTGGCGTGGGGGCTCGCCGCTATGAGAACCGAACCCAGGAGGTCTCAGCCATCTCCCGCGGCCTCAAGGCTCTGGCGAAGGAGCTGCGGGTCCCGGTGGTGGCGCTTTCCCAGCTCAGCCGCGCCTCGGAGCAGCGCGGCGGCGACAAAAAGCCGATGCTTTCCGATCTGCGCGAATCAGGCTCCATTGAGCAGGACGCCGATGTGGTGGCCTTTATTCATCGGGATAGCTACTACAACAAGGATGAGAACGGGGAAGCAGACATCGACTCCGAGAACAAGGCGGAGATCATCATCGCCAAGCAGCGCAACGGTCCCACCGGCTCGGTGCATCTCTTCTACCTGGCGGACTGCACCCGCTTTGAGAACCCTGTCCTTGGTCAGGCGCAGGGAGAATACTAAGTGGCTCAGCCGAACCGGCCCGTATGGGCTGAAATCTCCAGCCAACGTCTGCTGGCCAACTATGAAAAGCTGCGCCACATGGCCGGATCCAAGGCGGATTTGATGCCGGTGGTGAAGGCCGACGCGTACGGCCATGATGTGCTGGCATGCGCGCCGCTGCTAGCCGCAGCCGGGGCGCAATGGCTGGGGGTTACCTCAACAGAGGAAGGCTGTGCGGTGCGCGCGATCTGCCCCCAGCCACGCATTTTGTTGATGTCCGGGATATTCCAGGGGGATGCAGAGACAGTCCTCGACTGGAAACTGACTCCGGTGGTTTGGGAGCCGTGGCATCTTGACGTGCTGGAGCAGGTGGGAGTGGCTCGCGGCTTGGCTCCCGGATCGGTGGCGGTTCATCTGGAAATTGATACCGGGATGTCGCGCCAGGGCGTGAGCATGGGCGAGATGGCGGCGTTGTTGCCTCGTTTTCAATCCAATTCCTGCCTGCGCCTGGAAGGGGTGATGACCCACTTCTCTTCCCCCGAAACCATCTCGACCATACGCCCTAATCCGCAGTTGGCAACTCTTCAAACGGCGCTGGAATTAATTGCCGCAAACGGATTGCGCCCGCAGTGGGTGCACGCGGGCAATTCGTCGACCATCATCGCTGGATCCGACCGGAAGGCTCTGAGCCGGATGGCATCCCACGCAGGAGCGCGGCTGATGTTGCGCCCTGGTCTGGCTCTCTATGGTTATGTGGACCGTATCACCCAGGACGGGCTTTCCTGGGATGGCGAGCCAGGCTTTGTTCCGGTACTGACGTGGAAGACACAGGTGACGTCGTTGCGCAGCCTGGGTGCCGGGGATACCGCCGGTTACGGCAATACCTTTGTTGCGACCGGGGACACTCGTCTCGCGCTGCTGCCCCTTGGGTATGCAGACGGATTGAATCGTCTGCTTTCGAATCGCGGGTATGTTCTCATCCGCGGTCAGGAAGCTCCTATTGCCGGGCGCATTTCGATGGACCAGGTAACGGTGGACGTTACCGGTGTTCCTGGTGTTGCCATCGGGGACGAAGTGGTGCTGCTTGGAAGCCAGGGCGACGAGACACTCGATGCCTGGGATCTGGCTGACCTTTGCGGGACAGTTCCCTGGGAGGTATTGTGCGCGATCGGCCCCCGGGTTCCGCGTGTGCTTTGTGATTGATAATGGGGAAGAGGGAATTTATGGGTACCATCACAGAGCTTCCGAAGATATCTCTGACCTTTGAACAGAAGCTGGAGCGGCTGGCGCAGGTCGCGATCAATGCCGGTCTTGGGTTGGCGCGAGGGCAGGAATTGGTCATGACGGCAACGCTCGATGCCTTGCCGCTGGCCCGGTTGATTACCGAGCAGGCTTACAAGGCCGGCGCTTCTCTGGTGACTACGCTGTTTACGGATGAGCAGTCGGCGCTGCTGCGCTATCGCTTTGCCGAGGACGCAGGCTTCGATAAGGCCCCGGGATGGCTCTTTGAGGGCATGGCCAATGCGTTTCGCAGCGGTGCGGCGCGGCTGGCGATTACCGGCGGCGATCCGTCTCTGCTGTCAAAGGAAGATCCGGAAAAAGTTGGCCGGGCCAACCGCGCGGTTTCGAAAGCCTACCGGCCGGCGATCGAGCTCATTACCCGGCACGATATCAATTGGACGATTGTCGCCAGCGCCACGCCGGCGTGGGCGGCAACGGTGTTTCCTGAATTGGCGCCCGATCAGGCGATGAGCCGGCTGTGGGACGCGATCTTTGCCGCGTCGCGGGTGGACGGGGACGATCCCGTTGCCCGCTGGAAACAACATGACGCGGGGCTTCATCGACGCGCCGATTTGATGAATGCGAAGCGCTACTCCGCGCTGCATTTTCAAGGACCCGGGACCAATCTGCGCGTGGGCCTGGCGGACGATCACTTGTGGATGGGCGGAGGGACACAGGCCGGCACGGGCGCGTATTGCATTCCCAATATGCCTACGGAAGAGGTGTTTACTACGCCGCACAAAGATCGCGTGGAAGGAACGGTCACGAGCACCAAGCCGCTGTCTTATCAAGGCACGATGATTGAGAAGATCGCGGTACGCTTCGAGCAGGGGCGTGTGGTCGACGCCAAGGCATCCAGAGGGCAGGAAGTGCTGCAGCGAATGATTGATACCGACGATGGAGCGCGGCGGCTGGGAGAGGTCGCACTGGTACCGCACTCCTCTCCGATCGCCAGCAGTGGGCTGCTGTTTTTTAATACGCTGTTCGATGAGAACGCGGCCAGCCATATTGCCCTGGGACAGGCGTATAGCACTTGCTTGAAAAATGGTGATCAGCTGACACCCGAGGAACTTGTTGCTCGCGGGGCGAATGAGAGCCTGATCCATGTGGACTGGATGATCGGATCGGGCGAGATGGATCTGGACGGGATCACGTCTACGGGGGTTGCAGAGCCACTCATGCGCAAAGGGGAGTGGGTTTAGCGGCTCTCCGACCAAGTGGTTACAAACGAAAAACCCAGGTCTCAAAAGCGAGACCTGGGCCACCCACTTATTCTGCTCACGTAACTTTCATGCTGCTGGCCGTTTAGGCTTCTACGGTTCTGCCTACAACTTCGAAGAGTAGACGGTTCTTTAGGGGATCGGCATCGATTTTTACGTGATCGCCCTGAAGGATTTCGCCGTCCAGAATCTTGATGGCCAAGGGGTCCTGGATCAAGTGCTGGATGGCTCTCTTCATGGGACGCGCTCCGTATTGCCGGTCGTAGCCAGTCAACAACAACTGGTGACGCGCATTGGATGTCAGCTCAAGCGTGATCTTGCGCGGTTCCAAAAGCTTGCGCAGATCGGCCAGTCGCAGATCGACAATGTGCACCAGTTGCTCCTCATTGAGCGGACGGAAAATGACTACATCGTCTATGCGGTTGAGAAATTCCGGCCGGAAGCTCTGACGCAATAGCTGCATCACCTGCTCACGCGCCTCTTCAAATGCCGATTCGCTCTCCAGATTCTCGGACTGCAGCAGATGCGCTCCCAGGTTCGAGGTCATGATCAGCACCGTGTTCTTGAAGTCCACAGTGCGGCCCTTCGAGTCGGTGAGACGGCCGTCATCCAACACTTGCAAGAGGATGTTGAAGACATCCGGATGCGCCTTCTCGATCTCGTCGAACAGGATCACAGAGTAAGGGCGACGGCGGACAGCCTCGGTCAGCTGGCCACCTTCGTCGTAGCCGACATATCCGGGCGGCGCGCCAATGAGCCTGGCGACTGCATGCTTTTCCATGTACTCCGACATGTCGATGCGAATCATGGAATGCTCGTCGTCGAAGAGGAACTCCGCCAACGCGCGCGCAGTTTCGGTCTTGCCAACGCCTGTCGGTCCGAGGAAGAGGAAAGAGCCGATCGGCCGATTGGGATCGCTCAGGCCAGCGCGTGAGCGGCGAATGGCGTTCGCAACTGTCTCGATCGCTTCCTCCTGCCCGACCACGCGCTCGCGCAGCCGGCCTTCCATCTCCACCAGCTTGCGCACCTCGCCTTCGAGCATCTTGTCCACCGGGATGCCGGTCCATTTGCTTACGATTTTGGCAATGTCTTCTTCGTCGACTTCCTCTTTGAGGAGACGAGTGCCGCCGGCATCGGTGTCCTGCTGCGCGTTTAACCGCTTCAGCTCGGCTTCGAGCTGCGGTAGTTCGCCATACTGGATGGCAGCGGAGCGCTCCAGATTGCCACGCCGCGTCTGCTCTTCCATCTCGAAACGCAGGGCTTCGATCTTCTTCTTCACTTCGGTCAAGCGAGTGATCGCTTCGCGCTCCGTCTGCCAGCGCGCGCGCAAGGCCGTGGCTTTTTCTTTCAACGCCGCGAGTTCCCGGATTACGACCTCTAGCCGCTCTTTCGAGTTGCGGTCGTTTTCTCTTTTTAGCGCCGTGCGCTCGATCTCAAGCGAAATCATTTGCCGCTCGAGCTGGTCAATTTCGACCGGCACCGAGCCGATCTGAATGGCCAGCGAAGCTGCCGCCTCATCGACCAGGTCGATCGCCTTATCGGGTAGAAAGCGGTCCGAGATGTAGCGGTGCGAAAGAGTGGCAGCGGCTACGATGGCAGAGTCCTTGATGCGCACATTGTGGTGGGCCTCGTACCGTTCTTTGAGACCGCGCAGAATGGCGATGGTGTCTTCTACTGTTGGCTCGCCTACAAAGACGATCTGAAAACGGCGCTCCAGGGCGGCATCTTTCTCGATGTATTTGCGATATTCATTGAGAGTGGTCGCGCCGATGGCCCGCAACTCACCCCGGGCCAAGGGTGGCTTCAGCATGTTGGAAGCGTCAATGGCGCCTTCGGCTGCGCCTGCCCCTACCAGGGTGTGCAATTCGTCGATGAAGAGGATGATCCGGCCGTGAGATTCCTCAATATCCTTGAGCACTGCTTTCAGCCGGTCTTCGAACTCGCCGCGATACTTCGCGCCTGCCAGCATGGAGCCCAGGTCAAGCGAGATGACGCGCTTGTCACGCAGCAGCTCGGGAACGTCGCCGGAGACGATACGGCGCGCCAAACCCTCAACGATGGCGGTCTTGCCCACTCCCGGCTCGCCGATCAATACCGGGTTGTTCTTGGTCCGGCGAGACAGCACCTGGATCACGCGGCGAATCTCTTCATCTCGCCCGATGACCGGATCGAGCTTCCCGCGGCGCGCAAGTTCGGTCAGGTCCTTGGCGTAACGCTCCAGGGCCTGGTACTTGCCTTCCGGGTTCTGATCGGTGACTCTTTGGTTGCCGCGCACCGAGGTGAGCGCCTTGAGGATGGCGTCGCGGGTTGCTCCCACGGACGTCAACAGCAATTGCGCCGGATCGTTTTTAATGTGTGTCAGCGCCAGCAACAAATGCTCGGTCGATACGTACTCGTCCTTGAAGTCGCTGGCCTCCTTGGAGGCCTCGTTCAATACTTTTTGCATGCTCGAAGAGAGGCCCGGCTCTGAAACGGATCCACTGACCTTAGGCATGCCGGCGATCGCTTGTTGGGCAGTCGCCAATAATTTATCCGCGGGCACACCGATCTTCTGCAGCAGCGGAACAATAATGCCCTCTTTGTCTTCTATCAGGGCCAGCAGTAGATGCATGGGGACCACTTCGGGCTGACCATTTTCGTTGGCCAGCGCAACGGCCCTCTGGACTGCCTCCTGTGATTTCAGCGTGAATTTATCCCAACGCATTGCCATAAAGTTTCATCCTTCACTGACCAGATCATGCTGAATCGCCTGGGCGGCGAAAGCAAGTGGGCATCGCTCCGATGCCATGAAGCCTGGTCGTATTTTTCTATTTTGATTCTTGAGAAACGGGTATGAGTTCACCCCGGAGAGTCTGTGTCTGCCGGGGTGAATTCTACTAATTTGATTATGCGCTGATGGGCTGACCAGCAGGTTGATTTTGGTTGAGCTGCCTGGCGGGGGCCACATTCACCTTGATTTGCTTGGGCTTGCTTTCCGGCTTCTTCTGCAACTCCAAGCGCAGAACACCAGCGTCATACTCGGCCTTGATGCTTTCCGGGTCGATGGTGTTGGGAATGGTGAACGCACGATAGAAGCTGCCGTAGCGGCGCTCGACGCGATGAAAGTTCTCTTCCTTGGTTTCGCCCTTGAAAGTCCGCTCACCCTTTACCGTCAATGTGTTGTTTTCCAGATGAACATCGAGATCCTCCAGGCGCATACCGGGAATCTCTACGGTAAGCACGAGCTTGTGCTCGTCCTCATAAATGTCGACCGGGGGGACAAAGCCAGCAGCTACCAGTTCGTTCTCACCGTTTCGGGAGAAGTCCTGGAAAAGACTGTTCATACGATTCTGCAAAGCGACCACGTCGCGGAAGGTATCCAAACGATTAATTGCCATAAGTCTCCTCCAAATGTTGCTGGGTTCCCACCCAGCTACTACTGTGATGGCAATCGTAACATAAAAGACTCATAAAATCTGAGTGTATTTACATCATATTTACATCGGCAGCTCAGGAGTGGCCTCCAAAAGGCTCCTGGTGTATGGCTCGACGGGGGAATGGCAGATTTGCTCGCTCGTTCCGGCTTCGACGACCTGCCCGGCGCGCATGACCACGATGTTGGTGGAGAGATAGCGGACCAGGGGCATCGAGTGAGAGATGAAAAGGTATGTCAAATGAAGGGTTTGCTGGAGATGGCGGAGCAGGTTCATGATTTGCGCCCCGACGCTGACGTCGAGAGCGGAGACGGGCTCATCGAGCAGGAGTAGCTCGGGACGAAGGGCAAGGGCGCGGGCGATGTTGATTCGCTGGCGTTGGCCACCGGAAAATTCGTGGGGATAACGAGGCAGGGCTGATTCGTCCAGACCCACCTCAGTCAGGAGCTCCGTTGCCGTCTTGGGACGGGCGGTTAGCTCGGGGTCGTGGCGATGGATGCGGAAGGGTTCGGCTATGATTTGCCGAACCGTCATACGGGGGTTCAGAGCAGCAAAGGGGTCCTGGAAAACGGGTTGCATACGACGACGCAGGGTCCGGAGCCTGGCGCTGGAGGCTCCATGGATGACTTCCTGGCCATCGAAGGAGACGGTTCCGGAGGTAGGTGGGATCAGCCCCAGCACCATGCGCGCTACCGTGCTTTTCCCGGAACCTGATTCACCCACCAGACCCAGGGTTTCTCCTCGGAGTATGGAAAAGGAGATCCGGTCGACGACACACTTTTGCTGGGTTGCGCCTAGCCAACCGGAGCGGCGAGCGTAGTTCTTGGTCAGCTGGTTTACTTCGAGCAGGGCCATGGCCGGATGTTAGCAGCCTGCGAAAATTAATGGCATGGTCGGGCTGCGGCACCCGTGTAGAGTTGTGGTGCCCGCACAGGTTTGAAGGGGAAACCTGCGGTATCCCACATCTCGCGAAAAACGAGCGAGATACCCCGAATTTCCTGTACGCAGCTCTGGACAGGACCGCGCGTGCGCCTCTCCTTAAAGAGAGGCGCATGAAGTTCGGGGAACCCACGAAACTCCACAGGAAATCGGGGGTGTGGGGCACCCGGCGTTGGTGGCGGGGGTAGAGCCCAAAAACGTTAGATGTCCAGGTTCTTTACGTCTAGGGCGTTGTCTTCGATGAACTTGCGCCTCGACTCCACGTCTTCGCCCATGAGCGTGCTGAAGATGGATTCGGTTTCGGCGATGTCTTCGAGCTTGACCGAGAGCAGAGTACGCCGGTCGGGATCCATGGTGGTCTCCCATAGCTGGGTGGAGGTCATTTCGCCCAGGCCCTTGTAACGCTGCACGTCGTAGTCGCGTCGTCCGGCCTCGATGACGTACTCGAAGACTTCCCGGGCCGATTGCTTGGTTACGGGTTCGGGCACGGCGCGCTTTGCCTTTTTGGGCTTGGCAGCTGTTTCCGGAACTGCCAGAGTCGCCGCTTCCGCTTCAGGCTCTTCATTTTCGGCTGCCTTGGCGTATTCGATGACGTAGGGCCCTTCCAGCTCTTCTCGGATGAGGGAGTACTTGGCCATCATCTGGCGAAATTCCGGCGAGGACGCTAAAGTCCAGTCGATGCGGCGCTCGGCGCCCTGGCTATCGGTAAAGCTCACCGACCAGGTGCGGTGCTCCTCCTCGTAGCGCGGAGCTGCGACGGCTTTGAACTGGAAGCGCTTGGTCATATTTTGCAATTCGGCGTGGACCTTGGCGAGCTTCGCCGGCACCTTACCGTCGGACTCGAAGTCGGCGCGCTTCATCAGCTCGAACTTGGGAAGCAGTTCGGTTACCTCTTCGTTGCGGAGATGCTTGTTTGCCTTCTCAAAGACGCTCAGGTAGTCGTTGAGTTGACCCATAAACCGGGTCAAGGCGCCGCCTTCAAGCTTCTTGCCTTGAGAGCCGTAACGCAGCCCCATACCATCCGAGGCCCGCTTGATCATCACCTTGACGAATTCGCGGTCGTCTTTGATGTACTGCTCGAATTTGCCCTTCTTGATGCGATAGAGCGGCGGTTGGGCAATGTATACATGCCCACGGCGGATCAAATCGACCATGTGACGGAAGAAGAAGGTCAAGAGCAGGGTGCGGATGTGGGAGCCGTCCACGTCCGCGTCAGTCATGAGGATGATCTTGCCGTAGCGGAGTTTGGAAGGATCGAAGTCATCCTTGCCGATGCCGCAGCCGAGAGCCGTGATCATGGCGCGGATTTCCTCATGGCCCAGCATCTTGTCGTAACGGGCCTTCTCGACGTTGAGGATTTTGCCCTTGAGCGGCAGTACAGCCTGGAATTTCCGATCTCGGCCCTGCTTGGCAGTCCCGCCTGCGGACTCACCCTCGACCAGGTACAGCTCGCAGCGGTCGGGGTTGCGTTCACTGCAGTCAGCCAGCTTGCCGGGCAAGCCGCCGCCGTCGAGCGCGCCTTTGCGGCGGGTAAGGTCGCGTGCTTTTCTGGCAGCCTCGCGCGCGCGGGCAGCCTCGATGGCCTTGTTGATGATGCGCTTGGCGATGGGAGGATTCTGCTCAAAGAACATGCCCAGGCGCTCGTTGACGAAGGCCTGTACGGTGCCGGCGATATCGGAATTGAGCTTGCCCTTGGTCTGTCCTTCGAATTGCGGCTGGGACAGCTTGACGCTGACCACGGCGACCAATCCTTCGCGCACATCGTCTCCGGAGAGATTCTCCTTGACGTCTTTAAACAAGCCCATCTGCTGACCGGCGGTGTTGATGGTACGGGTCAGCGCGGTGCGGAAACCGGAGAGGTGGGTGCCCCCATCGACGGTGTTGATGTTGTTGGCAAAGCTGAAGACAGACTCGGAATAGCTGTCGTTGTACTGCAGGGCGATGTCGAGCTCCACGCTGTCGCGGGAGGCTTCCATGACAATGGGCTTATCGTGCAGCACCTGCTTGCCCCGATTGAGGTGCTTGATGAATTCGGCGATGCCGCCGGCGTACTTAAAGTCGGAGCGCTTGGCTTCCCCGGTTTTGGGGTCTGTGGTGCGCTCATCAACGAGGCTGATCTCCAAACCCTTGTTGAGGAAGGCGAGCTCGCGCAGCCTCTGGGCCAAGGTGTCGAAGTTGTATTCACTCACGGTGAAGATGGTGCGATCGGGGAGAAAGTGAATCTTCGTTCCCCGCTTCTTGGTGATACCAGTCTCGCGCAGCTTGGTTACAGGAATGCCCTTGGCGTAGGTCTGCTCGTAGGTATGGAGGTCTTTCCAGACCTCGACGTCGAGTTCTTCGCTGAGCGCGTTGACGCAGGAGACACCCACGCCATGCAGACCGCCTGAGACCTTGTAATTGGAAGAATCGAATTTGCCCCCGGCATGGAGCTTGGTGAGCACCACCTGCAGGGCGGGCATGCGCTCGCCTCCGGGAACATCCATTTCGTCAACCGGGATGCCGCGGCCGTCATCGGTGACGGTGATGGAATTGTCGATGTGGATGATTACGTCTACGTGGGTTGCGTAGCCGGCCAGGGCTTCGTCAACCGAATTATCCACAACTTCGTACACCAGGTGATGCAGACCCTGGTCCCCTGTGGATCCGATGTACATGGCGGGGCGCAGGCGGACGGCTTCTAAACCCTCAAGAATCTTGATGTTGTCGCCGGTGTAGGTGCGTTCTGGATTTACGGAATCAGGCATGGCTGCAGGAGGAAGAGCGGCGGAAACTGTAAGTTCTTTTGTGGACATGCAACTCCGAAGAACAATGCTCAGTGGCGGCTCTCGGTACGAAGGCACCGAGGGAAATAACGTCTTGAAAGTGCAGGGTTTGACTGCACTTGAATACTCTCAGTTTACCACGTCTGGGCTTGAATTACCCAGGTTCCCGGTGCTCGCAATGGGGTGGAAAACGGGGCTTCATTGTGATTCCAAAGGAGCAATTGGCAAGCGAACGGGCCAATGTCCCAATGCAGTACTTCAGTGATCAACATGCCCCTTTTGAAGAATTCAAAAGTAACCAGTATTTGGGGTACTCTAGATCCATTGATGCAGGGTACTTGAGTAATGATAAGAGTTCATAGCATGTATATGTGTCTAAATCAGCGCGGTTTAGCAAACGGCGCACTATACTCGGACTTGTTCTCATCTTCTACCACAAACAGAACCACAGATCCCCGGAGGTAACCAGACTATGAAGCTCCTCGTGAACGCATCAATTTTCTCGATCGTATTTGCCGGCTTTGTCGCAGGCGCGGTAACTATTAAGCCGACAGCGCAATTACCTGGCAACCACAGTCTGGTCATTTCTCATGCAATGCCCGTACCGAGCTGCGATCCTGCCACTGGATGCGCGTTTTCGCACGCCATGCCGGTTCCCAGCTGCGATCCCGCCACGGGATGCGCCTACTAGAGGTGATTCTGGGTACTAACGCAGATCCCGCTAGTACCCAAACGATGCACCTATAGCACAAAAGTGCCAGTTTTAAAGGCTTTCTCCGGTTGAGCAGCATCCCTTTTCGAGCTATTCTCAAGACTCGGAAGGGGTGTTGTGATGACGAGCGTAGCCCTCACAATCTTGTACGCAGCAGAGCCTCTGGTGATGGTCATCGCCATTCTTGCTCTGCTTAAGTCCCGTGAACAGCGGCGCTTCCCAGCACTTTTCGCTTACCTTTCGCTTCGGCTTGGGTCCTCGGTGTTGCTCCACCTGTTGCTTCAGGTGCGCCACTTCATCGCGATCAGCGAAAAGGCGGCTTATGCGTGGTATTTCTACTCATACTGGTTAAGCTATGTTGCGGGTGCCGTCGTGGTGTTCCTGGTCATTCAGGAAATGTTCCAGTCTTCGATGGATCCGTTTCCCGGTTTGAAGTGGTTGGGCACCATATCGTTCCGCTGGGTGGCCTGCATTTCTTTTGTTGCAGCAGCAGCGGCTTTGTTAACGCCGGGTAATCACGGCGACAAATTTCTCCTCGCCATGGTCGCCCAGGTGATGCGTTGCGAGAGCATCTTCATCCTTAGCTTGCTGCTTTTCCTTATGCTTACGGCTGGAAAACTGGGTCTGTCGTATCGCAGCCGAGTATTCGGGATCAGCTTTGGCTTCGGCATTATGGCGGCCGGGGACCTGGTTGTTTCGGCGACGTTTCTTCACTTCAAGCACAACATGATGACGTCGACCATCAGCGTCGTCACGACGACTGCCAGCCTTCTGACCCTGGTGGTCTGGTCGGCGTACTTCCTGCAGCGCGAGCCGGTTCGCCGGGCCGCTGTCCTCAACCCCTCTTCACCCCTGGCGCGCTGGAACGAGATCGCAACTTCGCTGGGACAGAGTGCTCCCCGGCCTCCGGTGGTGGTGGCGGTTCCGGCAAGCGACTTCTTCCTTCAGGATGTCGAAAAGGTGGTCGATCGCATTCTGATCAAGAACTCATTGCACGTAGCTAGTTAAGCCCAGCAGCTCGAAACGCGATAAGGCCATAACGGTTTCCGATATGGCCTTTTGCTTTGGAGGGCTAACCGGCACTGCCGCGCCGGGCTACAGGCTGTTTCGTCCCTACGGGACTGGTTCGACCGGAACACCCAGGTCTCAAAAGCGAGACCTGGGCCATCCACTCAACATCCTCCGCTCCTGTGTGGGTCTGTAGGACGACAGGACGGGCTTGAGGGGGAGGCCCACCCACGTGGCGATTGGTGGCGGGGATGGAGCCCAAAAGTGGTTCAGGGCACGACCTAAGTCATGCCCTGAGACGAAGCAAAAAACCCAGGT
>CAVXRU010000017.1:0-49522 GCA_963763905.1 uncultured Acidobacteriaceae bacterium | reverse complement strand
TCGACGTACGAGGCGCCCTCGAGCTTGGGCACCCCCCCGGGCATGTACTCGATGTGCGGGCCTGCATCCCGTAAATGCGCAGGGAGACGGCTGGACCAGACGTCCGGAGGCTCGACGACGTGCGCATCGAGGTCCACGATCCAAGGGATCTTGGCGACGCTCGCTTCCAGCACCGTGCTCATCCCATATATTATATCCAATCGGCGTCCGGCGGGCGGCCGCCTAGACGGAATGGGCAACCGGAAGTAGCCACGCACGGTGCTGGTGTGGAGCGGGACCGAGTGCTCCTTGTCCACCGTCCAGCTCTTGTAGCGCTTGAACGTCTCCTCGAGCGCAATCTTCCCTTCCATGCGGGCCAACGCCGCGCCCAGACAGAAGTGAATGCCGTATCCGAACGCCACGTGCAACTTGAAGTCGCGGCGAATGTCGAACGAATCGGCGGCGGGATACGCACGCTCGTCGCGGCCCGCTGAGCCAGTCAACAAGAGCACCTTCGAATTCGCCGGGATGTGGTGACCGTGGAGCTCGATGTCCTCAGTGAGCCATCGCCCTTGCACCGGTGACGGCGCCTCGTAACGAAGGAGCTCCTCAACGGCATTGGGAATCAGATCCGCATCCTGCGCCAACGCGGTCAGCTGCTCAGGATGGTCCGCCAGGATGAGCCCGGCCCAACCCAGCAAACGGGCCACCGTCTCCGTGCCCGCACTCACGAGAAGGATCCCGAACGCCGCGCATTCCGAGTCCGTCAGGTGACGTGGGACGCCGTCGTGGCCGGCGATCTCGGCTTGCACCAGGTCCGTCAGCATGTCATCCCGCGGTTTCTGTTGACGTTCCTCGACCTGCTGGCCGATGTAGTTGTACAGCCATGCCCCGTTTTCCAGTGACGCATCATTGGCCATGCCAACCCCGGGCTCTATATGAAAGAGCCCGTCGATGTGGTGACGAACGTCCTCACGGTCCGACGCCGGGACACCGAGCAGCGTCGCGATGACCGTGGCCGGGAGACGGGCGCCGAAATCCTGCACGTAGTCGAAGCTCTGCTGACCCTGCTGCTTGTCGAGAAGACCTGCGCAGAGCGTTCGGATTTCGTCCTCGAGCTCCGCGACCCGGCGTGGCGTGAAGGCCTTCGATACCAAACGGCGCAGGCCGGTGTGTTCCGGCGGGTCGAGGAAGATCATCATGCCCTCGGTCTGGGCTTCCTCCGTCATGGATTCCAAGACGGTGGAGTGGGCCGAGCTATAGCGCTGTGGGTCCCGGTGGGCTCGCTCGACGTCTTCGAACCGACTCAGGGCCCAAAAGTCGTACTGCTCGTTGTAATACGCCGGCGCCTCGTCGCGCAGACGCTTCCACACCGGATGCGGGTCATCCTTGAGCGATTCGTCGAAGGGATCCCAACGCAGATCGTCAGGCTGTCCGGGGGCTTTGCTCATTGTGGTTCACCTCGGGGCGCTCGAGTCTCGGTCACATGCATCGTTTCATCCGGCGCAGCGCAGGCAGACCCGTGCAAGCGATCGCGCAACTGGCACCATTGGCCACCCGCCGATCCTCCGCGGGGAACGCGAACGGCCGTCCTGCTGACTGTCCGACCCGGTTGTCTCGGTCACCGTGACTCCGATACTAGAACTTAGTTTCGATTAGTGCAGGACGCACAAGAGTAGCGGGTTTTCCCCCATCCACTAGAGTTGGCTTCTAGTGATTGGACGGCTGCCCGGTCGAGGGCGTCGTGTCAAAGGGCAGGCTGAGATGGCAGAACCGGTATCGCCGAACGTGTTGACCGAAGACCAACTGGCCCGCCGTCAGCGCATCATCGACGCGGGCCTCTCGCTCCTGGAGCGAAACGAGTACGAGCGCATACAGATCAAGGACGTGGCCGAGGAAGCCGGCGTCGCTCTCGGGACGCTGTACCACTACTTCTCGTCAAAAGAGCATCTCTTCGCTGAGGTGCTGATCAAGTGGGCCGCCACGCTGAAGGCCAGCCTGGTTCGTCATCCCCCACAGGGTCAGACGCCACGGGAGAAGCTCACCGACGCACTCCACCGTTCGGTCCGGGCCTTCCAGCACCAGCCCCAATTGGCTCGGCTCATCGCGTCACTCGAGCTATCGTCCGACCCTTTCGCCACGGAGATCCTCGAGAGGCTGGACCAGACGACGACAGACGTGTACATGGGATTGCTGGGGGATCTGGAGCCTGGTCGGGCACGCACGATCGTCCGAACGATGGATGCCGTTCTCGACAGCCAGTTGCGTGCATGGTCTGCCGGTCGACTGCCGATCACGGCTGTGTACGACTACCTGAGCGAGAGTATCGATCTTATTTTCGGAGACGGACCCAAGGTCCCGGCAGACGAGGTCCAGCCCCGCCGGGAGCCCACCACAGTGCCACAAGTCCTTTGAGCAACGCGATGCAGAGAACGCTGCCTCTGACGGTCTGGGATCTCGTCCTGCGAGCTGTCGAAGGGAGTCCGGAGGCGCCGGTCGTCTCGGACGATCACGGCAGGTCGCTGACCAGAAGGCAGCTCCGCGACGCAGCCGAGGCATCCGCCGCCGCGCTCTCAGCTCGGGGGGTCACGGCGGGCACGGTGGTGTCGTGGCAATTGCCGACATCCCTCGAGGCTGTGGTGCTCCTTTTCGCACTGGCACGAATCGGCGCAGTGCAGAACCCGTTGATCCCCATTCTGCGCGAGCGGGAGGTGTCGTTCATCACTCGACAGATCGGCACCGAGCTCCTGGTGGTCCCGGAGGAATGGCGCGGCTTCCAGCATGGGGCAATGGCGCGGGAACTCGCAGCGACCGGTGGCTTTGGCGTGATGGAGGTCGATCTGCACGATCTCGGCGCCCCAGGATCCCCCGAGGGGCTCGGGTTGCCGACAGCAGACACCGACACGCTGGCGCCAGCCGCGTCACTCGACGGCCCCCGTTGGATCTACTACTCGTCGGGCACCACGGCCGACCCCAAGGGCGCCCGCCATACCGACGCCAGCATCATGGCCTCGGCGAACGCCCTGCTCTACCTGATGGGATTGGGCGAAAAGGACGTCTATCCGATCCCCTGGCCGATCACCCACATCGGCGGCGCGTCGGTCCTTGCCGCAAGCCTCCGCGGTGGCGTCCACCTCATCCTCTTCGAGGCCTTCGACCCCGCGACGACGCCAGGCCGGATGGCGCTGTACCAGCCGACGGTGCTCGGCACCGCCGTCCCGTTTTTCCGGGCCTACCTGGACGCTGCCCGCGTGGCCGATGACCAGCCACTCTTCCCCTCCCTGCGATTCGGCTGCTTCGGAGGCGCCCCGGTCCCCACCGAGATCCACGATGAGATGCGGGCGATGTTCGATGTGCCTCTTGTGGGGAGCTGGGGCCTCACGGAGTTCCCGAACGCCACGTCGGCGGCACCAACCGACGCCGCCGAGATCGTCTCGACGTCCGTCGGTCGTCCGGCGTCGGGTGTCTCGGTGCGCGCCGTGGACCCGGGGGGCAATGTGTGCGGCCCCGGGCGGGAGGGTGAGCTCCAACTTCAGGGTCCCCAGAGCTTCTCCGGTTACGTCGACGCGACGCTCGACGAGGATGCGATCGATGCCGACGGATGGTTCCACACCGGGGACCTCGGGACGATCGATGTGGACGGCAACGTCCGCATCACGGGTCGCGTCAAGGACATCGTCATCCGCAACGCCGAGAACATCTCGGTCGTCGAGGTCGAGGAGCTGCTCTACCGCCATCCCGACGTCGTGGAAGCGGCCGTGCTCGGAATGCCCGACCCGCGGACGGGAGAGCGCGTCGTCGCCGTCGTCGTTCTGCGAGAAGGACGCAAGGTGGAGCTGACCGACATCCGCGAGCACTGCCGCCTCCAGGGCCTCGCGGTCCAGAAGTGCCCCGAGCAACTCGAAGTCGTCGACGTGCTGCCCAGGAACGCGATGGGCAAGGTCCTCAAGCAGGAGCTGCGCTCGGGTCTGACGTCGTCGCGGTAAGGGCCGCGGCTCCGCTCACCTGCTACCTTCCAGTCTCTTCGCTTCTGCTGGGCGAAGAGATCCTGACCTTCTTGGAGGGCGCGCGCGCTCGTGCCGAGCTGAAGGAAGACATTCCCCAGGCCAAGAGCTTGCTCCGGCGAAATGCTCCGCGCCGCCGACAAGGTCCGCAGCGTCGCCTGCACGCTCGTCGGCGGTTGTGACGCGATCACCTCTGCGAGCGCACGACTGGTTTCGAGGAGGTCCTCCGGCGCCACGACCTCACACACCAGTCCTGCCTCACGGGCCGTCTGCGCCGAAACGCGCTCATGAACCCCCACCAGGCTCATACGCACCAGGTCCCCGAATGCCATCCTGCCGGTGAGCAGGATCGGCTCGTAGACGGCCGTCATCCCGTAGGTCACGTGGGGGTCGAAGAAGGTGGCGCTCGCCGCCGCGATGATGATGTCGCATTCGCCAAGGAGGTAGAACCCACCACCGCATGCGATGCCGTTCACCGCAGCAATGACGGGCTTCCACAGACCCTGGCTCTTCGGGCCGATCTTCCGTCCTGGGTCGTCGTAGGTGAAGGGGTCGAAATCCTCGTCCGTCGGAATATCGCCACGATCGATTCCCGTGCAGAACGCTTGCTCCCCCGCTCCCGTCAGCACGACGACCCGTACCTCTTCGTCGGCACGAATCTGACGCCACAGGCCGGCGAGCTCGTCCTGCATTCGCTCGTTGAACGCGTTGTGCACCTCGGGCCGGTTCAACGTCACATGGGCGACGTGGTCACGAACGGCATAGGTGATGGTGCTGAGATCATCCGGGATGACCAAGCTGCTCATCGGTCGAACATAGCAAATGCCGCCGCCATCGGTAATATAATATACAAACTTCTTTCTCTTCTCTATCGGTTACCGGGTGCCCTTTGACAGGGGCCTCCGTGGCGACACTTCACGAAAGAAGGCTTTCTCGTTATGCAGTGGGCGCCCAGAGCACCATGACCGACTCCATGGCAACCGCCGACGGTGCCGGCGAGGTGGATGCCGGCGACGGTGTCGACATCAGCCGACTCTTCCGGCTGGACGGGCGGGTGGCCCTGATCACCGGTGGCACTCGCGGCATCGGGCGAGCCATCGCCGAGGGCTTCGGCCGGGCTGGTGCTCGTGTGGTCGTCGCCAGCCGAAAGCCGGAGGCGTGCGAGGAATCCGAGAAAAGGCTGCATTCGGCGGGCATCGACGCGGCGGGTATCCCATGCCATATGGGGTCGTTGGAGGAGGTGCGTGCCCTCGTTGCCGCCACGGCTGACCGCTTCGGCGCGATCGATGTCGTGGTCAACAACGCGGCCAACGCACTCACCGAGCCCATCGGCACCTTCACCGAGGCGGGAGTCACGAAATCGTTGGATGTGAATGTCAAAGGTCCCATCTTCCTCATCCAGGAATGTCTTCCCTACCTACGGGACTCGGACCATGCGTCTGTGCTCAACCTGGTCTCGGCGGGCGCCTGGCTGTTCTCCGCGACGGGTGGCCCACTACGCCGCCGCCAAGGCCGCCATGGTCGTGTACACCAAAGCGCTCGCCGCCGGCTTGGCCCCCGACGGCATCCGGGTGAACGCTCTCGCTCCCGGCTCTGTCGACACGGACATGGTGCGCCAAACCGGACCGGTCGCCACCGCCAACATGGCCGGGGCGTGCCTGATGCGGCGAGTGGCAAGCGCCCACGAGATGGTGGGGCCGGCCCTCTTCCTCGCCTCCGATGCGTCGAGTTACGTGACGGGCACCGTGCTCCACGCCGATGGCGGTCTCGTCACCCGCTGACGGTCCGTGGACTGCGACACCTCTGGATGCGGGAGCGAATCGGCCGCGCCCTCAGGTGAAGTCGGAGCCGCCGTCCACGTTCACGTCGGCCCCTGTCATGTAGCTGTTCGTGCGGGAGCCGAGGAAGGCGATGACGGGCCCGATCTCGGCCGGACTCCCGGCCCGCCCGAGGAAGGCCGGGTGGCCGAAGTCCTCCGCGATGACCCGCATCGCGTCGGTCAAGCTGTTGGGGTCCACTCCCCGTTCCGGGGGGAGGGACCGCAGGTAGCCCTGCAACCCCTCCGAGAGGAACGATCCGGGCGAGACCGTGTTCACGAGGATGCCGTCGGGCGCCAGCGCCTGGGACAGATTCTTCGTCAGGCTGGTGAGGGCCGCCTTGGCCGCTGTATACGCCACGAGGCCCGGGCTCTGCCGGTGGGTCGAGTGGGCCGAGACGTTCACGATCCTCCCGAACGACCCGCGGCGGAGCAACGGCAGCGTGCGGCGAACCGTGCGGACGGCGCTGAGCACCCCGATGTCGAAGGTGGCCCGCCATTCGTCGTCATCGAGGCCCTCGAAGGCACCGATCCCGACCTCGACCGGTCCCGCCGTGTTCACGAGGACCTCCAGCGCGTTCCAGCGCTCGCCGAGATGATCGATGGCTGCATCGACCTCAGTCAAGCTCGTCAGGTCTGCCACTAACGCGATGCCCTCGGGGCTCCCTGCGGCGTGCAGCGCGGCCACAGTGTCATCGAGGGCGGTGCTGGCGCGGGCGAGCACCGCCACTCGGGCACCCTCGCGGGCAAAGGTTTCCGCGGCGGCCCGGCCCATGCCCCGCGAGCCACCAACCACCAGTACCCGCGCGTCGAAAGCCCGAGATCCATGTCTCTTCCTCCTGTTCGCCGAGCCGTGTGCTCGGCAGCGGCACCAGCTCCCGGGGATCCTAAGTCTGTCGGGATGGAGCGGGCAGTACGTAACGGTTATTGTCATTATTTCTTGGCTGAGTACGTATTGCTCAGGCGCGGCCAACCCCACTTTGACGCAGCCGCCGGCGTAGCCCAATCGCCTGTTTCGGGGCGACCTCCGCTGGCATCCTTTTTTCCAGATGCAGGTGAATCGATCGCCGGGGGATAACTACCCAGCGGAATTTCTATACGCATCTCGTGGTCGATTCCGCCGCTGGCAAAATATTCCGTCAGGCGCTTGCGCAGCTGGCGCGCATAGCTGCGGACAATGTTGTCATCGACGGTGCGATAGCCGCGTGGACGGCCAAACACGTGCACCCCGATCTGCTGTTCGGTCACCTCGCTTTGCCGTCCCTCAAGCGTTCTCGAAACAATATAGAGAAGGAATTGGGACAGTCGCGGTGACTTGCAGAACTGTGGACTGTCGACGATGCGTTGCGCCAGGTGCCAGCGTGGATCGTGCTCCAACCCGGGCGCGTGTCGCCGCGGTTCGATGTTCGAGACAAAGTGAGTGCTGACGGCTTGCTCCAATCCGGTCTTTTCCATAGTGATGGTCAAAATGAAACTGGCCCGGTTTCACCAGCCTAGAAGTTCACTATTAACGATAGGTAAATTGATGTCATCACCTCGAAAGCAGTTGGATGATTCGCCAGAATTTCACAAAGCGGTAAGCCGCTGAATTTGCAACAGCTACGAGCGCAGCACACACGTGTATACCCCGGGTACACCTGTTCTCCACACCTTCCACAGGCGCAGGTGCTCGGCTTAGAGTGGCGAGCAGCCAGACATCATCTCGAACATTTTCCGGAGCGCCATCGTGAACCTTAAAATAAGATTCAGCCTGACAACCGTCAGGCCAGTGCAAGTGTGGCTTGGTATCGTGGCAGGATTGCTCGTGTCCTGTTTTCTTCTATCCGGTGGCAGCCTGCAGGCCCAAGTTAATACCGGCTCACTGAGTGGGCTGGTTCTGGACTCGAGCGGCGCCGCGGTTGCCGGCACCGAGTTAACCGTAACCTCGGCGGATACAGGCTACAGCCGCACGAGCAAAAGCCTGGGAGACGGCGCTTATTCGCTGCCCGATCTACCCATTGGGAACTACACCCTGATCGCATCTGCCAACGGTTTCTCGCAGGTTGAGCAAAAGGTGAAAATCGGGGTGGGTGAACGCATTCGGCTTGATTTGCGCCTGACCGTCGGTGCAGCCAATCAGACGGTCGAGGTCAACGCCACCGGGCTTGATCTGCAGCGCGACGATGCCTCGATCGGTATGCTGGTCACCAGTGATGTGATTGAACAGACGCCGCTTTACCTGCGCAACTGGGACGATCTGCTGCGCGTTGTGCCTGGCGTTCAAATCGCCCGCTACACCAACCAGAGCGGTGCGACCTCCGCCGGCCGCACCGGAGACTTCAACGTAAATGGAGTGCACTCGCTGCAAAACAACTTCATTCTCGATGGAATCGATAACAATACGTTCTCAGAAAATGTGCAGGAACTCAGCACCGAGGCTTCGCACCCGTCGGTAGATGTGATCGCGCAATTTAATGTGATCACCAGTCCCTACTCCGCCGAATATGGCCGCTCTCCGGGCGGCGTGGTGTCAGTGAACACACGCAGCGGCACCAACAACATTCACGGCGCTGCCTACTATTATGTGCGTAACCAGTATTTTGACTCGTTCGACTATTTCACCAAGCAGACGACGAACGTGAAGCCGGAAAACAATCAAAATCAATATGGGGGCAGCTTTGGCGGCCCCATCAAGAAGGATCGCATCTTTGGATTCTTCAACTACGAAGGAACCCGGATCAAGCAGGGTCTGTCGCGTATCTCGACCGTTCCCCTGGACAACGAGCGCATCGGCGATTTCAGCACCACCGCGGCTGCCAATGCCGGCGTATCTCCGTACGCCACCGTCTACAACCTCTCCACCTGCTCGGCACCCTACACCGCAACCAATTGTGTCCCGCTGGTGAACAACAGCTTCCAAAGCGACCCGACGGCTAAAATTGACACCGCGGTGGCCAAGCTGATCGCGCTTTTCCCTGAGCCTAACGATAAACAGGGCGGAGCCACCTATCCGGAGTTCAACAACTTCGCCCGCACCGGCGCAGCCACTGATTTCAACAACAGCTACGACGGCCGCGTGGACTGGACGCCGTCGCAAAACAACACGATTTTTGGCCGCTATAACTATTTCACGCGCACGCGGCAAATCCCGGGCTATTTTGGCGGCCTGGCAGACGGCACCGGCACGTCGGCCTGGGGAAACCAGGCTCTCAAAGGATCCAGTTTTGTATTGGGTTGGACCCACATCTTTGCGCCGACCCTGCTCAACGACTTTCGTTTTGGGTGGGTGCGAGACACTTCCTTCGGCAAGCAGCAGCCCTTTGATCTACCGCAAACT
Organism: uncultured Acidobacteriaceae bacterium; assembly: GCA_963763905.1. Classification (GTDB taxonomy): domain Bacteria; phylum Acidobacteriota; class Terriglobia; order Terriglobales; family Acidobacteriaceae; genus PALSA-350. The sequence continues at coordinate 40,407 of CAVXRU010000017.1, read as the reverse complement.
GCAGGACAATTTGTTCCCGGCATCCCCGCCAATCCGGCGATCGGGGGCGGCGTATCGCTTACGGCATTCAACAACCACACCTATCTTGGCTCGCCTGACTTTCTGCCCAAATCCCAGGTGCCTATGCTGTACCAGTTTGACGACACGGTTTCCTGGACGAAGGGACCGCACAGCTTCAAGTTTGGGGTCAATATATTTGCACCGATGCGCAATATCTTTCAGGACGAGCCGGGCACACGCGGCGATCTGTATTTCTCCGGTGTTTTCTCCGGCCTGGGCAATCCCTCGGGCATCACCGACTACGCTGACGGATTATTCGGGGCGCCGTTCTACACCCAGCTCACCAATGTATTTTTCGTAGACCAGCGGCTCTGGATGGCAGCGGGCTTTGTGGAAGACGACTGGAAAGTGACGCCGAAACTCACGCTGAACCTCGGCCTGCGCTATGACTTCGCAACCCCACCCTACGAGGGCAAGAACGAACTCGCGAATTTCAATCCTAACGGCTCAGGCTCCCTGGTCTTTGCCACCGGCGGCTCATTGGGCAATCGCTCACTCGTAAATCCCGCGACCACGGACTTCGGTCCCCGTATCGGTATTTCCTACTCGGTAGATCCTAAGACGGTAGTGCGCACCGGCTATGGTGTCTACTACACGCTGCTGGAACGGATCGGCAGCGAGAACCAGCTGGCGCTGAATCCTCCCTTCCTGGTCAATAAAACTCCATCCAGCAACACCGTGCCCGTGCTTCAGCCTGAGGTTGGGTTTCCAGCAAACTTCCTCGATCCTTCCACCATCAACCTGAACGCGCTGCAGGAGTTTCACATCCGCTCCGTGGATCCAGAGAAAAAAGAACCGATGGTGCAGCAGTGGAGCCTGGGTGTCCAGCGGGAGCTGCCTGGCAGGTGGCTGGGCGAGGTGGATTATGTCGGCACCAAGTCCACCCACAATAACCTGATCTACGATTTCAATCAGCCCCTCATCGTCAATAATGTCGTTACTTCCACCATCCCTTACCCTAACTTCGGGCAGGTGGAATACACGGCCCCCATCGGTTACGGCAATTACAACGGGTTGCAGGCAAGCCTGACCCATCAGATGTCCAACGGGTTGAGCGTGCACGCGGCCTACACCTACTCGCGCAGCCTCGATAACACTCCTGAGGAGTTGGAGAACAATCCCGGCGGGCCGCCTAACGGCCGCAACGAGAGCTCATGGTACGGGCCAAGCGAATTCAACACTCCGCAGCGAGTTGGCGTCAGTTACGTTTACGAATTGCCGTTCGGAAAAGGAAAGAGCATGTTAAACTCCGGCCCGTTGTCATGGGCGCTGGGGAATTGGCGGACTTCCGGCGTGTACACGTATTACAGCGGCGTGCCTTTTACCGCGACGTGGGGCAGCGAAAGCAGCCTGCTGGACCCTTATGGCTACGCAACCGCAGTTCCTAATAAGGTCGGCACGGTCCACTACATCAATAAGCCATCCTGCTGGTTTTATTCCAGCGGCACTGCTGGCTGCAAGCCTTATAGTTCAGGTCTGAGCGATGCTTTTGCCGATGCCGGCAATGGTGTGGTTGGCAACGGCACTCGCAACTCCCTCAACTCGCCTGCTACCGATGTCTTTGATGCTTCCCTGGTCAAGGATTTCCCAGTGACGGAAAGCCTGAAAGCCGAGTTCCGCTGGGAGGTTTTCAACGTCCTCAATCACCCGCTCTTCGCCGCGCCCAGTGGGGACGTAAGCACCGGGGCCGCAGCACAGATTACTTCGTTGTCGGGTGATCCCCGGGTCATGCAATTTGCTCTCCGGGTAGACTTCTAATTCTGGGTACACCAGATCTCCCAACGCTTTGTTGGGAGATCTGGAATCGCAGAACTATTCGGTTGAGGAGCCGGCTTGGACATCATGAGGCGCTGGGGTCTGTGCTTTGTCTTTTTTGCGCTTGCCCCCTGGGGCGTTGCGCAACAGGATCTGGTACTCACAGGCGACGTCAAGGGAGCGCAGCACAAGACATACTTTGACGTCCCGTTCACCGTGCCTGCAGGCGTCCACCGCATCAGCGTCGACTTTCATTACACCGCGAGAGATCAGCGCGCTACCCTCGATCTCGGCATCGCAGATCCCCATCGCTTTCGTGGAGAAAGCGGCGGAAACAAAAGCCATTTCACCATTGGCGAGACCGATGCCACGCCGTCGTATCTTCCCGGGGAAATACCCGCGGGAGAATGGCGGCTTATCATCGCTGTCCCGAACATGCGTCCCCAGGTAATTTCGCACTACACGGCGGAAATACATTTCAATTCGCGCGCCGAAGATTCAGCGTTTGCGGTGCAGCCCTTGGCGAAGGGGACGCGCTGGTATCGCGGCGATCTCCATATGCATACCGGCCACAGCGACGGCAGCTGCAAGAGCCAAAGCGGTCAGAAGGTGCCCTGTCCGCTCTTTCTCACCGTGCAAGCGGCAGCGGCTCGCGGCCTGGACTTCATCGCCATCACTGACCACAACACAGACTCACATTATGCAGACGAACGCGAGTTGCAGCCCTACTTCGATCACCTGCTGCTGATCCCTGGCCGCGAAATGACGACGTTCCACGGCCACTTCAATGTATTTGGGGTGACGCAATTCATCGACTGGCGGGTTGATCTCAACAGCATGCTGCGAGACGCACGTGCCAAGGGCGGCATCGCCTCGGTCAACCACGCCGAGGCGCCGGAGGGCGAAGAATGCATGGGTTGCCGCTGGATGCCGCCTGCGGATGCGGACATGGGTCTGTTCAGCGCGTTGGAAGTGATCAACTACGGGGAAATCATGTTCTCGAGCGCGAAGTACTGGGACTCGCAACTGCGTGCGGGCTACCGCCTGGCGGCGGTTGGTGGTAGCGACAATCACAACGCAACCATACCGCCAGGGGACGAGAGCGCGATTGGCTGGCCGGCAACGGCAGTTGAGGCCGATGAGCTTTCCGTGCCCGGGATCCTGGATGCGATTCGCCGCGGCCGTACCTTTGTCGACCTGACAGCTTCGCGGGACAAGACACTGGACTTCGAGGCCGAAGCGGAGGGTGCTTCGGCAAAGATGGGCGGCACGCTGCACACAGCCCACGCAACACCCATTCAAGTGCGGATACATTCGGTTGCGGCCAAGGGATCTGTGGTCCACCTGCTGCTCGATGGCGACGATTCAAGTACGCCGCTCCCGTTGCAGGGAGACACCGCGAACACCACGCTCAATCCAGGTCCTGGACGACACTGGTTCCCCGTTGAAGTACACGATGAGACCGGCGTCACCGAGCTGATGAGTAGTCCATTTTACATAAACTTTCCTGAGGATTAGCAAGCCGATGTTCAGAATCGCACTCGCTCTCCTGCTATGCTCCGCTACGGTGTATGCGCAGCAGTCGCATCCTGGTTCGCGCACGGTCATGGACGCGCACAACTGTTATCCCTACTTCGAGTGGTGGGGTGACCGAATCGATCGTGCTCTTTCGGCGGGCACTCCATTAGCCATTGAGCAGGATCTCGCCTGGCATACCGATCCCAAGACTGGGCGCAGCTGGTCGGTTGTCACCCACGGCGAACCCACTTACGGCAATGAGCCGACCATGGATCAATATTTCTTCGAGCGCGTTCGCCCCATCGTAGAAAAGGCACTGCAGGAAGGTAACCACGGCAACTGGCCCCTCATCACGCTCAATCTGGATTTTAAAGATGACAAGCCGGAGCATCTGGCGGCGGTACTGGCTCTATTGCGCAAGTACCAGTCCTGGCTGACGACAACGGTAAAAGGAGCCGACGATGCGGAGGTCCAACCGCTAGACGTAAAGCCGATCCTGGTGCTGACGGGCGAACCCGACGCCCAACAAACTGTGTTCTACGATCAGCTGCAAACCGGCGATCGTGTGCTGCTTTTCGGCGCCATTCACACCGAAGACACGGAACCGTCTGCCGCACCCGAAGTCATCGATCCCGGAAAAGCTACCAACTACCGGCGCTGGTGGAACAATCCGTGGAAGGTGGTCGAACATGGCGGCCAGCCAAACGCGGGGGAGTGGACGCCGGCGAAAATGGATCGGTTACGCGCGCTCGTGGAGCGGGCCCACACCAACGGCCTGTGGATACGCTTCTACACGCTCGACGGGGCAACCAAGGCGCAGCTCAGTTGTAATGGCTGGTTCCATGATTACAACTTCGGCTCGCTCGATACGGCTCGGGTGCGCTGGCGCGCCGCAATTGCAGCCCACGTCGACTACCTTGCCTCGGACCAGTACGAGCTGGTTGCGAAAGAGATTCATCAGCAGGCGACCGGCCAAACAAGGTGATGTCAGCATGAAAATGGAGCGGACGAATGTTGAGTGGGTGGCCCAGGTCTCGCTTTTGAGACCTGGGTTTCTCTCGCCAATAGGTAATAGCTGGAACACCCAGGTCTCAAAGGCGAGACCTGGGCCACCCACTCAAAGTCCGGAGTTCGCAGCTTATTTTCGACGGACCGAATGGAAATGTTTTTCTCGGGCGCATCCTGGAAATATCTGCCTGCTGATTCTGCTTGCGCTCGTTTCTTTATCCTTGCCTGCCCAGACGCAACGAGCGGCGACCATCCCCAATGGGAGGCAGATCACCCCTGTGGGGGATTGGATACCGGTTGCCCCATTTCCTTTTGCGTTAGCCATGCGTCCCGATGGGCAGCAACTGATAGCCCCATCGCTGGGGTTTCCCTTTGCCCTGAATGTAATCGATCGTCCCGCGAGCGCGGACCGCAAGGTAATGCAGACTCCCCACGGGTTCCTCAGCATTCCTGGAGTCGAATTTTATGCGGGCGTAGCTTACTCAGCCAGCGGGAAGCTGCTGTACGTGGCCACTGGGGACACCGGCGCAGTGGACGTGATGTCCACCGCCGATTGGAAAAAGATAGCGCGGATCAGCCTCAACGGCGCATCGCAAGGCCATATCTACAAGGAGAGCTTTGCTGCGGCGCTCACGCTCTCAAAGAATGGCCGCAGCCTGTACGTAGTAGATCAAGCAAACTTCCGAGTTGTGGTGATCGATACCGCGACCAGGACCAGGATAGCAAGCCTAAAAACGGGAGTTAATCCAATAGCCCTGTGCCTGAGCCCTGATAACAAACGCCTTTATATCGCAAACTCCGGGCTATTCGAATACAAGACAATTCCCGGAGCTGACAACGCCGACCGCTTGCACAGTGGACTCCATTTCCCGCCCTTCGGCTATCCCTCTGCCGCTGCGCAGCAGGGAACTTCGATCGAAGGGAGGCAGATTGCAGGCTTGGGCGATGCCAACAGTGTGCGCGGCAGTTCGTTGTGGACCTACGACCTTGGGGGCGCCCAAGCCCGCCATGTAGCCTCGCTGCGTTTGGGAACTGCGATTGCGCCCGCGAGCCATGTAATAGGAGGCGCGGCACCTTCCGCGGTGGTGGCTAACGAAGGTGCGGTCTACGTTGCCCTGGCGCACGAAGACGCCATTGCTGTCATCAGCGCCGATGGCCGTAGCCTGCAGACGCAAATTCCACTCAGCCCATTTACGGGTCCCGCATTCCAGGATCGTGAAGGCATTCCGTTGCGCGGCGTCATGCCCAGTGGACTCGCGCTCACCGCCGGCCGCCTTTACGTAACTGAAGCAGGCATCAATGCGCTGGCAGTCGTCGACCCCACCCGCATGTGTGTACTCGGCCATCTACCCGTGGGTTGGAGCCCTTCCGCAGTCATGGTCTCTCCAGACGGAAGCACGATTTACGTCGCCAACTCCAAGGGCAAGGGAAGCGGCCCCAACGCGGGGAGCAATTTCAACCCCGCTCTTCACGGCGCGTACATTGGAGAGCTGGAACTGGGCAGCATCTCTGCCATACCCGCCAGCGACGCAGAGCACGCAGAAGCACAGACAGCCACCGTCCTCCGCGACAACACGATGGCCCGCCTGGAGAGCAGCCCCCTTCCAGCTCTCAAGCATGTCTTTCTCATCATTCGCGAGAACCGCACCTTCGACGATGTTTTTGGCGACCTCGAAGGAGCGGATGGAGATGCTGCCGTTGCCCGCTACGGCATGCACGGCCAGGTAAAGGGTGATCCGGCCATGCAGGACCTGCACGTCACCCCGAACGCGCATGCCATGGCTGCGCGCTTTGCTACCAGCGACCATTACTACACCGACAGCGACGTCTCAGTCGATGGGCATCGCTGGGCCATCGGGATCGCGCCGACACCCTGGATGGCGCAAGCGTGGCCCGCTACCTATGGCGGCCGCAGGCACGGCAACCCATTCAGCCAAGCGCCCGGCCGGCGTGCACTCGGAGGAGCCACCGATGGGCCCATGCCGGAAGACGAGCCCGAGTTCGGTTCACTCTGGGAGCACGTAAGCAACGCTGGACTCAGGGTTCTCAACTACGGCGAGTCGCTCGAAGTGGAAGGCATGGATGAGATGGTTGGGTCCGAGCCCGAAGGGCAGCGCTTGTTCCTGAACGCTCCCGTACCGCAGCCGGTTTTTGCCGCGACAGACCGGAATTTTCCCACCGCTAACATGGGCATTCCCGACATCGTGCGTGCGAGCGAGTTCCTCAAGGACTTCGGCACTCGCCTGTCTGCCGGCGATGTTCCAGCCATGATCGTCATGCGTCTGGGAAACGATCACACGGCCGGCCCCCGTTCTGCGGACGGGTATCCACTGCTCGAGTCCTATGTGGCCGACAACGATCTGGCCTTGGGACAGATCGTCGACGCTGTCTCCCACAGTGCCATCTGGAAAGACACAGCAATCTTTGTCACCGAAGACGACCCGCAAAGCGGGGTGGATCACGTGGACGCTCACCGCAGCATTCTGCTGGTCATGAGTCCTTTTGTTCGCAAAGGTTTCCTTTCCCATCGTCACAGCAGCATGGGCAGCATCCAGAAAACGATTTACCAATTGCTTGGGCTCGGGCCTCTCAACCTTGAGGATGCGCTGGCTCCCGACCTGAGCGATATGTTCGCCACTGAACCACACCTGGAGCCCTACACGGCGCTGCCAACCGATCCCCGCGTCTTTGACCCAGCGCGTTCCCGCATTGCCCGGCCAAAAACAGCCAAGGAAAAGGCGGATCTGGCAGACATCGACGACAGCCAGAAAATCCGTAAGAGCTTTAGCAGCAAGCAGCCCTCTCACCCCGCCAACGGCGTGACTGCGCCGAAGCAGTAATAATGTGAGCATTTTCAACCAGCCGGACACCTTCGCACCCTTAAGGTTCATCCAACCGAATTGGAATGAGCACCACCCCTGTCAGCGCTGCGAGGGCCCGAAAGACGATCCTCCATCAGGGGGCGGCGTTTTGCGTGGCCTGTCTCGGCCTCGTCGCTTTCGTGTTAGCCATCGCTTTCGTGAACCTGCACTGGCCATATCGCTACCGGAATGTCGAGCCACTCCTGCAAAAAGTATTTGCCAGCCAAATCAAGATTGAGCGTTACCACCGCACCTACTTTCCCCATCCTGGCTTTGTAGCCGAAGGCATCACCCTGCGCCGCAACTCTGCGCCCAACCTTCCCCCTGTTGGTACGGTCACCCACCTGCGCGTGGAAGGGCGCTGGATGGATCTTCTTCTGTTGCGCGACCGGGTGCATCTAGTGAGTGCCGACGGACTTCACGTGATTATTCCTCCGGCGGGCAGCGCGGCTAACAAAGAAGATTTCCCCGCGGGCAGCAGCTCTGACTTCACCGGGCCACCGACCGTTGTGGAGCAACTCGACCTGCAGAATGCGACCCTCGATCTTCTACGCATTGGCGGAGGGCGCTACACCTTCCCCATTCGCCGGCTCTTGATTGGCAACCTGCATCAAGGGGAGACGATCTCCTATTCGCTTGACATGCAAAACGCGCAGCCATCCGGACGCATCCAGGCGCATGGAAGCTTTGGCCCGTTGCTCGCCGGCAAGTTAGAAGCCACCCCAGTCACTGGAGATTTCACCCTTACCGGGGTAAATCTCTCCGAGATCCATGGCCTTCACGGGACTTTTTCCGCAGCCGGCCATTTCCAGGGGAGGCTTGACGAGATCGAGGGTTCAGCCCAATCTTCGACCCCGGACTTTTCCGTTGCCACGGGCCGGCGCACACTCGTAGAAGCCGCCTTGAGTTGTGCCGTGAATGGTCTGAATGGCGACATAACTCTGCATGCAGTGGACGTCCATACGGGCAGCAGTGTCATCCACGCCGAAGGCAATATTGCAGGCTCACCGAAGGTCACGGGCGTCGATCTGTTCGTGGAAAAGGGACGAGTCGAAGACCTGCTGCGTCCTTTCCTGACCAGTGAAACTCCCGTCACCGGGCCGGTACTATTGCACGGGCACGCGAATCTGGCGGGCGCCACAGGTGCATCGTTCTTCGAGCGGCTCACAATGAACGGAGCGTTTACCGTGCCGGGCGAACGCTTTACTGACACTGCCACGGAACGCAATCTTACGGCTTTTAGCCAGCGAGCCCAGGGCATGAAAACAGCAGACGATTCGGGCGCCCAGCCCGTCGTGCTCCCCAATGTCGCGGCAACTGTATCTGTCCGCGATGGAACGGCGACTATGTCCCCGTTGATGGTTCGCATGCCGGGTGCGGCAGTTCGCCTTAAGGGCGCTTTCGATCTGCAGAACCAGAATGTTCGCCTGACCGGTGACGTGCGAATGCAGTCAGATGTCTCGCACGTAACAACCGGTTTCAAAGCGATCCTTCTCAAGCCGCTGGCGCCATTCTTTAAAAAGGACGGCGCAGGCGCGGTGGTGCCGATCGCGATCACCGGCACCCCTCACCACTATAAGGTCGGTCAGAACGTCCTTCCTCACTAGCAGACGCGCCCTGCTCAGTTCCGTTGGGATATTTCAGGTTGACTATCTGCTACGTCCAAAATTGTTTATGCTTACGGTTGCCTTCCAAACAGGAGAATCAATGGATCGTCGTGATTTCCTAAAGACCGGCAGCGCCGTGGCAGCAAGCGCGCTCATACCCGAAGGTTTCAGCCAAAGCAGTCCCGCGGTGGATAGTGGCCGCATCATCCTCCCGATTAATCGCAACTGGCGCTATAGCCCGAACAACACCGAAGCCGCCCACGGCAAAGACTTCGACGATTCCCATTTCGACCAGGTGGTCATTCCCCACAGCAACAGCAAGCTTCCCTGGCACAGCTTCGACGACAAAGAATACGAATTCATCTCCATTTACAGGCGCCGCTTCAAGCTACCGCAGGAAGCCCGTGGCAAGCGCGTTTTTGTCGATTTTGAAGGGGTAATGACCGCCTCCACGGTCTGGATCAATGGCACTCGTCTGGGCGAATACAAAGGTGGTTACACGCCCTTCTTCTTTGAGCTGACGCCGCACATTGATTTTGAAGGGGAGAACGTGCTCGCGGTCGACGTGGACTCAACTGAACGCGCCGACATTCCACCCTTTGGCTACCAGATCGACTATCTCACCTTTGGCGGCATCTACCGCGAAGTCGCTCTGCGCATCGTTCCTCACAACTTCATCGAGAACATCTTCGCCCAGCCGAAAGACGTGCTGAGCGGTGCGCCTTCCGTCGATGTTCACTGCTATCTGCAGATCTCAGAACCCGTCAGGCAGCCGCTGACGTTGAGCGTCGAGCTGCTCGACGGAGACAAAGTCATTGCTCACGGTGCGCTACGGATTAACACCGTAGCCGTTGCAGAAGAGCCGGCCGGATACACAGTCGCTCTTGAGAAACTCCAGGGGATCGAGCTTTGGGACCTTCGAAACCCAAGGCTTTACCACACCCGGGTAACCCTTCAGCAGGGCCGGGTGACCCTCGATCAAGACACGCGCCGGTTCGGCTTCCGCGAGGCCGTCTTCACGAAAGAGGGATTCCACCTGAACGGCAAAGCCATCAAGTTGCGTGGCCTTGACCGTCATCAGACGTTCCCCTTTGTCGGCCAGGCAATGTCTGCCCGGGCGCAGCGGCGCGATGCCCAGATTGTGCGCCAGGTACTGCGTTGCAATATCGTCCGCACCTCGCACTACCCACAATCGCGGCATTTCCACGACGCCTGCGATGAATTGGGTTTGCTGGTTCTGGAAGAGATTCCCGGCTGGCAGCACATCGGGCCGCTCCCCTGGCAGGATATTGCGGTCGATAACGTCGGACGCATGGTCCGCCGCGATTGGAATCGGCCGTCGGTCATCCTATGGGGTGTACGCATCAACGAATCGAAAGACAACCACGACTTCTACACCCGCACCAACGCGCTCGCGCACAAACTCGATCCCAGCCGTCCCACTTGCGGCATCCGCTACTTCCAGTCCTCAGAATTTCTGGAAGATGTTTTCACCATGAACGACTTTGGCTTTCCTCTGTTGCCGCCCAATCACCCGGCTTATCTCAACACCGAGTTTGTCGGCCACACCTTTCCCGCCAAGTCGATTGACAACATGGAGCGGCTCACCGAACACACCATTCGCCACGCGCGGGTGCATGACCAGCTGGCCTCGAATCCGCAATACGCTGGTGGCATTGGTTGGTGCGCGTTTGACTACCACACCCATGCCGATTTCGGCTCCGGCGACCGCGTATGCTATCACGGGGTCGCGGACATGTTCCGCGAGCGTAAGCCTGCCGGCGGTTTCTACAAATCACAGTGCGACCCTGAAGAAGAAGTGGTTCTCGAGCCTGCCTTCCATTGGGCGCGCAATGATGAATCCATCGGCTTTACGAAAGCGCTGGTCTGCTCCAACTGCGACAATCTCAAGTTCTATTTGCAGGACAAACTCATCGCCGATGCGCAGCCCGATCGAGAGCAGTTTGCTCACTTGAAGTACGCTCCGTTTTACCCCGACTTGAGCAAACAGCCGCTTGACGAACCGTGGGGCGACCTACGCATCGAAGGCTACATCGGTGGCAAGAAGGTCATTACACGCACCTTCTCCGGAAGAGGAGTCGATCGCAAGTTCAGCTTGCTGCCGGATGATACAGGGCTGGTGGCCGACGGCGCCGATGCAACCCGGGTAGTGCTGCGGGTGACCGACGAGTTTGACAACATCCGCCCCTACGCCTCGGATCCGATTGTCTTCACGTTGGAAGGGCCTGCCGAGCTCATCGGAGACAATCCCTTCAGCCTGGTCGGAGGGACCGGCGCGGTCTGGATCCGCACGCAACTGCAGCCTGGGACCGTGCAGCTGACCGCCCGGCATCCGCGCCTGGGCGAACAGCGAGTGACCTTTCAACTTTCCCCTGCGGTGCCGGAACCGGCCTGAGGAAGCATCGCAATCCACAACACAACTCTCAGACCATAGGCGCCGGCGTGTTCAACCTTGTCCAGTAAACACTCAGCTGCTCCGACGCTGATATGAATTTGATTCATCGTCGCCGTCATCCTCGACGAGCAGGATCATCCTTTGTGGATCCATCATCGGAACTCCCTGGAAATAAAATCACTCAACTGCCTGGTCTCGAAGACGCCCTTGCGTTGGGTGTGGTCTCGATTTGATTGGTGGTTTGCAATGCGAAATAAAAAGTGGCTCCGTGATCGGGCTCTGCCTCGGCCCAGATCATGCCCCCGTGTTTTTGAATGATCCGATGCACGGTGGCCAGGCCTACTCCCGTTCCTTCAAATTCCGAGGCGGTGTGGAAGCGCTGAAATACGCCGAACAGTTTCTCGGCATATTTCAAATTAAATCCCGCGCCGTTATCTCGCACAAAGATGACTGGCGGTTTACCCGGCTGCTGAATGCTGTCGACTTCGATCACGGCCTTGGCCCGGTCACGCGAGTACTTCATAGCATTCCCTAGCAGGTTTTGAAAAACCTGGGCAATCAGGATTGGGTCGCAGTCCAGCGCAGGCAGCTTCGCAACCCGCCACTCCACATCGCGTCCTTCGCACTCCGGTCGCAGCATCGAAATCACCTCCTCGACGATGGGATTTAATTCGCTGCAGCGTAGCCGCAAGGGTTGCCGGCGGAGTACCGCCAACTTCAGCAAAGCATCGATCAGCAGCCCCATCCGGCTGACGGCGTCTTCGATGCGCTGCAAATGTTCTTGTGCTTCCACCGCCAGACCGGGGCCGAATTCCTTGACCAGGATCCTGGAAAAACCAGCGATGTGGCGCAGTGGAGTGCGCAGATCGTGAGAAACGGAGTAGGAAAAGGCCTCCAGTTCACGATTGCTGGCCTCCAGCTGCTCGGTACGTTTCGCTATCTTCTCTTCCAACTCTTCGTTGAGCTTGCGGATCACCAGTTCATCCGTTTTTCTGCGGGTAATGTCACGGAAGGCGAGCACGCCACCAAGCAGGACTCCGTCCTTATCGATCAAAGGGGAACCGTTGGCCTCAACCCAGAGTCCCAGGCTGGCTCCGGCCTGACGCAAAAATACTTCGCTGGAGACCACCTCCCCGCGAAGGGTGCGTTCCAGAGGAGTTTCTCCGGCTGGTATCGGCGTGACCGTGTCGGGCAAGTAGAGGCCGTAATGTGCGCTCCACTCCTCGGAGGGCAGCTTCGTTGCCCCAAGACCCATGATTTTTTCCGCCGCCGGGTTCCAGAGGATGAAATTCCCTTGTTGATCGGCAGCCACCAATCCCTCGACCATGCTATCCAGTACGGTCCGGAGCATGAAAGCCTGGCGTTCCAGGGCTTGCCGGGAATCACGCAATTCCTCCGCCTGCACCGCCAGCCGCTCTTCCGTCTGTTTCAGTGCGCTTTATATCGGTGTTGGTGCCAAACCAGCGAACCACTCGGCCCTCCGCATCTTTGAGCGGCATCACGCGGGTGAGGAACGCGCGAAACAGGCCGTCCGCGCCGCGCAGGGGAAATTCCATCTCCAGGGGCTTGCCCTCGGCAATGGCACTCGTCCACCTCGCCAGCACCTCGGGGAGAAAGTCGGGATGGTGGACACTTTGCCATCCCCACCCCTGCATTTGCTCGAGCGTTGTTCCGGTGAATTCATACCATCGCTGGTTGTACCAGTAGATCGAACCCTCGGCCCCCGCTATCCAGGCCAACTGTGGTATCCGGTTGGCCATGGCCAGAAGCCGCTCCTCGCTCTCGCGCAGCGCGGCTTCCACCTGCCTCCGCTCCGTAATGTCCTGCGACGTACCCACCAGCCGCATGGGCTTGTTGTCAGCGTCATACTGCAATTCGCCGCGGCGGCTGAATACCCGGGCCGTCCCATCGGGTAGTATGAGGCGAAAATCCATATCCGCGGGCTTCTCTCCCGCCGCACATGCCGTCATCCAGTCCCGTATCAAAGACCGGTCTTCGCTCACGATCAGGCTGAGTAGCGACTCCATCGTGGGAACGAACGTCTCCACTGAGACTCCGTAGAGGTGATACAACTCGTCTGACCAGACGAGGCCACCCGTCGGACCCTTCAGGTCATAGGCCCAACTGCCGATATGAGCAATACGTTGCGACTCGGACAGACGACGCTCTTTCTCCCGTAGTGCGACTTCCGCCTGCTTGCGCTGGGTGATGTCGCGGGCAATTTTGGAAGCGCCAACAATGACGCCATTGCTGTTACGGATCGGAGAAATGGTCACCGAAACGTCAATGGCCGTGCCGTCCTTCCTGATCCGCACCGTTTCGAAGTGTTCCACGCTCTCCCCACGCCGGATGCGGCCCAGGATGTCAGACTCCTCCCCGATGCGCTCCGGGGGCATCAGCCCCAGCATTGGTTTGCCCACCATCTCGGCGGCCGGGTATCCGAACACTTTCTCCGCGCCGCGATTCCAGGCGGTGATCGTCCCGTTCAGGGTCTTGCTGATAATGGCGTCATCGGAGGAGTCCACGATCAAGGACAACCTCTCCCGCATTTCTTCTGCCTGCTTTCGCTCCGTGATGTCCCGAAGGATGATCGTGAACATCCGGCGGCCCGCAATTTCATACTGCGAGATGGAGGCCTCGATCTGAAATTCCTCACCGTTGGCGCGAACCCCCGAGAGCGCTTCCCGAAGACCCATGACCTGGTTCGAAGAACCGTCTTCGTTCAATCGACCCAGGTGAGGAATGAAACTCGTAATTGGCCGCCCTATCGCTTCGTTGCGTGGGCATTGAAATAGCTTTTCGGCGGCCTGGCTGAACAGCACGATGCGCTGCTCATCGTCCAACGTAATGATCGAGTCCATGGCCGATGTTATGACCGCCGCCAGGCGGCCCTCGCTCTCCTGGCGGCCCGCCGCTTCGGCTTCGAGAGCTGCGGTGCGTTGCTCCACACGCTGTTCCAGTTCGGCGTTGAGAGCCTTGACCTGGCCCCGTGCCCTGGCGCCGACACCGATCTCCCGGCTGACCGTCATTCCGGCGACGGTCAGGAACATCACACCCAGCAGTGAGCCGAACGCGATGACCACGCTGGAGGAATGCTGCGCGGCGCGGGCACGCTGTGTACGTAGCGCCAGCAGCCCTCTCTCCGCCTCTTCCATTTGTTCGACCGTGATGCGCACCGCATCCATGTCGTGTTTCCCTTGTTCAAACAGCGCTACGGTGGAGACCTTCCCCACGTTTGGTCGTGTCGCAACGATCGCTTCGACGTCCTTGACCTGGTTGTTCGTTTGCTCTTCCAGTACGTTCAAGCGCTGCAGTTGCTCCGGAGTGACCAGCAGAAGGCGCAACGCGTGCAGATCCTGAACGACCGCGGGTCTCCCTGACTCATAGGGCTCCAAAAATACGGCGCTTCCGATTTCCGCAAAACCGCGTCCTCCGGTTTCCACGTCCAGCGAGTGCCGGAGTACGCTCTCCAGAGCAGTCATCACTTCGTGGGTATGGGCGACCCATTCGACGGTCTCCGTCGCTCGTTGCGCATCGCGCCAGGAGAGGAAGCCCAACAGCCCAGTCAGCAGTATGGCGAAGGCCAGGGCGAACGTCATCTTTCGCCTCAAATGCGCGTCCTCTGCCGGTTCTTCGATGCGGTTTAGCAGCCGGTCCAACTGCTCGGAACTCATGACAGCCGCCATTCGCGCATTTCCCAGGTAGCAGAAATCAGCCGGCGTCATCTTAAGAGCACGCCAAAGAGGACACAGGTTCGGACCAGCTCTAGCCAGCGTATCGGCAGCGAGGAAGAGGTCCTTTAATGGATTGGGTTTATCACAAATCGCTAAAGATTCTGACAGCGGCTCCTTGTTCCCTCGTGGCCTACTACTCCTAGTCGGAATGTGACGTTCGGCCGGGCCGGGCAAGGAATCGATAGCGAGGAATGCTTTGGGTATCTCACATCGAGCAGTGACGGTCTTTGGCGCCTATGGGCATACCGGGCGCTTCGTTGTGGCAGAGCTGCACGAACGCGGATGGAAAACGATCCTCGCTGGACGCGACGCCGCCAGGCTCTACGAGCTAGCCGCGGAGTATCCGCAATCCGAGGCACGCGTCGCCTCGGTGGACGATCATGAGTCGCTGGACCGTGCCATGGCCGGCGCCAGTGCTGTCATTAATTGTGCCGGGCCATTTGTCGACACCGCTACTCCGGTCATCGAAGCAGCACTCCGGTCTGGGATTCATTATTTGGACGTGGCTGCGGAACAGGCAGCTGTCCTGGCTGTCTTCGAGCGGTTCTCCTGTGCTGCTAAGCAGGCGGGAGTAGTCATCGCTCCCGCGATGGCATTCTACGGTGGTTTGGGAGATCTGCTGGCGACCGCCGCCATGGGCGACTGGAGCGTTGCGGACGAAATCCTCATCGGCGTTGCCCTTGACAGTTGGAAACCGACACCGGGAACTCGGTTGACTGGCCAGCGTAATCCTGGCCAGCGTTTCGTCTTCTCTCACGGCAGGTTGGAGCGCTCGGATCCGCCGCCCCCTCGCAGCTGGAGGTTTCCTGCTCCCTTCGGACAGCAAAATGTCGTGGGGCTGTCTTTCGCTGAGACCATTACCATCTCACGGCATCTGCGAACGCCTCAGATCCACGTTTATATGAACGACGCACCAATTACGGACATCCGCAATCCCGATACGCCGGGGCCGGTAGCGGCTGACGAAAGCGGACGCTCCTCTCAAACTTTCGTCATGGAAGTGATCGCGCGCAAGGGAGATGCGCAGCGCCGGGCCGTAGCTCACGGACGGGATATTTACGCGGTCACCGCGCCGATTGTGGTGGAAGCGGCACGCCGGGTGCTCAACGGGTTGGCCAGGACCACCGGCGTCGTCGCAGCAGGTGAAGTCTTCGATGCGCGAGACTTTCTAAGATCGCTTGCTCCGGCGCATCTTTCCTTTGAGGTTCGGTAAAGAAACTGCAGGTCTTCGCTCGATTTCATCGATCGTTCACGGCTATTCAGCAGCGGCCAGGCGATATACTTTGCATGATCGGTGGATCCAGGAGTATGGGGCTGAAAAAACAACCCAAGGACGTACCGGAAGTGGTCGCGCACTCTCTGCTGAAGTCACCGACGGTTACGATCCGGGACACAATATGCCAGGGCCGCTGCAGTCACCAGAGCGCGGAGGAGTGCACGGCCAGCACTCAACTGGTGTTTCCATATCGCGGCGTTTATGTGCGCCATGTTGGACATCATCAATCAGTGGCCGAGGCAAACCAGGTGCTGTTTTTCAACGCCGCCGAAGGTTACCGGATCAGTCATCCTGTGCCCGGTGGCGATGGCAGTCTGACGCTGGTCATTAGTGAAGCACTGCTGCACGAAATAGCGCCTCCTTCGTCACTGCAGGACGGCGCCGCGCTTGCGTTTCGACAGCATCGCCTGCGCATTGACCCACGCGCGCAGGTGCTCGTTGCGCTGCTGCGGCACAGCCTGCGGCAGAAGATCGCCCAGCCCCTGGAGGCCGAGAGCCTGGCCCTGACCCTGATGCAGCGGGCGCTGGGCCCACGCACCACCCATGCAACCGGCGCCAGTGTCGGGCGTCAGCGGCTGGTGGATCGGATCAAGCTCGTACTCACAAGCGATCTGATGAGGCGCTGGACATTGGCCGAAATCGCTGCCGAAGTACGTGGCTCTCCGGTTTATCTCACCCAGGTGTTTCAACAAGTGGAAGGGCTGCCATTGTATCGATATCAGTTACGCTTACGTTTGGCGCGGGCGTTGGACCTTCTCGGGCAATACGACGACCTCACTGCGCTGAGTCTGGATCTTGGCTTCTCCAGCCACAGTCATTTCAGCGCAGCGTTCCGCGAAGCTTATGGCCGCTCGCCTTCGGAGTTCAGACATGCGGCGCTGCGTCGATAGCGCCTGCCTTGAAACAATGTCGCTAAAGAATCTGACAGCGAGCATCTCTTGCTGCATGGCCTACTGATCCTACCCGGATTGATCCGGGGGGATTGGAGAGGAATGTCATGGATGTGAGAACTTGTGCAGCTTGCGACTGCCAGCTGGATGCGAATCCGATCAAGGTCAACATCGGCGGCAAGACGGTTGAGGTTTGTTGCGATGAATGCTCAAAAAGGTTGAAGGAAGCGCACGCTTCCACAACCGGGACGGGGAGGGACTAGCCATGGGCGAACGGCACAGTGTAGAAACCCCATCGGGCCGAATCAGCTATTTGCAACAGGGTATCGGACCGGTCGCATTGTTCGTGCATGGCGTGCTGTTGAACGGGCATCTGTGGCGTCATCAGTTGGCGGCGCTGTCAGACATCCGCCGTTGTGTAGCTGTGGACCTGCTTGCCCACGGGGACACTGAAATCGCGCCAGGCCAGGATGTATCGGTGACTGCCAATGCGGAGATGATCAGGCAATTTCTTGATGCGTTGAAAATCGATCAGGTAGATCTCGTGGGCAACGACAGTGGGGGTGGCATTGCCCAGATCTTTGCCGCGCTCCATCCCGATCGAGTGCGCAGTCTCACGCTTACCGACTGCGACACGCACGACAACTGGCCACCCGAAGCATTCAAACCCTTTCTGGCGATGGCTGCGGGTGGAGGCTTGCGCGGGGCGCTTGACGCCATGCTATCGGATAAGAGCATCTATCGCTCGCCGCAAGCATTGGGGCCGGCGTACGAACACCCGGAACAAGTGACGGACGACAGCATTGAAAAATATCTGCGGCCGTTTGTCAAAACCGGGCAACGGACCCGCGACCTCGAACATTTTCTCGCCGCTTTCGACAACAAGCACACCCTGGCCGTTGAGGATCTGCTGAAGAAATTGACCGCGCCGGCGCTGATTGTCTGGGGAACAGATGATATCTACTTCGACGTGAAATGGTCGCACTGGCTGGCGGACCATATCCCCGGTGTTCGCCGCCGGGTCGAGCTCAAGGGCGCGAGGATTTTCTTTCCTGAGGAGCGCTCGGAGGAATTCAACCAGGAGTTGCGTGCACACTGGCAGGCGGCATAGTAGAGAAGCTGATTCATAAGGAGACGAAAATGACCGATCAGGCGCGGAAGGCCGAGCGATTCCGGGGATTGCATATTCCCGGAAAGCCGCTGGTCCTCTTTAACATCTGGGATGCAGGGAGCGCCAAAGCTGTGGCCTCGGCCGGCGCCAGGGTAATCGCGACGGGTAGTTGGTCGGTCGCCAATGCCAACGGTTTTGCAGATGGGGAGCGCGTTCCGCTCGCCCTGGTGATCGACAACCTGCGCAGAATTGTTGCTGCGACCCCGCTGCCGGTGACAGTTGATCTCGAGAGCGGTTATGGCGACGCGCCTGATTCCGTCGGGGAAACGGCCTCGCTGGCGATCGACGCGGGGGCTGTCGGCTGCAACCTGGAGGACAGCTTTCCCGCGAATGGAAAACTTCGCGAGACAATTAATCAGACCTACCGCATCCGGCGCGCTCGGCAGGTTGCCGATGCGACGAATATTCGTTTCTTCCTCAATGCCCGCACCGACATCTTTTTCCAGCGGCCTCCTGAAGAGCATAACGATGCTATGGTCTCCGAGGCTATCGATCGAGCACACGCCTATGCAGAAGCTGGAGCTGACGGACTCTTCGCGCCGGGTCTCGCGGATATCGTTCTGATCGCGCGCCTGGTGCAAGCGTCCGCTCTTCCGCTCAATATCATGGTAGGCGGCCTCACCCCACCCTTGCGCACCCTGGCAGAGAATGGTGTTGCCAGGGTCAGTCATGGCCCCGGCCCGTACCTTCTAGCGATGAAGAGGCTGGAAGAAGCGGCGCGTGCCGCGAGCGCATGATACCTGGCAGATTGGGCACGACCGCTAACGACCAATCCACTCGATAATGATGGGCTCGAAGCCAATTGAAACCCGGTTTGATTACCACGATATATACCGGAGGTAGCATTGCGCAGGCGGAAAAAGCGACCTATCGCCATGACCTTGCGACATTTCTCGGTGAATTCCAGAGAAAGCAAGAGCGTCCGCAATGATTTACCCTGATGCGCAGTGATATCGCCGACTTGCGGAATTCACGGGATCTGTATGCGGAAGCGTTCTCGCGCGCACCGGACGACTACTACACCGGTATAAACGCGGCGTCCAAGAGCGTCCTGCTCGGATTGCCTGCAGATCTGAAGGCTGCCGATCAGTATGCGGAAAAGGTCCAGGAGGTTGTCAAGACTGAACCAAAGGCTGGAGATTACTGGTTGTCGGCAACCGTGGCTGAAATTTTTCTCATCCGGCGAAGCTATTCCGATGCGGGACGTGTCTACGATGCCGCCGTTAGGATAGCGCCCAAAGAGATCGCATCGCATGAGTCCACTTGGCGACAGGCTTGCCGTTTGATGAAAGTCTTGCAACCCAGCGCCGAGGACCGCGCGCTTATCCGGAACGCTTTCAGCCATCTTCCCGATTGCCCTTTGGTGCTGATTCAAGAGTCGTGACAACCTGGTTCCACTATGCTGAGAGTCGCGGACGAATAAGGAAAGCCCTCGCCATCTGCTTGTCTCCTGAGTTAGAGAAACGAACCAAAGTGTTCGGCTTTCACGTACTGTGCGGCCGCCTGACCGATCGCCAATAGCAGTGGGATGTTTTCGACGGCGTCCATCTTTTGAACACTCGCCGCATCCGCATTCGGAAAGCCCAGACTCTTCAGGCCACTGCTGCTGATGTCCGCGTTGTACCGTGCATACAGGAAATGACGGCCGAGATTTGTAGAGAGTGGTATACGTGGGGCTGCATAAGCCTCTTCGAGAATCGCGCCTTCCCTTAATTCTCGAGGAATGAGATCCATTATTTCCCGGTCCAGGTGCGCGCCGAACGTGCACCGCCCCATGGTACGGCAGTTGATATCCTGATCGATCTGGATGCCGTACATCAGTTCTCCGGGAAGACCGGCCACGGTGGAGACAATATTTTTGTTCGGTGATGCTGCCGTAGCCCCGAGTGACTCCGCTGCTCCGGTACCCACAGAAATAACGAGCAGTTGGTCTTCTCCCCGTTTCCAATTCAATCGGTAGGCAGGTTCTGTGGCCATCCGGTAGGCCAGGAACGCGGGATTGTTGTAGGGTGTGACTCCACCGTCTACGAAGACGAAAGTCTTGGATTGGTCGGCCGGGTCCCATTGCAGCACTTCAGGAGGGAAGTAGACGGGCGCGGCGGTGCTGGCTCGAACAAGTTGCCACAATGGAATGCGGAGATTGCAGTCCTTGCGAGCACAGTTGTTGTATTTTGCATCGGGATTACTGCTGATGGGCCAAGCCGAATCGGTGGTCACGTTCCTTGTAACCACCAGCAGCAGACATTTCAGATCGTCGGGATCGAGGGTCGTGTTGGAACCAAACGTCTTCTCAAGCTGGCCCCTCAGAGGATCGGCCGTGTAGAGATATTTGATCCGATCAATCAGCCGGGCCGGATCAAACATCTCCCTTCCCGATGATGTGTAAAACTGAATTAGTTCCGCGGTTGTGAGGCCGCGAGCCAGGCCGGCGGCGATGATCGCCCCCGTACTAGTACCGGCGATGTAATCGAAATACTCGTGAAGTTTCTTTCCGGTTCTCTGCTTTACGAGGTTCTCCATTCCTTGAAGGATCCCGAGAGTGAGGAGGCCGCGGATACCTCCGCCGTCCAGGGCCAGAATTCGGTGCGGGCGATCTTCTTCATATCGGGCGCGGAGAGATTTCCAGCGATCAGGATGAATCAGCATTTTGAACCTCCAGGCGGTTTTTGCTCCCAGGCCGGAACGTCGCTGGGCGCGCGACGGATGGGTTCAGGGATGGGACAACACAAAGATAATAGGCCGGAGGGAAAGGCGAGTCGATGCAAGAAGAAACCTTATCGATTTTCACCGGTACCTTATCATTGGGAACGGCAAAACCCGGGAAGGTCTCGTATTACTAAGCGGAAATCTGCTTCTGGGGTTACAAAATTACTATGGATCGACGGAACTTCGTGTCAGCGATGGGAGGGTTGATGCTCGCCGAAACGGTGTCTCGGTTGAATGCCGCCCAGAAGAACAACGGCGGGCCCATCATCGTTGAAGCTGGACGCCGGGTGGACGCTCCTGACGCGACGGCCGCTCGTTTTCCTTCCCGAAACGTAGCTGAGGTTCGCGATAAAATCCGGGTGCTGCTGAACAACCAGAAGCCTGGTGCGACTGTAAGTTCAGCCGCCTGCGGAGCCGACCTGCTGCTACTGGAAGTTGCCGCGGAGATGCGCGTTCCGCGTTATATTTTGTTGCCAACAGCGCCTGAAGAGTTCCGTACGTCTTCCGTTACGGATCGCCCAGGCGACTGGGGTGATCTCTACACGGAAGCATTGCGCACGTCCAAAATTGAAGTGCTCACACTCCCTGAGGGCCAGGAGGGCTACCTTGAGACCAATCTCAAACTCCTCGATCGTGCGCAGGCGATTGCCAATCAGGAACATTCGCATGTCAAAGCGCTAGTTGTGTGGAATAAGGAATCGCGCGGACCTGATGACGTAACTGCACATTTTCTTAAGCATGCCAGGCTTCGTGGGTTTCCGGTGATTGAAATTTCCACGTTGTAATTGGCTTAGTTTGATCAGAGCGTACTTTTGCGTTGCCCCAGCGCCTACCCTGAACGCAAAAATGCTCCGTGTCCCTGAGGTCTCAACAAGCTGGTTTCATACCCAGCGATGGTGTTATTTGGATACCTCTTGAAGACAACTGTTTCCTTGAACACCGTATTGCCCGGCCAAATATCCCTTAGCGGACGCCTTCATTGAAGGCTCAACTGGAGCGGTAGCCACGACCATGGAATCGATCAAGCGTATCCATCACCGTTCTGCCCCGGAGGACAAGGTCGCGCTCTTCCGGTCGCTCTTCCGCGGTCGCGACGATGTTTATCCACGGCGCTTTGAGAGCCGCAAGACCGGGAAATCCGGTTATGCTCCCGCATGCGCAAATGAGTGGGTTAAGGGCGTATGTGAAAAGACGAGAATCAAGTGCGCGGAGTGCCCGCATCGCCGGTTCCTGCCGGTTACGGATGAGGTGATTCGTTATCATCTGTCCGGGCAGGATGGCAACGGCTGGGATTTCACCATCGGCGTTTACCCGATGCTGCTGGATGAGACGTGCTTCTTTGTTGTCGCGGATTTCGACAAAGCGACATGGCAAGAGGATGCAGCGGTGTTTGTCGAAACCTGTCGTGCGATGAATCTCCCGGCCGCACTGGAGAGGTCTCACTCCGGCAATGGAGGCCATGTCTGGCTTTTCTTCAGGGAGGCAATTCCAGCTGCGCTTGCTCGCAAACTCGCTTCGCATGTTCTGACGGAAACGATGGAGCGTCGTCCGGATGTCGGTTTGGATTCCTATGACAGGTTTTTCCCGAATCAAGACACTCTTCCGCAAGGTGGCTTTGGCAGTCTGATCGCACTGCCGCTGCAACGGAAACCCAGGCAGTTGGGCAACAGCTTATTTCTCGACGACAAGCTATTTCCCTATGAGGATCAATGGGCTTTCCTGTCGGATGTTCGCAGAATCGGCCGCACCGAAGTCGAAGAGTGCGTGAGCAAGGCGGAAGCTAAAGGGCAGGTCATTGGAGTCCGTCTTCACCCGAGCGAGGAAGAAGACGATGCCCTTGCCTGGTTCTCTCCTGAGTCGCGCCGAAGGGGAAGATCGATTGCTGGTCCTTTGCCGAAGCAATTGGAGTTGGTATTGGGTAGCGAAATATTCATTGCTAAAGATCTTTTGTCTCCCGCTCTGCGCAACCGTCTGATCCGGCTGGCAGCCTTTCAAAACCCTGAATTTTATAGAGCGCAAGCGATGCGTCGACCGACCTACGACATTCCCCGGATCGTTGGCTGTGCACGGGAATATCCGCACTCTCTCGGCTTGCCTCGTGGCTGCCTGGAGGATCTCCGTCAGCTGCTTTCAGACCTAAAGATCTCATGGGTGCTGCGTGATGATCGTTTCTCGGGGAACCCGCTGAATGTTGCTTTCCAGGGAGAATTGCGGCAAGAGCAAAGAGTCGCTGCAGAAACTACGCTTGCACAAGAGACGGGCGTACTCTCGGCGACTACGGCTTTCGGCAAGACCGTGGTCGGGGCATGGTTGATCGCAAAGCGTGCCGTAAACACGCTGGTGCTCGTGCATCGGCGGCAATTGCAAGAACAATGGATTGAACGGCTGTCTAAGTTTTTGGGGTTGCCTTCAGATGCTATCGGCCGGGTTGGAGGTGGGCGCAGAATGCCGACCGGGATCCTCGACGTTGCAACCATTCAAAGCCTGGTCCACAAGGGAGTAGTTGACGACATCGTTGGCAATTATGGGCACCTGATCGTCGACGAATGCCATCACCTTTCCGCCTACAGTTTCGAACAGGTTGCGCGCCACGCGAAAGCACGGTTCGTGACCGGTTTGTCTGCAACCGTGACCCGTAAAGATGGGCACCATCCGATCATTTTTATGCAATGCGGCCCACTGCGCCATCGGGTCAACGGAAGGGAGCAGGCGGCCGCTCAGCCGTTCGAGCACACCGTCCTCGTCCGGCCGACAGGGTTTCGCGCGCTGCGCGTGCCGAATCCTGACCTGCGCGCCCAGTTTCGCGAACTTACCGACGAACTTGTTTGCGACGACGGCCGCACACGGCTTATATGCCGGGAGGTCGTGCAGGCTGTTCGAGAACGCCGTTCCCCGATCGTGCTGACGGAGCGGAACGACCATCTCGATAAGCTGGTACAGCAGTTGACGCCTGAAATTAAGCATGTGGTTGTGCTTCGCGGCGGTATGGGCAAGAAAGAAATTGCCAAGACGCGCGCGATGCTCAAAGTCATTCCTGACGATGAGGAGCGTCTGCTGCTGGCAACAGGACCCTACGCCGGCGAGGGGTTTGACGATGCCCGATTGGACACCCTTTTTCTTACGCTACCCGTCTCCTGGCGCGGGACGATTGCGCAGTATGTAGGTCGCCTTCACCGGTTTCACGACGGAAAGCGGGAAGTCCAGGTGTACGACTATGCCGATTTTGATGTGCCAATGCTTTCGCGAATGTTTGATCGCCGCTGTAAGGGTTATGAGGCAGCAGGCTACAAGCTTCATTTACCAGCCAGTGCGCTACCTGGCTGGCCACCGAATATATCGCTTTCCCGTTGATCCGCAATGGAAGGCTCAATACTCGTCTACGGTACGGCGGCTGGTCCCTGATGGGGTTGACCCTCCGTTAGCGAATCTCTTTGTTGAGGCAAGCCAGAAGGATACCGATCGCGCCAGAAGTGCAAGTGAGCTTTTTCTTTTTCGCCGGCTTGAGACTCTAGCTGAAACAAGCGGGCGGTTTCGACTCAATGTCGAGCTCCCCATTCCGTTCGACGGTTTGGGGAGGATGGAGGTGGACCTGCTATGCGCGGATGCGCGTATAGCCGTTGAGTTGGACGGCAAACAACACTTTGCCGGCGTGGAGGCCTACCGGCGCGACCGACGAAAGGATCTACTGCTACAAGAAAATGGCTATCTTGTGCTTCGGTTTCTTGCAGAAGACGTTGGAAAACGGTTGGATGATGTGCTGAACGCCATTATCCGGGCATTGGTTCATCGCGGCCGTCGTCCGCCCTTTACCGCATCCCCGTACCTTTTCAAGGTCCTGTATCGCAGCCGCGAGTACGCGAAACTCAGCCGATGCCCGTTCGCTAACGGTCAGGCGTTTTATACGATGCGCCGAAGCGACTTGAAATCCCAGTTGATATATAGCATGATATATATCGGAGGGAAGGGTCCATGGCGCAGGCGAATAAAGCGAAAGTCTTCATGACCGGAAGGAGCCAAGCTGTCAGAATTCCTGCTGAGTACCGCTTCACCACGGATGAGGTCTACATCCGCCGCGACCCTCAAAGTGGAGACCTGATTTTGTCTGAGGCACCAGGCGGATGGGACGAGATTTTCGCTGCTCTCGACAAAGCCGGTTTCCCAAATGATTTCCTGGCGGACCGTGACCAGGAACGTCCCCAGCAGCGAGAAGAGCTGTGAGCCAGCGATTCATGATCGACACCAATACGGTGAGCTACATCGTGAAAGGCAACTCCCCAGCTTCGCGCGCAAGGCTGGCCGGACTCCAGTATGACGAGATTGCATGTATATCAGCGATTACCGAGGCCGAACTCCAATACGGCGTCGCAAAGAGTCCAAATGTAAAGACGCTCCGTCCAGCCCTGGAGGGATTCTTGGCTAAGATTCAGATTCTCCCTTGGGGGAGAGACGAGGCCCATGCCTACGGGCGGCTTCGAGCGAAACAGGAGGCTGCCGGCAAGACACTTGGCAATCTCGATATGTTGATCGCAGCTCACGCAGTGTCCGTCGGCGCTATCTTAGTTACAAACGACACGGCGTTCTCGCATGTAGCTGACCTGTCGGCAATCTTGAACTGGGTCACAGATCGATAGGCCGTGCTCTTCCGCGGTCGCGACGATGTTTGTCCACGCCGCTTTGAGAGCCGCAAGACCCGGAAATCCGGCCATGGTCCCGCATGCGCAAATGAGTCGGTTAAGGGCGCGTAATGGTCGGGGAGAGAGGATTCGAACCTCCGACCCCCTGGTCCCGAACCAGGTGCTCTACCAGGCTGAGCCACTCCCCGAACTTGCGATTGGCAGGACGCTTACGGATCCAAAGAGTTCCTGGCTGACCCTTCGTACACGACCGTAAACTACCTCAAAGTGTAACAGAAGCCTGAGCGCTACACTGCGGGTGGAGCCTGCATGTCCCTGGCTCACAATCAGACCGAGTTTTCGAGTTCGCAGATGAAGCCAGTACAACAAGTCGACCTCAACGGATTGCACGTGCTCGACGGAGCGATGGCTACAGAGCTCGAGCGGAAAGGCTTCGATCTGGACGGTCCTTTATGGTCCGCGCACGTGCTCGAAAGCTCGCCCCAGGCCATTTCTGCGGTGCATCTTGATTATCTCGAGGCAGGCGCCGATTGCCTCCTGACAGCCAGCTACCAGGTCTCCGCTGAAGGCTTTGAGAAGTTGGGACGCAGTCCGCGGGACGCGGCCAGCGAAGCAGCGAATGCCCTGCACGCATCTGTGACGATTGCAGAAGAAGTCAGAAAAGAGTACCAGGCCAGGTCACCGCGCAGAATATGGATCGCAGCTTCGCTGGGAAGCTACGGCGCGATGCTGCACAACGGAGCAGAGTACCACGGCAATTACAACTGCTCCTTCGATGATCTCGTCGGTTTTCACAGCCGGCGCATCGCAGTGCTGGCTGAGACCAATGCCGACCTGCTGGCGTTCGAAAGCATACCCTCTCTAGAAGAGGCCGAGGCCATTCTCGTGGCACTGCGCTCGAATCCTGATCTGCCGGTATACCTCAGCTTCACTTGTCGCGATGGAACCCATGTTTCGCACGGAGAGACACTGCGAGCCTGCGCAGCACTGCTCGATAATCAGTCTCAGGTCGTCGGCATCGGCGTCAATTGCACCCCTCCCCAGCTGATCGATAGCCTGGTCGGCGAACTCGCCCAGGTCACTGGCAAACCCATCATTGTCTATCCCAACTCCGGCGAGCAATGGGATGCGGTGCATCAGTGCTGGTACGGCGATGGTCAGATAGAGCAGTTCGGCGAACTGGCCCGGCGGTGGCGCAGCGCCGGCGCACAATGGATCGGCGGCTGTTGCCGAACCCGTCCGGAACACGTGCGCGCCATAGCCAATCTTTTCCACCAGGATCCCGTGGAATCACAAAAATAGTGATCTCGAAGAAAATGCTCTAAGCTGTTCAGCGTGCGAAAACTACTCTTCTCGCTGTTGTTCGCCGCTTCCGCCTTTGCTCAGTCAAACCCCAAAATCGCTGGCTCCAAAACCACGGGAATCGACCAGGAAGTTCTCTCCCAAATCCCGCAACGGATGAAGTCCTTCGTCGACAAGCAAACCGTTGCCGGAGCTGTGACTCTCGTTTCCCACGGCGGCGACGTAGTTGAGTTCGACGCTACCGGCATGGCCGATATTGAGGCCGGCCATCCCATGCGGAAAGACTCCATCTTCCAAATCATGTCGATGACCAAGCCGGTCACTGCTATCGGGATCATGATGCTGGCCGAACAAGGCAAGCTCGCCCTGCGCGACCCGGTCGAACAGTACCTGCCGGAATTCCACGACGTGCATGTAGCCACGACCGTCGGCCCGGACGCCGACCACCTCAAGGTACCGAACCACGCGCTCACGATCCGCGACCTGCTCACCCATACCGCGGGTATTCAGGACTACCCCGGGCCGCCCGCCATCCGCGACTACCCCCAAACTATGAGCGTGCCCCTGGATGAGGTAGTCAGGCAACTCGCCAAGCAGCCGCTGCTGTTTCAGCCGGGCACACAATGGAGCTACTCCAGTCCCGGCATCGAGATCCTGGGCCGAATCATCGAAGTCGTTTCGGGCGAAAAATACGTAGACTTCATCACCGGGCACATTCTCCAGCCGCTGGGGATGAAGGACAGCTTCTTTTTCCCGCCGCCCGACAAGATTGCGCGCATTGCCATGGTCTACGCATCCAAAGACGGAAAACTGGGGCGGGCCCCGGCCACCATCCTAGGAGGAGACCCTGCTAAGTACCGCCAGGGCGCTGTTTTCCCTGCGCCGGGGTGGGGTTTGTACTCGACTGCCGAAGACCTGCTGCACCTCTACCGCATGATGCTGAACGATGGGGTGTATGAGGGCCATCGTTATCTGTCGCCTTTTTCCGTCCACCTCATGACGGAGCCCCAGACCACAGGAATAGAGCCGGTGGGTTGGATGCGCGGCTCCGATTATGGCCTCGCGTGGGAAGTGGTGACCGATCCACTGGGTGAGTTAGCCGGGCACACCATGGGTACCTATGGCCACGGCGGCGCCTTCGGCACCCAGGGCTGGATCGACCCCAACAACGATCTGATCTCTATCTTGCTGATTCAGAACTCAGGCGAGGGAGCGGAAAGCATGACCAGAGTCTTTCTCAATATGGCGGAATCCAGTATCAGTAAGTAGCGCATCGTTACATTCCTGCAACATGCGACAATAGAGATACCCCATGAAACCTGAGTCTGTCTCCCTGGACCTGGAATCAGTCCCTATAACGCCGGAACTTCTCGCCCAGCACAGCATTACACCCGAAGAGTATCAACGCATCGTCGCCGCCCTGGGGCGGCCTCCCGGGCTGACCGAGCTCGGTATCTACAGCGTAATGTGGAGTGAACACTGCTCCTACAAGTCCTCCCGTGTCCACCTCAAGCGGCTGCCCACCCGCAGCGAACGAGTAGTGCAGGGGCCGGGGGAGAACGCGGGCATTATTGACGTCGGTGACGGTTGGGCCTGTGCCTTCAAGATCGAGTCCCACAACCACCCCTCGTTTATTGAGCCTTTTCAGGGCGCCGCCACCGGGGTCGGGGGCATCCTGCGCGACATCTTTACCATGGGCGCCAGGCCGCTCGCGGTGATGGACTCGCTGCGTTTCGGGCCCATCCATGAAGAGGATTTGGGTCCCGACAGGGCTCAGGGTGGCCCGGCCTCTGCCATCGTCCACAAAAATCACTCCTTGCTCGAAGGGGTAGTCAGCGGTATCGCCGCCTACGGCAACTGTTTCGGGGTCCCCAATCTGGGCGGGGAAACTCGTTTTGAACCTTGCTATTCCGGCAATCCGCTGGTGAACGCCTTCGCCTTGGGCATGGTGAGACGCGACGAGATCTTTTACGCCAAGGCGTCCGGCATCGGCAATCCGGTGATCTACGTGGGCGCCAAAACCGGCCGCGACGGCATCCATGGAGCCACCATGGCCAGCGAGGAGTTCCGGGAGGGTGCGGAGCAGAAGCGGCCCAACGTCCAGGTAGGCGACCCCTTTATGGAGAAGCTGCTGCTCGAGGCCTGCATCGAAGCGATGCGCACCGGCGCAGTCGTCGGTATCCAGGATATGGGGGCCGCTGGGCTCACCTGCTCCACCTGCGAGATGGGCGCCCGCGGGGGCGTGGGCCTCGAAGTGGAACTGGACCACGTGCCCCAGCGCGAGACAGGCATGTCCGCCTACGAAATCATGCTCAGCGAGAGCCAGGAGCGAATGCTGCTGGTGGCCGATAAGGGCCGCGAAGACGAAGTCATCCGGGTCTTCGACAAGTGGGGTCTGGACGCGGTCATTGTCGGCCAGGTAATCCCCGAACCCAGGCTGCGCATCCTGCACCACGGCCAACTGGTCGCGGATATTCCCAACCAATCCCTCACCGACGACGCACCCCTCTATCACCGGCCAGTAGGGGAGTGGAAGGCGCCCGTTAGCCTCGGTCCACCGGCGCATGTGCTGGACCAGCTGACCTTCTTTGAAGAGACACTGAGCCGCAGCACGGAGTCGGCCACCAATTACGCCGATGAATTGCGCGCCCTGCTGGCCTCCTCGAATATTTGCTCCAAGAACTGGATTCACGAGCAATACGACTCCATGGTGCAGACCAATACGGTGGAGGGCCCCGGGGGCGAGGCCGGCGTCATGCGCATCAAGGGAACCAGCCGCGGGCTTGCCATGGCACTTGATGGCAACGAACGCTGGTGCTACCTGGACCCCAAACTGGGAGCGTCGCACGCCGTCGCCGAGGCAGCGCGCAAGGTGGCCTGCACCGGCGCCACTCCTGTAGCGGCCACCAACTGCCTCAATTTTGGCAACCCGGAAAAGCCGGAGATTATGGCCCAGCTCTCGCAGGCCATCGACGGCATCTCCGAGGCTTGCCTGGCGCTGGGCACGCCCATCACCGGCGGCAATGTTTCGCTTTATAACGAGACCCGCGGCCAGGGCATTTATCCCACCCCGGTCATCGGAGTGGTGGGCCTCCTCGATCAGGTAAGCAAGGCAGTGGGGGCAGATTTTCGTGAAGCCGGAGACGCAATTCTGCTCATTGCTCCGGCATCCGTTCCTCCCCTCGAGGAGCGCATGCAGGAGTTTGGCTCCTCGGAGTACGCGCGAAAAGTTCTCAACGCGCTGTGGGGGACTCCACCCTGTCTTGACCTGCAGGTGGAGTCCGGACTGCACCGCTGCCTGGCCGGCTTGGCCCAGCAGGGCTTGATTCATTCCGCGCGCGACATCTCCGATGGAGGCATCGCCGTTGCTCTTGCGGAAGGCGGCTTTTGCCATGGCATCGGGGTGCGCGCCAACCTCTTGAAGGCGCCTGACCTGCCTGCGGAATGGGACCTCTTTGGAGAGACCGCGAGCCAGTGCATCGTTAGTTGTCCCAAAGCATCAGTGGCACAGATCGAAAAACTGGTTCGCCAACAGCCCGGGCTCATGGTGGCCTTGCTGGGAGAAACCGTGACTGATCTGTTTGAGCTGGCGGTCGACGGACGCGTGCTGATCCGGGAAAAAGTTTCCGGCCTGCGCAATGTCTGGTCGACAGCGCTGGCAGCGCAGCTGCGCAACGATCCGCCGATAGGAAATTAGGGCCATGGAAAATCTGGATAAATTGAGGGAAGAGTGTGGCGTCGTTGCGGTGCATGGTCATCCCGACGCAGCGCGGCAGGCATATCTCGCCCTCTACGCACTGCAGCATCGCGGCCAGGAGTCAGCGGGCATCGCCACCGCCGATTACACTAACCTCTACAACATCAAGGGAATGGGCTTGGTGGCCGATATTTTCACCGACGATGTGCTGGGCAAATTACCCGGCGAATTAGCCATTGGGCACACGCGCTATTCGACCACCGGCGACTCGGCGTTGTTAAACGCCCAGCCTATCCGGGTCGACTCCACCCGCGGCCTGATTGCCATCGCCCACAACGGCAACCTGGTCGATCTGGGCACGCTGCGTACTCGTCTGGAGCGCGAGGGTGCTTATTTTCAGACCACCAGCGACTCCGAAATCATCGTGCAGCTCATCGCCCACTCCCAAGCCGGCAGCCTCATCGAGGCTATCGGCGACTCGCTGCGTCAGGTGACGGGGGCGTTCTCCATCGTCATGATGACCCGGGATCGCATCTTCGCCGCCCGTGATCCGTACGGTTTTCGCCCTCTTTCAATGGGTCGCATCCACAATCCAGGCGGGCCAGACACGGTAGTGTTTGCCTCTGAGACCTGCGCATTTGACTTGTTGCGCGCCAAGTACGAGCGGGATGTGCGTCCCGGCGAAGTGGTGATGGTGACCCGCGAGGGCGTGACCTCGGTGCAATATGCAACCGGTGTACGGCAGGCGAGCTGCATCTTCGAGCACGTCTATTTCGCCCGTCCCGATAGCCGCATTTTCGGCCGCTGGGTACAGGCGAGCCGCGAGCAAATGGGGCGTCGCCTGGCCATGGAGTCACCCGTTGATGCCGACCTGGTCGTGCCGGTACCAGACTCCGGAGTCACCGCCGCCTTGGGATACGCAGCGGAGAGTGGAATCCCTTTCAACTTCGGGCTCATCCGCAACCACTATGTAGGGCGCACGTTCATTGAGCCCGAGCAGCGCGTGCGCGACTTTGGCGTCAAGCTCAAGCTGAATCCGGTGCGCAACTTGCTTGAGGGCAAGCGGATTATTCTGATCGACGACTCCATCATCCGCGGCACCACCAGCCGCAAGATTGTCCGCATGGTGCGCTCCGCCGGAGCGAAGGAAGTCCATTTACGCATCAGTTGTCCGCCAACCATCTCCCCCTGCTTTTACGGAGTAGACACTCCGAACAAGAGCGAGTTGATTGCCGCCAACGCATCGGTCGAGGACATTCGCCAATACATCGAAGCAGACTCCCTCAGCTATCTTTCTCTCGAAGGATTGGAGAAGGCCTGCGATGGGGGCGAAGGCAATCAATACTGTACCGCCTGCTATACCGGCGAATACCCAACGCAATGGGTCGATGTCTCTGAGATCCTGCCCGCAACCACGGCTGCCGGCCGCTGAGTTTTACTATTCCGATTTGGTAGAGGGCGTGGACGCGGCTGGAGTGCTCTCCGTTTTCGGGGCTGCTGCCTTATCTCCGGAACCAGAGGAGCTGCTGTCAGAACCGCTACCGCCATCCGGACTCTTGCTCGAAGCAGCAGGTTTGGCTGCATAGTCCGTCGAATAGAATCCCGAGCCTTTAAAATGCGCCGCCGGCGCGGAGATCAAGCGCTCTACTTCGCCCTGGCAGACCGGGCATTCCTTCGCATCTTCGGCAGAGTAGGTCTGAATTCGTTCAAATCGGTGTCCGCACTTCTTACATTTGTATTCGTATAGCGGCATCCGCGAGCTCCTTCAACTCTTCTTCACTCGGTGGCTGCAGGTGCAGGCTGGCGATCGGCCAGCTCGATCAGGCGAACCTGGGTAATGGCCTCGGTGGATTCCAAAGCGCCCAGCACAGCAGGCGTAACACGGCCATCGATTTGCACCACCGCGAGCGCATTGTGTTGTTCCGTACGCTGGCTCCGCCCCAGGGCGAAGTTCGCAATATTCATCTTATGCTCGCCTAAAATCGTGCCGATACGCCCAATCACGCCGGGCACGTCAAGATTGCGGATGAACAACAGCGTCCCGTTCAGCGGCGCTTCGATATCGATGCCATCGCAGGAGAGCAACCGCGGCGAGCTACCGTGCAAGACCGTGGCACTTGCGGTCGTATCTCCGGCGGCGGTATGCAGGCTCAGTTTGAGCACCGTTCCCGCCCCTCCCGATCCCTCTTCTTTCTTTTCCTCGTGGACCCGGATACCGCGCTCCGCCGCCACTGAAAGCGCATTGATGCGGTTGACCGCATCGGAGTGGATCAGCACTCCCTGAATGGCTGCGTTGCGCACCAACTCCGTCTTGCCCTGCGCCAGTCTTCCGCTATAGGAAATATGGATGCTTTCCAGGTTGCCCGCGGCCAGCGGAGAAAGAAAGGCGCCCAGCCGCTGGGCCATCAGGATGTACGGCGAAAGTTCCTGATATTCCTCATACGTCATGGAGGGCAGGTTGACCGCGTTCTGCACTACCCCCAACTTGAGGTACTCCTTCACTTGCATGGCAATCTGGATGCCGACCGCCTCCTGCGCCTCGCCTGTAGAACCGGCGATGTGTGGAGTCAGGATGACATTATCCAGGCCGAAGTAGGGCGAATCCTCCAGCGGTTCCTGGCTGAACACATCGAGCGCGGCGCCGGCTACCTGGCCGGACCGCAACCCTTCGACCAGGGCTGAATCGTCGATCAGCTCGCCCCGGGCGCAGTTGACGATGCGCACGTTCTTCTTCATCGTGGCCAAAGTTTTGCCGTTGATAATTCCCGCGGTCTGCGGGGTGAGACCTACGTGCAGAGTCAGAAAATCGGCGCTGCGGAATAACTCATCGACTGAGCACAGGCGCACGCCGTTTTCCCGCGCCACAGCCGGCGCAACGAAAGGATCATGGCCGAGCAGTTCCATCCCGAAGGCCTTGGCCCGCCGCGCCACTTCCAGCCCTACTCGTCCCAAACCAAGGATGCCCAGTTGCTTACCGCGAAGCTCGGAGCCTTGCAGCGACTTCTTCTCCCATTTGCCGGCGTGCAGCAGGGAATTTGCCCGCGGCAATTGGCGCGCCAGCGCCAGCATCAGCCCGATGGTCAATTCAGCCACAGCAATAGCGTTGGCCCCGGGCGTATTCATCACCACGATCCCACGCCGTGTCGCTGCATCGGCGTCGATATTGTCCACCCCGACGCCGGCGCGTCCGATCACCCGTACTTTTGGAGCCGACTCCAGCAGCACTTCATCCACCTGTACGGCGGAACGAACTACCAGCGCGTCGGCGTCCTTCAGTTCCGCCGCCAGCCCATTCTTTATCTGATCGTGCGTCACCACCTGCCAACCGGCCTCGCCTGCAAACACAGCAAGGGTTGCGGGCGAGACTTTCTCTGCCAATACGATCTTCATCGTTCTCCTAAGGGGTTCTAGCGCGTGGGAAGGGAAGCACCTGCCATGGCGAGGTCTCGCTTCGCTGCCTCATCGGGCGCTCGTGAAGCGAAAACATTCTGCGCAGCGATCAGCGCTTTACCAAAGGCAAAACCAGGCAGCTTGAGTGCATGCGCTACTTGTTCCAGTGCGCCGACCAGGGCAATGGTGTCCATATAGTCGAAAAATCCCAGGTGCGCTATGCGGAAGATCTGGCCCTTCATCTCGCCCTGTCCATTGGTGATCACGGCGGCAAAGCGGCTCTTCAGCTCTTTCACGAAAGCACCGGAATCCATGCCCGGCGGAGGCAGAACAGCAGTCGCTGCGGCAGCCGGAGCTTCCGGAGCGAACAGCTTCAGGCCCAACGCTTCCACCGCCGCGCGGGTCATGGCCGCGCAGGTTTCCGCGTTCTCTACCAGCATGGCCCGACCTTGCGCCAGGTCGCCGTCGGCCTGACCAGCGATGTAGTCCAACGCCGCACCCAACGCGGCGATTAGGGCTACCGCGGGGGTGTAAGCGGATTCCCCTTTGGCCGCATTCTTTCTTTCTTTGCGCAGATCGAAGTAGTAGCGCGGATTGAGGCTGATTTCCATCAGGTCCCACGCGCGATCGCTGACTGCAAGGTAGGACAGGCCAGGTGGAATCATCACTGCCTTCTGCGATCCGCCGATCAGCACGTCCACACCCCAACCATCCATGTCGATATGCGTGGTTCCCAGGCCGGTGATGGCATCCACAACCAATACCGCAGCTTTGCCGCTCTGCTTCAATACTTCGGCTACTCCGCGGACGTCATGCCGCACAGCGGTTGAAGTTTCCGTGGCCTGCATGAACACCGCGCGAGTCTCAGTCCTGAGGGCTTTGCGCACTTCTTCCAGATTGAAGGTTTCTCCGTAGGGTGCGCTGACCACATCCACCTCACACCCAAACGCCTTGGCCAGGCTTACCCAGCGCTCGCCGAACTTGCCTGCCGAAAGCACCAGTACCCGATCCCCGGGTGACGTCAGGTTCGAGACGGATGCTTCCATCGCTCCGGTACCCGAGGAGGAGAGCAGGATGACATCGTTCTTGGTTCCCACAAAGGTCTTCAGATCGCGCAGCACTTTGGTGTACAGAGCGCGAAATTCCGGGGTGCGGTGGTGTATATCGGCTGCAGCCATCGCGAACTGGGCAGCGGGCAGAAGCGGCGTTGGGCCGGGAGTAAATAAGCGCGTCTTACGGATCATGCCTCTATTGTAATAAAGTCGGCGTATGAGCCTGGTCGAGAAGATTCACGAAGACATGGTGAGCGCCATGAAGCAGCGGTCGGTAGATCGGTTATCCACTCTGCGCATGGTGAAGTCCGCATTGAAGAATAAGGAGATAGAGCAGCGCTCTCCGGTGACCGACGCTCAGGCACTTCAGGTATTGACCACCCTGATCAAGCAGCGCAGAGACTCGATCGAGCAATTCACCAAGGGAAACCGGCCGGAGCTGGCGGAAAAAGAAGCCGCCGAGATCGTGGTGATTGAGGAATACATGCCCAAGGCGGCCGGCGATGACGAGCTGCGCCAGCTGGTCACCTCAACCGTGGCGGAGCTGCGAAGTCAGGGAACCCAACTCGGGCCGAAGGATATGGGCACGGTAATGAAGGCAGTACAAGCCCGCATTCAATCTACCGGCCTGCGAGCAGATGGCCGCGTGGTAAGCGACATGGTGAAGACCGCGCTCCAAAGCTAAAGTTGCTCGGCAAATTCACCGACCAGCGAAAAAACTCTCCCTGGAAGGGCACGGCTGAAGCCATGCCCTTCCCAGAGAGAGTTTTTCGCAGGTTGGTGAATCGTGGGGGCGTCACTCAGGGATGACCTTAACGAAAATCCCGTCGGGCAAATCTCCACCCAGCACATGCACGACTCCACCCTTTACGAAGCCGCGAAGCATGGCCCCCTTTTGCGTTGGCGGCGGCGCCGGCGGAGCGGCCGGCTCCGCACGAGCAACCGGCGCCCTGCCCATGCCACGGTCCATGGCCAGGTTCGCCAGACGGTCGGCATGCCGGTTTTTCTCCCGCAAAACATGTTGAATCTGGAAACGATCGAGCTTCGGTACCCGGCGCCGGGCCTCCTCGTAAAGTGGGCGCAGCTCCGGGCTATTCACCCGGTACTGGCCTTTCATCTGTTTCACCATCAGCTCTGAATCGGAAACCACCCGCAGGCTCTTATGGCCATTGTTGATAGCAAACTCAAGCGCGGCAAGAAGCGCCGAATACTCGGCAAAATTGTTAGTATGAGCACCCAGAAACTGGCTCAACTCGGCCAAGACCTTTCCCCCGGAATCCTGGATATAAACGCCGAAGCCGGCCGGACCGGGGTTGCCGCGGGACCCGCCATCGCAATACGCAACAATCTCATCGCCGGAGTCAAAAAGTGGAGAAGACATAGGCTGAGTCTACCGAAAACTTTGCTCACCAAACGGCCCCCAGTTCGTCTGTAGGATAGCGGTTGATTGTGTATCTGGGAGCTGCCATGCCGGCGGACGCGCTGCGCTTCACTTCGCAAGGATCCATCAAAGCTGGGAACTCTGCCTGGGCTCCGAAGCGAACGATACAATCCACAACAGGCATGGCAAGCGAAGCATGGGGTCGCGCCACCGAGACCGAGCTGATTCGCGAAGCGCAAAAAGGCTCGCGTACTGCCTTTGAAGCTCTGGTGCGCCAATATGACCAGCCAGTCCTGCGTCTGGCGCTGCGCTTAACCGGTTCCGAGCAGGACGCCCAGGACATCCACCAGGAAGCCTTCCTCAAGGCCTACCGCTACCTGGCAAATTTCCGCTTCGAATGCTCGTTCTATACCTGGATCTACCGTATCGTCACCAATCTCTGCCTCGACCACCTGCGCCGCCGGAAGTCTCGTCGCGAAGAGCAATCGGTCGTGGTCGATGCCAGCGGTGGGGAGATGGATCTGCTCAGCAATATCTCCGACGACCGCTCCATGGCTAACCCTGAAAGGGAATTGGAGCGCAAGCTGCTGGGAGAGAAAATCCAGGAAGCGCTCAGCCACTTAACCCCTCGGGAACGCATGGTCTTTGAACTAAAGCACTACCAGGGCCTGAGATTACGAACCATTGGTGAAATGTTGAACACCACGGAAGAGACCGCCAAGAACACGCTTTTCCGTGCGACAAGAAAACTAAGAGCAAATCTGGCGGCAATTCGGTGAGGCGAGGTTACAAATGGATTGCGAACTGGCTCAACAGAAGATAGCTCTCCTGGCCTATGGAGAGCTGCCTGACGATCAGTGTCATATCCTCGAAGGCCATCTGGGCACTTGCAAGCGGTGTCAGGATGAATTGGCGGCTGTCCAGGCCCTGCAACAGGCGATGGCGTTGGCGCCCAGCGAAGAGCCTTCCGCAAACATGCTGGCGCAGGCACGCTTAAGGCTGGAAGAAGCGCTCGACAACATGCCGCGCGCCAGCTGGCTCACCCGCATCCAGGAGTCAATGTTCCGAGGCGTCGCCATGCTCGGCCGGGCGCCCGTTGCGGCTTCCGCGCTACTGGTCCTGGGGTTGGGCTCCGGAGCCATCGGCGGCTATCGATTTGCCGCCCATGGTCATACCGCGATCGGGACGTTACCGGTGGTGGATGGACCCGCCAGGATCGCGAACGTCAGCAGCATCGTCCGTGAACCCAACAGCGAAAACGTAGAAGTCCACTTCAACCGGTTGGTTCCGGAGACCGCCCAGGGATCACTCGACGACCCCGAGATCCGGCAGCTGTTATTGGTGGGGGCAGAGAGTCAGATGAACCCCGGGGTAGCGCAAAAGTCGGTGAGCCTGCTGGCCGATGAATGCCTCGCCGGGCATCAGTGCTCCGATGGTCCCATCCGCAAAGCATTGCTCGTGGCCCTGCGCTACGACAGAGACGCGGGCGTCCGGCTGAAGGCTTTGGACGGGCTCAAACCCTACGTCGCCGAAGACATGCGAGTGCGGGATGCAGTACTGGAAGCGCTGATGGACGACCCCGACGCGGGTGTACGCTCGCAGGCGATCGAACTGCTGCAACCCGTCGAAGCCGATAGCAGCGTCCGCGAGGTTCTGCACACTGTAGCGTCGGAAGATGACAATCCACATATTCGAACAGTCTCCCAGAAAGTCTTGGATCAGCCACTTCAGATCCAGTAGTTTGGAAGTGACTTTTAGACCTGAAGCAAGTCTTAGCAGTTGTGTGAGGCCTGGGGAAATCTCCGATGAAATACTTTCCGATGTTAGGTTCGCTGGCTGTGGCCCTGAGCGGTTTACTCTTCGCGCACTCCAGTCCGGCATTCGGCGGTACGTTGAACTTGCCAATCGGCTCCGAATTTCTGTTTTTCACCTCGCAAGGCTACCTGGGAGTGAGTTTCAAAGAGATAGACGCCGACCGCGCCATTGCGCTGAAGTTGAAAGACACCCACGGAGCAGAGGTGATCACGGTGGACCACGATGCGCCGGCAAGCAAATCCGGGCTGAAGATCCACGACGTGATTCTTCAACTCGACGGTCAGTCCTTCGATACCGTCGACCAACTGAGCCGCCGGCTGCACGATATGCCTGCCGGGCGTACTGTCAGCTTTCTCGTTAGTCGTGACGGCAATCAGCTGTATGTCACCGCCCAGCTCTGCGACGGCTCGGTCCTGGGACAGCAGGCCTGGTCACAGCACTATAGCGTGCCCAAACCCGCTCCCGCGGCAAGAGGCGTGGAAAGCTTTCTGGGGAATCCCGCACCCGCCGGTGCTGCTTTTCTCGACAGCATGATCCCCAAGGGGTTGTATATAGGCGCAGACGTGAACCCCGTTCGAACACAACTGGCTGACTACTTCGGCGTGCGAAGCGGAACAGGACTCCTGGTGGAAAGCGTCGATTCCCAGAGCCCGGCGGCGCGAGCTGGCCTGAAGGCCGGAGACGTCGTGACCAAGGTGGATTCGCAGCCTATGACCAGCCGCAACGACTGGGCAAAGGCGCTCCGCCGTCACCGCGGGAAGCTCGTGCAAGTCACGGTCATGCGCAACAAGCAGGAGCAGGTTCTGACCATGAGCGCCGGAAAGCTGAAGAAGTAAGTCGTCCATCCACCTGCTCTTAGATACAGCTCAATGCAGGATCCACCCCATTCCTTCCTAGGTACTCGCGCCACGTCCTGCCCTGTGGTTGAATAAACCAAATGCAGCCCAGTCGCAAGAAAGACAGCTGGAAAGGCCGAGCCAAGGCCGCCACGCGCAAAGTGCGTGAGCTGGCAGTGGTTGGCCACGCATTGGCCTCCACCCGTCATGTGGTCATGGCGCAAATTGTACCCATGCGTTTCTGCAATCTCTCCTGTGCTTACTGCAACGAGTACGACAAAGTCTCGAAGCCGGTACCTTTGGACGAAATGATCCGTCGTATCGACCATCTGGCCTCTCTGGGTTCGAGCATCATCACCATCTCCGGTGGAGAACCGCTGACCCATCCCGAGCTGGACGCGATCATTGCCCGCATCCGCCATCATGGCCGCGTGGCCGGCATGATCACCAACGGCTACCTGCTTATGCCGGAGCGGATCGAGCGCCTCAACCGCGCCGGTCTCGACCACATGCAGATCTCGATCGATAACATCGAGCCGGATGACATTTCCAAGAAGAGCCTGAAGGTCCTCGACAAAAAGCTGGAGTTCCTCTCGCAGCATGCCGAGTTCCACGTCAATATCAACTCCGTGGTCGGTGGCGGGATCAGGAATCCGCAGGATGCCCTGGTCATTGGCAAACGTGCTTTGGGGCTGGGGTTTACTTCGACCATCGGCATTATTCACGACGGGGAAGGCCAGCTAAAGGCTTTGCAGTACGAGGAACGGCGTGTCTATTACGAGATGGCCGGCATGGCAAAGAAGAACTACTCGCGCTTCAACAAGTTCCAGGAAGCGATCGCCAATGCGGAGCCGAACGACTGGCGCTGCCGTGCCGGTTCACGCTTCCTGTACGTTTGTGAAGACGGGCTGGTGCACTATTGCTCGCAACAGCGCGGCTACCCGGGGGTTCCTCTGGCTCAATACAGCAAAGCCGACCTTGAGCGCGAATACCTCACCGAGAAAACCTGCGCCCCGCACTGCACCGTTTCCTGCGTGCACCAGATCTCCTACATCGATCACTGGCGTTCGCCGCAAACCCGCCAAACGACGCCCACTCAGCTCATCAACATCCAGACCTGAACAGGCTCACACACCCTGTCCGATCCTCAGCCACCACTGATGGGTGCCCCATGCGGCTACCGCGGGTAAAAAGCATTTGTTCTTCCCGCGGTATCCGCTCCCATCCTTCGCGTTTTTTGCGAAGGGTGGGATACGCGAACGCCCAAAGACCACCGCTTCCGGTTACTCGCCGGTGCC
>CAVXRU010000016.1:0-126089 GCA_963763905.1 uncultured Acidobacteriaceae bacterium | reverse complement strand
TCTGTTCGTTTACAGCGTTGGGCTCATCTGGCTCACGTGCGCCGTGCAGTCGCGGATCGCCGCAGCCCGCTACTCCACAGAGCCGGCGCAGCTGCTATGGAAGGCGATGCTGCAAGGTCCGGGCGACACCTTCATCGTCCCGCCAGATGCCGGGCTGAATCTGATCGAAGATCTTTCCCATCAACCATTGCCGCTGGCAGATTACCTCAAGGCTGAGTACCTCGACCAGCCGTTGCCTGGTGTCGACGCACACGGCGAGTCCGATCTACGATCCCAGCAGCTCACCGACTTCATCAACCTGCAGATGATTGCTTCCCTCGCACGCCTCACTGAATTCAATCCTGGGCATGTATTCCTGCGCTTTCCGCGAGATCTCCGTTTTGACGATCTGAAGCGGGCCAACGCGGTCATTATCGGATCGCCGTGCAGCAATCCCTGGGCGGTGATCGCGGACGGCACGACCAACTTTCGCATCCAGTGCAATCCGGGCATGCAGGGCGCAACGGTGGTGAACAAGAAGCCGCAAGCGGGAGAAGCCGCCTCATACTCCAGCCACTGGAATGAACCCATTCACGAAACGTATTCCGTTATTATTTTCGCTCCAAATCTAAGCGGTTATGGGAACTTGCTGATGTTGGGCGGGTTGGACGCGGCCGGCACCCAGGCTGCCGGGGAGGCGCTCTTGCGGTCTGAGGTTATTACTCCAATTCTCGAACATGCCCGGCGGCCGGATGGCTCTCTCGCCCCGTTCGAAGTGCTGCTGCGTTCAACCAGTATCCAGGCAAATGCAACCGACACCCAGGTGATAGCCACCCGTATTCACTAGCCGGGCCTAAGGGGCTTTGAGAGAACGCCGGCCCCTCCGCTACTTTCCCGGAATTTTCGCATCCGGGCGAGGCGCACTGCAGATCCCTCGGCTGCGCTCGGGATGACAAGGGGAGAGTGATCACTCACCTTAAAGTCTGCGAGTCGGATCGGGAGTTCTTCTGTGCCATCCGACTCGCGGAATTATAAGGTGAGTAACCGCCCTCCCCTTGTCATCCCGAGCGCAGCCGAGGGATCTGCAGTGCGCCTCGCCCGAACGCAAAAATTTCGGGAAAGCAGCGGAGGGACCGGCGTTCTCTTCCCAGGTACTCTCAGACCCTGTAATTCCCATGGAGAATTCGTCGTACCTTAGGAATAGCTGTCTGCGGGAGATCTGCATTGACTGATTTTCGCAACTTGCTCCTGGGAATTAGCTTGGCGCTCTCCCCGCTTGCTCTTTGCGCTCAGCCCGGCTCCTACTCGGGTTCGCCCGAGTACCAGAAGATGATCGAAGAGCTGCGTGCACCGTCACCATCGTTAGCATATATCGCAACCGGGCAAAGACAACTTCCTGATCAAGCGTTACCCGTCCACGTTCGCGATAAGGGTCCGCTGCTTCAACTGCGCAGCAAAGCGATCGAAATTACGGTGGACAAATCCAGGGCGACACTCACCCTGGTCAACCTGCTCACCAACGCTAACTGGGTGTTCTCGTTTGCGGCAATACCGCCGGCGCAACCAGTCAGCGTCCAACGCCAACAGGATACGTGGTCCATCACGACACCTGGGGCCGGCACCCTCAAGGTCGAGTTCCT
The DNA here is from genome assembly GCA_963763905.1 of uncultured Acidobacteriaceae bacterium. Taxonomy (GTDB): domain Bacteria; phylum Acidobacteriota; class Terriglobia; order Terriglobales; family Acidobacteriaceae; genus PALSA-350. Next base: position 124,470 of record CAVXRU010000016.1, on the reverse strand, counting down.
GCATCCCTCCCTCGTCAGGCTCACTGTTCCCTCGCTCAACATGCATGCGGAAGGGACCGCCCCGATTTTCGGCCTGGGAGAACGATTCTTTCAGGCGGGACTGGCGGACACCCACCTCGACGTGCGGCCGGCCGACAGGTCGGGCGAGCCTGGGCACAATTGGGTCTATGTGGCCATACCGTTTGTCTACACACCGACGGGGTTAGGCTTGTACGCCGACACGATCTTCGATACCCGCTTCCGCTTTAACCAGGCCGGTTCCTCTTTCGACTTCGAGACGGCGAATCACGCGGTCAGCTTTTACCTGATGTGTGGTGCGGATGCGAAGGCGATCCTGGAACAATACACCGCGATCACCGGCCGGCCTCAGAACCCACCCTTGTGGACCTTCGGCCCATGGATCAACGCAGTGCAGGGAAAAGATGCGGTGCTCAATTTGGCACAGAGAGTCCGCGAAGAAGGCATCCCGGCAAGCGCGCTGTGGGTTTTCGATGAGCTGGACGAGCCCAATAACCTCGGTTGGCCTTTCTGGTTTTCCAGCTACTACGGCGATGCCCGCACATTCAATGATGAGTTGCATAGCAGGGGATTTAAAGTTCTGGGCTACGTGCATCCTTATGTCCGCGAGCGGATGCTGCCCTACCCTAGCGCAAGCGAAGCCTATGAAAAAGGCGTTGCGGAAAAGCTGCTGGTGACGGGCGCGGATGGCCTGCCCCACGGGCCAGGCTTTGAGCCGGTAAGGACGGGCAACCTGGACTTTACCAATCCCCGCACAGTGGATTGGTGGCAGACCATGCTTACCCAAGCAGTGCACGACCAGGCCTGGGACGGCTGGATGGAGGATTTTGGGGAATGGGTTGACGATACGGATCACTTTGCTGCCGGGGATGGAACGCGTTTGGCGGAAGTGTATCCACTGCTGTACCACAAGATCACAACCCGGATCGTGCAGGCGATGAACCCGCAAGTGGTGTCTTTTTCCCGCTCCGGTTCTCCAGGCACGCAAGCATTCAGCCCAGTGCTGTGGGGCGCAGACCAGGCTCACGATTGGTCGCGCGATCAAGGATTGCCTTCTGTCGTGACCGCGGGCATTACCGCGGGCATGTCTGGTTATTCCACCTGGGGTCCGGACATTCTCAGTGATGGAAATTCGAAAGAGCTCTGGCTGCGCTGGGCGGAGTTCGGCGCGCTTACACCGGTCATGCGAGACCACGTATGGTCGAAGCCGCAATTTTCGGTGAACCTTTGGTACGACCCGCAAACGATAGCCCTGTTCAAGAAATATGCCATTCTGCACAGTAGCTTGCTTCCCTACTTTGCCACCTATGCGGAACAGGCGCATCGCACCGGCGTGCCCATCATGCGCCACACTGTGCTCGAGTATCCCGACGACCCGCGTAGCGCCACCGCGGAGTATCAGTATCTGCTGGGGCAAGATTTATTGGTTGCACCGGTCGTTGAGCCGGGAGCCACCGCGCGCAAGCTGTATCTCCCTCGAGGCGAGTGGCTGAACTATTGGACCGGAGAGCGCTATACCGGAGCAGGCGACGTCACCGTTCCGGCGCCCATCGACCAGATTCCGCTGCTGGTGCGGGCCGGAGCCGTTATCCCCTTTAAGCCGGAAGATGAGGTGGCTTCGTTGCACTGGAGTGATCCAGGCCTACTTTCCGGATCGCTCGTATGGAAGATCTACCCCCCGGCGACTGACGACAAAGTAGGCAGCCTTACGTTGCCGGATGGTACCCAGGCGCAGGCGCGAAGCAGCCGTGGAACTTTGCGGATCGATGGCACTTCGCCGGCGGTCCGGCCCTACGAGGTAATTGTCTGGCTGAAATCAGCTCCTCAAGATGTGCTGCTGGATTCCAAGCCACTGGCAGGCTGGAGGTTCGACACCCTTACCCATCAGCTTCACGCCATGTTTGTGGCGGATCAGTTTCACCTGGAAATAAGCGGAGGCACTTTCTAAAGCGGCGATTCCTTTCCCGCAAGCGATTTATTCGCCGATGAGCTAAAACAAGGAATGCTTCTCGTCGATCATCCTCTCGCGCTGTTCGTGATTACGTTTCTGTTGCTTTGGCTGGCTGCCTGGGCAGGTATGGCCCTGACCTCTCGACGGCATGAACTTCCCGAGAGTGTGCGCGAAGACTATGGGACCATTATCGGCGCTACCCTTACGCTGCTGGGTCTGTTGATAGGCTTCACCTTTTCCATGGCCACCACACGGTACGATCTGCGAAAGCACCTGGAGGAGGAGGAGGCCAATGCAATCGGAACGGAATATGCGCGGCTGGACTTCCTGCCGGCCGCGGATGCCGGCCAGCTACAGGGTCTTCTGCGGCAATACGTCGGCCTGCGCATTCATTTCTACACTACCCGCGACCAAGCGGAGCTGCGGCGGCTGAATGCAGATACGGCAAGAATGCAGAATCAGATGTGGACGTTGGTGTCCCAAGCAGCACAATTACAATCGTCCCCTCTCACCGCCCTCGCCTCATCCGGCATGAATGATGTTTTGAATGCCCAGGGCTATACCCAGGCCGCGTGGTGGAATCGCATTCCTATCGCGGCCTGGTGCTTGATGTTTTTGATTGCAGTGCTCTCGAACCTGCTGCTTGGCTACGGGATGCATCGCAGAGCAGTGGTCCTCTCGATCATCCTGCCGCTTGCGGTCTCCATTTCGTTTCTTCTTATCGCTGACATTGATAGTCCTCGCGGCGGCGTGATCCGCATCCATCCGCAAAACTTGTACGCCCTGGTTGATAGCTTGCAAGCAGGTTCATCGATACCCACCCGAGTGCCGAATGAACCCGGAGCCGGCGAAGACCATTGAGGACTCGGTGATTTTGGCGCCTGTTTAACGGTCGCGCAACTTTTACTCCTGTTTACTGTCTAATCAACTGGAAGGAAAAATTACGATGCCAAGGTTGAAAGCGATACTGCTTTCCCTGGCGACTTTGTGCGCGCCTGTAGCACTAGCACAGACTGCAAACCCAGCCGTTCCAGGAACTGTCAACTACGTAGAAGATTCGGCCTCGATTGAAGGCCGGATGTTAAATCAGAGGTCGGTGGGCTCTGCTCAACTGCAGCCAGGCCAGGTGCTCGAAACAGCAAATGGCAAAGCCGAGCTGCTGCTCACTCCCGGTGTTTTTCTCCGCGTGGGGGAAAACAGTGCGGTGCGGATGGTTTCGCCAGACCTGTTGAACACGCAGATAGAAGTGGACCGCGGCCGGGCGGACATTGAAGTGGATGAGATCCACCCTCGTAACAACATAGAAGTGACCGAGGCGGGCTCCAGCACTCGTCTGCTGAAAAACGGCTTCTACGCGTTCGACGCGGACAAACACACCGTCCGGGTGTTCAAGGGAGAGGCTGAGCTCATCGAAACCGGCGATGTGCACAAGCAGGTCAAACTGAAGGGCGACCACCAGCTTGAGTTGGCGGGCAACGAGGCGATTAAGAGCGTGAGCTTTAACCGCGATCAAGCGGAGGACTCACTCTATAGCTGGAGCAGCTTACGTTCCCAGTACCTGGCCGAAGCCAATATCAATCTGGCTTCGCAGTATGCCGGCTACGGTGGCTGGGCTCCGGGTTGGTATTGGGACGCGGGGTTCTGGGGTTATACCTGGCTTCCAGGGGATGGCTTGTTGTGGAGCCCGTTCGGATGGGGATTCTATTCGCCGCGGTATATCTACTACGGTGGACCGATCTTCTACGGTGGCCGTGGGTTCGGCCGGGGTTATGTGCCAGCCCGCGGTTATGCCGGATCTTTCCATGGAGAAGGATTTTCGGGTGGAGGAGGACACAGCATGGGCGGCGGTTTTCACGGTGGCCGCGGCTAATCAACCCTGCTATTACGCTGACAAGCCCGTCCCTTGCGGACGGGCTTTCTTTCTTCAGTGGCGATAGATACTGCTCTGAGGATGGTAGTGTTGCCAGTCGAACCAGAAGTCTTTCAGGGCATCGATTCGAGCCAGGCACTGACCTTTCCTGCCGCCAGAAACGGCACATCCGTCAAAGCTCCAGTCACTGAGCGTATTTGAATCCAGAAGAACCCATGGATCGGAGGCATTTTCTCCAGCGCGGCCGTAGAAGTCGAGCGTGTCCGCTCCCAGCTGGCGGGAGAAGGCACGCACGGATTTTCCATCAGGACCGAGTACCAGCATGATCGGGTGACCGCCTACATCATCAAGCAGCACCGGAGATTGAACGCTCAGCTTGCTCACTGGATACGCCCGTGCTTCTCCGCTGAGCGACACTCCCAAAATAGTCTCCCGGTCTGGAAGGGTCCCCTTTGTTCCGTGAATGACCGTCGGTAGCTTCGCTATTTCGCTTTCCCAAGTGGCTTTTTCGTACTTCGCTTGATCGCGCGTTCGAGGCGCCAGCACGGTGCCGTTGGGCTGTTCTTTCTTCCACAGTCCAAACGTGAGTTCGTCCTGGGGCACCAAGCTGAGCTTCGCACCTTTCAGTGGACCCGCGATCGCAGTCCCGGTGATCTGCTGCCAGAAGCTGCCCGTTTCCTCATCGCGCATCAGGAAGTTCTGATTGTTGATGCCCGCCAGATGGAAGTGCAGGTCGCGTCCTTGCATGCTGCGGGTCCAGACCAGACCCGTGTGGCAGAGCGTTCAATAGGTGACGACAATGGGCAACTGATGCAGACGATCATTGACGACGTGGTGATAGCCCATTTCGCGAATCGGGTAGGCGCGGCTTTCTCCCTCAAGGGTCACAACGATGACCATGTCTTTGGCGTCGATGCCGGCTTGCTGAACGGCCACGTAACGGGGCTCGCCATACGGGTGGAACATCATTTGTTCATAGGGATTGAACCACGAAACGCCGACCGCGAGCAGAGAGACGACCATGGCCGGTGCAAGAAGCAGCCTGGCCACCCAACCGGCGCGCCGCCAGACAAGCAAAACAAGGATTGTGATCAACGCAAAGATTGCCAATAAGATCGCTTTATCGTGCAGCTGCACCCACAGTGCGCGTTCGAGAGGAACGGGCTTTTGCTCTCGAAAGGGCCGAATGACATACATGGGATAAAGCGAAAATGCGAGCGCCGCGAGGCTGGCCAGGAAGAGGCTAAAACCTGAAAGAAAATTGTGTAGGCGTTTCTTAGCGCGTTCGCTGCCGGTTATCGCCACGGAGTTCAACTCTAACCTCGCTGTCAAAGCCGTCGATCAAAAACTAGCTGCAACCGGCCGGAACACCCAGTCGGCCTTCGACCGTCAGATTCCAAGTTCACGAGTGGCCAGCGCTGTCCCATCAACCCTGGCCCGAATCTTGCTAAAGGCTATATCGCGAGCCGTCGAAGTGTCATCAGCGAACGGTGAGAAGCCACAGTCATCCGTCGTTCCCAGTTGCGTTACGGGCAGAATAGATGCTGCTTCCAGAACGCGATCACGTACCTGGGCAGCGGTTTCAACCACCGGGTTAATGGGATCGATGACGCCCACAAAAACTACCTGATGCGGCCGGAGCAGTTGGCTGATGAGACCCAGAACCCGCTTCCTGTCTGGCTCGCTTGCCATCTGCAAACAGAAACGGCCGACATTCATTTGAAAAAGATCGGGCAATAGTCCTGCGTAATCCACGTCGGCGCTGTGGGTGGAATCATGATCTCCCCCGGGGCAAACATGAACTCCGATCCGTAGCCGCTCCTCAGCGGAAAATCCATCGAGAACCTGGTTGTTCAGAGCCACGAAAGTGCGCAGCAGGTTCCCAGAGGGATCGAGCTTGAGTGACAACCTGCCTTCCGTGAAATCAATCTGGACACTGGCTGCGCCGCTATCGAGCGCACCTCTGATGTCAGCGTGCGCCTCATGGATCAGATCCGCCGTAAATGCTTCCCGTGAGTAGCCGGGGATTCCGGCCGCTGGATAAAGCAGGCTCAGTGCGGAAGCCGAAATCACGGCTTGTTTGATGGGTAACCGAGTATAGCCGCGGGCGGCCTTGACATAGCCGGCAGCGTGCACCCCATAACGGAACGGCCCTTGGGTCAACCGAGGCAATTGGCGAACATGCCCATCTGCGAAGGGAATCGTAACCCCGTCCGAAGCAAGATTCAATCCGGACAGAGGGTAAGTCGCGAAGCTAGGCTTGGTTTGCTCGCCATCTGTAATCACTCGCGACCCAGTCTGCTCAAATCGTTGGATCGTATCGCGAAGTGCTTCGCTATAGGCCTCCTCGAGCATTGCCGGGCTTATTTGCTGCGCCTGCGAAGCCGCAATCGCTCGAAGCAACTCCGGCGAACGGGGAATGCTGCCGATGGGTTCGGTCGAAATCTCCATACCGGGGAACTCTATCGCGGCCACGCTTAAGCACGCATCCACCTAAAGATGGAGGGCGGTCCGGATTACCTGGTCATCTTGTTCATTTCCAGATAGCCCTGTGCGGGGACTCCGAAAGCGTCCGCCACCCGGTTGAAGAAGGCAAACATCGCCGTAATATAAACCGCTTCGGCAATCTGCGGATCACTCCAGCCGTGCTGACGCAGGAGCTGTACATCCTCCGGCGTGGTGCGGTAAGCCGCCTCTGTCACTTTTGTGACGTACTCGAGCAGTACCCGGTGTGCGTCGTCCAACCCGGCCTCTTCGAGGTTTCCCGCGACCAGCGCCTGCACCGTCTTCTCTTCTGCTCCCTGAACCCGCAGGAAGTAAGCATGCGAGTCCAGTCAATAGGGACAGCGATTCAGCCAGGAGACCCAGCTGGCAATCGCTTCTTTTGTCCTGCGGGTGAGATGCCCTTCAGAAAAATGCACCGTGTTACTGAAGCTCATGACCTCGCGCAGGAAATCCGGGCGATGGCTGAAGCATTTTAGAATGCCGGGCATCTGCTGACGGCCCGAGTGCGCTCGCCATTCGTCGTATACCTTCGCAACTTCACCAGTGGCGTCGGCATCCTCAACGATTTCAATCTTGGTTTTAGGGTCTGGCACGCTCGAAGATTAGCATATCTGCTGCAGCAGCGACGCGAGGGCCGGATCGAATTCCGGTTCGACGGTGCGCAAATCCAGGAGCACCTGGTCTTCGTGTATGCGTCCTACCACGGGTGGCTCAAGCCGGCGAAGCGCCAACAGAAGTGCCTGTGGCTGCAGTACTGCGTGATGAAGCGACACTGCTGCGCTCTGCAGCCTGGCCGTAGGCGCCGTTCCGCCGCCGACGAGGCTTAGCACCGGTACAGCCTGTGCGGCGAGTTCGGCGGAGTTGACCTGACCGCTGATCCACTCACAGCGGTTGAATATCTCAGTCGCAGAGGCGTTCAACATCCTCTGCACCGGGATGGTCGAATCTCTTCCGGAAGCATAGTCCGTGAGTGTTGCCTGGAGCGCCGCATAGGTGAGTTTGTCGGCGCGAAACGCCCGGTACAAAGGATTCTTGCGGATTTTTTGTACCAGGTCCGCTTTTCCTATCAGGAGCCCGCATTGTGGGCCACCGAGTAACTTGTCTCCACTGGCAGCGATCAAATCGCAGCCCAGATGGTAGCTATCGAGCAGGGTCGGCTCGGATCCGATGCCAAGCGGTTCCAGTGAAGCGATCAAGCCAGTTCCCTGGTCGTTGAATACGGGAACACTGCAGCTCCTGCCCAGAGATATAAGATCGCGAAGAGCGGGCCTTTCGGTGAAACCCTCCATGCTGAAATTGGATTGGTGGACACGCAGGATAAGGCGCGTTCCGGCGGAGAGTGCACCCTCATAGTCGGTAAGCCTGGTGCGGTTGGTAGTGCCTACCTCGCGCAGGATCGCGCCCGACTTGGCGAGAATCTCGGGGATGCGGAACCCTCCTCCGATCTCGACCAGCTCCCCGCGAGAAACAATCACTTCGCCACCCTCCGCCAGCGCGTTCAGAGCCAGGAAGGTGGCGGCCGCGCAGTTGTTAACGACCAGCGCGGAGTATTGAGCAGCTTCTATGCTGTCGCCGCCCATGGCGCGCAGCAGAATATTCTCAACATGCACATCCCGCCGGCTTCGCTCGCCGGTTTCGAGATCGAGTTCGAGATTGGAGTAACCGCCGGCTGTCTCAAGAATGTGCTTGAGCGCGGAGGCGCTCAGAGGAGCTCGCCCCAGATTAGTATGGAGAATGACCCCGGTGGCATTGATGACGCGCCGCAGACTGTAGCGCGAGTTGCGGGCGATTTCTTCTGCCACCGTGGCGTGAACAAATTCCAATTCCCTTTCAAGGGTTGCCTGGGTGTGACGTCCTTCCGCTATTTCCTGCTGCATGCGCGACAACACTTCGCGGGTAGCATGGACAACCGAGGTGCGCGGTTCCGTTTCGAGCAGCGCCGCGAAGCCAGGTGTCTGCAGCAAGTCATGCAAAGAAGGCAGCAGCCGGAACAAATTGCTGTCGGTTGCCTGATGGCTGCGTTTCATTCGTCATGCCTCAAAAACTTCCAGATTCGCGTCCTGGGAGAAGCACACAATCATCCTCGTCAATTAGCATAGGCTATCAGCAAGTCGTTTGGCTGCCAGCGAAGGAAGTGCATGGGTTCCGGTGATCCTCCCGGTCTTCAAAACCGGTGGTCGTTCTCAACGGGCGACGGTGCGTTCGACTCGCACGCACTTCCGCCAAAATCGGGCCCGGGGACGGGCAGCTCTATTCCAATTTCTTCGCGGAGAGGACCAGCGAGCTCAGGCAACCCAGATGAAGGGTCACCGAGCGTGAGGTCACTTTGGCGTAACTTTCTTTGTTGGCGTTATTAGCCCCGGCAAGCAGGCCCCGATGCCGTCCCGGAGCGAAAGAGCAACTCGGGTTCACCACAACGTCCTTCGTGCTGCCACGGTTGACCGCAATCATGACGCAGGATTCATCCTTTACCCTCTGAAATACCAGGACGTCGGGGTCGACGTATAAGGTTTCGTACGTTCCTTCTGAGATCGCCGGACTGGTCCGACGTAGCCACGCCAAAGTCTTGATGATTTGGAACGCCGAAGTGTCTTCGTCCCAGGCCTTCATTCCGGGCCGGTTAAACGGGTCATCTGCCGTGCTGTTAATCGAAGCCTTGTTGTAGGTGCCTCCGTTTTGTTCAAACAGGGTGTAGTCGGCCAGATATTGTTCATCGCCGTAGTAAACAATAGGAATTCCCCGCACGGTCATGAGCAGGGTTGTGGCCAGATCCATCCTTCTCTCGCGTTCGTTCTCGCTGGTTACACCGATCTTGTCCAGGCGAACCATCGTTCGAATCTGGTCGTGGTTATCGATGAAAATTCCCTGCCAGGTATCTCGTCCGCCAAATGCGAGCACGCGCTGCCGCAACAGTTGATCCAGGCTGATGGCATCAAGCCTTTGCGATGGAGTGGACGCCGCGTCTTCGTAGTCCCCCCCAATGAATTGGTTGAGGTCCCGCGAAAGGGTGAAATCGAGAATGTTGGTTCTGAAGTAGCCGTAACGGTTGGCAAATGCAAGAGACTTTGCGTCACCGACTCCGCCCCCGGACCACTCCCCAACGATGTACGGCTCCGGCCTGCCCAGTTGTTCGGAATGTTGGATCATCTCATGGGTAAATTTGAAGATGAAGTCGGGAAAAGGAAATTTCACTGCATCTAGCCGGAAATCCTGCACTCCGTGGTCCATCCAAAGCTTGCCCGCATCCAGCAGGTAGCCGGCGATCCTCGGATCGTGCTGGTTATAGCCGCTCAGGTCCGCCAGCAGGCAATGATGCAGCTGCCAGTAAGTCCAGTCGGCATCGCTTTCCTTCTCCGCGGCTTTGCACCGATCATCGCCTTGAAAATGCTTGTAGGCAAACAGCCCGGTCTGTGGATCGAGATCATCGTCATAGCTCTCGATGAAGACCCGGTCGGCATCCTGGGAGCGAAATAGTTTCCCGTAGACGTGGTTGTCGTAAGGATTGGAGTGATTGAGCGTGATGTCCTGGATGTAGTGCATCGAGCGGGCGTTCAACTGCTCGCTCAAGGAGCTCACATCGTCCCACGTTCCGAAGTGAGCGCTGGGGCGATCGTAATTCTGCACCCAATACCCGTGGTACCCGGTGCCATATCCCGTACCTCCTTCGTAGGCACGCACATTTTCCATCAAAGGGGTTACCCAGACGGCAAAGACGCTAAGCCGATGCAGATAATCCAGCTTCTCCTCGAGGCCAGCGATGTCCCCGCCCCAGTATTTCCGCCATTGCTCTTCCGCCGGGCACAGCACTTCAAAGCAATTGACGCTGTTGGTAGAGTCAGGATACTCAGGGTCCACAAAGGGGCTGTAGGGTTGGTGAGGATGAAAGCGATCGGTCACGATAAAGTAAATCGTGCGCGATCGGTAGTCGACTGGTGGTTGAGCCAGAGCGCAGAAGGAAGAAATGAAAAGAAAGAAGACAGCTAGTCTCACCACGGCCACCTATTAAAAGCGAATCTTGCAGATCATTCCGCGCGCAGGGGGAACTAGCGAAACGGCTAAGACTAGCATTCACCAAATGGCTGGGCAAGTTTATTTCCTGTATCGAGCCTCAGGGCCGTTCGGGCCACGAGTGCCTTGGATATCGGCGCATCAACTCGCGCCGGACCTGCGGATACAGCCGCTCCCAGAACCCGGCAAGGTCCGAGGTCGTCTGTACCGCCCGTTGATTGGGCGCTAACAGGTGAACCACCACCGGCGTCTGCTCGCGCCCAATCCGCGGCGTTTCTCGCATGCCGAAAAAGTCCTGCAGACGAGACGCGATCCAGGGCGGTTTGCCGTGCTCGTAATGGACTTTTGTCTGTCGCCCACTGGGCAGCCGGATGCGTGCGGGGGCAAGCTCATCGAGCCGTTGTGTCGTCATGGTGCGCTCGAGCACAGGGATGAGGTTTGCCGCTGCACTCTTCAGCTCCGTGAAGCTGCGCAGTCCGAGACACAAATCTTCGAGCGCGTGCGGAAGATCGGGCGGCTCGAAACCGGCGAACTCGGCTCGGGCTACAAATTCGTCGAGAAGTTCCTGATCGAGGAAGCGGGCGATGCCTGCTTCCAGAGCCTTTTGCGCCAACAGCCTGGCTGCGGCCCCTGCATCGGGCGCCGCGCCACGCGACTCCTGAATGACCAACTCGTCGTACAGCAAAGCACTGACCGCCTCCACGCGCTCGGCTGACCGGTTCCACTCCACAGTCGAACGCTCCTGCACATGATCGGGAAATAGCTCAATCAACCACTCCGGCTCGATGCGGGCAGTCATACGGACCAGTGGCAGTGGCTTATCCTTGCGGTCCTCGGCATCGACGGCCGCCATAAACTCGTATTCGAGGGGCGGGCCCGCCACTTCCGCCGAGCCGCCGGCCGATAACAGTACCTGGTTGCCGGTCCGCCGCCGCGCCACGCGATCGGGAAACCCAGCCAACACTGCCATGAGCAAAGCATCGTCATTGTGCTGCGTCTGGCGGGGAGGCCGAGCGATTCTGCGCAACTGATCTCTTTGCTGCAAGGTGCGGTAATCCTGCTGGGTATCGATGGCAGCGAGCAGGTCGTTTTTCTCTGAGCGAGCACCGGATCCCAGCAGCGCTGCGGCCATGCAGCCGTCCTCCCCCACTCCGCGCTCCATCGCCGCGGTAACAATGCGCGACAGCCGTGGATGCAGTGGATACCGCGCCAACTGCTGGGCCTGCGCGGGTGTGGCGCCCAGCCGATCAAGCAGCGACTCGGCACTCTCGACTGCTGCCGCGGGAGGTGCATCCAGCCAGTCTATTTGTTTGATGTCGCCAATCCGCATGGCTCGCAAGGTGAGCACCAACTGGGACAGATCGCTGCGCAGGATTTCCGGGAGGTCGTGCTCCGGGCGGCGCAGGTAATCTTCCATGGCGTAGAGGCGCAGCACGCGGCCAGGGCCGGTGCGGCCCGCTCGTCCCGCTCTTTGTTTGGCGGATGCCTGGCTCACCCGGGCGACCTGGAGCGTAGGCAAACCAGTCCACTGGGAATAAGTAGCGATCCGCGCCAAGTCCGCTATCGATCACAGCACTCACCCCGTCGACGGTGATCGAGCTTTCGGCAACGTTAGTAGCCAGGATGACCTTTCGTTGTGGGGCGGGCGTGATGGCCCGGTCCTGCTCTGCGGGCGAGAGGTCGCCATAAAGCGGTAACACCAGCAGACCGGCCCGGCGCGCGACGCCCTGGGTCTCACGCATGGCACGGCGTATCTCCGCAGCTCCGGGCAAGAAAGCCAACACGTCGCCGAGGGGCTCTTCCTGCAGTAACAGCTCAAGGGCTTCGCTCAGCTGTGTTTCGAGCGGCTTTGGGGAGTAGGGCAGATGGCGAATTGTCAGCTCAAATTGCCTGCCTTCTGAACGCAGGATGGAGCAGCCGTCAAGGTATTGCGCCACGTGATCGGTATCGAGGGTCGCCGACATGACGACGATGCGTAAATCCGGCCGCGTCCGCTGCAAGCGTTTGAGCAACGCCAATGCCAGATCGCTTTCCAGGTGGCGCTCATGGAACTCGTCGAGTACTACCGCCGAAACGCCTTTTAATCCTGGATCGGAAATCAGGCGGCGGGTCAACACACCTTCGGTGACAAAGCGCAACCGGGTACGAGAGCTGATTGCTTCCTCAAATCGAACCTGGTACCCGACTGTCTGGCCAACCTGTTCGTCCATCTCCCACGCCACGCGGCGCGCAGACAAACGAGCAGCAATGCGGCGCGGTTCGAGCACAACGACTTCGCCAGTGACACTCTTGAGCAAAGACCGGTGGCACGCGGGTTGTCTTGCCCGCGCCCGGGGGCGCCTCGATCACAAGGTTAGGGCAGCGTTTCGAGAGAGTCAGTGATCTCCGGCAGAATTGCGTCTACCGGCAGAGGGGGTTTGTTGTTCACCAACTTTTTATCGAAACACGGCACATGGCAGGCGTCAAAGATTTGTCCAGATACTCGCACATTGCCGATGGTTCCGCTTTCACGCCACCAACCCGCTGCTTGCGACACTACTCGTTAGTGAATAAACTCCTCCCCATGACGTTCAACATGCCACGCACCCTGAAACTTGCCGCAGCTGCCACGCTGCTTTCTCTCGTGGCTGCGCCGGTTTATGCGCAGGATTGGGCGAAAACCCGCCTGGAAGCATCGCCTCGCCACCACGAGTACGTGCCTCTGAAGCATGGCGATCGTACCGTGCAGGCCTTTGTGGTGTACCCCGAGGTTAAAAGCAAAGCCCCGGTGATCGTCCTCATCCACGAAATCTTCGGTCTCAGTGACTGGGCCAAAGAGATGGCCGATGAGCTGGCAGCACAAGGCTACATCGTCATCGCCCCTGACCTGCTCTCTGGCTTTGGACCCAATGGCGGCGGGACCAGCGAATTTCCCGATCAGGATGCAGCGGTGAAGGCCGTTTCCGGTCTCAACCCCGATGGCGTGATGGCCGACCTCGATGCTGCGGCCGATTACGGCAAGAAGCTTCCGGCGGCCAACGGCAAACTTGCCGACATTGGCTTTTGCTGGGGCGGAGGAAAGTCCTTCGCCTTCGCTGCCCATCGCAAAGATCTTTCCGCAGCGTTCGTCTTCTATGGAACTGGTCCCGCGGATGTGAGCACCATCGTCGCCCCGGTCTACGGCTTCTATGCCGGCAACGACGCCCGTATCGGCGCTACCATTCCCGCCACCACCGCCGCCATGAAAGCGGCCGGGAAAACCTATGAGCCTGTAACCTACGAAGGCGCCGGACACGGCTTCATGCGCGCCGGCGAAGACCCCACCAACACCGTTCCCGCCAACAAGACCGCGCGTGATGAGGCATTCGCCCGCCTGGTCAAACTTCTAAAAGGAATGTAATGTCCAGAATTGTTTCTGTAGAGGCGCGTACCGTCCACATTCCGCTGCGGCAGGCGACTGCTTTTGCGCGCCGCCAGGTAACCTCCCGTGATTACAGTTTGGTAAAGGTCCGCACCGATGACGGCGTCGAGGGAATCGGCCACTGCTACGCCGGGCACTCCGGAGGCAATGTCGTCACTACGGCAGTGCGCGAGATGCTGGCGCCGATGCTGATCGGAGCTGACCCGAACGCGACGGAATTGCTTTGGAAGAATATGTACCAGGAAGTGTTGCTGCACGGCCGCGTGGGTTCGGTGATGCGGGCGTTGAGCATCCTTGATAACGCGATTTGGGACAGAAATGCACGGGCGGCGAATCTGCCGCTCTACAAGTATCTCGGTGCTGCTTATGAGAACACGGTTCCCGCTTATGCCAGCGGCGGCTACTATCTCGAGGGTAAGACGCCGGAAATGCTGGGCGAAGAGATGGCCGGCTATGTAGCCCTTGGCTTCAACGCTGTCAAGATGAAAGTCGGGCGCGGCGATTTGCGCTCAGAAGAGGCAAGGATTGCGGCAGCGCGCAAAGCCATCGGTCCCGACGTACTGCTCATGCTCGACGCCAATAACGCCTGGTCTGATGTGCCGACTGCCTTACGTTATCTGGATCGGTTCGCGCCCTATGATCCGTATTGGATTGAAGAGCCTTTCAGCCCCGACCAAATCGATAACCACGCCAGGTTGGCGGCAATGATCAGTATCCCGGTCGCCACGGGCGAGATCGAGGCCGGCCGCTGGCGCTTCAAAGAACTGCTGGACAAGGAAGCGGCATCGATCCTGCAGGCGGATGCCGCAGTCTGCGGCGGTATCACAGAATTCCGCCGCATCGCCGCGCTGGCGGATTGCTATGGCGTAACGGTCTGCCCCCACTGGTTCCACGATTTGCACGCACACCTGGTCGCGGCCGCAGCAAATGGCCAGTTTGTCGAATACTTTCCCGACGGCAAAGTATTTAACTTCTGCGAAATCATCGACCGGCAATTGCAAGTGCGTGATGGCGGTCTGGTGCTCCCGTCCGAGCCTGGTCTCGGCTACTTGTTTGATGAACAGGCGATCGCGCGTTTTCAAGGGGATGGCTGGAAATAAGGACGGAGACTCTTGATGGATTTTGGCCTTCGAGGTAAGACAGCTTTGGTGTTAGCCGGCGGGGGTGGCCTGGGCCGCGCGATTGCGAAATCGCTTGCCGGCGAAGGGGCAAACATTGCCGTGGCGGGGCGGGGCGCTGATTCGATCGCGGGCACGCAGGCTGCGCTGACCGAGATCGGCGGCAGAAACATGGGCTTGGTCTGGGATCTCGCTGACCTGGCGCAGATTGACGGAAACGTTGCCAAGATCGAGAAGGAACTCGGCCCGGTCGATATTCTGGTGAATAACACGGGCGGCCCTCCGCCGACGACGGCCAGTGGGCAGGACACGGCGCTTTGGTCGAAACAGTTTCAAGCTATGGTGCTTTCGGTGATCGCCATCACCGATCGTGTGCTGCCGAATATGCGGGCACGCCATTGGGGCCGCATCATCACCAGCACCTCCTCCGGTGTGGTGGCTCCGATCCCCAACCTGGCGATTTCGAATGCGCTGCGTCTCTCGCTGGTTGGTTGGTCGAAGACCCTGGCGAGCGAGGTCGCCAAAGACGGCATCACGGCAAATGTTGTGGTGCCGGGACGCATTGCGACGGATCGGATCAAATTCCTCGACGAGGCGAAAGCCAAGCGCGAAGGACGCAGCGTGGAAGAAGTGATGGCCGAGAATGCGGCCAGCATCCCTATTGGCCGCTTAGGCAAGCCGGAAGAATATGGCGCCATGGTGGCGTTTCTCTCGAGTGAGGCTGCGGCTTACATCACCGGTTCCATTGTCCGCGTGGACGGCGGGATGATCCCGAGTAACTAACCATGGCAGCAGGATTAGACGAAAAAACGACGGCAACGCTTTCCGGCATCACTACGGCCACGCTCACGACCGTGCTGCTGAAGAAGGGCTTGCGTAATGTGTGGTTGCGCGGTCCTAAACCACTGCGCTCGGGCGAGAAACGCCTCGTGGGCCCGGCCTTCACGCTGCGTTTTGTTCCCGCACGGGAAGATCTGGCCACCCCGGAGTCCTGGAGTTCGCCGACCTCGACGCGGGCTGCGATCGAGGCCATGCCGCCTGGGTGTATCGCCGTAGTCGGCGCCATGGGCATCACCGATGCCGGGATTTTCGGCGACATTCTCTGCGCCCGGATGAAGATTCGCGGGGTCGCTGCGCTGGTCACCGATGGCGTGGTGCGTGACCTTGCCGGCGTGCTCGACACGGGCTTGCCGGTGTGGTGCAAGGGTGCCGCCGCGCCACCCTCGGTGGCCGGCCTGACTTTCGTGAATTGGCAGGAACCGATTGGCTGCGGCGGAGTGGCGGTGTTTCCTGACGATGTGGTGGTCGTGGATGAAGACGGCGCGGTGGTGATCCCCCGCGCACTGCTCAGCGATGTAGTGGAGCAGGCCGTCGAGCAGGAGAAGCTGGAAGCCTGGATTATGGGCGAAGTACAAGCGGGTAAGCCATTGCCCGGCCTCTATCCGCCCAATGCGGAAACCAAGGCCAGATATGCGGCTTTCCGCAAGCCCTGAAAACGCACACGACCCACTCAACATTCCGATGCCGTAGTAGTTACGTGACAAAATAGTGGTGGTCCGGGAAGGCAAACGGTTACATCTAAATTTTCAGGCGCTGCGTTGCTGACGTTCTTTCTTTCTCCGCCACTGTCTTGGAATCGATAAGCAATCCTCCTTTTGCGCGAAGTTTTCCGCCCTGGCAAGAGCATCATGGAAGGTGCAAAAGGGCTCCTCTGCGTAGACCGCGCGATGACGGAAGTGCTCCGGGCAGGTTCCCCTGGCGGTGTAAACTTGAACGCGCTCGCTGTTGCCGGGGAGGAGCCGAGCTTGGAATTCTATGCGTTCGACGCGTCCTACATTGAACGGCTTCGCTCCGGGGACGCGCAGATCGAAGGGCATTTCGTGAACTATTTCAGCGAATTGATCCGTCTTAAACTGCGCTCGCGATTGAGCTCTCAAGAGGCCATTGAAGATGTCAGGCAGGAAACCTTCATGCGCGTGCTCGTCCTGTTGCGGGGGCAAACGGGTCTGAGGCAGCCTGACCGGCTGGGGTCTTTTGTTAATTCCGTGTGCAACCACGTGTTGTTAGAACACTACCGTTCAAAAAAGCGAAGCGAAGCAGCCATCGACGACGAGACCGAGGCCACAGTGGCCAGTCACGAGCCAAGTGCGCTGCGCGTGCTTGAGGCTAAAGACACAGAACGAGTGGTGCGACAGATACTGAATGCCTTGACGGAAAAGGATCGGCGTCTGCTTCAGTCGGTGCTCCTGGAAGAGCGCGACAAGGATGAGGTGTGCGCAGAATTCGGCATCACCCGGGAATATTTAAGAGTGCTCCTTCACCGCGCCAAACAATCCTTCAAGTCGTTCTATATCGACCGCTTAGGGATTCACTAAGGGCCACAATTCTCTGCTGAGTTTCCGCCCATACGTCGATGCCATGAACACGCCTGGCTCTGGCAGTAAAATCGGCCGATTTACCAATAAAATTTGTGGCGGTTTGATACGAAAATGCTGGTCGGGCCACTACCTTTTCGTTGACGCAAGCTTTCTGGGCACCAGGCCGTGATTATAAGGAGAGAGTACGTGGCAAGTTTGGCAAAAGTGAAACCTGAGGCCCCGGCCGATCAGGTTCAGCGCTTCGAGCGGAAACTCCGCGAAGTGAAACAGGCGATGGCCAATTTACCTGGCGAAGAGTACCACGCAGAACTCCTTAAGGTGGTCCGCCGCGCAGGCTGGACCACGCTTGCAGAAGGGATTTTCTTCGAAGCGCTCATCGAATCGATTCTGGCCCATAGCCGTGATCTGCAACAACTTCATGCGCGGCTCAAGGCAGCCTTCGAGGCCGTTCAGGGAGAATAGCGGCAGTATAGTATGGCGGGATGGATGACCCCCGGCAACGAGACACCCTGAGGGGCCTGCGCAAGGGGCTCACCAGCTACGGTGATGCCGGCTTCTCGTTGTTCCTGCGTAAAGCCTTTATCAAAGCCGGCGGTTACTCCGACGACGCGCTCGATCGCCCGATTGTGGGTGTGACCAATACCTTCAGCGATTTCAATCCGTGCCACGGCAATGTGCCTGACCTGATTGAGAGCATCAAGCGCGGAGTCCTGCTGGCCGGCGGTTTGCCGATGGTGTTTCCCACCATTTCCATTGGGGAGAGTTTCTCCCAGCCTACCTCGATGTTCCTGCGCAACCTGATGGCGATGGATACCGAGGAAATGATTCGTGCCCAGCCCATGGACGCGGTAGTGCTGGTGGGGGGCTGCGACAAGACCCTGCCCGCGCAGGTGATGGCAGCCGCCAGCGTGGACCTGCCGGCCATCGTGGTGCCGACAGGCCCTATGGTGGTGGGCCATCACAAGAATGAAGTTTTGGGCGCCTGCACGGATTGCCGGCGTCTGTGGGCCCAGTATCGAGCCGGGACTATTGACGTTGCCGAGATTGAATTGATCAGCGGCCGCCTCGCTCCTTCGGTGGGCACCTGTATGGTGATGGGAACCGCGAGCACCATGGCATGCATCGTGGAAGCCCTGGGCCTGGCGCTGCCCATGAGCGCAACCGCGCCGGCAACCCACGCCGACCGCCGCCGCATTGCCGAGGCCAGCGGCAGGCGCGCTGCTGAGATGGCGATTTCGGGCGCGCCCAAGCCCAGCGAACTGATCACCGAAGCCTCGGTTCGCAACGCCATGATTGTGTTGCAGGCGATCGGCGGCTCCACCAACGGCTTGATTCACCTGATCGCGATAGCCGGCCGGGCAGGAATTCCTGTCGATCTGAAAGCCTTCGATCAGTTGGGGCGTAAGGTTGCCGTGCTCGTGAACCTCAAGCCCTCGGGCGCTCACTACATGGAGCATTTCCACCATGCCGGAGGGCTGCCCGCTCTCATGCGTGAGCTATCCGCAATGCTCGATTTGGATCGGCCCAGCGTGTCCGGCGCGACCATCGGAGATGCGGTGGCGAGTGCAGAGCAGGTGCCAGGGCAGGATGTGATACGCAGCGCCGCTTCGCCGGTGACGATGGAAGGAGCCATGGCGGTGCTGTGGGGCAACCTGGCGCCGAAGGGCGCAGTGATCAAGCAGTCAGCGGCGTCGCCCGGCCTGATGCGTCACACCGGCCGTGCGGTGGTGTTTGACGGGATTGAGGATATGACGGCACGCATCGACCGGGAAGATCTTGATGTGCGTGCGGAAGACATACTCGTGCTGCGCAATGCGGGACCCAAGGGCGCGCCGGGGATGCCGGAGGCAGGATATCTGCCTATCCCGAAGAAGCTGGCCCGCCAGGGCGTAAAAGATATGGTGCGTATTTCCGACGCGCGCATGAGCGGCACCGCCTTCGGCACCATCGTGTTACATATCACTCCCGAATCGGCTGCCGGCGGCCCGCTGGCGATCGTCGAGACAGGCGATCGGCTCATGCTCGACGTGGAAGCGCGCGTCATTGAACTCCTGATCGACGCGGCTGAACTGCAACGCCGTCTTGCTGCGTGGAAAGATTCTCCACCCCAACGCCAGGTTCCCAACCGTGGCTACGCCAGACTCTTTGAAGAGTGCGTTTTGCAGGCTGACCAGGGGTGCGATTTTGATTTCCTGCTGCGTACAGGCGACTCAAAGGCAGAAGCGCGATAGTACTGCGGTTCTGCATTGGGTCTTGGCGTTCCGCTTTGGCAAAGCCTGCGTTCTGCTTAGCGCTCTACTCATCGCGGTCCATGTATTCCCGCTCTTGCGCGGAGTATAGCTATCCAGAGGATCTCTGGATTTCATGTCTGACCCTGCCTTGAAACAATCGACGTATCTCCCGACGTTAGATGGTTGGCGTGCGGTTTCGATCTTGCTGGTCATTTTGCGTCATTCACAGATACAGTTTAAGGCTCCCGTTTTGGGCGCACTGCTTCAATCCATCAGCAACGAAGGCGAAGCTGGCGTAGAGCTGTTCTTTGCCATCAGTGGACTGCTTATCTGCTCCCGGCTGCTGGAAGAGGAGGCGCGATTGGGGCAGATCAGCGTGAAGAGCTTTTACCTGCGGCGATGCTTTCGTATTCTGCCGGCGGCAATCTTCTATCTGTCGGTGATTGCGATCCTGGCGGCGTTTCATCTGATTCCGCTGTTGCCGCTGGATTGGTTTGGGGCCCTGTTTTTCTTCCGCAATTACGCCATGGTGTTCGAGTACATGCACCATAGCCCGGTGGCACTGCATTGGTACACGGGTCATTTTTGGTCGTTATCGATGGAAGAGCATTTTTACCTGGTACTTCCGGGTGTCCTGGTTTTCTTTAAGAAGACGCGGCTCTGGATTCTGTCAGGATTTATCATTGTCGTCGCTCTGCGGCGATTTGTTGTGGCGCACGTGCTCGGAAACAATTACCAAGTCAGTTTTCGCACAGACACCCATGTTGACGCACTTTTTATTCCGGCAGTGATCGCTCTGCTGCTCTATCCGCTGCTGCAAAATCAAGTCGCCAGGAGATGGATACCTGCGTGGTCGTTCCCTATATTTCTGGCCCTCGAAATAGTTCTTCTTTTCGCCAGGATTCCCTTCTTCTCTACGTTACAAGCGACCGTGATTCCGCTGCTCATACTTTCAACGGTGCTGCACCCGGGCAGCATCCCGGGACGGGTGCTGGAATGGAAGCCAGTACGCTGGGCCGGCTGGATTTCCTACAGCCTCTACCTGTGGCAACAGCTCTTTTTTGGCGCCAACTTTGTGAGCAGCCCGCCGCGACTTGCTACACTGCGTGAGTGGCCTATCAATCTCGTAGCCTTGCTGGTGTGCGCCATCGTTAGCTATTACCTGGTGGAAAAGCCTTTCATCCGGCTAGGCCATCAGCTCGCCCTCTCCGCGGCGAACAATCACGGTGCGAAGAGGCCGGTACACCCGTTCCATCAACCTTCACAAGAAATCGCGACATCGAGCAGCGCGTTTATGCGTTCCAGGTCAGGACACCGGCCGTAATTACCCGTGCGGTGAGAAATCCGGGTCAGCGCCCGTTACCATCCTTGGGCGTCGCAGAAACCTTTGTAGTATTTCGGCCGCGCGTGGCGAGATGCATTATGAAGCTGTGAAAGAGCTAAATCCAGATTTCGACGCACTGCTTGTCTTCCTGGCCAATTGGGAAGCGATCGAACGCTCCGCGCTGGGGAGAATCCTAACCGCTGGCCAGCTGGCCGATGTACAGGAACTTGAGCGCCTCTTCGCGCTGCCATCCATTCAAGAAGATCCAGCAGAATAACTGCGCAACCGGGCCCTTCAGGGCCTGCTTCGCTCTTTCGAAATAAAGCAACAAACTCCAGATTTGAGTGGGTGGCCCAGGTCTCAGAAGCGAGACCTGGGCCACCCACTCAATTCGTCCGCGCCATTTTCATCTTTAGCCGGGCTGCGTTGCCTGTGTCATCGGGTCTCCTGGAAGGGCACGGGTTCAGCCGTGCCGTAATTTGACACGGCCCTACCCGGCTTTAGCCGCTGAGGTACGTTCTTTCCCTCCTCTAAATTCTCTTCTGCGTTGATAAAGATGCCCTCAGGGGCTAATGCTCGCTGCGGCGAGGTAGCCCGAGAGCTCTCAACGAATTGCGGCACGGCTGAAGCCGTGCCCTTCCAGAAGATCGAGTTCTCACGCAGAATTTTCAGGCTCATGAGTAGCGGAGGAATAGCGTAGTGGAGTGATTTGCAGTTCCTGCGTAGACTTGGACGCAGTCGACATTTTATGAACCGGCGGCCCTTACCCTTCCTTCCGCTCCTGTTGTTGGTTGCCTTTACAGCGGCAGCAGAGAGCCCTGACATCCAGTGCGCCCGTTGTCATCAGAAAATCTACGACAGCTACCAGGCGACGCCCATGGCGCGAGCGAGCGGACTCGCCACCGACGGCCTGCTGCCCGGGGAGTTTACCCACGCTGCTTCGGGCGTCCACTACCGCCTGTTCCTTCGCGATGGCCGCGCGTGGCTAAGCTATAGCCGGCCAGACCAGACTCTCAAAGGGGAACAGGAACTCAGCTACTACATCGGCTCTGGCCAACGTGGCCGCACCTACCTGTTCCAGAAAGACGGATTTTGGTTCGAGAGCCCGGTCAACTGGTATAGCAAGCAGCGGGTGTGGGATATGAATCCAAAATCACTGGACGCCCGGGAAATGCCGCTCACCCTGAAGGTGGATGCTGTGTGCCTGCACTGCCATGCCAGCGGCGTACAAAGAGCCGCAGGTGCCAACAATCATTTTGGTGCACAACCGTTTCTCTATGCCGGAGTGACATGCCAGTCCTGTCATGGAGATCCGACAGCCCACCTGGCGAGCGGCGGAACAGCTCCGATTCTGAACCCGGCAAAGCTATTGCCCAGCAAGCGAGATTCGGTTTGCCTGCAATGTCACCTGGAAGGCGAGACTGCGGTTAATCCTCCCGGACGTTCTCTGGCGGGATTCCTGCCGGGCGAGAACCTCTCCGATTATGTAACTTTCTTTGTTCACTCCGGCGAGTTGGGCCCGGAGGGCAGAGCGACCAGTCAGTGGGAAGCTTTGCTGCAAAGCGAGTGCAAGAAAAAGAGCGGAGACCGGCTTACCTGCATCACTTGTCACGACCCGCACACTTCACCTTCCGCCGAACAGCGGGTCGCCTATTTTAGAGGCCGATGTCTTACCTGCCACGGAGAGCCGGCTTTCGTCAGCAAGCACCACCCTGAGGATCCGAACTGCAGCGGCTGCCACATGCCCCGGGAAGAGTCCGGCGACGTGGCGCATGAGCAAGTCACCGATCATCGCATCCAGCGCCGTCCGTCCAGTCACACCCCCGAAGGCGCCACGGATCTGACTTTAGTAGGCGGCGGTCCGGCCAGTAACCGAGATTTGGGGCTGGCTTACTTTCAGTTTGCCAAACATGGCGACCCGCAATCGGGGCGAAGGGCAATGGCGCTGCTGCAGCAGGCTGAGCGTAACAGCGATACGCACGCAGATCCTGATTTACATACAGCGCTCGGCTTTCTGGCGCATTTATCGGGAGATCCTCTGACAGCAATGCTTGAGTACCAGGCAACGCTGCGAGCGGATCCGCAGAATTCGATTGCCGCCGGAGACCTGGCGATTCTTGATGCGCGTGCCGGTGACGCAAAAAACGCGGTCGCCTTGTTGGGAGAGGTCAGCCAAAATGATCCGGGAGAAACCGCCGCAAGCATGGATCTGGCAATGATCGAATGTGCGATCGGAAATCCGCAGGGGGCCACCATGGCCTTGCGGCATTTGCTCGAGTTCTCCCCCGACGATCAAAAAGCGCGGCGGATGCTGGCATCGATCGAGAGTAAGGCCAATGCCTGCGGTCATAGGTAAGATTATTGCTTCGCTTTTCCTGAGCCTTCTTTAAGAGAAATGATTTTGTCCGCCACGGAGCCGGGGAAGACTTCGGTGCGTCCACTTGGCCAGCGCACTTCAATGGACGCGACACCGGTCAGTTTCCCTAACCCGAAGTGTAGTCTCATGTCGTTGTTGGAGCTGTAACTGGAGCCGCTGCGTACTTCGTCTACCCAGACGCGCGGAGCGCCGAGATTGGAACCATGCACCACGACTCGAGCACCAATTGCATCACGGTTGGAGGCGACCCCGACCAGGTGGATCCCCAGCCAGTGGTTGTCATTCCTGGCTTGATTGACGAGCAGAAGCGGGAAATCACTTACGTTGTTGATCACTGCTTCCATCCGGCCGTCATTCCAAAGGTCGCCTATGGCGAGACCTCTGCTGGACTGCGGCTTGCGTAATGCCGGGGCCTGAAACGCGCGAAATGTCCTTGAACTTCCCGTTGCCCGTATTCCAATAAAGCACCCGCGGCTCGCGGTAGGCGGCGCCCATGTTCCCGCTGTCCACCTCCGGATATACATGCCCGTTGACCAGCAACAGATCGGGCCAGCCGTCATTGTCGACATCGATAAACATGCATCCCCAGCCGAGGTACTGGGTATTGACTCCCAATCCGGAAGCAAACGTCACGTCGGTGAAGGAATGGTCAGGGTTATGGTGGTAAAGCGTGGAAGTGTCGTCAGAAAAATTGGTCTTGACAATGTCCAGGTGGCCGTCCCCGTCGTAGTCTCCCACTGAAGACCCCATGCCGGCCTGTTCGCGGCCGTCGTCGTTGAATGCCACGCCGGTATCGGCCGCAGTGTCGGTGAATGTGCCATCGTGATTGTTGCGATAAAGGATAGCGGGAGTCGAATCGCAGGCGATGAAAATGTCCGGCCAGCCATCCTCGTCGTAGTCGACGGTAGTGACGCTGAAGCAATAGTGGCCCATCGTCTTTTCAAAGCCGCTCACCTTGCTCACATCGGCAAATTTGCCATCACCTAGATTGTGATAAAGAAGGTTGGGTGAACTGGCCAATCCCCTTGGACCACACATAACCGGTACGCCCTTCCAGGTGCAGCTTGCCGAGGAACCAGGAGCAGGGGTGGTGGCCAGATCAAAACTGACGTAGTTGGCCACGACAAGGTCCAACTTGCCATCGCGATCGTAATCGAGAAAAGCACAGCCGGTGCCCCACAACTTGCCGGTGCCAGCGACCCCGGCTGCGGCGGCTACCTCCTTAAAGGTGCCATTGCCCTGGTTGTGATAGAGGCGATTCTTGCCATAAGCCGTGACGAACAGGTCTTCGTAACCGTCATTGTCATAATCACCCACGCATGCGCCCTGTCCCCAGCCGCTCTCTGCGAGGCCGGCGTGCGCGGTTACATCGGTAAACGTGCCATTGTGGTTGTTGTGAAAAAGATGGCTGGTGGGATGTTGGGATTTTTGATCCTGCGTCGGCAGCAGATCCCCGTTCACCATGAAAATGTCCGGCCAACCATCGTTGTCGTAATCGAAGATAGCCACGCCGCTTCCTGTGGCCTCGACAATGTATCGTTTCGATTCTGTCCCTCCATTGGCGTTGAGCACACGAATGCCCGCCTTCCCGGCAAAATCTTCAAACCATGCTGGGCCAGTGTGCGTTGGTGAGGGTGGGTAGATGGGTGTCGCTGCGGAGGCGGTGCCGGCGAACAAACCAAGAAGCATGGCCCTAAAGATGATCCTGCGGGTGAGAGCCGATGGCATAGAAGTCATTCGTATTCATTCTAGAGGCCGCGGTAGGAGACTGGCTCTATACCCATGCGCTTCGACAGAGCAGTCATGGGCCTTTGGCCCACCCAAGGTGATGAAAAACGGCTCCTGTTCAGCAACGACTGTCGATGGAGGCACCGCCCTCCCCTTTGTCATCTCGACCGAAGCGTACCCGGATTTCCTACTTCACTGCTGCTAGCGACGACCACGTCTGCGGCTCTCCGTATAGAGAGCCGCATGCAGATCGTCAACGCCACGGATCTCGACAGGAAATCCGGGGGAGCGCAGTGGAGAGATCTGCGGTTCAGCGGTCCCCTCTTGGGAATGTGTTTTCGACAGAGCGCACCTGCATTTCCTACTTCGCTATGCTCGCAACGGACTACGCGACATTTTCGGCAACCTCCAGACAATGAGTCCGCGCCATTTTCAGCGACGCCCTGGCCGGGATGACAATTCATGGTGAGATAAAATGTGGCCGGTATTCCTATGGTGAAGTTGCGCGTCCTGTGTTTTCTTGTGCTGGTGGCGCCCGCGGTTGGCGCCCAGACACAGCCCTCCACGCCGCCTATGAGTTCCCCGACTGCCGAAGCGCAGAAGCTACTGGACACGGGGCGGCTCGACGAAGCGTTAAGGGTCCTGGATACTCTTGCCCAGCAGCAGCCAGAGCCAGCCGGCGTGGAGCGGCTGCGCGGCATGGCGTTCTATGCGCAGGGGCAGATTCAGTCCTCGGCCACGGCCTTCGAGCATGCGTTAGCCCAGGATCCGGCGGATCGCGAAGCCATGCAGATGGAAGGCGTTTCGCTTTTTCGTATCGGTAAACCGGCTGCGGCGATCCCGCTGCTCGAGCAGGCTCACCTTTCCATCCCTCGCACCAACATCGACAGCAACTACGTCCTCGGCCTGTGCTACCTGGACACCCGCCGCTACGATGATGCGCGAAAAGCCTTTGCAACTCAGTACGGCTTCCCGCCTGAATCTCCTTCGGCTTACCTGCTTGCCGCCAGGATGATGCTGCGGCGGGACTATCTGCCGGTCGCCGACTCCTTCGCGCAGAAGGCACTGTCGCTGAACCCTAACTTGCCGCTGGCGCATTTGTTGCTGGGCCAGATCCGGCTTGCCCAGTCACAGTTAACAGAAGCGGTGGCAGAGTTTACGCGCGAAAGCGAACTGAATCCGCTCTATGGCGAAGTGTATGACCGGCTGGGCGATACTTACCTCCGCCAGGGTGACTACAGCAAGGCGCAAGAGGCACTCGATCGCGCCGTGCTGTTGGAACCAAATTCCCCGGTACCGTTTATTTTGTTGGGTAAGGTACTGTTGAAACAACAAGACCCGGTCATGGCGAAGATGTACCTGGATAAGGCGCTGGCGATGGATCCGCGAAACTACATGACCCATACTCTGCTGGGACAGGCCTATCGCTCTCTGGGACAAGCCAGCCAGGCGTCGCACGAATTCCAAATGGCCGAGCAAATCCAGGCCGATGCGCAGCCAAAGCTTGAAACGGTTAAATGAATCGGGACGGGCAGCGTGCGTGGCCCTTTTACTTACGATGCCGCTGGCGGCGCCAACGCGCGCGCAGACGACCGCGCCCTCTGCAGAGAAGGCCCGGCAAGCAGATGAGGCCTTTCGCGCCGGATATCAAGCGCTCTCCAACCATCAGCTGGAGGAAGCGCGCGCGGACTTTCAGAAGGTAGTCCATCTGGCGCCGCAGATTGAAGAGGGGCATAGCGCGCTGGGTGCGGTCCTGGTGCAACTGGGTACTTATCCCGAGGCCATCCGGGAGCTACGACAAGCGCTCAAGCTGAAGCCGGAGGACGTTTCCGCGCAAACAAATCTGGCCGTGGCACTTACCGGAAGCGGACGAGATGCGGAAGCGCTTCCATTTTTTGAGCACCTGGATTCCGCAACGCAGCCGCTGCCGGTCAACGTGCTCCTTGTGTATGCCCGATCCTTGGTGGCCACAGGGCAAATGTCCATAGCCATAGAAAGACTCAAGCGCGCCGTCGAACTTACTCCGGCAGATGCCTCGCTGCGCGACGCGCTGGGCTCCCTCTATGCCCAACAGCAGCAATGGACGCTGGCGGCGGATGAATTTCGAGCCGCGCTCCACCTCGACCCCGAGCTGGCAACAGCCCATCTTCATCTTGGGCTGGTATTGCTAAGCCAAGGGCAGATAGAGGCAGCGCTCACGGATCTGACCACCGCCGCGCAACTGGCTCCTCAAAGCGCCATGGCCCAACTATCGCTGGGCAAAGCCCTTGCTCAGGCTGGGAAGGTGGAAGACGCGCAGTCTGTGCTCAAGACTGCGGTGGCTCTCGATGCCTCCAATCAGGACGCGAAATATCAACTGGCGTTGGCATACCAAGCGGGCGGCCGATTCAAGGAAGCGCTTCCGCTTTTTCAGGAAGTAGCCCGGACGGACCCGGCAAATGCACCCTTGCTTACCAACCTTGCCCTTGACTTAGTGCAGCTGGGCAATGCGAAAGAGGCGATCCCCATTTTCCAGCATGCCCTCTCGCTTACCCCCGACGTGGTGACCATCTACGAAGACCTCGGGGTCGCTTACCTGCAGCAAAGCGATGTAGACGATGCTCTGCGGGAATTTCGCTCGGCACTGAAGCTGGATCCTTCCGCTCCCCAGCTCCACTACAATCTGGGCCTTGCGCTCAAGCTGAAGGACGACTTAAGCGGAGCGATCCCGGAACTGGAGACGGCGGCGAAGCTGGATCCGAACGCACCTGACCCGCCCTTTACCCTGGGCATCCTGTATATGCAACAAGGGCGCTTCGACGATGCCGCCCAACAGCTGAACACTGCGCTGAAACTGCGTCCGGAAAACAGCGATGGATGGGCGGTGCTGGGCTCGGTATATCGCCAACAGAACAAGCTGCCAGAGGCCGTGTCGGCTCTGCAGGAAGCGATTCGCCTTGCCCCCCAAATGCCCGCGCCCCATATCACTCTCGCCAGCATATTGGCTGAGCAGGGAAAGCAACCAGAAGCTTCTGCGGAACGGAAGGCCGCCGCTGCCCTCACCCGCGTGGCCGCGAACCACCAACGGGCTGCCTTCGCCTCGAACACAGGCAATATGTTGCTCGAAAAGGGCCAAATCAGCGATGCGATCGCGCGCTACCAGGAAGCCCTGGCCGCCGACCCAAACTTCGCGGAGGCGCACCGGCAGCTGGCTGTCGCGCTGGCCCGGGAAGGCCGGACGGCAGAAGCCCAGACAGAGCGGA
Source organism: uncultured Acidobacteriaceae bacterium (assembly GCA_963763905.1). GTDB lineage: Bacteria > Acidobacteriota > Terriglobia > Terriglobales > Acidobacteriaceae > PALSA-350. Next base: position 96,320 of record CAVXRU010000016.1, on the reverse strand, counting down.
AGAAGGCGGACGATCTGGAACCGCCTCAACCTTAATGTTCACTCCCGCCATTCCCTACCACATGTAGATGGCTACTACCTGGGGGGGTCCGGGAACTGAGTCAGTCACCGTCGTCTGTATCACGAACTGCAGGTTTTTCTTCACCCAGTCTGGCGCGGCTGTACGGAGAGCTTCTTCCAGATACTCCGAACTTGAAACGAACTCGCCGGCAGCTTGCGTCCCGGTGGCCAAAGTTCCTGCCGTGGATACGACGAATTGACCCGTCTTGGAGTTGAGCAGTCGGGTGACTATGCCGAAGTCCTCTGCCACTTCGCCATGGGGGCCAAACTTGGCGTGCCAGGCGCGGCCCGCCGGGCCTTGTTCCCGGATCATCGGCTCCCCGTTTTCTTCCACAAATGCGAAATGGAGGTTAGACGTCATTTGCATCGTCCACCGATTGTTGAACGCGCCAACTACGATGGCGGGAGAGTTGCGCAAGTCTGCGAAGGAGTAGTGATTCCCAATCCTCACTTGACTCTCTTTGCCCATCCGGCCGAGAAGTGCGGAGAGCCGGACCGCCGCATAGACATCCCCCGCCGCGACGCCGTAGTCGGCGTATTCCACCATGTCACCCCAGACCAGCTTGTCCTGAGGATGCAAGGGTGGCGGCTGAGTGAGCCTCTGCAATTCGGTCTTGAATGCCCCCGGGGACTTGGAATACCTCTGCAGGAGTTCCGCCGAAGGCAGGTAGACCGATGGTTTAGCCAGGCAGATCAGGACAGGCTCGGTAGTGGTAAGAACAGGCGACCAGAATTGATTCAGAGCCGATTTCTGTGCGCTGGAACGGTGGAGAATCAATGCCAGCAGAACCAGAATGAGCGCCATCCCAAGGATAGGTGCCGCCCACACCACCAGGTTTCGACCTTTCGCCGCCTGTTTCGTTTCTCCAACGGAAGGCATGGTTGCCTGGGTGGTTTCTTCCTGCGCTGGCTCTTTTGGGGTCGGTTCCGCTCGTGCAGGTTCCGCGTGGTCTGGCGCAGTCGGAACCCACCGGAATTCAGGAGCGTAGGAGCCGACTGGCAATTCGATGCGAACCGGCGAGGGGCTAACCGCCGCATGATGGTACTGTTCCAGTCTTCTGCGTACCTCGCCAGCCTGAACTCTGACGACCGGGTCGTCTCCCGTGGAATAACCGGCAGGCCGCTGGAAAAGTTTTGCTCCGATCGTCCGCTCTTTCAGGGGTTCCTGGCTCCCCTCCAACGTATGCTGCACCACGTAGGACAAAAATTGCTTGCTCCGATTGCTCGTGCGAAAGAAAGGACTGTTCAGGATAGACTCCAGCTCGCGGAGGATAGCCTCTTTCTGGGAGCCATCCGGGGGAGGCCCTCCCTGGTGAATCTGCTGGTTCTCGTTGGGTATCGTGTGCGGTTGCATAGACCTCGCTCTTTCGCTGTAGGCGAAACTGCCGAGCATCCGTTTTTCAGAATTTCTGCGGCCGATCGCTGCTTTCGCCGGGTAGAAATTAGAATCAACCACTGATCTCTACCAGGGTAGGTGTCGATCAACAAAAGGCTTAGGCAGCAGCGGGAAACGTTTGCACCCCCGCCTACGCACTGTAATACACCGTAAGGCACTTGAAAAGACCTGCCGCGAAGCCGAGAACGGAGGCGCCTGTATTTATATGGCGCTGCAGTACTTCTTTGGAGGACCGACAATGCAACCCATATTGAAAACGCGCACCAGATGCGCGTTCCTGGTTATCGCGCTCGCATGTTTACCCTCGACCTTGCCCCTCTCGGCGCAAGCCATCTATGGCTCTATTTACGGCCAGGTGACTGACCCGAGCGGCGCCGCCATTCCCAATGCCACGATCACCGTGAGCGACGAGAGCAAAGGCACTTCGGTCCAGGTGACCTCCAATCAGTCGGGCGAATACACGGTGCCGAATCTCATTCCGGACGTTTACGACGTCAAGGCAGAGGCTGCGGGGTTTAGAGCGGTTGAGAACAATGGAGTTCAGGTCTCAGCCGATACTTCACCCAAGGTCGACCTGAAACTCAGTGTCGGCAACGCCACCGAAAGCGTTACCGTAACTACCGAAGCCCCACAGCTTCAAACCGATCGCGCGGACGTAGGGACTGTCTTCAACCAGAAAACCATTTCCGGCCTGCCCATCGCGGGGCGCAACTTTGCCAGCCTTCAATTGCTGATTCCGGGAGCCCAGGCGATGGGATGGACGCAAAACAACGCCGAGGACTCGCAGGGCAGCCCGACCGTTAACATCCAGGGGCAGTTCTTCGCCGGTGTGGGTTATCTGCTCGATGGCGCCTCGAACCAGGATCCAATTTTGGGCCAGATCGTCATCAATCCGCCGCTGGACGCAGTTGGGGAGGCTAAAATCTCCACGCAAAGCTACGACGCGGAGTTCGGACAGTCAGTCGCCGCGGTGGTGAGCGCCCAGACCAAATCGGGAACCAACAACTTCCATGGGGACGTATTCGATTACCGGCGAAGCGGGGCCCAGTTGGCAAGAAACCCTTTCAATCAGTTCGCGCCCTATTCCGCGTTGTCGCCTCGCTTGGCTCCGCCGGCTCTCTACAGCCAATTTGGAGGGTCGCTGGGGGGGCCGATTCTGAAGAACAAAGCATTCTTCTTCGGCGACTACCAGGGCCTCCGGCAACGGAATGGAGCCTCCGCTCAGGAAACCGTTCCGACGGCGCTCGCCCACAACTCATGTCTCTCCGGCAATGGATGCGATCTCAGCGAGTTTCTTACCGGCCGCGGGGCTGCGCAGGGGCAGATCTATAACCCCCGTGCGGGAGCAGCACCTTTTGTGAACAACTTCATCCCCAACCAGTACCTCTCTCCGCAGGCGCTTTACCTCCTCAAACTCATTCCGCTGCCCAATTCGCCGGGTACGCAGGATGGCACCGCCAATAACTACAATGCAGGCGGCACCGGGGCTACCAACCAGGACCAGTTCGATGTGCGGGTTGACTACGAGCTTCGCCAGTCGGTGCACACCTTTGGCCGCTACAGCTATTTCAACAACAAAAACTCGGCCAGTACCATATTTGGAGCAGCGGGCGGCTCGGGATTTTCGTCGAGTACGAACAACTTTGGAGGTTCCGCGGCCGGGCGCAACCAGAGCGCGGTCACAGGCATGGATATCGGGTTGAACCCCAAGTTGCTCACCGACTTCCGTTTGGGCTACCTGCGCTATCACGTCTCCACGGAAAAGTACGACGGCACCCAGGACCTGGCCACCATGGCAGGCATCCCGGGACTGAATTTAGGTACCACCTTCACCGCCGGTGCCCCTGGTTTCTTCATGAACAATACCAGCGGAGGGAGTGGCGATGGCTTGTCAAGCTTCGGTTCCAGTCTGCAGGTAAATGCCTGCAACTGCCATCTGCTCGAGACGGAAGACCAGTATCAGGTGGTGAATAACTGGACGAAGATTATGGGCAATCACAACATCAGGTTCGGCGCGGACCTGCGCTATGCCCGGAACCTGCGCGTCCCAAGCGATAGCAATCGAGCCGGCGAGGTAACGTTCAGCGCCACCGACACCGAAAATACGTCGCAGAGCATTCCTGGAGGGTTGGGCCTGGCGAGCTTTCTGTTGGGCGATGTCACCAATTTCTCCCGCTATGTGAGCACTTCGGTGAACGCAAAGGAATCGCAGAAGATTGCCTTCACTTATGTTCAGGACAACTGGCGTGTCACGCCCCGTTTGTCACTCAACCTGGGAGTCCGTTGGGAGATCTATTTCCCTGAGACGGTCAACGGCGCAGGACAGGGCGGCTTCGCCGACCTCTCGACCGGCTCAATTCGCGTGGCCGGGGCCGGGCCATTCAACACTGCCATGAATGTTGATAAGGACTTCAAGAATATTGCTCCGCGTGTTGGCGTCACCTACCAACTCGATCCCAGAACGGTGCTTCGCATGGGCTATGGAAGAAGCTTCGATATTGGCGTCTTCGGAACGAACTTCGGTCACGTGGTCACCCAGAACCTCCCCGTGCTTGCCAATCAGAACCTGACCAACGCGGGCGCGAACACCGCCGCGTTCAATCTCTCCACGGGTCCTGCGCCCTTCGTCTTTCCCTCTGTTCCCTCCAACGGTCAAATCCCAATCCCGAATGGCCTGAGTGCCAAAGTCCGCGGAAACCCGCAGCTTTTGCCCACCGTGGACGCATGGAACTTAAGCGCCGAGCGGCAACTGACCAGCTCCGTGTCCGCGACACTTGCCTACGTCGGCAACAAGGGTAGCCATACGTTTGCCGGCGACGGGCAGACGGTTAATCTCAATGGCCCCGCCGCCTGCATACCGGCGAGCCAAAGCGTGAACGGTCAAGCGCTTTGCTGGGATCCAGCTGCTCCTTCCACGCTCCCTACGGCTGGGCAAACCCTGACCAGCAACACCAACTATCTCCGCCACTACTATGCCCAGTACGGCTGGACCCAGGACCTGACGTACTACCACGACGGATTCGACAGTCATTACAACGCCCTGCAGGCGACATTGGATAAGCGCTTCACCCAGGGTTTGCAGTTCACTGCAAGGTATTCGTGGCAGAGGGCGTTCAACTACGGAAACAACGATTACGACGAGATCAACAGGAAGGTCATGTACGGAAGGAACGACGATCTGCGTGAGCAGGAGTTCCAGCTTTATGGGAACTACAATCTGCCTTTCGGCCGCAACCAGCAATTTTTGAGCGGCGTTCCAACCTGGGCGAATCTCTTGGTCAGCGGATACCAACTTAGCCCGTCTTTGAACTGGTCGAGCGGTCTCCCCTTCAGTCCGAGCTATGGCGAGTGCGGATCCGACATACCGAACGGACCCTGCCAGCCCAACAAGGCGATCGGTACGATGCCCACGAGTCTCACTTCTTTCAACGATACATCCCACTCGCGGACGTACTTCGTGCCCTACCCTGCTTTTGGCCCCAACGGCTCGACGACTGGACCGTTCTCTCGGCCCTACCTCGATACCTTCGGTGATGCTCAACGCAACAGCTACACTGGTCCGTCGTACTTCAATACCGACCTCGCCGCATTGAAGAACACGCCGATCCGGGAGAACATCAGCGCCCAGTTCCGTATGGATGCCTTCAATGTCTTCAACCACATCAATCCGTCCAATCCAGGAAGCACTTGCATTGATTGCACGGGCGCCGGAATCATTACCGGGATGGCAATCGGAGCGTCGCCGCGTCAACTGGAATTCTCTGTGACTCTGATCTTCTGATCCGGCTCCAGGTTTCCGCGAGAAGAGATGTGCAGGAGGATGCACAAACGGATCTGAAGAAGCGGGGCGGATTCCAGGGCGCACGCTGGAATTTCGCCGTAGCCGTCGGCTGTGCTTAAGCGCTCTCACAAAACCGCGCAATGCCGTTATGCGGCGGTTTTTTTTGTGCCCAATAAGGTCGGTAAATGATGGATGAGCGAATCAATACAAGCCGGGTGCCCCATCCGTTGCGTTTTTTGCAAAGGGTGGGGCGCCACCGTGCTCAACCCGTCAACCTTTGGTTCCTGATCCGCGCCTCATACAGATTCAAGAATCCATTTAGACAAGGCTAATGGGAATGTCGACGAAAACTGTCTTGCCGGCTCGTGCCGGTGTGTGGGCAATGATCCTGATTCTCCTCTTCCTGTGCAGTGTGAACTCTCCTCGATCGGCGGCGCAAATTCCCGGGGCCGCCATACCAACGCAGCCTCCAATCACCGTAACTCAAACAGACGATGGCATGACAGCAACCATCGGCAGCGAGACTCTTCACGTCGCAGTGTGTGGGGAATCCGTCATCCATGTCACGGCCAGCCCCAAGCCCCTTTCCGAAGTGGTTCACGACCAGCCGTGGATGCTCGATCGCCGGCAGGCGTGTCCGGGCGCTCCATTTCAATTCAACAAGAGCAGTGACGAAAGCACGCTGACCACTCGCACATTGAAAGTCACGTTCTCTCTGGCAGAGGGAAATCTGACCTACACCGACGCTCAAGGAGATATGCTGCTGCGCGAAGGCGACGCCGTACCTCGCACCTATGAACCAACCGAGGTAAATGGAGAGAAAACTTTCCAGGTCACCGATCGCTTCTCAGCCGATGCGACCGAGGGATTCTATGGTCTCGGTCAGCACCAGAGCGGAATGTTCAATTACCGTGGCAGCACAGTTGAGCTCGGCCAGAACAATACAGATATTGCTATCCCGCTCCTGATCTCCAGCAAAGGCTATGCATTGCAGTGGAATACAGCGGCGTTGACTTATGTTGACAATCGCTTTCCGCTCAGATTCAAGTTCACCTCCCTGGCGGGCGATGCGGTTGACTACTACCTGATCTATGGGCCGGAGATCGATCAGATAATTCACGAATACCGAACCATGACCGGGCACACGCCGATGTTCGCAAAGTGGGCTTACGGATTCATCCAGTCCAAGGATCGATATATCTCTCAGCAGGAAGTGCTCGACATCGCCCATCGCTATCGCGCCGAGCATATTCCCATGGACGTGATTGTCCAGGATTGGTTCTGGTGGTTGCATGAAGGCGATCCAATATTCAACGCAAACTTCACGGATGTGCCCGGAGAACTAAGGACTCTGCACAACGAGCACGTCCACGCGATGTTATCCGTTTGGGGACTTTTTGATCCGGCAGCTAAAAACTTCGCAACCATGGTGGCGCATCATTTCGATGTTCCCAATGCTCACGTGTATGACGCCACCAATCCCGCAGCCCGCGAGTTTTACTGGAACGATCTTGCCGGCAAGCTCTTTGCCCAAGGGTGGGATGCTTTCTGGCTGGACAGTGCGGAGCCGGAAGAATACTGGCCGCACGTGGGCGACGCCATCCTTTTCAACAAGCAGCTCTTCATTGGCAATGGAGCTCGCTACACCAATATTTTCCCGCTGTTACACACCGGAGGCGTTCAGGAGCATTGGAAGCAGACCACGGACCAGAAGCGAGTGTTTCTTCTGACTCGCTCGGCCTTCCTTGGACAGCAGCGCAATGGCGCGACTGTGTGGTCAGGCGATGTCTATAGTACCTACTGGGGCCTTCAGCATCAGGTTGCGGGGGGTCTTAACTTCGCTCTTTCAGGAAATCCCTACTGGACGACCGACTCCGGCGGCTACTGGCAGCCGTTCGACCGTCCTCCGAATGATCCTGCGTACCAGGAACTCTACACCCGGTGGTTTGAGTTCAGTGTATTTTGTCCCATCTTTCGGACCCACGGGCATCGCGCTCACAATGAATTGTGGACTTATGACAAAGTCGAGCCGATCCTCTTGCGTTACGACAAGCTGCGCTACCGTATGCTGCCCTACATCTACTCGCTGGCGTGGCGCGTCACCAACCAGGACGATACGATCCAAAGACCCCTGGTTATGGATTGGCGCAAGGATGCAAAGACATGGAACATCGGCGATGAATTCATGTTTGGTCCTTCGATCCTGGTAAGCCCAGTATTGAAGCAGGACGCTACCCACCGTGAGGTGTACCTGCCGTCTTCTCCTGTTTGGTATGACTTCTGGTCCGGGGCACGGAAAACGGGCGGGGTCGAGATCGATGCCGATGCTCCCCTCGACCACATCCCGCTTTATGTTCGCGCGGGCTCGATTTTACCCCTTGGGCCTGAAATCGAATATGCGGATCAAAAGCCCGCCGATCCGATCGAATTACGCATCTACCGCGGCGCCGACGGAGCCTTCGATCTCTATGAGGATGAAGGCGACAACTACGATTACGAGAAGGGCTCCCATTCAGTGATTCCCATGCGATGGAATGAAGCTGCCAGGACGCTGGTCATAGACGAGCGTCAGGGGAGCTTTCCGGGCATGCCGGAAGGCCACGTGTTTCATATTGTGTGGGTGTCTCAGAATCATGGCATCGGCGAAGCTGTCGAGAGCAGGATCGACAAAGTCGTCCGATACGATGGGAAACGTGTTTCCATCAGAGAGCCTTGACCGATATTTGACGGCCGCAGGCCGCCATTTTGAGTCTGCGTGAGAACTTGGATTTGGAAGGGCACGGCTTCAGCGGTGCCGTAAATTGACACTTTTCGTGGAACTCAAGGGGTACCCGACGTTAGGGTCCAGGTTTTGATGTTCTGGATAGCAGATGCGCCACCGGTGCCACCGGTAAAGCCAACGTAGGCAGTATTTGCGCCCACAGTTGAGGGGATGTTGACGGTGAACGCCTGGCTGAAGGTCTTATTCGTAACCGTGTCGGTCAGGTTTAGCGTCAACGTGGTGCCGTTATAAGTCAGTTGAGCGGCAATGGTGTCGCCGCTGGACAGCACAATTCCTGAAGAGGTAAGGCTCACCGCAGGGTTGGTCGGAGTGGCGCCGTTGATAAACAGTCCTGTGGAATCACTTCCCTCGCCGCTGTTGCTGTAGATGTCGAATTTGATGGCGACGCTTTTGGCGATTTTCGCGGTAGGGCCGTTATTCGGGTCTGGCCCGTATCCCAACCCTCCTCCATAGGCTCCCAGTGCTGTGAGACCGGCGTCCTGGATAGTGAAGGTGAATCCGTCGGCTGTGGCGCTGGAAAGCTGGAAGGTAAAGTTCGTGGTAAAGGCCTCGATGTTGACCGGCGTGGTCCAGAAAGCGCTGCTCGCTTCATAGTCGCCGCCGTCGGTAAGCTCCAGGAAGTTGCTGGAGCTCACCTTGCTTTTGCCGTTCAGTTGCAGACCTGTCGCGCTGGGGAAACCGCTAGCAAAATTGATGCTGGGGGTTCCACTCGTTTGAATCACGTACGCGGCACTGGCCACTGTGCTCTGGGTAAATCCAGGAGCAATCGCCATCGCCTCCAGCGTGCTGCTGGCGCTGACCGCAATTGCGGAGCTATAGACAGTGGACGAAGTAGTCGGCGCGGTCCCGTTGGTGGTGTAGTAGATCACTGCTCCAGGTGTGGTGTCGGAAATCACCACTGACTGCGCGGTGGTGTAAGTTCCTGCAGCGGGTGAGAAGGTGGGAGTCGCCGTGGTCCCGGTCTGGATGATGTACGCTGCACTGGCCACCGCACTCTGGGCAAATCCGGAAGCCACCGCCAGAGCCTCCACCGTGGTGTTGGCACTCACCGTGATCGCCGGGCTGTAGACAGCGGACGAGGTCGTGGGCGCGGTCCCGTTGGTGGTGTAGTAGATCACTGCTCCGGGCGTGGTGTCAGAAATCGCGACTGACTGCGCGGCTGTGTAGGTTCCTGCTACAGGTGAAAACGTAGGCGTTGCCGTTGCCCCGGTTTGAATGACGTACGCCGCACTGGCCACGGCGCTTTGGCCGAATCCGGGAGCCACCGCCATAGCCTCCAGCGTCGTGTTGGCGCTCACCGCGATCGCCGAGCTGTACACAGCGGACGAAGTGGTAGGCGCGGTCCCGTTGGTGGTGTAGTAGATCACTGCTCCGGGTGTGGTGTCGGAAATCACCACTGACTGCGCGGTGGTGTAAGTTCCTGGGCCGGGTGAAAAGGTGGGCGTCGCCGTTGCCGCGGTCTGAATGACATAGGCCCCGCTGGTCACTGCACTCTGGGTAAATCCGGAAGCAACCGCCATAGCCTCAAGGGTGGTGTTGGCGCTCACCGCGATCGCAGCGCTATAGACATCGGACGAGGTAGTGGGCGCGGTCCCGTTGGTGGTGTAGTAGATGGTTGCGCCTGGCGTTGTACTGCTGAGGGCGACGTTTTGCGTGCTGCTATAGGTGCCAGGCACGGGGCTGAATACGGGGCTGGCGGCAGTTTGAGTAGTACTCGATGTGAAGCTCCAGGTTTTGATGTTCTGGATGGCAGATGCGCCGCCGGTTCCGCCGGTGAAGCCCACGTAAGCAGTATTTGCGCCTACAGCTGAAGGGATGTTGACGGTGAACGCCTGAGTGAAGGTCTTATTGGTAACCGTGTCAGTTAGGTTCAGGGTCAACGTAGTGCCGTTGTAGGTAAGCTGGGCGGCAATGGTGTCGCCGCTGGACAACACAATTCCGGAAGAGGTGAGGCTCACCGCGGGATTGGTAGGAGTGGCGCCGTTGGTAAATACTCCGGTGGAATCGTTGCCCTCGCCACTGTTGCTGTAGATGTCGAATTTGACGGCGACACTCTTGCCGATCGCCGCGGTGGGGCCGTTATTCGGATCTGCTCCGTACCCCAGCCCTCCTCCATAAGCTCCCAGTGCCGTCAGGCCGGCGTCCTGGATAGTGAAGGTGAACCCATCGGCTGTGGCGCTGGAAAGCTGAAAAGTAAAGTTGGTGGTAAAGGTTTGGATATTGACCGGCGTGGTCCAAAAGGCGCTGCCCGCTTCATAGTCGCCGCCGTCGGTAAGCTCAAGAAAATTGCTGGAGCTCACCTTGCTTTTGCCGTTCAGCTGCAGACCTGTCGCGCTGGGGAAGCCACTGGCAAAATTAATGCTGGAGGATCCACCGGTTTGAATCACGTATGCCGCACTGGCCACTGCACTCTGGGTAAGTCCAGGAGCCACCGCCATCGCTTCCAGCGTGATGCTGGCGCTGACCGTGACTGCGGCGCTATAGACAGCGGACGAAGTCGTGGGCGCAGTCCCGTTGGTGGTGTAGTAAATCACTGCTCCAGGCGTGGTGTCAGAAATGGTGACTGATTGCGCGGCAGTGTAGGTTCCTGCAACGGGTGAGAAGGTAGGAGTCGCCGTTACCCCGGCTTGAATGACGTACGCCGCACTGGCCACCGCACTCTGGCCAAACCCGGGAGCCACCGCAAGAGCCTCCACCGTGGTATTGGCGCTGACCGTGATCGCCGTGCTGTAGACGGCGGAGGACGTAGTGGGCGCGGTTCCATTGGTGGTGTAATAGATCACTGCTCCGGGAGTGGTGTCAGAGATCGCGATTGACTGTGCGGCGCTGTAGGTTCCTGCGGCGGGTGAAAAGGTGGGCGTCGCGGTTGCTGCAGCTTGAATGACATAAGCACCCATCACGATCGGGCTATCCTGATATCCACTTGCGGAAGCCAGGGCACGAATGGTGAGTGATGCGCTACTGACAACGATGGGTCCGCTGTAAACGGAAGAGGCGTGCGTCGGCGTCGAACCGTCCACCGTGTAGTAGATGGTGGCGCCTGGGGTTGCACTGCTGAGGGCGACGTTTTGCGCGCTGCTATAGGTGCCAGGCAATGGGCTGAATACGGGATCGGCAGCAATTTGTGTGGTACTGGACGTGAAGGTCCAGGTTTTGATGTTCTGGATGGCAGATGCGCCGCCGGTGCCACCGGTAAAGCCAACGTAAGCAGTATTTGCGCCCACAGTTGAGGGGATGTTGACGGTGAACGCCTGGCTGAAGTTCTTATTCGTAACCGTGTCGGTCAGGTTCAGGGTCAACGTAGTGCCGTTGTAGGTAAGCTGGGCCGCAATGGTGTCGCCGCTGGACAGTACGATCCCGGAAGAGGCAAGGCTCACCGCGGGATTGGTAGGAGTGGCGCCATTGGTAAACACTCCGGTGGAATTGTTGCCCTCGCCGCTGTTGCTGTAGATGTCGAATTTGACGGCGACACTCTTGCCGATCGCCGCGGTGGGGCCGTTATTCGGATCCGCTCCGTACCCCAGTCCTCCTCCATAAGCTCCCAGTGCCGTCAGGCCGGCATTTTGGATGGTGAAGGTGAATCCATCGGCTGTGGCGCTGGAAAGCTGAAAGGTAAAGTTGGTGGTAAAGGTTTGGATATTGACCGGCGTGGTCCAGAAGGCACTGCCCGCTTCATAGTCGCCGCCATCGGTCAGCTCAAGAAAATTGCTGGAGCTCACTTTGCTTGCGCCGTTCAATTGCAGACCTGTCGCGCTGGGGAAGCCACTGGCAAAATTGATGCTGCTGGATCCACCGGTTTGAATCACGTATGCCGCACTGGCCACTGCACTCTGGGTAAGTCCGGGGGCGATCGCCAGAGCCTCCAGCGTGGTGTTGGCGCTGACCGGGATGGCGGCGCTGTACACAGCCGACGAGGTGGTGGGCGTGGTGCCGTTGGTGGTGTAGTAAATCACCGCTCCAGGAGTGCTGTCAGAAATAACCACTGACTGCGCCGCCGTGTAGGTCCCTGTAACCGGTGAAAACGTGGGCGTCGCCGTTACCCCGGGCTGGATGGTGTAGACAGCACTGGCAACGTTGCTGGCACTCATTCCAGACGCCTGCGCCAGGGCGTTGATGGTCACTGATCCACTATCCACACCGATAGGAGAGCTGTACACGGTCGAGGAGGTGGTAGGAACCGAACCATCGATGGTGTAGTAGATTACGGCGCCCGCAGTTGCATCGCTCAGCGTCACCTGCTGCGCCGTGGTGAAGCTTCCTGCAGCCGGGGAAAATGTAGGAGTCTGCGTCACCGATCCCGATTGCGAGGTAAACGTCCAGGACAGTATTTTCTGGCTTGAAGCTTCTCCACCTGTGCCGCCGGTAAAGCCAATGTAGGCCACGTTGCTACCGATGGTTGCCGGAATGTTGATCGGGAACGTATGCGTAAAGACCTTGTTCACCACGATGTCGGTCAGCGTCAGTATCAGGTTGGCGCCGTCATAGGTGACGTGCGCGGCCATCGAATCTCCACTGGTCAGCAGAACGCCGGAAGAGGTCATGTCCACCGCTGGAACAGTGGGCGCAGCGCCGTTGGTATAGATTCCCGTGGAATCCGTGCCTTCGCCCGCGTTGCTGTAAAAGTCAAACTTGAGGGCCACGCTCTTGGCAATGCCGCCCGTTGTTCCGGTGTTCGGGTTGGGCCCATAACCCAAACTTCCCCCATTGCCGCCAATTGCGGTAGGAGCAACGTTTTGGATGGTGAAGGTGAACCCGTCGGCCAGCGCGTTCGAGAGTTGAAATGCGAAGTCGGTGGTAAAAGACTGGATGTTGGTGGGAGTGTTATAGAAGACGCTTCCCGCCTGGTAGGTCAGACCAGTGGTTAACTGCAAGCGGCTGTCGTCGGCGTTGGTTGCGCTTCCGTTCAACGTCAGCCCGGTCGCGACGGCAAAGCCATTGCCGAAGTTAATCCCTGTCCCGTTAGGCTGTATGGAGTAGGTGACGCTGGCCACGTTACTCGCCGTCAGCCCGCTGTAGGTCGCGATGGCATTGATCACGGTAGAGCTGCTGACAGTGATAGGCGCGGTATATTGGGCCGATGCCGTGGTGGGAGTCGATCCGTCGGTCGTGTAATAAATAGTTGCGCCGGACGTGGTATCGGAAATCGTAACCGACTGCGTGGTGGTATAAGAGCCGGCGGCCGGAGAAAACTGCGGCGCGGGAGTCTGCGTGTTGAAGGTATAGGTTGCGCTCGACACGGAGCTCTGAAGATAGCCCGCGGCACTGGCCATCGCCTGCACGGTGGTTTGCGTATTTAGCTGGAACGGTCCGGCGTAGAGGGTTGAGCCCGTGGTGGGAGTCGATCCATCGACGGTGTAATAAATCGAGGCGCCGCTTACGCTATCCGTGATGGTTACTTGTTGCGCGGCGCTGAAGGTGCCCCCGGAGGGCGAAATGACCGGCGCGGGCGCCTGCTGCTCGGCGTTCAGAAGACCGTATACATCGATCTGATAACCGGCCCCTACATATACCTTCCCGTTGGTGATGACGGGAACCGTGAACTTGATGGCCGGCCCGGCATCGTCGCGGCTGGAATTCTGATTGCTGGCATAAAGTTGCTGGGCGAGATTTTGCGCATTGAAAGCGTACAGAATCGAGGACCCATTGGAATTGTAAAGATCGGTTACCAGCGCCCACACTATGCCATTCTGGGTACCGTTCGACGACACCACCGGAGTGGCGCCGGGAAATGTGGACGAGGCCGTGCTCTGGGTGCTGGCCCTGGAGGCCAGAACACCATTGGTGATCGGGAACATTTTGAGAACGTCGTTCTCACCCCAGATATAGACGTTCCCATTCCAATAAGCCGGGGTGCTCCACAACCCGCCTGCCAACGCGTTGGTAATATCCTGTACGTCGTTGGTGTTCCTGCTCCCTCCAGGCACGTAGCCGCCGAGCCCGTCACGATTGAGGACGAGAATGCGGGGATCTTTGCCAATTTGGATCAGCAGGTGGGGATAGGGTCCGGGCTGATCGGGAAGCATGAGAACACCGCCCGAACCCTGGTCTGCATCCTGCGAGGTTAACGTCGCCTGGTTGTAGCCAGTGAATGCGTCACTGATCGCAAAGCCGCCGTTGGAAAGGTCAAAGCGAAGGATGCTCTCGCCGTAGTCAACGCTCGAGGTGAGCGGTGGATAGGATGTGAAGTCGCCATTCCCGGTAGCAAGAAACGCCCGCCCGTTCGCGGTCACGGTGTCGATTGGAAATGCAGCCCCCGCCCCCCAGATTCCGTCTCCGTATCCATTAGGGGAAGTACAAAATTCGGCTGTTCTCTGGAGTGTGGTCTCGTTGTAGACAAGGACCCAGCCATGCCACGGACCATCGTCGCCATGGGAGCCAAAACCCAGATAGATATTGCCATTGAACAGATCCATCGCCACGCGATTGTTTTGCCATAGCGAGCTGAAAGCGAGGGTGCCGCCGGAACTTCCGCTGCCCGTGCCAGGCACCGAGCCGGAGATCACTACCGGGCTGCCAGGCTGTTCGTTGCCGGTCAGAATGTTGAGGGCGTGTAGTCTCTGGAAGTAGTTGCCATTCTCTTTCGTCTTGGAGACGACAAAAAGAGTGCCGGTGGTAAGGTCGATGGTCGGTGTGGAGGTAATCCCGATCTCGGGGTTGAGGTCTCCCGTGCCGGATTGGACGTCCGCAGTTGGAACCGTGGTCGCGCCCGCCGATGCTCCGTGTGCCGTGCTCAGCATGCTGGCCTGCCAGAGGGGTGCACTATTCGCGCCGCCGTTGCTGTCGGCATCGAAGGCATACACCGAGTCGTGCTCGTCAGCGATGAAGATGACATTGTGCGTTCCCTGGTTGGGCAGGGTCAGATTACCTACATAGAGAGGTTGCGCGTAGACCTCTCCGTCGACGGTCTGGCTGAATAGCTTTCCGAAGGTGTTGGTGTTTACGTTGGAGGGAGTAAGAACCGTCTCCTGCGTGTTCTGGCCCTGATGGGTGTTGTCATAGCGCCAGGTGAGCACATTGGGGGCCTGGGCAAAGCTCGACCCCGCTGCCAACAGGAAGAAAAGACATGCGATCAGCAGCCCGGTTAGGCGCTTTGGCCGCTCATCCATCCGAAAGCCAAGGCGCTGCGAGAGACCAAGGAATGCACTTGGCAGAAAAATAAGGCCCTCCTACCCAGGTGGGCAATCAGTCAACGGTCCGGCAAATTCACCGCACAGCGCTGCTGCTCCACCGAACAGAAATTTTTCGATCGCAGCGCTCTCCAGCGTTAGGAAACACTCTGCAATTCAGTGGGTGGGGGATCGTACAGGGGAAATTAATTTAAAAAAGCGACGAACCGAAGTTGACTATACACAAACCTCCGGCTCTTACCAAAGGAAAAATGCCGTCTTCGCTCGCTGAATGCGTACGAAAAGCTTCGTGTCCGGCATCGATCCATCCACCGCATAGCTTTGATACAACTCAAGGCATGAGATCTCGAGCTCTGCTCTGCGCTTTCGTGTCCGTAATTGTGTGCGGTGGGTTCCTGGCGTATGGAGACGAAGCTTTTTCCGGAATGGTTTGGGAAAGACACGGTGATTGGCATCTGAACGGCAGCTCAGAAGTGCTGCGGCTTGGAGAGGCGATCCCGCCTGGTGGCTTGCTTACCGCCGGGGCCGAGAGTCCAACGCACTCCATGACGGTTTTGTTGCCGGACGGGCAACGAATGCTTTGCGAATGCTACGAAGCGAAAAGCTGCTCCCAGGGTTTCCGCGTTCCGGCGATTACTCCACACCCGAGCCCCGCGATCTGGAATATGTTTGTCGCAGTCAGAAATGTCCTATTACTCCGGCCGGCATCGGCCGAGACACCGTTTGCCACGCCTACAGGCCGGGCAGCAATGGCAGGCAAAGTGGAAATGGTGGCGGACATAAGTCCGCTGGGAGAGGTTTCCCTTGCTCTCGCGCTGCGTGTCCTGCCCTCCGGCCAATACTCCCTGAACGTGGCCAAAGATGGCTCGCAAGCTGTCGATTCAAGCCGCCTGGCCGCTCAACCGCTGGCTTGGACTGCGGGGCAGAAGATGGCGCCGGTGAGGCTACCCGAACCAGGCCTCTACAGGATCCGCGTCCTCGATCAAACGTACGTACCGCGCCTGGAAATCGAGGTCCTGACGACCACGGCCGCTTCATTGGCAGCCGAAGCGGCCGGCCTGAAGCAGGCTCGCGAAACGGTTATGGGGTGGAACCAGACCCGTGGGGGCTGGTCGCTGCACGATTTCCTTCGCGTGTATCTGCAGGCGCGAGAAAAGGAAAACCAGTAGGTTCCAACAACTTCGATTAGTGCCTGCCCAGGTATTCGGCTAGCGGCGCATCGACCGGGCGCGGCCGGCCAGCCTCGGCTGCCTTATCAATGCGAAGAAAGGCGCTTTGCATGTAGCGCACCACCAGCCAGCGCAGGGGTTCCACTTCCCAGTTTGGGGAGCGTCTTTGTGCCAGGGAAAGCGATTCCAGACCAGTTTGCCGGTTTGTGATGAGGCCGGCCATTAACCTTCCGGCAAGGTTACTGGTAGAAACACCCTGTCCCGTGTAACCCCTGATCGATCCAATGCGTGAGCTGGTGTCAAAGCTCACCCCCGGCATCCAGTCGCGCGGCATGCCCACCGGGCCACCCCAGGCGTGGGTGAAGCGAATGCCTGCCAGGGATGGAAACCACTCCACCAGGGAGCGGCGGATCATCGCGAAGGTTGCTTCGTGGGTGTCCTGCTGATCGGTTATCTTCGAGCCGAATACGTAGGGAGCACCCCGGCTGCCAAAGAGGATGCGGCCGTCTGAGGTCTTGGTAAGATACACAACCGTATTGCGAGCGGATGACAGGCTTTCACCCGCTTGCCATCCGACCTGGGACCACTGCCCAGGAGTCAAGGGTTCGGTAAGACTAATCAGGGAATACACCGGCAGGAGCGCCCGGTGCAGGCGCGGGAAGCGGGTCAGATAGGCCTCTCCCGCGAGCACGATGCTGCGTTTGGCACGCAGCTCTCCACCGGGAGTGATGAGTCTGCCTGGCTTGAAACCAGTCACTGGTGTCTGTTCATAGATAACGCCGCCGCGGGCCTCCACCGCGCGGGCCAGGCCTCGCACCAGCCGTCCCGGATGCAGGCTTGCGCCGTCGGCCGTGTACAAGCCGCCCCGCACATCGGTCACACGAACGCGCTCCGTGGCTTCTTCGGCGCTGAGTACCTGATAACGATCCGCAAGGCCCAGCCTTTCATGTGCTGCGTAAGCCGACCGGATCCCCGGCAATTGATGTTGTCCCCGCGCCAGGGTAAGAACGCCGCCGGGATGAAATTGTGCGTCGATTTTCTCCTCAGCACATACGCGGCCCACCTCGTTGACCGAAGCGCGCATAGCCAGGAGCAGCTGACGCGCGGCTGCGGCGCCGAAACGCTTCTCCAACGATCCTGCCGTTACGGGGAAGTTTGGTGAACACCAGCCCCCATTGCGGCCCGAGGCGCCAAAGCCGGCGATCTCCTTCTCGACTACCGCGATGCGAAGGGCTGGTTCCTCGAGGAGCAGGTAATAAGCAGTCCAAAGGCCGGAGTACCCAGCGCCCAGGATCGCTATGTCCACATCGCCTGAACTGGTGAGCGGCGGACGCGGCGTTAACGGTTCGCCTGCATCCTCAAGCCAGAAGCTGTAAGTGGAATAGTCGCGCATCAGCCGGCCAACAGAAAACCCGCCAGCAACGCACAAGCAATGCCAAGGCCCTCGCGGGCCGAAATCTTCTCCTGCAGAAAAAGGACACTCAACACGATGGTGACCACCGGATAGAGCGACGACATGGCAATGACGGTCGAAACTTTACCCTTTTCGACCGCCGCAAAGAAGAACAAGAAACCGACAAAATTGACGAAGCCTGCAGCGGCCGACCAGCCAAATCCCTGCGGCGTCCAAGCAACGTGGAAGCGCTCCATGGTCAACACAACCAGGCCAAAGGCCATCACGCCGAGCACTTGAAACAGCAGCGTCTGGCGAGGACGTGCATAGGTAGACGCGAGTTTGCTGAAGACGCCCCACACGCCCCACGCCACCACGGTCAAGCCGGCATAGAGTACCCAGGGCTTCATCAGTGTTGGCTTAGGGCCCAAACATAGGATGCGACAGCGGAGACCTGGTCAGGGGTAAGCTGCGCTCCACCCATGGGCGGCATGGGGCTGCGATATTGTTTCGGCTGGGGAACGCCATCGGTGATGGTTTTAGCGATTCCGGTATAGGTGCCATCGCTCCACAACCACTTGTTCGCCGTCAGATCGGGACCCAGGGGAGTGCCCTTAGCGCTTGCGCCATGGCAGCCCGCGCAGGGAGCTCCACCCACTTGACCGTGATAGATGCGATCACCCAGGGCCACCATCTCCTGCGTGGCTCCGGGAGGAACGGCAAGGCCAGCGTCCGGGTGGGTGCCTTCCGGCGGCTTGGCCGCGGCTTCTGCGATCGAGCCAGGCGAAGCAGTCGGGCTGGGGCAGGGAGTGAATTTCGCACCGCCACCTGCGGAACCGCCGACATAAACGATCTTGTAAATGCGCCCGGTTATGTCGTCGGAAATGTAGAGCGATCCATCTGGTCCGACGGCGACGCCGCTGGGACGGTGCACAGCCTTCTCGGGAGTCTCGACCGGCCCTGCGAAACCATCGGCAAAGAGTTCACAGGGACCAGCAGAACGGCCGGCAGCAACGGGTTGAAAGATCACGTTGTAGCCGGCCTGCGGATAGGGCGCGCGATCCCACGAACCGTGGAACGCAATGAACACTCCGTTGCGGTAGTGGGCCGGGAACTGCTTCTGGTCGTAGAACACCGCGCCATTTGGTCCCCAATGCGCTGGAAAGTCGGCAACCGGGCCAATTTTGTTGGCGCAGACTCCCACCTTCTTGCCACCGTCCCCGCCGTATTCCGGCGCCAGAACCAGCTTTCGCTGAAACGGGTCGTAGTAGCACTCAGGCCATCCGTAGTCGCCGCCCTGCTTCAGGAGCAGCAATTCTTCGGCCGGTAAGGTGGCTTCCTCTTCGGGCTTGTAGAGGTCCGGCCAATTCGCATGCAGCTGGTCTCTTCCGTGTTGGGTGACGTATACAAGCTTGCCTCCCGCATCGACGGCATAGCCTTCGCCATTGCGAATTCCGGTGGCGTAACGATCGGCTGGGGTAAACGGTTGGTTGGTTTTGTTGGCGTCGAAGCGCCAGGTGCCACCACGGGTTTCGAGTTCCGTGCAAGGGTCCGCGCCGGGGGATTTGAGGGTTCGATTTTTCAGCTGGCAGGAGTTGGTTGCGGTTCCCACATCGACATACATGGATCCGTCCGCGGTGATGGCGAACGGGTGCATGGGGTGATCGCCACCGAGGGGTAATCCGGTAACCACGGTAGTGGCAGGATCTTTGGGCACGACGGAGCCGGCCAGCGGATAGCTCACGATGCGATCATTGATTTCTGCGTAGAGCGCCCCCTTGTAAAGGGCTATGCCTGTGCCACCCGCTCCGCCGGTCGCGGCGGTTTCGCCAAAGCGTTCTGTCGTGTCGGCTTTGCCGCTACCCGTCTTATCCTGGAGAGCCACGAGAAAACCGCCTTCGGGCGACTTTTGGCCAGGGGGATAGTAATCGCCCGACCAGGTATTGACGTAAACAACTCCGCTCGGCGACACAACCAGGTGCCGGGCGTGACCGATGTTGTCGGCGAAAATCGTGGCGCAGAAACCGGCGGGCAACTTCAGGCCACTGTCGTTGCTGGGGCACGTCTGGGCTTTGGTTTGCGCTCCAGCTCTGGGCTGATCCGAGATCAACGAGCTGCCAATAGACAGTACGCCGAGAGTGGCGATGGCTGGCAGCAGCTTTCTGAATAGACTGGACAATTGCATAGCGTCTTCTCCGGGGTTGCCAAGCGTCCGTGATGCGCCCTAGCAGGCAGGTTTCCTTGAGGATATGAGGGTAACACTGCAACGCCTTGTTCGCGGTTTACAGACGGCCAAACTTCTTCACCGCTTCTTCAATTGATTTTGTATTTTCGATGAAGGCGTACATGCTGTGTTCTTTAAAGTCCAGTTGCTGTGCCATTACCAGGATCTTAGGGGCAATGTCACGGGGCACGACGACGACTCCATCGCCATCTGCGGCCACAATGTCGCCGGCATTCACCTTCACTCCATCGCATACAACCGGGACACGAGTGCCCGTAACACGATAGTGCCCAGCCGAAGTTGCCGGATTAATGCCCGTGGCGTAGACAGGAAATCCGATCTTGCGCAGATAGGCCACGTCGCGCACGCCTCCATCAATCACGGCGCCGGCAAAATCGCGTGCGGACATTGCCGTGCCCATGAGGCCGCCCATGCCGGCGATGTCCGCCCCATCCTGCAGGGTCATTACATAGACTGAGTCCTTCGCTCCCTGATCGATAGCGGCCAGCATTGGGGTAAGCGCGTTGGGATCGTGGTTTTCTTCTTTCGTCATCTTTACGGTGATGGCATAGCCGGCAAACTTTGTGGTGAAGATCGGCTGCATGTGGTGGGTCATGTACATGCGTTGGCCGGTAAGCTGCTCAATGGCGTCCGATACGGAAGAGACCTCGACGTGCCGGTAGCCCGCAATCATGGCCGCTGGGTCGTTGGTGTACACCGATGCATCGGGAAAGCTCTGCCCACGCACCAGCAGTACGATCAGCAGGCAGGGGACGAGCAAAGCAGCCGCTCTCAGAAAGATAGTCAGTTTCACGGGGAGCTCCTTATCAGCAAAAATACAGGATCGCAGCAAGACCAAGGTTGCCGTGTGCCCGCGAGAGCTTCAGCGAGAAATACTTGACCCCCGCAAGAGAATTGTCATCCCGAGACCGGAGGAATCATGGGCCTTTGGGTCCACCCAAGGTGATGAAAAACGGTCCCTGTTCAGCAACTTCTCTCGCTGGAAGCGCCCCTCCTCCCTTTGTCATCTCGACCGAAGCGTAGCGCAGTGGAGAGATCTGCGGTTCAGGTGATGAAAACGGCTCCTATTCAGCAACTACTCTGACTGGAAGCACCGCCCTCCCCTTTGTCATCTCGACCGAAGCGCAGCGCAGTGGAGAGATCTGCGGTCCCTTCTTGGGAGTGTTTTTCGACAGAGGAGTCATGGGCCTTCGGGCCCACCCAAGGTGATGAAAAACGGCTCCTATTCAGCAACTACTCTGACTGGAGGCACCGCCCTCCCCTTTGTCATCTCGACCGAAGCGCAGCGCAGTGGAGAGATCTGCGGTCCCTTCTTGGAAATGTTTTTCGACAGAGGAGTCATGGGCCTTCGGGCCCACCCAGGGTGATGAAAAACGGCTCCTATTCAGCAACTACTCTGACTGGAGGCAGGCACCGCCCTCCCCTTTGTCATCTCGACCGAAGCGCAGCGCAGTGGAGAGATCTGCGGTCCCTTCTTGGAAATGTGTTTTCGACAGAGGAGTCATGGGCCTTCGGGCCCACCCAAGGTGATGAAAAACGGCTCCTGTTCAGCAACAACTGTCGATGGAGGCACCGCCCTCCCCTTTGTCATCTCGACCGAAGCGCAGCGCAGTGGAGAGATCTGCGGTTCAGCGGTCCCTTCTTGGGAAGGTGTTTTTCGACAGAAGGAGTCATGAGCCTTCGGGCCCACCCAAGGTGATGAAAAACGGCTCCTGTTCAGCAACAACTGTCGATGGAGACACCGCCCTCCCCTTTGTCATCTCGACCGAAGCGTACCCGGATTTCCTACTTCACTGCTGCTAGCGACGACCACGTGTGCGGCTCTCCTTAAAGAGAGCCGCATGCAGATCATCAAAGCCACGGATCTCGACAGGAAATCCGGGGGAGCGCAGTGGAGAGATCTGCGGTTCAGCGGTCCCTTCTTGGAAATGTTTTTCGACAGCGTACCCGGATTTCCTACTCGCGCTGCTAGCGGCCAGCACGTGTGCGGCTCTCCTGAGAGAGCCGCATGCAGATCATCAAAGCCACGGGTCTCGACAGGAAATCCGGGAGAGCGTCGTGGAGGCACCTGCGGTTTCTTTTCCGGGCTACGCCCATATCCCTCGGTTACATCTGGGACACTATTTTTATCAGTGAGCCTTAACAGCCGGGTGTTTCTGGGTAGCAGGTTTTTCAGGCAAGGCCCAAGCGAACAAGACACTCCCGGAACTGGTCAGAAGATATTGCCGTCCGTCGAGCTCGTAGGTGATGGGAGAACTGCCGATTCTTGATCCTGAGCCAGCGTGCCAGAGTGTCTTTCCGGTGCCTGTATCCAGCACCAGAAAGTTTCCAGTCGCGTCCCCGGTAAAGGTGATTCCGGAATCCGTGGTCAGAACGCCTGCGCCCGAAGCTCCGGGGCCAAGTTCATGCGACCAGCGAATCTTTCCGGTCTTGTAGTCGATAGCTTCCAGTACGGACTTACCCCAAAGACCATAGTCCGCACCCGCCCAACCGTAGGAGCCATCCGCCGGTTTGTTGAAGTAAAGGCTGAAGGCGTGATGAGCACTCACGATAAACAGGCCCGTCTTAGGGTCAAAACTGGGCGCTCGGTAGTTGGTCAGGCCAGCCTCGTCGGGCGCAATCAGAACCCCGTCAGGCGACGGTTCCTTGGCAGGATTGGGAATCGGACGGCCTTCTTTGTCCACCCCGTTCGTCCAGTTCACCGGTCCAAAGGAAACAGTCAACAGACTCTTGCCATTGGTACGATCTAAAACAAAAAAATAGCCGTTGCGCGAGGCTTGCATGAGCATCTTCCGCGGCTGCCCATGGAAGGTTCCATCCACCAGTACCGGGATCTCCACTGCATCCCAATCGTGGGTATCGTGCGGCGACGGTTGAAAAGACCACACCAACTGACCGGTATCTGGATTCAACGCCACAATGCTGCACGTATGCTCATCGTCTCCCGGCCGGGCGTTGCCATCCAGCACTGGCGTAGGATTCCCGGTTCCCCAATAGATGAGATTGAGGGTTGGATCATAGGTCCCCGCCATCCAGGTTGTGCCCCCGGTCGTGACGCCCGGTCCGGGCGGAGGAGTGACATTCCACTGCCATTGCGTCGCACCGGTCTCGGGATCCAGAGACTTCACGAACATGGGGATGTTGTCCAAATCGCCGCCGACGCCCGCGATGACGTGGTTCCCCACGATGAAAGGCGCCTCAGTCGCCCAGTAGCCTTTGTTCACGTCCGCCAGCTCCACGATCCAGCGGACCTTCCCGTCTTTGGCGTTGAGAGAAACCATGTGCGCGTCAGGTGAGACAAAAAATATCCAGTCCTTATATATGGCAACGCCACGCTGGCCAATGTGATCGCCTTTATTAGGTGGGTAAGTGTAGTGCCACAGCATATGGCCCGAGCGTGCGTCCACCGCCCACACGTTGTCGGGCACGGTAAAGTACAACACCCCGTCCACCAGGATCGGCGTTGACTTTATCTCCGCAGGCTGATTCGTTTGATAGGCCCAGGCAAGGCTTAGATTGGCTACGTTCGCTGGTGTGATCTGCGTCAACGAGCTGTGGCGCCGTCCGGAGTAGTCGCCCTGGTATCCAGGCCAGCTGTCGGCAGGCGGATGCAACAGCATGGCGGCATCCACATTCTGCGCCCCAACGGAAGGGGAAAACCCAATGGCCGCCAATGCGCTCGCGGCAAAAAACAAGCTACTCTTCAAAAACTTCATTTGGAACCTTCCCAAAGCAGGATCACTTCAAGGTCTGGATATAAGCCATCAGGTTATGGATATCGGCATCGGTATATTTGGGGAACTGTGCCACGTGAGCTTCGACTGGGGCATCGACTTTGACCTTTACGTCGCTCACGCGCCAGGACCGATAGGTTCCCGAAGCATCCCGCAATCCCACCGTGAATTCGTCCAGATACTCGAGCGTTCCGGAAACGGCTTCTCCCGAAGGAAGGGTCACCGTCACCTTGCTCTTTACATCCCTCGGATAGAGCATCCGCTCCTCAAGCTGCAAACCTTCGTAGCGAGAAGCAATGCCGGCCAGGTCGCCGGTCGGTGAGTGGCAACTTGAGCAGCCGCCCGCGCCGTTGAAATAGACCTTTCCGGCCTCCACATTACCAGTCTGCAGGTCGGAGACATCCACACCCTTGCGCTTGCCGTTCTGCGACATGGCCTTGGTCTGCTGCTGGTGAATAAACGCGACAAGGTCAGTGATCTGCTCGGGCGAGAAATTACTGAAAGCGGGCATGCCCTTGTCAGGCCGTCCGTGCAGCACCACATCTCCGATCTTGTCTCCGCCCACATCCGACGAAACCAACTTGGACCGGGTGAGGTCAGGACCCGTTTCTCCGCCACCGGCGTCGCGGCCGTGACAAAAGGCGCAGTTTTGTTGGAAAAGCGAGCCACCGGCCGCCGCTGCTTCAGGATGGCTCGTGGCCGCATCACCGCCGTGAGAAGGTCCTGCATTCTGGGTGGTGGCCGGCGCCTGACCGGTTGCGGCGTAGATGTGCAGTTGCCTGCCCTGGTAAGCGGCTAACCCAGCGATTGCCGCAAGAATTGCCAAATCCCGAAACTTCTTCATCCTGGTTAAACCACCTTTACTTTCCAACCGCCGGCTTTGCGTGCGACGCGGTGCTGCCCTCGGTCATTCCCAAGGACCACTTGATGGCCTCAAAGTACATCTTGCGAATGTCCGGATCTTCCCAGGACTCTTCGGTGTGGCCAAGGGTGGAATAGAAGACCCTTCCTTTACCGTACATCTTGCTCCAGGCCACGGGAAAATCATGATCCGCGCGATGGATACGGGGGTTGTTCTCGTAGTTTAATTTGCTCGAGTCCAGGCTCAGCAGCACGTTCACGTTGCTGCGAGACCAATCTTTCGGCTGATAGATTTCGTCATATTTGACGAAGGCTTTGGGAAAATGGCGCACGGCGGGGAAGTCCGGGTCTTCATTATTAATAGGGGCATTGAAGGTCATCCAGGGATGCTGGTCGAACCAGCCGCCAATCATTTCCCCGTATTCGGGCCACTTGTAATTGGTGTCGAGCGCTGCGTGGATGCCGACAAACCCCTTGCCATCTTCCTTGATGAACGACATTAAATCCTGCTTCTGGCTGTCGTCCATGTCCAGTTCCCCGGTAGTGCTGGCAAAGATGACGGCGTCGAAGTAGTTCAGATTTTTTGTATTCCGCTGCAAATCCTTCTTGGTGAGCAATTCGGTGTCGGTGCGCATCATGGTGTCCCAAAGGCCGCTCTCTTTACCCATGTTGAAGATGGCAGCCATGGCTGGAGAGACTGAGTCGTGTTCAAAGCCTTTGGTCTGACCGATCACCAGAACGTGCTTGAGGTGGATCTGCTTGGCATGCGGCGGGGGCGGGGGCATTTCTGGCTGTTGGGCTTTCAGGTTGCCGCTGAGGGAGGCGAGGGAAAGAAGGACGACAATTCGGGAAAGACGCACGCGGGCTCCTTAGGGGCTCGGGAAAAGAGACGATTTCGCTCGCAAAGAAGTTTATTGGGGATTGCCCGGAGACGCAATTCGCCCCGGGTTTTGACCGGCCGCGGCGCCATGAACTAGAGTTCGGGGGATGAGACCAGCCCGATTTCTTGCCTTGCTCATGGCCGCCGCCGCCCCACTCGCGGCGCAGACGGCCAAGCGCCCTGCCATTACGGGAATTGCCTTCGCGCGCTTCTATACCACCCAGCCCGACGCGGCACAGAAATTCTATGGGGGCACCCTGGGATATACGCGTTTGCAGGCGAACGGGGTTTGGACTTATCCGGTAAACAGTTCTCAATGGATCGAGATTCTCACGTCGCCGGCGCCGCCTCAGCCCAACATCCGCATGGCTGCGGTTGCATTCACCACGCGCAATGCCGCCGGCCTCGAGCGCTACCTGGCGGCCCACGGTGTTAAGCCAGAGCTGCCGTTGAAGGCGGGTGAGTTCGGGGTGCGCGATCCCGAAGGCAACCTGGTGATCTTTGTGCAGAGCGGCTCTAACAAGACGGTTGCCAAGGCTCCGCCCTCGCCCAACGCGACCAGCAAGCGCATCATCCATGTCGGCTTCATTGTGCGGGATGCCGCGAAAGAGGATGCATTCTGGCGAGACGTCCTCGGTTTTCATCCTTATTGGCATGGCGGCAGGACCGACCAGCGAACGGACTGGCAGAGCATCCAGGTGCCGGACGGCACGGACTGGCTCGAATACATGCTGAACATTCCCCCTGACCCGACGCTAAAGCAGGCCGGGGTGCAGGACCACTTTTCCCTTGGGGTGGCCCACATGAGTGACGCCGTTGCGGCCCTCGCAACAAACAAGTGTGAGGGGGCGAACTGCTCCAAGACGCAGGTCGGTCGTGATGGCAAGGTGCAGCTTAATCTGTACGACCCGGACCTCACCAGGGTGGAGTTTATGGAGTTCCTTGCAAGCGGGGAACCTTGCTGCTCTCCGTTGCTGGGTAAGCAGCCGGGGCCTGAAGAAGATCAATGATTCGATCCCCGCGACAGGCTTGAGGGGAGAGCTAAGTACACCGTTAGTATCCCGTTCGATTGATGACGGGGATAGATAACGCAATCGAAGGTTTTTCACAAAGTCATAGATATTTTCAATTCCTACCAAAAGCCATAGCATCCCGCTGCATCGCCGACGACGCAAGTCCCGCAGATATTAAGTTTTGATGCGAACCTGCGGAGTGGCCCAATAAATGCAGTTACGCTCGCAGTCTCCCCTTTCCGCGTTACCTCGTTACCGCTGCGCAAGCAGGATGAATGAGATCCACACCGGCTATCTCCGGCGGTAGATTTACCGGGCCTGATTCTTTCCGAATAATACCCGCCCGTTGGGAGGAAGAAAACATGTTCAGCCTCATTAAGTCCCCGTTGCATTGAAGTAGTCTTGCAACCCCGGGAACTTCACGCAGGCCGGAGCTCCTTTGATAAATGATAAAGAGCCTCCCTTGATTCGATTCACGACTTCATTTGCTGGAGAGTTTAGATATGAAAACATTTTCGCTTGACCTCACGAGCAACACATCCTCCCTTCGCAGGGACAGGGGAATGATGGCCGGCAATATGCATCCCGCACTGGGGAAGGTAGCCAGGCTCTTCTGCTGTATTTTCGCGATGCTCGTTTTGACATCCCTGCACGTCTGCTACGCACAAGACGTTTCCGGTATGACGGGCTTGGTGACGGACCCGTCCGGTGCGGCTTTGTCGGGCGCTACAGTCACTCTCAAAAATACCGCCACCGGACAGTCCTACACCGCCACGACGAACTCCCAGGGAGTGTACCGCTTCTCCGAGATTACTCCCGGCGCGGGATATTCGGCGACCTTTAGCGCCTCCGGCTTCTCTCCCGTCGCGGTCGACAGCATCTACCTGCAAGTGGCCACAATCCGCACGCAGAATGCAACGTTGAAGGTGGGCAGCCAGGCCCAGGAGGTTCAGGTGACCGCTTCGAACTCCGAAGTCACCATTGACACCACCACCGCCGCCATCGGCAACACCTTCGACGTACAGAAGCTCAACAACCTTCCGGTGCAACAGAGAAACGATCCGATCGCGCTCTTCAGCCTGCAGCCTGGCGTCACTGACACCGGCTCCGTAACCGGCGCCCGAGTCGACCAGAATAACGTCACCGTCGACGGTCTGGACGTCAATGACTTCGCGACCGGCAACGCGGAGCAGAGCAATTCCGGCTCCGGTGTCACCAGCGGATTTGTCATTGTGGGCCACGCCCCCGTCGATTCCGTCGAAGAGTTCCGTGGCACCGTTGGCGGACTTCAATCAACCGCCGGCCCCTCCAGCGGCGGCCAATTCCAGCTAGTCACCAAGTCCGGCACCAACCAGTTTCACGGCAACATCAATGAGTATCATCGCGATCCGTCCCTGGTGGCCAATAGCTGGTTCAGCAACAATGCGAGCCCGATCGTTCCCCGCAATCACTTGATCCAGAATCAGTTCGGCGGCAATATCGGCGGGCCGGTCCTGCGGAACAAGCTCTTCTTCTTCTTCGACTTCAACGATTCCCGCATAATTAGCTCGCTCCTGACCCAGAGAACAGTACCCCTGGATAGCTTTCGCGCCGGCAACCTCGGCTACATTAACAACGCCGGCGGCATCTCTTATCTCACCCCTGCCCAGGTAACAGCCCTTGACCCAGCCGGCATTGGCACCAGTCAGACCTGGCAGCAGGGGTTCACCGCCCGCTACCCGCATTCCAACAACACCGTCACGGGCGATGGCGTCAACTCCGGTGGATACAGCTTCAATGCTCCGGACGACGACTACGAAACCAACTACGTCACCAGGATGGACTACAACTTGAACTCGCACATGAACCTGTGGGGCCGGTTCACCATCGCTCGTGAAAATTCCGTTGAAAATCCGAACGAGTTTGCCGGCGATCCTCCTACCAATCCATTCATCGATCGCACCTACTCCTTCGTCATCGGCCACAACTGGGTGATCGGTTCCAACAAGACCAATCGTGTCTTTATCGGTGAAACCGTCCAGAAATACTCCTTCCCCAATAGCTACAATCCAGGCGGTTCGACCTTCCTTACCTTTAGCGACGGCACCGGACCCGCTCTTGCCTCTTCTCTCTACCTCAATCCCAACGCGCAAGCTCGCCGCATCCCCATCCCGATCATTGGAGACGACTTCTCCTGGACCAAGGGAAGCCATACTTGGCAATTCGGCGGCACGTTTAAGGACATCAAGGCGCACAATACCAACGTTGCCGACTACAACACCGCCGAGATCGGACCGGGCGGTTATACGTTGAGCCTGTGCGGCCCCACCCCCGGCGATTGCAGCCAAGCAAACCCCGCTCTCAGCCTCCGCCCCGCCGATATCGGCACAACGGGCACCGAACCTTCGTACGATTACGACCAGGCTTTCCTCTTCTCGCTCGGCCGCATCGCCGAAGTTTCATCAGACTTCAATTACAACGCCCAGGGCTCGGTACTGCCTCAGTTGACCGGCGATCAGCGCTACTACAAGTACTATCAGACCCAGGTGTACGCGGCAGATCAGTGGAAGGTCACCCGCAACCTCACCCTCACTTATGGCGTCACCTATCAGAACTTCTCTGTGCCTTATGAAACACGCGGCCTTGAGAGCACCATTAACACCAACTACGACAATTACTTCAGCGCTCGCGTCGCCCAGAGCATTGCTGGCCAAACGGGTGCCACTGCCGTCCCGCTGATCAGCTATATCCTTGGCGGCAAGGCAAATAATGGCCCGCCACTGTATCAGCCCGAGAACCATCTCTTCGCGCCGCGTTTTGGCTTTGCTTACAACCCTAGCTGGGACCAGAAGACCGTCTGGAACGGCAGCATCGGCATCGTCTACGACCGCACCATCATCAATGCGGTGCAGCAAATTCAGGATGCGGATTCCTATCTCTTCCAGCAGACCCTGCCCACCTCGTTGGGGATCTCGGGCGACCCCTACAATTCCATCAGGACCGGCCCGCGGCTTGACAGCAAGAACGGCATCTCCACCGTTCCCATAACCCCGCCTGCTACGCCCAAACCGCCTTACCAACCTTTCGTGGATGCCAACGGTCAACCCTATGGTCTGCAGATTGGTTCGGCCTTCAACGCCACGATCGACCCCAAACTGAAGACCCCGTACTCCATTGCTTACAATGCCGGTATGCAACACGCCTTCGCGGGCGACCTGGTTATGAAGCTTAGCTATGCCGGCCGCCTCGGCCGGCGTCTGCTGGCCCAGACCGACGCCAACCAGGTCCTCGACTTCCCGGATCCCAAATCTGGCCAGACGCTCGGCCAGGCCTTTGGGAACGTCACCCAACAGGTGAGAGCCGGAGCCACTTCCGCAACCGTAATTCCCGAGCCATGGTTTGAAAACGTCATCGGGCCCCAAAACGGCCAGAGTTACACCTCGTTCCTGGTGGCAAACGTGACCGGCCTCGTATACCGCGGCGACTTCGGTGACGTTGTCCAATTCCTTTCAGACACCGGTGCGCCGCTCAACGTGGGATCAGCGGCCCAGTTCTCGGAGAACACCTTTTACGGCAACAGAGGATTCTCCAGCTACAACGCCATGCTGCTTACCGTGGCGAAGAACTTCTCCCACGGTCTGAACTTTGACTTCAACTACACCTTTGCGCACTCCATCGATAACACGTCGTTCTTCGCAAATTCCGAGGGCGATACGGGCATCGGCGGCATCGGCCTGATCTGCGATGCCGTCCGGCCCCGCTTGTGCCGTGATAACTCAGACTTCGATCTGAATCAAATCATCACGGCAGACGCTGTTTACCAGCTTCCCTTCGGCAGAGGTAAGGCGTTTGCGTCCTCGGCTTCGACCTTGATGAACGAAATCATCGGCGGTTGGAGTGTCAGCGGTGTGAATAGTTGGCACACCGGTCAGGCATGGGGAAACAACTCCGACGCTTTTGTCGCCAGCTACTCGAACAATGCCCCTGGTATCCTGGTCGGCCAAAAGTCGGCGGTAGCTACCAAGCTCCAAAAGCCACAAGGCGGAGGCGTCAACATCTTTGCCAACCAGGCCAATGCTGCAGCCGCCTATGTAGGTCCGATTGGATTCCAAATAGGATCCCGCAACAGCTTGCGTGGACCTCACTTCTTCAATGCCGATCTCGGTTTGGGGAAGACCTTCTCAATCGTCGGGGATCGGGTCAAAGGCAACTTCCGTGCAGACGCATTCAACGCACTCAACCACCCGAGCTTCGCCTTGCCGGCTAGCAATGTCTATAACGGTTTGGATGAACAGGACATCACCAGCAGCCAATTCGGCAACATCAGCTACACTGTCGTCCCCTCCGGAAACCTGAACAATGGAGCCCGCGTGCTGCAGCTCTCGCTGCGCATCGACTTCTAACAACGCAGGCAAAACCAGCCAGCAGAAAAGGGACCGCCTCGGCGGTCCCTTTCTTATGGTGCTGGGAGAAAATAAACAGCCTAAGTCGCTTGCTGAGAGGTCTCTCCTCCTGTACCGTACCTCTTAGAAGATGATTTCGGCAGGAGCTCGCTGATCGCGCGGTTGTTCCTAGCCGGGGGAGTTTCCGTTTGTTTAACGGACTAAGCGCGAGCGAAGGACAGTTTTACCGCTGTCCGGTGGCACACCCGATCCCTGTCTAAAATCAGCTTGTTCCAGCATCCCGCCGCGGCGGGATTTTTTATTGCGCCCTCACCGTGCCTGCGCAGTAGAAAATCTCTGCCGTGAACTGCAGTCGAGGAGGGCACCCGTGCACCCGTGCCGTAAAGCAAGCCACAGATGAGGGCTTGAACAGGCTGCGGAAAAGCCGGATTTTCGAAGGGTACGGGCTTCACAGGCTGCGGAAAAACGCTGGTTCGGGTGTAGCCCCGGACTTTAGTCCGGGGAAGCGGGTTTTCAAACCCGCTTAAACGTTGGGCAATAAAATTCGGGGCTTTAGCCCTGGTGGCTACTTCTGAAGCGGTTTGCGACTTTTTCCGCAGCCTCTTCAGCCCGTACGTAACAGCTGTTGAATCAATGCGGCTTTAGCCGCTGAGGGCTGCGATTTCGCTGTGACACAATTTTTTCCGCAGCCTCTTTAGCCCCTCGTGTATGTACTCTGCCGATCAACGAATTTCAAGTCTGCAAGAAAACTGGGTTTTGTATCAGGGCACGACTTTAGTCGGGCCGAAAAGCAAGTCACAGATGAGGGCTTTAGCTGCGGATACCGCGGGGAAAAACATCTTGCCCCTTCCGCGGCAGCCGCTTAGCCGCTGAGGTACGTTTTGAAAGTTTCAGCCTCTACGGAATTGCCCGCGAAGACCAAGGCCAACTTTGTCTCGCCCAATTTTCAACATCGCACGCATCAATAAGGAGCAACAATGCCGCAAAACAACATTACCGACCCCATCACAGACCAGGAAATAGCCTTTGCCTGCCTGATCCTCTTAGGAACCATGACCGACCGTCGTGCCGCAGAAGCCGTCGGTCTCAACCCCGACACCGCCGCCTACACTAAATCCACGCCTCGTGTCAGCGCCTACATGCTTGAGCATCGGGCCACCGCGCAGCAACACTGCGTCGAGCAGGATACAGAAGAACTCCGCCGCTTCAACCAGGGCCGCGAACGAGTCTTGGCCCGCCTATGGCAGATCGCGGACCTGGCCCCGGAAATGACCCGTAACGGCATGTCCGCCCAGGTCAAGGCTCTCTCCATGATCATCGCCATCGAAGGCCTGATACCGGATCGCCGCGCCGTCTCCGCCCAGAACAACAAACCCGCCCCGCCGCCCGTCAAGCCGCCATTCTATGTCTCCGAATGGATGCGTACCCAGCAGAACGGGCAATCCGTGGACCCCCAGCCGACCACGCCCCAGGAAGAAGCCGCTCCCGAGCCCCAATCCGCACCCGGCCGGGTGGATGACTCGCTAGAATTGTCATCGTCCCGACCGGTAGTGGAGGGACCTGCGGTTCACGCCCCCCTGAACGCCTTGCAAACGCCCCCTTCGCAAACGGCCTCATCGCTGCCCCGTGTCCCCATGGCCGATTACGTTGCTCCCGACACCAGGCGTCCCTTTTCCATAGACAAGAACCGCTTTGGCCGGCGCCGCTGATCTATGCGCTGGTCTTTATGCCCCCAAAAGCCCAAAAACATCGAATTTTATCGAATTTTACAAAAACAGCGCCTTCGGTGACCCGTCGGGCTCTTCCCTAATTACTCGAAGAGGTAGTTCCCTGCCGGGCCAGCTTTTCGGTCGCCACGGCTGCTGTTTCGTCGCCGGCGAGCCGGTAAGCGGATGCCAGTGCGGTATACATCGCCGTGTTGGGTTTGCCCGCATCAACGGCCTGCTTCAGATAAGCGACGGCAGCCTGCGGGTGTTGCTGCGATAAGGCGCACAACCCACGCCGGTAGAAATTCACCGCCGAATCCGCGCTGCTGGTGAAGGAAGGATTGGTGAGGCTCCACAGCTGTTGCCGATCTCCCCCAACCAGGCGGAAGTTGATCGCTTGCGTAGTGCTTTCGTTGCTTTCCGGGTCAGTGACACGGATGACCAGCCTGTAGTTCCCCGGATGCAAATCGGTAGTGGGGAGATCCGTGCCCATCAGCAAATTGCCCTGAAGATCAAATCCCGAGCGGTCAACAGTCTGTGTCTGTTCTTTTTTGGAAGCGACGCCGAGCTGACCGATCAAGTAGGAGACCTCGAGCGTCTTCCCCTTCAGCGAGACTGGGGAACCCGGTTGTTCCCAAAGCTGATAAATGACGCGCAGCGGATCGCCGGCCGTAAGCACGATGTTGTCCGCTCCCGCGACCGGGATTTTTACGCCGCTGAAGCTGAACGGCTGACTCTGCGTGTAGTCGCGTTTGGGGATGGCAATGGACGAGAAAACAACCTGGCTCATCCCCAAAGTGTGGTCAGAGGCCGGCACGAGAACGCCTTTGGTCTGGGCAAAACTCTGCTTGGTGACCAGGTTGGTGACGTCCACCTTAAGCTGGTACTTGCCGGGCACAGCGGCCAGGCGGCCGGCAATCGCCAGGGGCCGAGCCCGCAACTGATCGATTTGCTCAGGACTGAGATAGTCATGCAAATTCTGGGTGTCGGTGTAGATCACCTTGCCCTCAGCGGTCAGCAGTTGCGATTCCACCGACAGCGAGTAATAGACCTGTTGATTCGCATCTTTACCCAGCACGAAATCCCCGGGATTGAGCACCCGAAGCAGGTAGTGAACACTGGCCTGGTCAGCGCCATCCCGAGTAGCCATAGCGGATAGGTCGCTATAGTCCTGCCCCAACAACACCCGGTGGGTGACGCCCTCGAGCAGAGCACGGCGGCGCGCCAATAGGTCCCTGTTTTCCGGCAGGTTGCGATAGTCGCGGATCTTGTTGAGCACGGAATCCGATTCCAGGGTGGGCGTTCCATTCGTGTTATCAACCGGCTCATTAGGGAAGATAGAGAGCGTCAAGTTGGCGACCTCGTTTCCAAGGTCAGTCTTGATGATCTTCAAAGCTGCCTTCGGATCATTGATCGCATTGGTGCTGTCGATCAGCGCGTCTGGGCCGTCCTGGTAGGGAGAGTAAATCTTAAAATCTTCCGCGTTGCTCTGTTTGAAGAAGAGGACGGAAAAATAAGGAGCCAAAAAGCTTTGCGGATCCTGATAAAACCAGGTCTCAATTGCTTTCAGCTCCCGGGCGTTGGGATAAGAACGCTTCTGCTGCGGAGGACCCAGGGTTATGTAGACCATGCCCCGGTCTGTGCTCCACCCGTCTAACGCCGCGAGCGAACCAAAGTGAGAATTGGCATACTCCAGACGGCGATAGTGTTCTTCCCGAAAGATGTTGGTGGGAGAGTTTGGATCCGGATTACGAATGGCCCAGAAACTTTCGATGAAGCGGTCGCGATCCTGATTGGTCGTTAAACTCAGAAAGGTAGCCTTCTCCTGGTTGGTAATCAGGTAGTTGACCTCCTCATCCAGCCAGTGTTCATAGGTGGGGGGCAGCTTTGCATGCTTGGCTGCCGCGGCTGGCGGAGGGTAGAGCAGGAGCCCCAGAACGACGGCAACCAGAACGCCGGTTGCATATACAGAACGCTTCAACAATTTCGCCTCATTTGCTGCGCTTTTCGGCTGCATCCGAAGCCAACATCGCCTAGTCACGCACTTCCAGTTTAATTGACGCGCCGGCGGTATCCCGGCACTGACAAAAGCAAACGGGAGGAGGATGTCTTATCCCCCTCCCGTGAATTTAAAAAACCCGATTTAGAACTCGAACCGTACCGACCCGCGGCCATAGAAAGCGCGCTGGAAGGATGTGGGCTTGAGGTAATCCAAATCAGGTACTCCATAGCTCAGGGCGTTGTCCTGGTCGACAGAGGTAAGGGAACGGGAGTTCGTCACATTGAAGGTATCGAAGGTGAACTTGAGCTTATACCGTTCACCCAACTGGAGCGGGTAGTCGGCATGCAGGTCGAGTTGATAGTTCGATGCAATCGTGCCGATCGTTCCGCGCCCTCCGATTGGTACCTCGCCCGGATCGTTGTAGACGGGGTGAGCGCCTAACTGGCTGATGGGCTGACCGGAACTACCGCGCAACCCGATGCCGGCGGTAAGGCGCTTCATGAAACCGGTGGGAACCACGTACGACCCGTATAGATTACCAACCTGTCTGCGATCTGTGTTCAGATAGCCATCCACAAACTGTTGGCCTAGCAACCCGAGAACGCCATTGGTGAAATCGTACAGCGAGCTAATGCTGGGATCCGACTGTCCGTTGTCGTTGCGGTAGAGGCCCTCATAATTGCCGAACAGCTTGGCATAGCGATAGTTGACGCGCAGCATGAAATTGTGGCTAAGACTCTTGTTCGCCTCTAACTCCAGCGCCTGGTAGTGGCGGTGTGGAGTGGAAAAGCCGTCCGGCTTACCGTCTGGGGTGGGGAGGCCAGCCGTCAAGACGTTGTAGCCGCATGCGCCCCCGACCGTCTGGCCGATACTGTTTGTCTGCAAGCCGTAGTTGGCGACATTGGAACCCGGAGTGTAATTTCCAAACGCAGGGCAATTGGCGGGTGGACCAGCCGCCAATGTATAGGCTTGCTCCACTTCGTTGACAAAGTAGTCTGTAGACGAGCTCAGGTTGCCTACCACAAAATTCTGGCCGACAAAGCCGGATTTATTGCCCTCCGGAGATGCGCCGGAAGTATCTTCGATAATGCGCAGCAAACGGCGGTCCATATACCGGGCGCTGATATCAAACCCGGCGAACTGGCGCTCCACCCCGCCTACATATTCTTCCTCAAAGTTCATCTTGGTGTTGTGTTCGATGAAGATGGGCGAAGCGCCGCCGCTGGTAGAAACGTTAGTACCCTGCTGGCCCGCTGCGGGATCGCCGCTAATCAGGTGCGCTGCATCAAGAACCGGCGTGACAGTGTTGTTTGAATTGAGTATGACGTTGTTATTCGCATCAGATTCGGGGGCCCAATTGGCGCCATATATATCGAGCTCATTCGACAGATCGCGCAACGCGCCATCCTGCGGGAATGACTGGGTGTAGCGGCCCCAATTGAAGAAGATTTTCGACTTTCGATCGCCGAAGGGATCGTAGTTGATTCCTAGACGTGGAGACCAGTTGTCGACGAAAGTGTAGCTTTGAGTCACAGCGTTGAGCTGTTCCTCATCCCAGCGTAGGCCGAGGTTCAGAGCGATGTGGCGATTGACCTGGAAATTATCGTTGCCGTAAATCGACATGTTCACTGAGCTGGTTTCGGCGATGGGGCTGCTGAAAATGCCGCGAACCTGTTGCAGATAAACCTGGACACCGTTGTAGTAGGGGCATTGCGCAGGAGCGCAGTCGATTAAACCAGTAGCCGGATTGGCGGCGGCAGCCTGCAAGTTAAATGCCGCATTTGCCGTGCTGCCTGCGACTGCGGGGTTGCTGGTGATGCTGGCTACAGGAGTTCCAATATCATTTGCGGTCGGAAAGGTGAAGTAGCCGCCGCTATAGGCCTTATCCAGGGCGTATATGGAATGGGTGTAACCCCAACCGACCGAGAAAGTATGCTGACCGTGGAAATTGACAGTTTTTTCGGTATCGATGCCAAAGCCGTAGTCATGGACAGTCGGATTCTGAGTAAAGCCCAGTCCTTGAGCGGTGAATTGCCCAGTGGACACCGCGTTCGACTCGTCGATGATTTGGTAGACGTTTTGCAGTCCGACCTCGTTGAAGTGGCTTCTCTTGGCGGTGGCGGAGATATCCAATTGCCAGGTGGGCGACAGGGAACTGGATATATGCAGAGTCTCACTGCGTGTGCCATAGTTCCACCGGCTAAAGCCAGTTTGGTTGGCGAGGTTCAGCTGCGGATAGTTCGGGAAGGTATCGGCGCTGGCAAAACCGAACCCGGCATTGGTTCTGGACGGGTCAGAGAAGACAGAGGCATCAATGCTGGTGCCCTCATTTAACTTGAAGGTGAGTTTCGCGGCGTAATCGTTGCTCGTTGTTTTATTAGTGAAAGGACCTACGAGACCCGCACCGGAGGGCGTGTTCCAGTAGAACTCATTGAGCGAGGGATTGTAGGCACCAAAGAAGAAGAGCTTGTCTTTCAGGTGTACACCCGGAACGTAGCCTCCGAATTCCGCCGAAGCATCGTACTGCGGCAAAGCCACAATGCGACCCCGAAGGTTCACGCGCTGGAAGTAATCGTCAGGATACCGCCAACCGGCACTCATGCCCCCGGGAGCGAAGAACGTCGCCAGCGCCCCATGATAGGCAGTCCCACCGGACTTGGTTACGATCTGGATGACGCCGCCGTCACCGTTACCATACTTCGGTTCGAAGGCACCCGTCTTGACCTGAACCTCCTGGATGAATGTGAGGTTGATGCCGGTCCCGAGAGAACCATAAATTGGGCTGTATACGCCGATGCCGCCGTACCCGGCGTCGGTGATATTTACGCCGTCAGCAATATATTGGTTTTCCAGACCGCTGGCGCCACCGATCGATGGGTTAGCTGTACCCGAACCTCCGCTATTGGTGACCCCGGGTGCGGTGTAAAACAGGCTGCCGACATCGCGAGCCACTGGAACCTGGCTATAGAAGCTGCTGGTGAGGTTGGAGCCGAGCGCTGTAGAGCCAGTGTCGATAGTGGTCTCCGTGGCGTCGACCTGAACAGTCTGGGCGACGGCACCGGCTTGAAGCACAAGATTTACGCCGATGACGCGGTTAATCTGTACTTCAATGGCTTTTGCCTGCGTCTGGCTGAAACCCTCGCGTTCCACCGTGACTGTATAGAGTCCGGGAGTCAGGTCGATAGCTTCCCAGTGTCCGGTGTCATTCGTGGTCAATTTGCGCGAATCGGAAGCTCCGACAATCGTTACTGACGCACCTGGGACGACCGCACCACTGCTGTCGGACACATTACCTTGGAGGCCGCCCTTGGTCCCTGAAAGCTCTTGGGCCGAGAGGCGGGCCGACAGACAGGCCGTGAGCGCGAATGCGAGGAGGACGAGCCAGCTGCCCATCGTAGAGATGGAAATACGATTCATTCTTAAACTTGTCACGTAAATACTCCTTAGATGTAGCTCCACGGACGACCTGGGCCGGGATGAGAAAGTCCATTTCGGAAAGGTCCGAAGCTTATTGGAAGGCTGTTTCTAGCCCCTATGACACCCGCTACAGTCACCAGATCCAAGGGCCCCTAGGGTGAGTCCCATCAAAAGCCAGATCCAGACAAGCACCACTCGTCATGACCTTGGTGTAAGCAATTGGTTTGCCTAAGTAACCGCGCCGCCGGATTTCGCGGCAAATATCCCTAATGTGCATCGAATCAGTAAATTAGTTTCGAAGGCCGGTGCTGCCCAGGTAGTGGCAAACTCACTGATATTTCATAAATCATAGGCGCCTTCGCCTATTTCCGTTTTTTCGTACAACTTTGGCTGGAGACCTTGATCCCCGGCAGGTTGTATGAAAATCCGTACCTCTCCTCTAAGAGAGGTCCGAAATGTCAGAGATTTGATTGTCCTCAGCCAGGGACTTCCCCGCTCGGGCCGGAGAGATAGCTAAACACTGGCTCTCCAATCCGTCTCTTCTTGATCTCCGGACGGTCTCCGGCCTTCATCTAAGGCTCTCGTTCCCCGGCCACCTTAAAAAGCGAAAAACTTTGGCTACCCGCTTGCGATTTACAGGAGCGACCGCAGAGCTTTCGGTGCAACTGCCACGGTCACACATTCACCGAAACCCGAGTGGTCAGCTCGAAAAACGTCCAAGTGGATATTGCTGCCGGGAGTATTGGACATGAACCTAGGAGTGAACCTGGCGGTTAACTCAATCTCATCGACAAGCGCGCCCCCTCAAGAAGCGCAGGTGAACGGCTTTAGCGTCCTGGCTTCGAGGTTCTTCTCGTACTCTCCGCGATTGGAATGGCAAGGCCAGGTTTTCTCGACAGCGGTACCAACATCCCATTCACCCGGACCTGCCTTGAGTAGCCCTGGGCGACCGAGTTGCATGAGTGGAACAAGTGCCGCAACCGAACACGTGCGATGACCAGCTTCTACGCACTTTACTGAAATGGAGAATCACAAATGATGGATTTTAGAAGGCTTTCTACCTTTGCCGGCATGGCGCGTCGTCTAAAAACACCCGTCGCACTCTCCCTGTTTCTCTTTGCGGCGCTGGTCCTGTCACGGCCCGCGGCCGCACAGAACATCTACGCGGCCGTGCACGGCACAGTGACGGATACGAGTGGAGCGGCCATCCCGGGTGCCGCGGTAGCAATGGTCAACACGAGCACCGGCATTACCACCAAGGCAATCACTGATAGCCATGGATACTAT
Organism: uncultured Acidobacteriaceae bacterium; assembly: GCA_963763905.1. Taxonomy (GTDB): domain Bacteria; phylum Acidobacteriota; class Terriglobia; order Terriglobales; family Acidobacteriaceae; genus PALSA-350. The sequence continues at coordinate 57,086 of CAVXRU010000016.1, read as the reverse complement.
TCCTTTCCCCAACTCCAGATCGGAGGACCTTACACCACCACCATCACCTCGAACGGTTTTGAGACTTTCTCCTCTACCGGACTCACGCTGAATGTGAACGACAATCGCGACGTCAGCGCCAAGCTGGAAATAGGCTCTTCCGTGGAGACAGTAGAAGTTAAGGCTGCGGCGGTGCAGGTGGAGACTTCCGATACCCAGTTGAAGCAGGTCTTCACCGCCCAGCAACTGGAAGAAGCGCCTCTGCTGGGCCGGGATGTCACGGGCTTGCAAAAACTTGCGCCGGGCAACATGGAATCAAGTGACCGGTTTGGCAATTTTTCATCGAACGGCAGCCAGACACAAAGCAACGCCTACCTGGTCAATGGCGCTGATATCACAGACTCATCGCTGCAAAGCGAGGGCCTCTCGGTAAATCCCGACGCGCTGGCGGAACAGAACATTGTGACCAGCACGCTGAACCCGGAGTTTGCCCGCAACAGCGGCGCCATCGTCAACCAGGTGCTTAAGTCAGGAAGCAACACCTTCCATGGAAGCGGATTCGAATTTTATCGTGACACTTTCCTGACCAACGGAAATTACTTTTCACCCAGCCGGCCGAATTTTCACCAGAACCTCTATGGGGGTACGCTGGGCGGTCCGGTCATCAAGAACCGTCTCTTCTTCTTTCTTGCCTACCAGGGATTTCGAAATCGGGTAGGGGCAACGCAACTGTCGCCGGTTTTTAACCCTTCTCAATTGAGTGGGGATTTCAGCGGTGATAACAACGTGGCCAACGATGGTCCCAACAATGCCGTCGGCCTTTCCTCCAATCCGCTCCCATTTGCCGTAGGGGGCTGCGCAGCAGGGACCGCGTGGAACGCCTGCTTCCCCAACGGCAGTGTTCAACTCGCATCCAGCAGCTACAATCCCATCTCGGCCAAGCTGTTGCAGCAATTCGTCCCCGCCGCGAATACCACGTTGGGTGGTGGCTCCTACTATGCCTTCAATGCTCCCAACACCGCGGCCCAGGACCAGGGCATCATTCGCGCGGACTACCACTTGTCGCAGAATGATTCCCTCTGGGCTTCTACCATTTTCCAATCGAGCCCCAGTGCGACTGCTTTGAGCTTCGGCGGTTCGGACTTGCCTGGGTTTGGAGCAGATCAGGCCGAGCACTTCAAGATATTCATGGCGTCCTGGACCCACACCCTGGGTTCGACCGCTTTGAACGAATTGCGTGCCGGGTATTACCGTCTCAACTTCGCCGATGTGGAGCCCACGCATGTGGTCCAGCCCAGCAGCTATGGGTTTAACATTACCCCGCAAAGTCCTATGGCCAACCTGCCGCTGATCAGCGTGAGCGGCCTCAACGGCAATACTGCGACCGGTGCAGGTGCTTTTCTTGGTTTTACCAATGAGGGCCCACAGCCGCGCAAGGATTCAAACCTCAGTGCAGCGGATAATTTCAGCAAGATCCTGGGAACGCACAGCTTGAAGTTTGGCGTGTCGTATGAGCAGTTTGGGGTCAACAATCCTTACTATGCCGACAATAATGGAAACTATAGCTTCTCAGGCGCCGGGACTTACAGTTCGGGGGATCCGATTCTCGACTATGTTCTGGGCATCCCCGATTCCTACGCGCAGGCGTCGGGCAGCTTCATCCAGGCGATCGGCCATGAGTATTACGCCTACGCCCAGGATAGTTGGAAGGTTTCGAACGATCTTACTTTGAATTACGGCATCGCCTGGGATACGGAAGCGCCATACCAGAACCACCAGTTCGACGGCTTAGGCATCGTTTGCTGGAACCCCAATAGCACCCAGACATCCACGGTTTACCCTGGCGGCCCTCCCGGAATGACCTACTCGAGAGATCCCGGATGCAATATCGCCGGCGGTGTCACCACAAAATACAATCACTTTGGTCCGCGACTTGGTTTCGCGTGGTCGCCTGGCTCCGGCCCGGCCAGCCTGCTGGGGGCCGCGGGTGCGCATAAGTTTGTCGTCCGCGGCGGCTTTGGGATGTATTGGAATCGCGATGCGGAAGAGGGGCAGCTGCAAAATCTCAGCGATCCTCCGGGCTTCAAGAGTTCCTTCGGCGCGGGCGATTTCGCGGGAAGCCCTGCGTTCGCAAATCCTTTCGTAGATGTCGCGACCGGCCAGGCAGAGGCCAATCCATTTCCTTATGTTTATCCCGCGGCCGGAACACAATTGAACTGGCCCAACTATGCGGAGCTATCGATCAGCACCTATCCGACCAACTACACCGTGCCGTACGTTTATAACTTCAATCTCAATATCCAGCGGGAGCTGCCGAGCAATATGGTCCTGCAGTTGGGATATGTAGGCTCGATCGGTCACAAGCTGGTGCGTGCCTATGAAGGCGATCCAATCACCGCCGCCGGCCATGCGGCCTGTTTGGCAGATCCCAGTTGCGCAGCGGATGGAGGAAGGTTATCCATCGACTTCCCGCAATACTTTACTCAGCCGGCAATCGTCCCCGGGTCTGCAGGAGCGGGAACCCCCAACGGCATACCCTGGTTCATCAGCGTGGGCCAGCAGCACACCGACGGAGCTTCCAACTACAACTCTTTCCAGGCCAGCCTGACCAAAGGGACCTCCCACGGCCTCTACTTCACACTCGCCTACACCTACAGCCATGCCCTCGATAACGCTTCCGGTTATGAGAGTTCTGGGGCCAATGGCCGTGGCGTCAACAATGTTCCCGGCTTTGAATTTCTGAATTATGGCGACTCGGATTACGATGCACGCCACCGGCTGGCCGCTTCTTATAACTACGAGGTGCCGATCTTCCGTAGCTGGCAGGACAAGCTGGCCCTGAGAGAAGTCCTCAGCGGCTGGCACATCTCTGGCGTGACCGCATTGCAAACGGGTTTTCCCGTGACCATTCAAGATCAAGGGACACCGAACTCGCTGTACTGCAATGCCGGTCAATTCTTGTCTTTTTACAATTGCCCGGATACGCCCGTTGCCTCGAGTTTTGATATCAAAACTTTTAATCCCAGGAACTCTGACCACCAGTGGTTCGATCCCACACTGTTCACACAGGAACCGATTGGCAGTTTAGGGAATGTGAAGCGTAACTTCTTCCATGGCCCTGGATTCAACTACACCAATCTTAGTCTCTACAAAGATTTTCCGTTAGGTGCGGAAAAAACACGCTACGTGGAGATTCGCGTGGAGGCGTTCAACGCCTTTAACCACGCTAATTTTGGGCAACCGGACGGCAACTATACGGACGGCCCGGGATTCTTTGGCGTGGTCACCTCTGTCACCGGCTCGACGACAGCAGACCTCAACGCAGATCCGCAACCGGGCCGGGCGGTACAACTGGTGGGCAAGTTCTTCTTCTAAGGATTGCCACCGGGCGCCGGAAACGCCTTTCGATCTCATTTGAACCCACCTTTCGTGGAGAGTAGGTGGGTGGCCCAGGTCTCGTTTTTGAGACCTGGGTTTTTCTGTAGAACAACTCAGGAGAAGCAGCCACCAGGGCTATTAATAAAAAGCGTGTCTGAGCCGGGCTTGCCGAACGCGGCAGGATCTACGTCTAAAGTGTTAGCTACATCCCACCCCCGCGTGCCCCAGAGTGTAAGAGGGTCAGGTTTGGCGAACTGCGTGCTGCAGAATCTTGTCCGGAAATAAATGTAAGCGAGATTGTGACGTCAGGATCCAACGGCGACGTCTCGCTTTATTCAAGGTGAAAGAGGACCCCTCCAGTGACTATCCCTATCTCCGGTACTTCTCGCTTTGTACGTTCACTCATCGGCTCGGCACTGGCGGTCGTACTGCTGGCTGCCTGGGGCCAGTTGAATGCGCAAACCAGTAAGGGGACGTTGGCCGGCGAGGTGCGAGATCCACGGGGAGCCGTGATCTCGAATGCTTCGGTAACAGCGGTGAGCCAGGATACGCAGGAAACGCGTGTGACTACCATCGGCTCCACAGGTTCTTTTCGCATTGAGGCCATCGACCCAGGAACGTGGAGCATTCACGTGGATGCACCCGGGTTCGAGTCTTTCGATGCCAGGGACCTGATCGTTCGCGCCTCGGTCATTACAACGTTCAATCCTGTGATCTCAGTAGGCGCCGTAACCCAAACGGTTCAGGTAGAGGCAAATACAAACGACGTGAACACCGACAACGGGCATCTGTCAGCCTCGATTGGAGCCAAAGAGCTCGATCAGTTGCCCATCTTTTCGCTCAACCCTGTGGAACTGACAGCCACCCTGCCCGGAGCACAATACATCAACGACATGGCGACGAATGCGGAAGGCTCCTACGGCCAATACGAGCATGTGGAGTTTAACGGTGCACGGCCGCGGGCGAACAACTACATGCTGGACGGCCAGGATATCAACGATGTCGGCCTGGGTGGTCAGGCATTCCAGCCGCAAATTCCCGACATGTTCCAGTCAGTGACTGCGCTCACCAACTCCGCGCCGGCGGAATATGGGCGAGCCGGTGGGGCAGTGATCAATTTGATCTCCAAGGCTGGTACAAATCGGTTTCATGGAACAGCGTTTGAGCTTTATTCCGGGTCCGGTTTGAACGCAGTCGACGGCGTCACCCGGGTAGGCTCAACCAGCAGAGCCAACAAAGCACGCTACGACCAGCACCAGTATGGATTCACGGCTGGTGGCCCGCTGTGGAAGAACAAGGTCTTCGCTTTCGGCGGCACCCAATTCACCCGATACTACGGCAACTCGACGTCGGGTCAGATCGAGCTGCCCGATGCCAACGGCTACGCCACGCTTAACGCGATCGGCGGACCCCAGGTAGCGCTCCTGCAATCCCTGTTGGATAACGGATCGTACCTGACGCAGTACCAGTACAAGGCCTCTCTGGGCGTCGTCGAACAAATCAATGCCGGTCAACCCGCCATCGGGAATGGTGGCGGCTGCCCGGCAAGCGGCTGTGTCATCACCACGGGTTTTTATCAACGGCCCCCGGTTCCGCAGCAATCGCCCGACACCCAGTGGCTCTACCGCATCGACTTCATACCGCACGAGAAGGATACGTTCACTTTCCGCTATCTCCACGACCGCAACAACTTCGTCCCCGATCTAGGGCTCAATACTTCGGGTATTCCTGGATTTGATGGCGAGGTCGGCGGCCCTTCGGAGCTTGCCTCCGGGAATTGGACACACGTTTTTTCGCTCAGACTGTTGAACGAGTTTCGCGTGTCCGAGATCCGTATCAAGTTCCTTTTCCAGCCGGTGCCGTCGGCCCTCGCTAACCCGGCATCGAAGATCTACAACCTGAACTTTTCCGATGACGGAATTCCTGAATTGGGTTTGTCGCAGAACATCCCACAAGGCACCGGGGAAGATGGATATCAGTTTCAGGACACCGTGGGTTGGGTAGCCGGCCGCCAGTCGTTCCGCTTTGGCGCGGACGTGGGTCGCATTCTCGAAACCGACATTGTTGCACAAGAGGCAGTGGGTGAGCTCAACTTCACAGCCGGCGGTGGCCCTTCCGGGCTGGGGAATTTCCTCAACAACAACCTCGGCGCCTCTGGATTTGCAACGAAAACCTTTGGTCCGACGCGCTTCGATCCTCATATCTGGAGATCTGCCCTTTTCGCCCAGGACGATATAAAGATAACCCCCGGGTTCACCCTGAATCTGGGACTGCGCTGGGACTATTTAACCGATCCTGGAAATGCTCTCCCCTTTCCTGCGATTGATGTTCAGGACCTGGCTGCTCCTATCAACACGGTGTTCAAAATTCATACTGACAGCCTGAACTTTGGCCCTCGAATCGGTTTCGCATACGCTCCCAGCGGCACCGGCTGGCTCGGCACGGGTAAAACCGTCGTTCACGGTGGATTCGGCATTTTCTATGACACCAGCTTTAGCAATATCGCCACCAACACCGCCCAAACTTCGCCAAACGCCCCTACCGGGACACTCATCTCCACCCAGGGAGCAGGGCTGGGAAATGCTACCGGCCTGATTGCTACCATCCAACCACAATTGACTCCACAGGATTCCGTCCTAAGCGTAGATAAGAACCTTGTGAATCCGCGGACCTATCAGTGGAATCTTGGGATCGAACGTGCTCTCCCAGCCCAACTCAAACTGGCGGTGAACTATGTTGCCAGCCGCGGGCGATCGTTGTACGGAAATCAACAATACAATTACTTTGACTCCAATACCGGCAATCGTTTGAACCCCGATCGTGGGGCGATCAGTGCACGCGCTAACGCTGCTGCCTCGCAATACGACAGTATCCAGGTAGACGTAACCCGGCAATTCGCAAAGGGCTTGTTCTTTCGCGCAGCCTATACCTACGGTAACAATCTCGACGACGGATCCGAAGTCTTTGCCTTATTCACAGGGCCCACGTCTTACCCGGCGAATCTTGCCCCCGGCGGCCGTGCCCAGGATTGGGGACCGGCAGCCTTTGACTATCGTCAGTACTTCACCGTTTCGTATGTCTGGTCGCCAGCCGGCTTTCGCGCACAGAATCGTGCAGCCGATCTTCTCCTCGGAGGGTTCACTCGAAATTTCTCCATCTCCGGCGTGACCCAGCTACAGTCCGGGCCGCCTGGCACATTCAATATCAGCGGCATAGACACAAACGGCGATGGCAGTGCCTTTAACGACAGGCCTCTGCTTGGCAATCGCAGGATGCCACTGAATACGGCCGGGATCGATGGAGCGTACTTAGCAGGCGGAACTCCCGGCGCCTACTACGACTTAGCTTCGGCTAACTCCCCTGCGGGAACACTGCTCCCAGTGACCCCTGATCAGGTGCACTGGTTAGTTCCTTTCGGGGGAGCTGAAATCACGCCGTATGAGATCGGGCGCAATAGCTACACCAACCCCGGATCCACCGTGTGGAATGTTGCCGCGCAAAAAGACATTCCCGCGCCCTGGACTCATCTTGAATCAGCCAGGTTCGAAATTCGCGCAGAAGCAGAGGATGTAGGAAACCACAATGATGTTGGCCCGTTGGACACCAACGTTCTTCACATCGGGAGCGGGAACACATACCTCAATCCTGGGAATACGCGCATCGCTACTGCCAGAAACGTACGGTTCTGGGCTAAGTTCAGCTTTTGAGCACACGGCTGGGAAAAAGGATGATCCCTCCACCACGCTACGGTCTCGAAAAACATTTCCAAGAGGGAGCATCCACACAGAGATCTCTCCACTGTGCTTCGCTTCGGTCGAGATGACAAAGGGGAGGACAGCGCTTCCAGGGATAGCAGTTGCCAAATGGAAGCCGTTTTTTTTCCCACCCGGGGTGATAAGAAGCGGATCTGTTCAGCAACTACTCTCTCTTGAAACGCTGTCCTCCCCTTTGTCATCTCGACCGAAGCGAAGCGCAGTGGAGAGATCTCTGTGTGGATGCTCTTTCTTGGAGGGACTGTACTTTTTCCCAGTACTCACACACCCTCTTTGGCCCGACATGAGTCGATCGTTTTCCGCAGCCTGTCTAGCTATCTTCAGCGGTCTCCACCGGCTTATCGGGCTGCGACTGGTAGATTTCGGCCACTCGCTCCAGAGTATCGATCTCGCTTACCGGCTTATCGTCGCGAATGCGCAAAATGCGGGGAAAGCGTAAGGCGAAGCCGCTGTCGTGCCGGTCGGATCGCATGACGTTGTTGAAAGCGACTTCAAAGACGATCAACGGCTCCACGGCGCGGATGCTTCCGTAGTCCTCCAGGGTGTGTTCCAAGAAGAACTGGGTGAGACGGGCAATCTCTGCATCGGTCACGCCGGAGTAGGCTTTGCCCACATTACGCAATACGTCACCGTCACGGACTGCGAAAGTGTAATCGCTGAGCCAGCCGGCCCGCCTTCCATGGCCGTACTCGGCGGCCGTTACCACCACGTCGAGCGTGGCCAGTTCCCGTTTCAGCTTGAGCCAGGCCAGACCGCGCCGGCCGGGCTGGTAGGTGCTGTGCCGCGCCTTCAGCATGACGCCTTCGTTTCCGCGCGCCCGGGCATCGACGTACGCCTGTTCCAACTGGGCCACGCTTTCCAGCTGGATCGCAGGCGCCAGCACCAGCCGCGCCCAGCCCGGAGCCACCTCGTCAAACAACAGTTCGCCTTGTTGTTGGCTTGCGGTCAGATGACTGCTCACCCGGGTTTGCGGCTGCTCTCGCTCGAATAGTTCTTCCAACATGCGCCGGCGTTCTTGGAGCGGCTTTTCCATGGTCATGAGGCCGCCGGTATAAAGGACATCGAAAGCCATGAAGACCACCGGGATGCTGGTACGCATTTCCGCCGTCACCCGCTTGCGTCCTAAGCGGGCTTGCAGTAACGAGAAGGGGAGAGCGCGACTGGTCTCAGGATTCCAGGCCAGGATTTCGCCGTCCAGGATCAGCGGCTGATCAAAGCCGGAAAAGGCCTCGACGAGTTCAGGAAAACTCGCCGTCATATCGTCGCGGGAGCGGGAAAAGAGCGCCACCCGCCCAGGATGCTCAGGGGCGCCACAGTGAATCTGCGCCCGGATGCCGTCGTACTTATCTTCCAGCTGGGCTTCGTTGATCACCGGCCCCACAAGACGCTCCTCCGCCACCTCCGTGGAAAAACGCTTCAAGGCCTCTTCCACAGTTTCAACCGGGCTCGCGAGCATGAAGCCGAAAGGATGAAAGAGCTTCATCTGTGCCTCCGCCAAACGGCCGGCGGCGGCCAACTCCAGCACCTGGGGAAGATTGCCGTTGAGCATCCTGGCCCGCCGGACCTCGCCAATGGGGGCTGTGTAGGCGGCGGCGATGGCCTCCTCCACCAGGCTGACCTTGATGCCGGTGCGCATGTCGCCCAGGATGATCTTGATCAGGTACTTGGCTTCGAGCGGTGTGGCCCGGCCCAGCAGGTTCAGGGTAATCTGCTCCCTGGCGGCCGGTTTGCTCACGGCCGCAATAGCGGCGAAGGCTTCTGCCACGTCCGCCAGCAGCAGAGTCGCGGGGACCTCCCGCGTCGCGAGCAGATCCTGTGCGGCACCACCCAGATCGCCGTGGCGCAGGTAGGCCGCATGCATAGCCGGCTGGCTGGCGCCGGATAGCTTGGCCAGCACGCGGCTCAGCAGCGCTCCACCGACGTTCAGGTCACGGCCATCCGTTTCCGGAAAAGCGACCCCTGCCAGATACAAGGCCGCCAACCCGGCCTCGGGAACCGGCAATGGCTGCAAATAACCGGCCATGAGCGCGCGCTTTTCGAGTTTGCTGGCGGTGGCCGCCAACTGCTCACAAAGCTCTGCGAAGGATTCAAACCTGATAAAATCAACGGTATGGTTCATCGCGTCGCCAACATGGTTCCCCTCCGGCACGCTCTTTCCTAGCGGCTCCCGCCGATGCTTGTCTCGCTGTCTTCTTTTGTCACACCCGGGAAAGGAACCTTGCCATGTTGGACCGTTTAGAACAAATCGAAACCCGTTATGAAGATCTTGGACGCCAGTTAGCCGACCCGCAGCTAGTCACCGACCAGCAAAAATATCACAAGACGGCCAAGGCCCACCGCGACCTGGAAGCGGTGGTGGGAAAGTATCGTGAGCTCAAACAGGCACACCATGGAATTGTCGACGCCAAGGGCATGCTGAACGAAAGCGACGCCGAGCTAGCGGCAATGGCGCAGGAAGAACTCACTCGCCTCGAAGGCACGGCGGCTGCCCTGGAAGAAGAGATCAAGGTGATGCTTTTACCCAAGGATCCCAATGACGAGAAGAACGTGATTCTCGAAATCCGGGCCGGCACGGGCGGAGACGAAGCCTCGCTGTTTGTGGCCGAGATTTTCCGCATGTACTCGCGATTCGCCGAGCAGCATCGCTGGAAGGTAGAAGTGCTTTCGCAATCGGAGTCGGGAGTCGGCGGGCTGAAGGAAGTGATCGCCATCATCGAAGGCAAACGGGTTTACTCGCAGATGAAGTACGAGAGCGGCGTGCACCGGGTGCAGCGTGTGCCCGCCACCGAGACCCAGGGCCGGGTCCACACCTCGGCCATCACCGTCGCGGTTTTGCCTGAGGCCGAAGAAGTCGACGTGAAGATCGAAGCGAAAGATATTCGCATCGACACATTTTGTTCTTCCGGGCCGGGAGGTCAGTCGGTCAACACCACCTACTCTGCGGTCCGCATTACGCATCTGCCCACCAACACGGTGGTGAGCTGCCAGGACGAGAAATCGCAGATCAAGAATCGCGAAAAGGCCATGCGCGTACTGCGCGCCCGGCTTTACGAAGTCGAGATGGAAAAGCAGCAGGAGGCGCTGGCCAAGGAACGTAAGCAACAAGTGGGCAGCGGCGACCGAAGCGAGAAGATCCGCACCTACAATTTTCCGCAAAACCGGCTTACCGACCATCGCATTGGCCTCACCAACCACCAACTGGCGGAAGTCATGGAAGGCAGGCTGCAACCGACCGTGGATGCCCTCATCGCCCACTACCAGGCTGAGCGTCTGAAGGCTGAAACCGCCACTGTGGCATAACGTGCCGGCCAACGCCGGTGCGGCCCTCGAGGCGGCTCGCGCTCGCCTGGCTGCCACCTCCAAAAATCCCCGGCGCGATGCTGATCTGCTTTTGGAGCACGTGCTGGGCTGTGATCAGACCGCACTGTTGACCCATCCCGAGCGCATACTGTCCGTCGAGGAATCCGAGCAGTTTGACCATCTGGTCGAACGCCGCCTGGCCTCGGAGCCGATGCAATACCTCACCGGCGAGCAGGAGTTTTTTGGCCTGCCCTTTGAGGTCACGCCGGCTGTTCTCATTCCCAGGCCGGAAACAGAACACCTGGTGGAAGCAGTGCTGGAGCGCTTCGCGCGAGACGAAGAAGTGTGCATCGTCGACGTGGGCACGGGCTCGGGTGCAATCGCCGTTGCGCTCGCTCATGCCATGCCCCGCTCCCGGGTTACGGCGGTGGATCTCTTCCCGGCTGCGCTCGCGGTGGCGCGCCGCAACGCCGAGCGGCATGGGGTGATCGATCGATTGATGTTGTTGCCATCGGATTTGCTGGCCGCCATCGACAGAACGGACTTGGACGCCGTGGTCGCCAACCCTCCGTACATTGCAACGGCCGAGGTGCTGGAGCCGCAGGTGGCCAACTACGAGCCCCATTCCGCGCTCTACGCCGGACGGACCGGCCTCGAAGTCTATGAGCGTCTGATCCCGCAAGCAGCCAGGGTGCTCAAGCCCGGGGGCTGGTTATTCCTGGAGATCGGTTACGGCCAAAGCCCCGCGCTCAAGAATCTCATGCATGGTTGGGCAGGCGTCACGCTGGTGAACGACCTGCAGGGGATTCCCAGGGTGGCACTGGGGCAAAAACAATCCGCTACACTGAAATAGGAACGCCATGTTTATCGATGAAGCACGAATTCGGGTGAAGGCAGGGGACGGTGGCAACGGCTGCGTGGCCTTCCGGCGGGAAAAGTTTGTGCCTCGCGGCGGACCTTCCGGCGGAGACGGCGGGCGCGGCGGCGATGTCATCATGGAGTCGAGCGAGCGGCACAATACCCTGGTTCATTTCCGCTTCAATCCCGAGCACAAGGCAGAGCGCGGACGCCACGGAGAAGGCTCCAACTGCAGCGGGCGAGAAGGCGTGGATGCGATTCTAAAAGTGCCGGTGGGCACCGCACTTTACGACGACGAGACCGGCGCGCTGGTGCATGACTTTCAACATCCGGATGAGCGCATCATTGTCGCCAAAGGCGGCCGTGGGGGACGAGGGAACCAGCATTTTGCCACTGCCACTCATCAGGCTCCGCGCGAATCGGAGGGGGGCCGCGAGGGCGAAGAACGGGCTTACCGGCTGGAGTTGAAGCTGCTGGCGGATGTCGGGTTGGTGGGCTATCCCAACGCGGGAAAATCGACATTAATCTCGCGCATCTCCGCCGCCAAGCCAAAGATCGCCGACTATCCCTTTACCACCCTGGAGCCGAACCTCGGAGTAGTCTCGGTGGGGGACCCACCCCATGAAGACAGCTATGTGGTAGCGGACATCCCTGGTTTGATCGAGGGTGCTCACCTGGGGGCAGGCTTGGGAGTGCAGTTTCTGCGCCACATCGAGCGTACCCGGGTGCTGGTGCACCTGGTGGATGTTTCCGACGCCAGCGGCCGGCCCGACCCGGTGGAAGATTTCCGCGTCATCATGGCCGAGTTGAAAAGCTTTGGCCACGGCTTGGACGAAAAACCAATGCTGGTGGTGGCTTCCAAGGCGGACGTGGCGAATCCGGACAAGCTGAAGAAGCTGCGCGCCATGGCGAAGCGGCGGAAGTTGCCGTTCTTTTCCATTTCCGCAGTCAGTGGGGCGGGATCCCGGAGCTCAAATACGCGCTGGGTGAACTGGTGCGCGCGTCGCGCGAAGCGGAAATCGCGCCGGCAGCGCCGAGCACCATTTTGGCAGAATACTAGGCGGTCGCCAGGCGGGCTGCGGCCACCGTGACCATGCTGCGGCGCGGGGCGGGAAATTGCACCAGTTCCCATGCAGATCGATCGCGCAGCAGGCGCGAGACCAGCGCCGTGTGCATCGCGTGTCCGGCCCGCTCGGCAACTACCCGGCCGAGGATGCGATGTCCCGCCAGCGCAAGGTCGCCAATCAGGTCGAGCACTTTATGGCGCACGAATTCGTCGTCGAAGCGAAGCGGTCCATTTTGCACCGCGCCTCCGCAGAGAATAATGGCGTTCTCTTCGGTGGCTCCGCGGATCAGGCCCATATCGCGCAGCATTTTCTCGTCTTCGCGAAACCCGAAGGTGCGGGCGGCAGCAATCTGCGCGCCGTAGGAGCCGGAGGCCAGGTCCACGGTGAACGCCTGGCGGCCGATTGGGTCGGGGAAATGGATGTCGTAGGTAATGCTGTAGCCTTCGCCGGGATACACAGCGATGAACTTGCCGTTCTCGCGCACTTCTACGCTTTTCAGGATGCGCAGATATTGCCGCCGGCGACGCTGGCTCCGGATCCCCACCTCGGCAAAGGCTTCCACGTAAGGCAAGGCGCTGCCGTCCAGGATGGGCAACTCCAGGTTATCCAATTCGATGATGACGTTGTCGATACCAGTACCGATCAGCGCGGAGAGAAGATGCTCGGTGGTGGAGATCAGCACGCCCTGGCGCATGATGCTGGTGGCGTAGCTGACCTTGGCTACATTCCTGCCGGTGGCCGCGATCTCGTAGTTGTCCAGGTCGGTGCGGCGGAAAACGATGCCTGAGCCGGCGGGAGCGGGCAACAAGCGCATGTTGACGGGAGCCCCGCTGTGGAGACCGATTCCTGAGAATTCAATCACCGACGCGATGGTCTTTTCTAAGTGGGCTATTTCCACGTGGCAGTATTCCTGTCGCGAATGAGGTGCAAAGCCCTAGACTACACAGGATAAAAAAAGTTGCACTGTGTCAAAAAGGCAACAAACTGATCGGGCCATAAGACGTAACACGTCGGTGTTAGGTTTACGTTTTGAGGAGAAAGATCGATGGAAACCGACCTCATGGCGGCGGTCGGCCGCCGCAAGCCGCAAATGCTCGAATTGATCCGTCAGTTGGTCAGCATCGAATCCCCCACGGAAGACCAGGCTGCCGTGAACCGCTGCGTGAGCGCGGTGGAGGGGTGGATCGAGGCTAGCGGGGGCAAGAGTGAGCGCAGCAAACAGAAGTCAGCCGGCGACCTGCTGGTGGGCCGCTTCGGGTCGGCGGGCCGGGCCAAGCCGCTGATGCTGCTTGGCCACCTGGATACGGTTTGGCCGCTGGGCACGCTCCAAAAGATGCCTTTCCGGGTGGCCCAGGGCCGCGCCTGGGGCCCGGGAGTCCTGGACATGAAGGCGGGCGTGGTGATGGCCCTGAGCGCCCTGCGCTTATTGCTGGAAGCTGGGCAGCTCACTCGGCCGGTGGTGTTCCTGCTGAACAGCGATGAGGAAACCGGCAGCCAGCATTCACGAGCGTTGACGGAGTCGCTGGCGAAGAAATGCGAGGCCGTGTTTGTGCTCGAGCCGGCGCAAGCCCCCAACGCTGCTTACAAGACGGCGAGGAAGGGTGTGGCCAACTACCGCCTCAAAGTGCACGGGGTTCCGGCTCACAGCGGAGTAGATTTCAGCCAGGGCCACAGCGCGATCCTGGAGCTTGGGCGGCAGATCGAGCGCGCCAGCGCTTTCACCGATCTGGCCAAGGGGATTACGGTCAATGCGGGTGTGATGGGCGGCGGTACCCGGTCCAACGTCGTGCCGGCAGAAGCCTGGGCTGAGTTTGATGTGCGCATTGCCAGGCTCCGCGACGTGGAGAGGTTGGATCGGCGTTTTCGCTCTTTGCGCACCGTCGACCGGCACTGCAGGCTGGAGGTGACGGGCGGCCTCAACCGGCCTCCCATGGAACGAACTCCAGCTACGGTGAATCTTTTCCGCCGCGCAGCAACAATGGCAAAAGGGTTGGGTTTTCAACTACAGGAAGCAGCCACTGGTGGAGGTTCAGACGGAAACTTTACCTCAGCGCTGGGGATTCCCACATTAGACGGAATGGGGGCTGTCGGGGAAGGCGCACATGCCGATAGTGAGTCAATCCTGCTCGATGCGCTCGTCCCCAGAACAGCACTGCTTGCAGCCATGATTGGCGGTCTTGCCGTGAAATAGGCCGCCTCAAAGAAAGGGACCCGATGCTTGCCGCTCTGGATCTTGCCCTCCTCGCCATCGTCCTTCTTTGCTCCACCCAGTTACTGCGCCCCACGAAGAAGAACGACTCCGACATCATGTCCTGAATAGTCTTCGGGGACCGCCCGGGAGGGTGTGTGAATCAAGATTTCGTCTGCATTTTTCAATCTCTTAGGTGGGCCGTAGGTCCATCGGCAACGCCAAGCGCTGCTCGACTCCTTCCAGCAGGCTCGTGACCAGGGCCAGCGGCAGCCCGACCACATTGAAGTAGCAACCGTTGATCCGCGGAATCCATCTTCCGGCATGACCCTGGATCGCATAGGCTCCAGCCTTGTCCATGGGTTCACCGCTGGCCACATACTCGGAGACTTCCTCGGCGGAGATGGTCCGCATCGTGACCTGAGTCAGCTCCGCCGCAACCTCTGCCGAACCCTCACCCCACACTACGGCGACCCCGGTCACCACCTGGTGGGTGCGGCCGGATAACATCAATAACATACGCGTGGCGTCAGCAGCATCCACCGGCTTACCCATAACTTCGCCGTCGCACACCACCACCGTGTCCGCTCCCAAAACGACGGCTCCCGGCGAACAGCGGGCAAAAACTTCTTCCGCCTTTTCCCGAGCTAATCGGGTGACGAAGCGAATGGCATCCTCGTCCGGCCGGCGCGACTCGGCCACGCTCGAGACCTGAACCTCGAAACGATAGCCCGCCTGGGCCAGGAGTTCCCGCCGCCGCGGCGAGCCAGAAGCAAGCACCAGTGGATAACCCATCAACTAGACCTCAGCCACGCTGGTACCCGCGCGAACGCCCTTCCGGTTGCATACCGCCCAAGCCATCCGTGGAGTGTTGTGGGCAATCCCGTAGCGGCCGTCGGGACCAAGCAGGATCATTCCGCCATGTCCCTGCAGGCGAGAGTAGAGGTAGGCAATCGCATCCTCGGCGGCTTGTTCCGGGCCGAGCAGAGGCACCCGATCGACCGCCCATTTGGCCAGCACCAGCTTCATGATGGGTTCGCCCCAGCCAGTCAGCGAAGCGGCCGCACTCCGGTTGTCGGCATAGCCCCCGGAGCCGATCACCGACGAGTCGCCTACCCGGCCGGGCGTCTTGTTCAGTGTTCCCCCGGTCGATGTAGCCGCAGCCAGGTTTCCCGCGAGATCCAGCGCTACTGCGCCAACGGTGTCATGTTGATTCCCGGTAAACGTCTGGTCGTCAATTCCGGCGCTGGCGAGAGCCTGCGCCGTCTGAAGGCGCTCGCGCTCGCGGTCAATCACCAGCTCGTGGTTATCGATCAGGGGCAGTCCGTGCCGGCGGGCAAACTCTTCCGCTCCGGCGCCGACAAAATAAACGTGCGGGCTCCGTTCCAACACCAGGCGGGCGGCCTGGATAGGATTCTTCAGTCTCTCCACGCAGGCGACCGCGCCCGCCCGCAGGGTAGCCCCATCCATCATTAACGCATCCAGTTGGACCCGGCCATCCGCGGTGAGAAAGCTTCCCCGCCCGGCATCGAAGGTTTCGTCATCTTCGAGCACCGTGACCGCCGCCTCGACCGCGTCGAGCGCGGCTGCTCCCTGGTGGAGAAGGTCAAATCCCACCCGGGCGGCACGGCTGACGCCGCGCATGTGGGCGGTAATTTCGTCGGAGGGAATATCCCAGGCGCCGCCATGGACCAACAGAACAGGATTCATCAGGCGCGGGGTGCGGGATGGAGTTCGGGGGTACGCGCCGCAGCGGGAGCCGCCTCCGGGGTGGCCTCGCGCAGGACAGGTTTGGTTCGCTGATAGGTATAGCTGATGCGATGAATTACGGTGATGGTCGACAACACCGCCAACACCCAAAGCACCGGCGCCATCACGCCCCAACGGTTGAAGAGCGCACCCAGGATAATGAGCACCACCCGTTCCGGCCGCTCCATAAAGCCAACCTTGCAGGAACCGATCAACGCCTCGGCGCGCGCGCGGGTATAGCTAACCATCAGGGACGTGACCATCACAAACGCCGTCAGGAAGACGTAAAAGAATCGGATGCCGCGGGCATAAAAAACCAGCAGTCCGAAGAACAACACCACGTCGCTATAGCGATCGATGACCGAATCGAAGAACGCGCCGAAGATCGTCACCTGGTGGGTCTGGCGCGCCACCCGTCCGTCCACCATGTCGAAGATCCCGGCGCCGATAATGACCAGGCCGGCGTAGACGAACATGCGCACAAAATTGTGCTCGTTTGCCCAGCCGAAGAGGATCGCCGCAGCGGTGTTGATCACCAGGCCGAGGAACGTGAGCACGTTGGGCGAGATGCGTGTCAGCGCCAGCCCATCGACAATGTACTGCAGGATCACCCCGCATCCCCTGCCGAAGGCGCTGGTCCAACTCCAGGCTGCGCTCATTCCACCTCGTCGTGAATGGTGGTGAGCTTGAGAATCTCCAGCTCGCGCTTGCCGTTCGGGGTCACGATGGTAGCAATGTCTCCCACCCGCTTGCCGACCAAGCCCGCGCCCGATGGGCGAGGTGGTGGAGATCAATCCCTGGTTTACGTCGGATTCCTCACTGGTGACCAGCTTATAAGTGATCTCCTCATTTTTAGTGGTGTCGAAGACCACGACGGTGGACCCAAAGGCGGTTTTGTCCCTGGGAATGTTCGACAGGTTCACCAGCGCGAGTTCCGCCATGCGCGCCTTGAGCTGTCCCAGGCGGGCGTTGACAAACACCTGGCGCTGCTTGGCCATGTGGTATTCCGCGTTCTCGCTCAGGTCTCCCAGGGATGCTGCCTTCTTGATTTCTAAAGGCAGCTCGTGGGTGAGCTCATGCTCCAGCACGCGGATTTGTTCTTCCAGCTTTTTCTTGATGTGTTCTGGCATTCGCTTGTAATCCCGGGGGGTGCGTGGCGTTCTCGCCGACGGCAAAAGACGATTATACGACGGCCTTTTCCCCACGGGCAGCTTCGTGTGTATGGCGGGAGTCGAGGAAACTCTGCAGGATGAGCACCGCGGCCACCTGGTCAATCACCGCGCGCCGTTTCCCCGGCTGATGACCGGCGGCATCCAGATGGCGGTGCGCTTCGGTGGTCGAGAGCCGTTCGTCCCACAGGGTCACCTGGACGCCGGTCTCGGATTGCAGGTCCTGGGCCAAAGCCTGCGCCTTGAGCGCCTGCGGGCTGATGTCCCCCGACATGTAGAGCGGGTTGCCCACCACCACCTGGTTGCACCCGTATTTGCGCACCAGCCGCCGGAGCGAGCCGAGGTCCTGACGGCGATTCTTGCGCACCAGGGTCAGCACTGGTTGGGCAGTGAGTCCCAGCTCATCGGAGACCGCGACCCCGACCCGGCGATCGCCCACGTCCAAACCCAAAATGCGAGCCATGTCCACTGCTTTCTATTCTCTACCTTAGCCGGGAAAGGGACTATGGGAAGAATCGCATCATAAAATCCAACAGGAGAATCCAATACCCCAAGGTCCCGCGTGTGCGACGTTTTCTAGTAGTGCTTTTGCTCCTGGCTCTGCTTTTGGTTGGGCTTACGGCCGTGGATGTCACCCGGCCAGCCACTCCGCCAGGGGAGACGATCGTCGAAGTCGTGCCGGGCATGGGGACGCGCGCCATCGGCGCATTGCTGGCGCAGCATGGCATTATCCGCAATCAATACACCTTCGACCTGTGGCATGTACTGCGCGGGGGCACGCTCAAGGCAGGCGAGTACCAATTCGTCCAAGCAGCTACGCTGCCGGCGGTTTACAACCGCATCGTGCGCGGGGATGTTTATACCCGGACGGTGACGGTTCCCGAAGGCTTCAACCTTTTCGATATTGCCCAAGCTGTCCAGGATGCTCAATTGGGGTCGAAAGAGAGCTTTCTCACCGCCGCCAGCCGGAACGTGACCCTGATCGCCGATCTCGATCCCGGCGCCAAGAACCTGGAAGGCTATTTATTTCCCGACACGTACCGGTTCCAGCGGCATCTGACCCCGGAGCAGATGTTGGCCGCGATGGTAAGAAGATTCCGCCAGGCGAGCGCTTCGATTGGCCTCGAGAGCGGCTACCACCGCGTTGTGACCCTGGCTTCGCTGGTGGAAAAAGAAACCCCGGTGGCCGCCGATCGGCCCCTGGTCGCCAGCGTGCTGCAGAATCGCCTGGATAAGGACATGCCGCTGATGACCGATCCCACGGTGATCTATGCCGCGATGCTCGAAAAGCAATACCGGGGAACGATCTACCAATCGGACCTGAAGCGGGACTCGGCCTACAACACCTACCGACATTCGGGCTTGCCTCCGGGACCAATCTGCAGTCCGGGAATCGCTTCGTTGCAGGCGGCAATGCACCCGGCGGACAGCCGATTTCTGTATTTTGTGGCCGACCCTAGCGGCGCCGGCCATTCCCGGTTCGCCGCCACGCTCGAAGAACATGAGCGCAACGTGGCCGCTTACCGGCAGGGCCTGAAGAATGCTCAGGGGGCTCATTAGGGGCTGGGTGGTGCGTTTGCTCTATACTCGCAGTTCCTGAGTTGAATGAATGCGGAGAGATTGGCTGAAGCTTCTGGCGCTCGTGGTACCGGTCCTGACCGGATGCTTGAGCCACACTCGCAAACTGCAGCAGCCGAAGTTGGCCGGGGCGGTGATGAATGCCGACGCGGTGCAACTGGTAGAAGCAGTCAACAAGCGTTACGAGCTGGTGAATTCGCTCACCGCAACGGTGGATTTTGCTGTTACGAAAGGCGGAGCCCACACTGGTAAGCAGACGGATTACACCTCCATCCACGGATTTGTTCTCTTCCGCAAGCCGGACATGCTGAGGGTGATCGGACAGGTGCCGGTCATTCGAACCACAGCCTTCAACCTTGCCAGCAACGGCAGCACCTTCACGCTGGTGATTCCGCACTACAACCGGGCCATTCAAGGGAGCACTTCGGTGACCACCAAGTCAGCCGATCCCATGGAAAATATGCGCCCGCAGTTCTTTCTTGATGCCATCGAGATTCATGGGATTGCTGCTGACCGCATCGTCACTTTGACGGCTTCGAGCACTACCAAGCTTGATCCAAAAACGAAACAGCTGATTGAGACGCCGCTATACGACCTGACCGTGCTCAACCCCGGCCAGGGAAATCCCGCCGCGGGGCTACCTCAAGTAGATAAACCGACGCGGGTCATCCATTTCAGCCGGATCGATCTGATGCCTACCGGGCAGGATGTTTATAACAGCGAGGGCGCTCCGGAAACCAAGGTGAGCTACGGGCCTTACCAGGATTTCAACGGTGTGTCCTTCCCCAGCACCATCACCATCGATCGGCCGCTGGAGGAATACCGGATTACTCTGAATGTGGAAAAGGTCATTTTCAACATACCGTTGACCGACGAGCAGTTTCAACCAACCATACCCAAAGGCTACAAAGTGGACAAGATGCCGTAGGTCAGATGAGGCCGGCGCGGGTCGCGTGGGCCTGGATCTCGCGGTTGATATCGAGCGCCAAGGCCAGCGAATCGCGCGCCTGCTGTGCGGTTACCCGCGGCGGCCTGCGGGTACGAACCGAATCCAGAAAGGCACTGATTTCAAGCAACAGTGGTTCCCCACTCTGTACCGGCGGCTTGCTGGCAGCCAGATTCTGCTCCCCGTTCTCGCCTGGAGCCACGTTGATAATCAGCAAATCCTGACGGGCATAGTCGATGGACAAGTATTGGTGGGGCTGGAAAAAGCGCAGCTTGCGTACCGTCTCGGTGCTAACCCGGCTCGCGGTGAAGTTGGCCACACAGCCGGAGGCGAACTCCAGCCGGACGTTGGCGATGTCCACCCGCGACGACAGAATCCTCAACCCCACGGCTTGCAGCTGGCGTACCGGGGAACGCACCAAGCTAAGAACAATGTCGAGATCGTGGATCATCAGGTCCAGCACTACGTCGACATCCAGCGCGCGGCGGTGAAAGACGCTGAGCCGGTGAGCTTCAAAAAACATCGGCCCGTTGACCAGCGGCTCGGCAGTGGTGACGGCCGGGTTGAAGCGCTCCAGCAGGCCTACCTGCAGGATCTGTTGGCTGGCGGCCGCCTGCTCCACCAGGGCATCGGCTTCGGCGAGGCTGACTGCGATCGGCTTTTCCAGCAGCACATCGAGTCCCTGGGCGAGAGTCTGCGACGCCACCTGGTAATGCGCCGAGGTGGGCACGCAGATGGACACCGCGTCCAGGCGCAATTGGCCCGCGCGGCATGCTTCCAGACACGCCTCCGGCGAAGGCCAGACCGGGACACCACCCTGCTGGCGCAACAAGCCGGCGGTGGCTGGATCAGTATCCACAATCGCAGCCAGGTTTACCCCTTGCTGCTCCAGCTGGCGGTAGATGCGTAGATGGTTGCGGCCGAATGTCCCGGCGCCGAAGACGGCTACGTTGAGCACACGTTTGCCGCTCATGGCCGGCGGCGTCTCTGCCATAGGTCTTGGGATTATTTGCCCTGAACCACACCCAGGCACTTGGTGTAGAGGGCGAGTAACTGGTTTACCTGGTCTTCGGGCTTGGAGCCGGAGGCGGCGACAAAGCCCGCGGCGGGCGAGGCCGCTTTGATGATCCCCGTCGACGCGGCGACAAACTTCATTAAATCCAATGCGATATCTTCATTGCGGCGCGAACCGTTCGGGGTGGTGACTGCCTGTTCCATGTGCTTCCTCCGTGGCGATGCTACCAGAAGCGGGCGTCGCGGCGCTTCTGGCCGGGTTCTTTGCACGCTTCGCGTATGCTGCTACTTGCAACCCAGGTGAGCTGCCGTGGCCGTAATGGCGATTCAGCAGATTCGACGCATGCGTGGCGGCGCCCAGAGCCACCTCATGCTGGCTTCGGACGGCAACCTGTACGTGGTGAAATTCAGCAACAACCCGCAGCATGTGCGGGTGCTTGCTAATGAGTTGTTGGCTACCCGCCTGGCCATTGCGGTCGGGCTGGCAGTTCCTCCCTGCGACGTCATCGAGGTAAGCGATTGGCTCATTCAAAACACCCCTGAGCTCACCATCGAGCAGCGCGGAGGAGCACTGCCTTGCCGAGCCGGCCTGCACTTCGCCTCCCGCTGGGTGGGTGGGCTGATGCCGGGACAAACGGTCGATTACCTGCCCCAGGAGCAGCTGCTGGAGGTGCGCAATCTGGCCGAATTCGCCGGTATGCTGGCGCTCGACAAGTGGACCTGCAACATCAACGGACGGCAAGCCGTCTTTCAAAAAGTCCGCCGCGAACGCCGCTACAAGGCCACGTTTATTGACCAGGGGTACTGCTTTCATGCCGGGGACTGGAAGTTCATCGACGCCAGCCTGGGCGGAGTCTTTGCCGAAAATACGGTGTACCGTGAGGTGACAGGCTGGCCCAGCTTCGAGCCCTGGCTGAGCCGTATCGAGAGCTTTCCCGCGGAGACAGCGTGGGCGATTGCGGAGGCCATCCCGCCGGAATGGTATGGCGGTGACTTGAGCGCGCTCGAGGATCTGCTGGCGCGGTTGCAGGCCCGCCGTGTGCGGGTCCGCGAGCTGATTAGCGGATTCAGGGAATCGGCGCGGGGGCCGTTTCCCAATTGGGGTGGGGGAGCAGAAAACACGCAAAAGAGCAATTTTCCAGCCCCGGATTGGGTGCAGGATGGTAAACAGGGATCGAGTCGAATTTAGGGAGTGGGGTAGCTGCCTTAGTACAGGAACTACAACAGGTAGCGTCTCTCGGCCTGATTTACCCCCAACAGATTGGGCTCACTGCATTAAGGCAGCTACCCCACTTTTAGGGATTTGCGGGAAGGAGAGCAAGATGGCGCAGCGGAGGCGGTGTGAATTCCAACTCATCCGTTACGTGCCCGATCCGGTAAGAAACGAGTTCGTCAATATCGGTGTGTTGCTGCGCGCCTCCGAAGGCGGGCAAAGTATGGTGCGCTTTACGAGCGACTGGAGCCGGGTGCGCTGTCTCGATCCGGACGCCGACACGCAGATGCTGGAAGCGCTGGAGATCGAAGTCGGCCTGCGGCTGGAGGCTCAACCGGCCGAGCACCCGCGGCCCATTACCGCCGTGCTGGAAGAGTCGCTCTCTAATGGGTTACAGATTACCGAGAGCAAAGCATACCTGGCGGAGACGTTTCTCGCCGGCCTGGAAGACCTCATGGGTCTGTATGTCGATAGCCCCCGGCGCGAGCGAAGCCAGCGGCGCGGGGGAAGAATGGCCCTGCTTGCAGCGATGCGCACGCGTTTTGAGGAAGCCGGGGTCTGGAATCTGATGCGCAAGCAGATCGCGGTTGCTCCCTACACCAAACCGGGAGACCCGCTGCGCATCGATTGCGGCTACAAGCCCAACGGACTGTTGCGCATGTTTCAGGCGATCTCGCTCGAAACCGATGCCGACGACGCCAAGCTGCTGGCGTTCAGCGCCCTAGGTCTCATCGATGGCGTCAAGCGGGTGGAGCATGCTGAACTCGAGTTGACGGCGATCGTGGAACCGATTCGCCAGGGAGAAGGCGAGGGCGAGAATCTGAGCGAAGATCGCATCGCCCAGTATCGCTTTGCGGTTGAAATCATGGAGGAACATACCATCCGGGTGATGACCTCGTCCGATTTGCCGCGCCTCGCCGAGACCGCCCGCCGCGAGCTGCGCGTCTGACGAAGTGGGATAATCGGCACATGAACGCCTCTCCTCTGGTTGGCGTGGTCATGGGCAGCAAGAGCGATTACGACGTGCTGCTGCCTTGCATTGACCTCTTACGGGAGTTCGCCATCCCCCACGAAACACGCATCGTCTCCGCCCATCGCACCCCGGACTGGCTTTTTCAATACGCCGAGGAAGCCGAACCGCGAGGACTGAAGATCCTCATTGCCGCCGCGGGAGGAGCCGCGCATCTACCGGGCATGCTCGCGGCCAAGACCATCCTCCCGGTGCTGGGGGTACCGGTCCCATCCACCGGCCTGCAAGGCATCGACTCTCTGTTGTCCATCGTGCAGATGCCTAAGGGGGTTCCCGTCGCCACCCTGGCGATCGGCAAACCGGGAGCTGCCAATGCAGCGTTGCTCGCGGTGGCGATCCTGGCGGGTCAGGATCCCGGGCTCGGGCAGCGGTTGCGCGCCTGGCGGCAAGCACGCAGCCGCGAGGTTCTGGATGCGGAGTTGCCGGAGTGAGCGCCATCGTCCAAGGCTCGACCATCGGCATCCTGGGCGGTGGGCAACTGGGGCGCATGACCGCCATGGCGGCCCGCTCGATGGGCTACCGGGTGCAGGTGATGGATCCCGACCCTTCCTGCCCTGCCCGCTTTGTGGTGGACTCCTGCTTCGTGGGTTCCTGGGACGACGCCAAGGCGGCGGCCGACCTGGCTCGCGGGTGCGATGTGATCACGCTTGAAATTGAGCAGATCTCTCTGGCCTCGCTCGATGCCGCGGCACGGCATGCTCCGGTGCGGCCGGGCAGGGACCTTCTTGCCATGGTGCAGGACCGCATCCGGCAAAAGAACTGGCTGCGCGACCACGGCTTTCCCGTAGGACCCTACCGGGCCATTTACTCGGAAGAGGATCTGCGGCAGGCGGTCAGCGAGTTGGGCAGCCGGATCTATCTCAAGCGAGCCCAGGGCGGCTACGACGGGCGGGGCCAGGTGAAACTCGAGCCCGGGTCAGATGCCGGGGAAGCTTGGCGGGCCCTGGGGGAGCAGCCCTGCGTAGCGGAGCAGGCCTTCGATCTGGAATCCGAGGTTTCGGTGATGGTGGCGCGTAATCCCAGCGGCGAGGTGCTGGCTTACCCGGCGGCCACCAATCATCACGAGCAGCAGATCCTGGTGTGGAGCGCGCTTCCCTCTTCCATCCCGGCAACGCTGGAAAAGCGAGCCCAGGAGCTGGCGACGACCATGGCGTGCCAGTTAAAACTGGAAGGCCTGCTGGCCGTTGAGATGTTTGTCAGCAGCGGCGAGGGCCTGTTTGTGAATGAGCTGGCGCCGCGGCCGCACAACAGCTATCACGCCAGCCAGCGCTGCTGTGTAACCAGCCAATTCGAGCAGGCGGTGCGCGCGGTGTGCGATCTTCCCCTGGGGGATGTGAGGATTATGCGTCCGGCGGCGATTGCAAACCTGCTGGGTGATCTTTGGCTTATGGGTGAACCGAAGTTTGACCGGGCCCTGGCTGTTCCCGAGGTCAGCTTGCATTTGTATGAGAAACATACCGCACGCGCGGGGAGGAAGATGGGGCATCTTTCAGCGACCGCGGATACGGCAGAAGATGCGGTGGCTCGTGTCCTCGAAGCGAGGAACCGCTTGTAGCAAGAGTGAACGGCAACCCTGCCAGTCTTCAGCCGATATCCTCGCTCCAGGTTTCCAGGTACTTCTTTAGCTCAGCCATGAACTTGCCCGCGTCTGCGCCATCGATGATGCGGTGATCGAAGCCCAGGGTGAGACGAATAATGTTGCGGATGGCAATGGAATCGGAACCGCTCTCATCGGTAACTACCGTAGGCTCTTTAAACAAGCCGCCCACTCCCAGAATTGCGGACTCTGGCTGGTTGATGACCGGGGTGCCGAACTGCTCGCCGAAAATGCCCGGATTCGTAATCGTAAAGGTTCCAGAACCGACTTCTTCCGGCTTCAGCTTCTTCCCCCGGGCTCTCTCCGCCAAGTCAACAATGGCGCGCGCTATGCCGAGGAAGCTCTTGTCTTCCGCCTGCCGGATGACGGGGACGATCAGACCCCAATCCAGGGCCACCGCAATGCCCAGATTGATGTTTTTGTGGTAGCGAATGGCGTCGCCCTCCATCGAAGCGTTCACGATGGGCATTTTGCGCAGGGTGGCAATCACCGCGCGGGAAATGAACGGCATGTAGGTGAGCTTGACCCCATTGCGCTGCTCGTACTTCGATTTCTCCTTTTCCCGAATGCGCACGATGCGGCTCATGTCGATCTTGAAGACGGTGTGCACGTGCGCGCTGGTGCGCTTGGAGTCGACCATCCGTTGGGCAATGATCGAACGCATGCGGGTCAGCGGCACCAGTTCGTCTCCCGCAGTGGCCACGGGAGCCACGGGAGGAGGTGGTGGAGCTGCCGGCTTGGCCGCGGCAGGGGCCGGTGCGAGAGTTGGAGCCGGAGCTGCTGGTTTGGGCACGGGCGCAGTAGGAGCACCTTTGGCCAGGTGGCTGAGGATGTCTTCTTTGGTAATCCTGCCTGCCGACCCGGTACCCGAAACCTGGCGCAGGTCGAGATTGTTTTCCTTGGCAATCTTGCGCACCAGCGGCGAGGAGCGAACCCGTTCGCCGGATTCCGCGGCTTCTGTTTCGGCAACGGCGTCGGCAACAGGGGCAGGGCCCTGCGGTGCGCTCGGGACGGCCTGGGCTGCTGCCCCGGCCCCGCTGATGACCGCGACCACAGTGTTGATCTGAACGGTGGTGCCCGCCGGCACTTTGATTTCTGAGAGCACACCGGCCACTGGCGAAGGAATCTCAGCGTCCACTTTGTCGGTGGAGATCTCAAACAATGGCTCATCCTGTTGCACCGTGTCGCCCGGCTTCTTCAGCCACTTGGTGATGGTGCCTTCAAAAATCGATTCCCCCATCTGGGGCATGATGACATCGCTGGCAGAAGCCGGAGCGGGCGAATTGGCCGCACTCGGCGGGTCAATCGTTTTGGCCGGCGTTTCGACTGCCGGAGCCGGGGCCGGTGGGGCAGCAGCGGGTTGACCGTCTGCGTCCCCGATCACACCGACCACGGTGTTGATCTGCACCGTGTTGCCTTCGGCGATTTTGATTTCTGAGAGCACGCCGGCCGCCGGCGAAGGAATCTCGGCGTCCACCTTGTCGGTGGATATTTCAAACAGAGGCTCGTCCCGCTGCACCGTGTCCCCCGGCTTCTTCAGCCACTTGGTGATGGTGCCTTCAAAAATCGATTCCCCCATCTGGGGCATGATGACGTCGGTCGGCATGGACTCCCTTTCGCTTGTGCGAACTCCCTATTCTAGTGCAATCCCGCGCTTACCGTGCTTTCCGCGGGCAGCAGATCCTCAAGCGCTTCCAGCCAAACCATCTGCCTGCCAAACACGCGGCCAAAGTGGCGGGAGACCGCGTTGGCTACCTGATCCATGGAAGGCGCGAGCTCGGGGTCGACCTCCATTTCCAGGCTGGTGACGCCGCGATCATGGATCCCACAAGGGACGATCAAATGAAAGTCTTCGAGGTCGGTAGTTACGTTCAAAGCAAAGCCGTGGGTGGTGACACCCCGAGCCACGTGGACACCCAGGGCGGCAATCTTTTTCTCCGCGACCTCGCCCCCGGGTAGGGTCCATACCCCGGTGCGCCCGGGAACGCGTTGCGTCAGCACGCCAAAATCCGCACAGGCACGAATCAGCACTTCTTCCAGCCAGCGCAGGTAAACGACGATGCCCAGCGGCGGGGTGAAGCTGCGCAGGTTGAAGATGGGGTAGCCCACCAGCTGCCCCGGACCGTGGTAGGTGACGTCGCCTCCGCGGTTGGTCTCAAACAGTGAGATGCCGCGCCGGGCGAGAGTTTCCTCGCCGGCAACCAGGTGCTCACGATCGGAGTTCCGTCCCAGGGTAAGCACCGGCGGATGTTCGACGAGCAACAAGACATCCCCGATTTGCTCGTGCTGGCGCAGCGCACAAACCTGCTGTTGCCGCTCGAGCGCTACTGCGTAATCCAGGCGCCCCAAATCGACCAGAGAGATGGTCCGCTCAGACATTAATGGCCATGTTCTCCACGCTGCCAAAGCCGTCGAGCATCGCCTCTGCCAACGTGGGGTGAGCGTGAATGGTGAACATCAATTCCTCGATGGTCCCTTCCAGCTGCATGGCCACCACCGCTTCGGCGACCAGTTCCGTGGCCTGGGGCCCGATGATATGCACTCCCAGCACCTCGCCATATTTGGCATCCGCCACTATTTTGATGAAACCTTCGTGGGAGCCGACGATCGAAGCCTTGGAATTGGCGGAGAAGGGGAACTTGCCTACCTTTACCTCATGGCCTGCGGCTTTGGCCTGGGTTTCGGTCAGGCCCACACTGCCGATCTGCGGCTCGCAGTAGGTGCAGGCCGGGATGCGGTCCCGCCGCACCGGCCGTGCCGCCTTGCCCGCCACCTTGGCCGCCACCACCATGCCGCACATTGCTGCCACGTGGGCTAACTGGGGCAGCCCGGCAACTATGTCGCCGATGGCGAAAACGCCCGGCTCCCCCGTTTGCATCCACTCATCGGTGCGGATGAACCCGCGCTCCAGTTGAACCTTGGTCGACTCCAGGCCGATATTCTCTGTTCGCGGGGCGCGGCCTACCGCGACCAAAACCTTTTCCGCTTCCTTCACCACCTGCTTGCCATCCGCAGGGGTAAAGGTCACCTTGACCCCGGTATCGGTCTTCTCGACTTTTTCTACCTTGGCGCCGGTGTGGGTATCGATGCCGCGCTTGCGAAAGACCCGCGCCAGTTCCTTGCTGACGTCCTCATCTTCGTTGGGCACCATGCGGGGAAGATATTCGACGATGGTGACCTCGCTGCCAAAGCTCTTGAAAATGGACCCGAACTCCACCCCGACCGCCCCAGCGCCGATAACCACGAGCGACTTGGGAATCTGGGGCATGACCAGAATTTCCATGTTGGTGAGAATGCGGTCCGCATCCACTTCGACCCCGGGCAACATGCGCGCATCAGACCCGGTAGCCACTACCACGTTCTTCGCCTGGACGGTCTTCTTCTCTCCGTTGGCTGCTTCGACAGCGATGGAATGAATGCCACTCTTCGCCGGGCCGGTGAGCCGGCCATAGCCCTCGATCACCGTGACCTTGTTCTTGCGCATAAGGAAGTCGAGACCCTTGACGTGCTTGGTGATGATTCCGTTCTTGCGATCCAGAATGGTCTTCCAGTTGATGGTGATCTCGCCGATGCCTTCCATCCCATGCTCGGCGGCATGTTTGAGGTGGTCGTAAATCTCGGCGTCGAACAAGATGGACTTGGTAGGAATGCAGCCCCAGTTCAGGCAGGTGCCGCCCAGCTTCTTTTCCCGTTCGATCAGGGCCACCTTGAGCCCATACTGCCCGGCGCGAATCGCGGCGGTATAACCACCAGGGCCGCCGCCAATGATGACCATGTCGTAAATTGTTTCTGCCAAAGCTATCTCCCTGTCTCCATCCCTTACGTCGCAAAACCTCTATTTTACGCGACCCTACGCTGGCGACGCGCTTGTGCCACACTGAACGGGTGCGACCGCACCTGGCAACCCTCGTGGCGGACTTCCGCCGGTATGACGAGCAGATCGCGATCGTTACCCACCGCGGCAACCGCCGTTTTTCCTCCACTTACGCGCGCCTGGCGGAATTAAGCGCCCGTTGCGCCCGCGCTTTCGACCAGCTCGGCCTGCGTCCAGGAGACCGGGTTTTGCTGTGGGGAAATAACTCCGTCGAGTGGGTAGCGGCTTTCTTTGGATGCGTTCTGCGGGGAATCGTTGCAGTGCCCCTCGATGCCGCCGGCAGCCTGGAGTTCGCCCGGCGGGTGGTGGATGAAGTGCAGCCTAAGCTCCTGGCAGGCGATTTGGCGCTGCTTGAAAAGCTACCCGCGGAGATCCCCAGGCTCGGCTTCTCCACGTTTGGGGAACTTCCGGCGCCAGACTACACATCGTGGCCCGGGCTCTCGCGAGATACTCCGCTGCAGATCATCTTTACTTCCGGCACGACCGCGGAGCCGAAAGGAATCGTGCACACCCACGGCAATGTGCTGGCCTCGCTCGACCCGCTGGAAAAGGAGATGGGCAAGTACCTGCGCTACGAGCGCCTGATTCACCCGCTGCGGATTCTGCATACCCTGCCGCTGAGCCATGTATTTGGGCAGTTCATGGGTCTCTGGGTTCCACCTTTGCTGACGGCCGAGGTGCACTTTGAAGACCGCCTGCAGGCGCCGCGCCTGGCCCGGCTGATTCACCAGGAGCGCATCTCGGTTTTGGCGGCGGTGCCACGGGTGCTTGACCTGCTGCGAGGTTGGCTGGAAGGTGAGTTTCCGGGACTGCCGGCCCAGCTGGCGGCCGCCCGGGGAAAGCCGGTTGGTAAGCGGTGGTGGCTTTTCCGCGGCGTACACCGCCGCCTGGGCTTTAAGTTCTGGGCGTTCGTCTCCGGAGGGGCCACTTTGCCCGCTGACCTGGAAATTTTTTGGACCACCCTGGGTTTTGCGCTGATTCAGGGGTACGGAATGACGGAAACCACGGCGCTGGTCACCCTGAATCACCCCTTCAAGATCGCGCGCGGCAGCATCGGAAAACCGCTGGCTGGGCGGGAAGTGCAGATTGGGGAGGATGGCGAGATCCTGGTGCGCGGGGACTCGATTGCCTCGCAGGTTTGGCAGCATGGAGGCTTGCAGGCTCGCGAGGCAGGATGGCTGGCAACGGGCGATCTCGCGACTCGCAATGACGCCGGCGAGCTGATCTTTGCCGGGCGCAAGAGCGACGTCATCGTCACTTCCGCGGGATTGAATATCCACCCTGAGGATCTGGAAGCGGTGTTGCACAGGCAATCCGGGGTGCGGGAGGCGCTGGTGGTGGCGTACAGCTCGCCGTCCGGGCCGGCGCCTGCGGCGGTGCTGATTCCGGATACCACAGAGGAAACCTTAGCCAAGGCAGTGGACGACGCTAACCGGGTGCTGGCGCCTTTCCAGCAGATTCGCTACTGGCTGCGCTGGCCTCAGCCGGAGTTTCCCCGCACCTCGACCGGGAAAGTGCTGCGGCGCAAGGTGCAGACCTGGGCGCAACAATCGCTAACCACGGGCGGAACTGCACCCCAGGACCCCTCTGATCCCCTGCTCGAGGTGTTGCAGCAACTGGGAGCGCGGGAGGCAAAAGCGAACGACCGGCTCATCGAGGATCTGCACCTGGACAGTCTTGCCATGGTGCAACTGCAATCGATCCTCGAAACCCGCTTCGGCCTGGAGCTCGACGACGGGGTGTGGGCAGAAGTGAGAACGGTGGGCGATCTCCGCCGCCTGCTCGACCGCAACGAGATACACAATGCGGCGGAGGGCGGGGGCTTGACCGAGGTTTTGCCCTCTGCACTCCCGGAGGCAGCGCCACCGCCCCCTGCGGTGCAGCGGCCCGTCCAGAAAATCGTTCTTCCGCGCTGGCCCTGGCGGCTCTCCGTCCGCTGGATGCGCATCTTCTTTCTCGAAGCGGTGGCGCGCCCGTTGGTGGGGTTGGTGCTCGCCCCCCGCATCGCGCCCCGGGTGGCCCTGACCAGGCCCTCGTTGCTCATTGCCAACCATCTCACCGCCTTCGACGTTCCCGTCATTCTTTATGCCCTGAGCAGCAATGACCGTCACCATGTGGCGATCGCCATGTCGGGGAGGTTGTTGACTGCATGGCGGCAGGGCAAAGCAGAGAAGCATCGAATGGTCGCGATTCTGACGCCGCTGGCGTACTGGCTGGTGACCGCGCTCTTCAACGTCTTTCCCTTGCCCCGTGGGGCCGGCCTGCGGCAGAGCTTCGCTCACGCCGGAGAAGCTATGGACCAGGGCTTTCATGTGTTGGTTTTCCCCGAAGGCGGGCGCTCACACGATGGACGACTAAAGCCGTTCGAGCCCGGTATCGGGCTGCTGGCGCAGGAATCGGAAGTGCCGGTGCAGCCGATCGTGATCGACGGTTTGAAGCCGCTGGGAAATAAATGGCCGGCGCGAGGAGCAGTGTCCGTACGCCTGGGTACGCCGCTAATCATGGAACCCGGCGAAGAACCGCAAAGCTTCACCAAGAGACTGGAAGCCGCCGTCGCCGAGTTGCAAGCGACGGGAGGTTTCAGGGGCTCGCTCTCTCAAGAAACTTCTATATAACAAGGTCGAGTCAGAAGTGGTGCCTGCATAAGGCTGGGTGGTTAGTTAGTTTGCGTCTTATGGCCCGGCTTGCTCGACTTACCGGTGCACCTTACCCGATGATCATGGATTGCAAAGCACTAACAGAACCTCACACTGAGGGCTTTGTTGAGTTTCCATCAAATCGAGAAGCGCTTCGCAATCCGCAGCTTAACACCCATGTAACAGACACTGAGGATTGTCAGTGCTACTTCCGTCCCCTTAAGACTAGTTACCAAAAGGTGGCCAACCCAGCAACAACGCCGCCTTCGCAAATTGCCACGCTCTCGACGGTTGACTTCTATCAGGCGGGAATTACAACCTCCGGTGTGGGGACGGTCGCGGATCCATCGCTCGAGAAAGAATTTTTGATGTCGGAGAACACGGCTGGAACCTGGGCCTACGGCTTGGCGCGGTACGACCTGAATACCTATTTGCCGGAAGCACTGCTGCAGATGCCGGCGTCAGCGTCCAGTGTGCTAGCACAGTGGACAATGTTCCGTTGGGGCCAGGATGGACTGGCGATGCTTTCCTACGCGGACTTCGGTCTCGGTCAACCAGTAGTCGTTGTCATGCTTCTGCGCGGGCCCTTCGTGGCGCCGCAACTGCTGCAGACCAACTCTGCGGCAAGCCTGGCATCGAGTTCGACGCTTACGCACGGCAGCGGTAATACGATGCTCACTCTTACCGGTGCTAACTTCCTGCCCGGCGTCGACGTAACGTGGAACGGAAACTACAGGACAACAACCAGAGTAGATGCGACGCATGTCACCGTGGCAATACCGGCGAGTGATCTGTCGAACACAGGAACGGTATCGGTGGTTGCTACAAATCCCGCCGCCACGGGATCGAACGCGCTGCAGATTACGATTAATTAGCCTGCTAAAGGAGGGCTGCGTCTGTTGGCGCGCTTCCCCAGATTTCGAGCTGAAACAAATGCGCGCTCCAAAGCAGGCCAGGCAATTGGCTAAGTGGAACGCGCTCAACATCCGCCACTTGGATGTATAAACCGCATCTCGGACGTTTGTCACGTGGCAAAAAGGAAGCGAAAATCAGAGATCAAGTAGACGAGATTTCTCGTACCCAATGATCTGCACCTTCCTCCGGAGGGCCTGGCAGACGAGCGAGACAGCCTAAGCGCGCACTCCTCGTAGGCAGGGAAGTGAGCCTGGTTTAACGGAGTATCTTTTCGAAGTAGCGTACGGTCTTCATACCGTTGTGGATCGTGGCCTGTCCTACCGCATCGAAGCCCATTGCCACATGGAAGACTTCTGATACGGGGTTTGGCGGTTCGATATTAACCTCACAGACCACTCGCTCATGCCCGCCTCGTTTTGCAGCAGCAAAAAGATCTTCGTAGAGAACTCGGGCAATCCCCTAGCCGCGGGCGGAAATCGAAACGATGATGCGATCAATGTAGACAAACGACTGGCGAGGCGCCTTGAACCACATGAAGTTTGGATTACGTAGGTGGCGCTGTCTTCGAGCGCGAGCAAAAACGCCGTCGCGCCACGGTCTATACCTCGCGCATAGAAAGCCATATCGAGCAGCGTTTTAAGCCTGGAGTCATCCAGCACGGATGTTTCTTTGGCATTTGTGTTGTTCAATAACAAGACGGAGGTTGCATCCAGCGAACTGAGATCGCAAATCGCATTCCTGCTCTCGTCGAGTGCCACTAAAGCATTCCCTCTTTGCGCGAGACTATTCGTTGCGCAGTGCTGTCGTAGCGTCCACCTGCGTGGCGCGCCGCGCTGGGCCCAAAGTTGCGGCCAAGACAACCACGAGCATGACCGCGAGGACGATCGGATAAATAACGGTCTCACCGGCGTGAACCATGCCCTGGAAGATCGAGTCGAAGAGCTTCGGCAACGGCAGCGCCATCGTAAAACCGATGGCCAAACCGACGGCTGCAACTTTGAAGCCTTGGCGCAAAATCATGCGCGAAATGTCTGACCGCTTCGCACCCAGTGCCAGGCGGATGCCGATCTCATGGGTTCGCTGGCCTACGGTATACGCGATGAGCCCATAGATTCCGATGGCAGAGAGGATAAGGGCGAGGATCGCAAACGTGGCGAGCAGACGCGAGAACAGTGGATTGCCGCCCCTCTGGCTCTCGATCACGCCGTCCATACTCATCACCCGAAGCAGTGGGAGTTCGGAGTCGAGGCCGGCAACCACGTGGCGCAGCGCAGGCGTGAGACTGGCCGGGTCCACGGTTGATCGAAGCATTACGGAAAATGACGCCACCGGCCGCTGAACGTAAAGCTCGTAGACCTGCGGTTCAATTCGTAGATCCTCGGAGTAGCTTTTGACGTTACCGACGACACCGACAATTTCGCTCCATGCGGAGGCTGCGTCGGCAATGTCGAGCTGGATCTGCTTACCAACAGGGTCGTTGTCCTCAAAATACTTATGGGCGAACTCCTGGTTGACGAGCACAACCCGGGGCGTAGTCGCATCCTCGCCATCACTGAAGGCGCGGCCGCTCAGCAGGGAAACGCCGACGACCTGGAAATAGTCCGGCGTGACCACTACATCTCCGGCTGTGTGCTGCTCGTTCGATCGCGATGGTTGTTGACCCTTGATGTGAATAGAAACGCTTCCGACGCCAGAGGCCGGAAGGTCTGAGGCAAGAGCCGCACCTTTGACGCTGGGTAATTGTTGCATCTGCATGACCAGGCTGCGAGCGAGTTGGTTTTGCTTGGAAGCATCGACATACCGCGCCTTATCGAGCACCACCCCCGCCGTCAGGAGGTGATCATGATTAAATCCCAACTCCTGGTGATCGAGAAGATAGACTCCGCGGATCAACAGGCAGCTCCCGATGAGGAGAAACAACGCGATGGCGATTTCCGCGCCGACCAGCACCACGCGCAGCCGATTGTGCGCCTGGCCCGAGGTGCCGCCACGAGACTCGCTCTTCAGCTCCGTATTGATCTCTGTGCGAGACGCCTTGAGGGCAGGCGCCACGCTCGACATGATGGCCGAAAGAAGCGAGACCAGCGCGGCAAAGAGCAGCACGTTGGTGTCGAGTCGGACCGGAACAGCGCTAATCGCGTCGTTAAAGCTCAAACCGGCGCGAACGAGATGAATTCCAATGTAAGTGAGAAGCAGGCCAACGCCGCCGCCCAGCAGCGCGATCACCACTCCTTCTGTTAGCAGTTGGCGCACCACTCTGAAACGGCTCGCTCCCAACGACATACGAACCGCAAGTTCCTTTTGGCGGCCAACCGCACGCGTCAGCAGCAGGCCTGAAACATTCGCGCACGCAATCAGCAACACAAACCCCACTACGGTCATGATCACCGCGAGAGCCGTGCCAATGTTAAAGTTGTGAATGAGAAAATCCGGCAGCGTCCTCACAGAAGCGCCCCAGCGGCTCTCGGTGGCCGGAAAATCCTGTTGCGCCTGTTGCGCGAGAATGTTGATCTGCGCACGCGCCTGGCTGAGCGTGATGCCGGGCGCGAGCCTGGCAAACATGTACAGATAGCGATTCTTGCGACCACTGGGTGTCCTGTCCGCCCCAGTCAGCGTCAGCGGCGTCCATAGTTGGGGCGAGAATCCAAGAAGGCGGAAATCCGCCGGCATCACACCGGCCACCACGTAGTCCTCCCGGTTCAAGCGCACCGACCGTGCCAACGATCGAAGGATCCGCACCGAAACGACGTTCCCATAGGCCGTGACTGAGGATGAGGACATGGTCGTGCCCTTGCTCATCCTCGCCCGCAACGAACGCTCGACCCAGTTGCGGAGAGACGCCGAGAGCTGAAAAATAATTTGCGGAGACGGCCGCGTAGGAAATCGGTTCTGGCTGCTGCGCTGATCCCGACAAGCTGCCGGTGAGATATTCATTCGCCGCCGTGACCGCAGAGAAAACGCGTGTGTCCTTTCCCCACGCGGAGTAGTTGGGCGGAGAGACAGGATTGGTGTCTGCCTGAAAAGATGCGTCTGGATTGACGGCGGAGACGACCACCATACTTTCGAGGTCGCGGCCAGGAAGATGCGGCAGCAAGAATGCGCTGACCAGGCTAAACATGGTGGCGTTGACGGCGATGCCGAGCGCGAGCGTGGCAACGGCGGTAAGCGTGAAGCCGGGAGACTTGATCAGTTGGCGCAGCGCGAATCGGACGTCTCCGAGGAGGCTTTCCACCGTAGGCCACTGCCACACTTCGCGGCTGCGCTGTTCCATCAGGGCAAGGTTGCCAAACTCGCGGCGCGCAGTTTGCTCTGCCTCCGCTCGCGGCATGCCATCGTCCATTAGCTCCTCCGCCCTTTCGGTGATGTGTTCGCTGATGGAAACGGTAAGGTCGTCATAGCGGCGACGGCGGGAAAAGTGTCGCATGAACCAGGACATGACGGAACACTCCTAAATCTTGACGGCAGTGAGCACGAGCGCGATTCCGGTGGACATTTTCTCGAAGCTCTTCGCTTCTCGTTCCAGGTGCCGGGCCCCCGATTTCGTCAATCGATAAATGCGGGTCGGACGCCCCTTCGCCGAAATCCCCGTTTCGGATTCCAGCAGCCCCTCTTTCAACAAGCGCTGCAGTGCCGGGTAGAGGGAACCCTCCTCAATCTGCAGCAGGTCATCGGAAGCTTGCTTGATGTGCTTGACCAACGCATACCCATGCATCGGCTTCAACCCCAGGGAATGCAGGATCATGAGGTCCAAAGCACCGGAGAACAGGTCGCGGCGGTCAGGGTCTTTCGCCATGAGCAATCACTATAGGAGTCGAATACCTATTTTGCAAATAGTATTTCTGTGCCAGGGGATCACTCAGGCAAGAAGGCGGGCAGCCTCTTTGGCAAAGTAGGTTGCGGTGAAGTCAGCCCCGGCGCGGCGAATGGAAACGAGGGATTCCATCATGGTGCGTTCGCGATCAAGCCAGCCATTAGCGAAGGCGGCCTGCAGCATGGCGTATTCCCCTGACACCTGGTAGGCCCCGATGGGCACATCGAGCCGCTCCCGCGCAGCGCGAAGAACATCCAGGTAGGGCATGGCCGGCTTCATCAGGATCATGTCCGCACCTTCGGCTATGTCCTGATCGATTTCCCGCATGGCCTCGCGCAGATTGGCCCCGTCCATTTGATAAGTGCGCCGATCGCCGAACTGCGGCGCCGAGTCGGCTGCTTCGCGAAACGGCCCGTAGAAAGCAGAAGCCACTTTGGCGGCATAGGAGAGAATCGGCACCTGATCAAGGCCGGCATCGTCCAGGTGATCGCGAATGGCGCCCACCCGCCCGTCCATCATGTCGGAAGGAGCCACGATGTCCGCTCCGGCTTTGGCCAGCGAAACTGCGGTGCGGGCAATCAGATCCAGGCTGGCGTCGTTCTCTACTTCGTAATCCTCGCCGTTCTTGTGCACCACGCCGCAATGGCCATGCGATGTGTATTCGCACAGGCAAACGTCCGCGATCAAGACCAGCTTTTT
Source organism: uncultured Acidobacteriaceae bacterium (assembly GCA_963763905.1). Classification (GTDB taxonomy): domain Bacteria; phylum Acidobacteriota; class Terriglobia; order Terriglobales; family Acidobacteriaceae; genus PALSA-350. The sequence continues at coordinate 20,312 of CAVXRU010000016.1, read as the reverse complement.
GGCTACCGGCTTGAACGCGCGCAGCGCCTGTTGCACGATACCATCCGCCGCCCAGGCACCGCTGGCCTCTTCATCCTTGACTGCGGGAAGCCCGAACAGCAGCAGCCCGGCCAAGCCGAGTCCTGCCGCCTCCTCTACTTCCTTTAAGGCTTCGTCAATGGACAGGTTGTAGACCCCGGGCATGGAGCTGACTTCGCGCCGGACGCCTTCGCCGGGACAGATAAACAGGGGATAAATCAGATTCCCCGGGCGGAGATGTACTTCACGAACCAGCGAACGCATGGCTTCGGTGCGCCGTAAACGCCGCATGCGAGTGACAGGAAATTCCATGCATTGATTTTACGGGGATTGTTGAGTTCAGGTCAGTTCAGAGCGGAGCTCGATCGAGAGGGACGATGAACTGCACTCCAGGTACGGAAAGTCCAGAGAGCCGGCTATCGTTGGTCACGAATAAGTCAGTATCCACGGTAGCGGCGCACGACAACTGAATGGCGTCCGGTGGATTGAGCGACCGATTCTGACGCAGGACAGAGAATCGTCGCGCCGCATTGAGGTCGAAGGGAAGGACGAGTGCCGTAGACGTGATCGCCCGCTCGTACTTTCTACACAGATCAAGGTCCTGCTGTTGGCGAGGTTTGACGAGAATTTCGGCCACAGTCATCGCCGATGTGATCAGCTGGTCGCCTCGCATCAGCATGCGCTCTCGCAACGCACGTGCACTCTTGCCCGCTTCGCCATAGTCTTCAAAGAAGTAAATGAAGATGTTGGTGTCCCAAAAGACCCGGCTCATTTCCAACCCGCGCGCAAGCGCGCCACGTATTCGTCGGCGTGTTCGTCGGCCCACAGGTGTTTGCCCGACCCATAGAGGGCGAGCAGCGGATCAGACTGAATTGCTCTCTCCACCTGAGACCGGCTCCACTCTTCGTACCACTCCAGCAAATCGTCATAACGCTGAGGGATGTCGTCCGCTTCTGGGACGATCTTGCCCCGGCGCTCTGGATGGTAGCTGTCTCCGAGCCGGAATAAGCGCCGATATTTCGGCCGAGTCTCGTACAACATGCGATAGTCATTTGGGTTTGGGGGGCGGTTTGCGACGCAGTGCTGGACGATGTGCTGATAGACACCTCGTCTGCGTTCGTCGCTAAGGTCCTCCTGAGCGGCGCGTTCCTCGATCTCTTTCAGGGAAAAGTCTTCAGCGGAAGGATTTTCCCGGTGCAGCAGGGCGATCGCCAGCCACACCTCATCCGCAACCTTGATCTGAGACGCTGTTCTGGCCACGACGCGCTCCGATGTAACGTAGAATACTACTTTTTTACGTAACAATGCGATTAGTGAGACGGAAACATGCTCTAGCATGGTTCAGTGAGTCTGTTGGAAGCGGTTCCGTCGATGGTGGAGGAATGCAGCTGCGAGGCGCTCGAGTGGAGCCGCCTGCTGGAACTGGTGGCCAGCTTTGTTCATTCCAGTGTGGTGCGCGAGTGGTTGCTCACCATGAGACCTTCGCGGGACTCTTCCTGGATTGAACAACAGCATGACCTGGTGAGCGAAATGCGCTCGCTGCTGGCTCAGGGGGTCTCACCCGCGCTGGGCGGTTTGTTCGATCCCACCCGCATGACGGATAAGGCCCGCATCCAGGGCGCCCTGCTCGAACCGGAAGAGATTCGCGATTTGCTGTTGCTGATGGACAACATAACCACCTGGCAGGCGCTGATCGAAAGCCCTCCGGAAGCGGTGGCCGCTGGGGTCAGGGGACTCAAGGCGCTGAGCGAGTTGCCCGCAGGCGCCCAACTGGCGCAGCTGACGCGCTCGCTGCGATCGCGTCTTAACCCAGATGGCTCGCTGAGCGACAACGCCTCGGCTGATCTGCGCCGGATCCGGCGTGAGATTGAGCGTCAGCAGCGAGTGATTGAAGAGAGCTTGCGCAGCACGCTGCGCCGACTGTCGGAAGGGGGAAGCACCCAGGAGGATCTGATCACCATTCGCGGGGAACGCTTCGTCATTCCCGTCAAATCGGAACATAAGCGGCGCATTCCCGGAGTGGTGCATGGCGCCTCCTCCAGCGGCCAGACCGTTTACCTGGAGCCGCTCGAGACCATCGAGCAGAACAATGAATTAGTCCGGCTGATCGAAGAAGAGCAGGCCGAAACCCGACGCATCTTCCTGGCGATGACGCGGGAAATCGGCGTGCAGGCCGATGCCATTGCGCAGGGTGCGGCTGCGCTGGCCCAACTCGACGGGCTGCAGGCACGGGCCCGGTTTGCCGCCGAGTTCGATTGCATCTGTCCCCGTTTTGCCGAAGCTGCAGCTCCTGCGCTGGAGCTGAAACAGGCTCGTCACCCCTTGCTCGAAAAGCGCTTGCGCGCGCGCCAGGCGGCCGTGGTCCCGCTCACCCTGGCGCTCAACCACGGGCAGCGTCAACTCATCATCAGCGGGCCCAACACCGGCGGCAAGACGGTGGCTCTCAAGACTACCGGCTTACTGGGCATGATGGCCCAAGCGGCTATCCCTGTCCCGGCAACCGAGGCGCTGTTTCCCTTGTTCGACGCCTTTCTGGCCGATATCGGCGACGCCCAGTCGATCGAGCAAAACCTCTCTACCTTCTCCGCCCACATCACCAACCTGGAGCGAATCTCGCAGCTGGCGGACGAGCAGTCCCTGGTACTGCTCGATGAGCTGGGGTCGGCCACCGATCCGGAGGAGGGTGCAGCCCTGGCGGTGGCCATCGCGGGTTATTTTCTTGACCGGCATGCCTGGTGTCTCATCTCGACCCACCACACTTCGCTGAAGCTGTACGCGGCCAAGCGTGCGGGTGTACTCAACGCTTCTGTAGGCTTTGACGAAGAGACGCTGGCGCCGACCTTTGCCTTGCGCTTGGGCGTGCCCGGCGCTTCGGCCGGGATCAACATTGCCCAACGCCTGGGACTTAATCCTGCCATCCTTGCCGACGCGCGGGCGCAGCAAAACACGCAGACCCAGGACATCGCGCATTTCCTCGACCAGCTCCACAGCCAGCTGGATGCGGTGTCCCGGGAACGCGAGGAGCTGAAGCGCCGCGAGCAGGAGGTGGCAAGGGAGAAGAGCCGCCTGGAGACCGAAGGGCTCAAGGAGTGGCGGGTTAAAGTACGCGATCTGGAACAGCAACTGCAGTCGTTACTGAAGGACTTTACCTACCAGATGCGGGAGACGGTAAAGGCCATCGACGACCGCGCCGCGCAGCAAAAGCTATCAAAAGAGGCTGAGCGCCGCATCGCCCGCCTGCGGCGGGAGTTCAGCGAGCAATTTAACTCCGTCGTGGTTGCACAACACAGCGGAGCCGACCGGGGAGACGCTCATGCGCAGCCGCACCTGGTCCGGCATGTCTCGGTGGGGGATACGGTCAAATTAAAGTCGCTGGGCAAGACCGGCGTGGTACAGCGCCAGGTGGACGGCAACATTTTTGAAGTCGCGGTCGGGCCGATGAAAATGCGCGTGGCGCGGGATGATATTGCCGAGGTCACGTCTGCCCGGCAACCGATTGCCGTGAGTCCGCTTGAAGCAGCACGGAGCCGCGGGGTCACCGTCTCGATCGCTCACCCGGAGGATTCGGTGCGCCCTGAGTTGAACGTGATCGGGCGCACGGTGGAGGAAGCCACCGGCGAGGTGGAGCAATACCTGGACCGTGCGTTCCTGGCTGGCTTGCCGCGGGTGCGGATTGTACACGGAATGGGTATGGGGGTTTTGCGCAAAGCCCTGCGGGCGCTGATGGAGCGGCATCCGCACGTAGCCCTGGTAGCCGAGGCCGGCCCCAGCGAAGGCGGGGCCGGCGCTACCGTGGTCGACCTGCGCGTTTGATCTGCGGAAACCAATGTTCGGGGGCCCCATCCTTCGCGCCTTTTGCGAAGGGTGGGATACCACTACTCTTCACTCGAGACCCCTTCCCCGCACATTCCGTTTATCCCACCCTTCGCAAAAAGCGCGAAGGATGGGGCACCCGAACATTGGTCGTTTGGAAGAAGAAAAGACAGACCTTTGATGGGCTTCACGCGTTAAGAAGTTATTTGTCGTCGTCGAAGTGAAGGAATAGATTGTTGATCGATTCGGCCAGGGTGGGGTGAGCCAAAACCGCATCGTGAAGCACGGTCCACTTCAAATGACCCATCATTGCCATCTGCAGGACAGACATTACCTCGCCGCCCTCAAGCCCCAGCACCGTAGCGCCTAAGATTTCTTCCGTCTCGGCATCCACCATGACCTTCATGAAACCGCGTGTTTCGTCTACTTCGAGCGCTCGCGCTACCGACGTCATGGGCATTCGGGCCACACGGATTTTCCTTCCGCTCTTTTTCGCCTCGGTCTCTGTCATGCCCACCCGGCCTAGCTGCGGATCCATAAACACCGCAAAGGGCACCAGGCGGTCGCGGACTGAGCGCTGGCCGCCGTCGAGCAGGTTGGCCTTCAGAATGCGGTAGTCATCGTAGGAGATGTGGGTGAACGCAGGACCCCCCTTCACATCGCCGATGGCATACACACCAGGAGCCGAGGTCTCGAGACGATCATTCACCCGGATGAATCCCCGCTCGTCGGTCTCCACCCCGCCGGCAGCCGGTTTGAGAGCATCGGTGTTGGGCACCCGCCCGGTCGCCAGCAGGAGATGAGATCCTTCGACCGTCTGCGTCTTGCCCTCAACGGCAACCTTCACGGCGATACCCGGCTTCACTTCCTGGGCGCGCGCATTGAGCAGGATCTCGATACCATCCTCACGCAGGATCTTCAACACTTCCGCAGACACATCCGCGTCCTCTTCCCGCAGAAGCTGCGGTCCGGACTGAATCAACGTGACCCGGCTGCCGAAGCGGCGAAACATCTGACCGAACTCCACTCCGATATAGCCGCCCCCCAGAATCATCAAGTGCTCCGGGACATGGTCAAGCTCCATGATGCTGTCGTTGTCGAGATAGGGAACGATATCAAGACCCGCGATCGCGGGCCTGGCGCTGCGGGTACCGGTATCGATAAAGATCTGCGCCGCACGCAGCAACCGCTCTCCGCCACCGTTGAGGGCAACACGTAGTTGCTTCGACCCGGTAAAGGAGGCTTCCCCTCGTATGAGATCCGCCTTCACTTTTTCCAGGCGCTTTTCGCGGCTCTGGCGAAAGCTGCTGACGATGGCGCGCTTTCTTTCCCGAACCCTGCCCATATCGACGGTTACGGGGCCGGTGTGGACACCGTAGTCGGCGCCGCGGCCTGCCAGGTAAGCGACGCGCGCGCTGGCCACCATGGTTTTTGTGGGACTGCAACCGCGGTTGATACAAGTTCCGCCGACATCCTGGCGCTCGATCATCGCTGTCTTCTTACCCGCCGCGATCAGCGCCTCGGCCAGGGGATTTCCCCCCTGACCGGAGCCGATGATGATGGCGTCAAAATCTTCCATGCCAACCTCCAGGCAAAGGTTAGGATGCCCGCAAATATGAGATGACTTTGAATTTTTATAAGTGGGAGATCAGCAGGAGTCCGCCGCCCACAGCCACCACGTCTTCCAGCAGCGCGATCAGCAGATCGGGAAGTTTCGCGCCGCGGCTCAACCAGCGGCGGTAGTTGTAACCTGCAAACGCGCCGGCGATCCCACCCAGTCCTCCCAGGATGGCTCCCAGCATCAGCGATGCACCGCCGGAGAGACACAAGGCCGCTCCGCAGATTGCGCCGAAGACAATACGCGCACCGAGCGGGCCGGGCTGCGTTCTTCCCGGAATGAAAGGCAGCTTGTCCGCGATCAGCTCGCCCATGGCCAACAAGGAAAAGACCACGAGCGAGATTTTGCTAGCCAGGAAGGCCAACCACGAGCCATCGAGGTGCAGCCAGCCCATATGAGCTCCCCAGGCGACTACCGCTGGAGCAGTCATCGAGCGCAGGCCGCAAACGCAGCCAATCAGCAAGGCGAACAGGAGGATCCCCATGGATCCCACCATGGCTGCTGGGTGAATCAGCTGTCAAACTACTGGTGTTGGTCGAGCGCGCTCACCTGGGTTTCGGGCGCCAGGGTGAGTGCATCCTGCAAACGGAACGTCACTACCGTTTCCGCCGGGATCGTCAGATCGCGATTGCCGGTAAAGGCCGCACCCAGGGCGCCGGCGCCGCCGCCGGCCAGGCCGCCAACCAGCAGGCCAACCCCACCGGTCGCAATCCCGCCAATCAACATACCCATGCCCGCACCGCCGCCGATGAGAGCGGCTGTACGCTTGCCTTTGCCCTTCTTGCTCCGGGCGAGTGTTCCGGTATCGATGCGATAGGCGGTGCCGTTGACGTCCAGACGGGTCAGCGTCAAGGCCAACGTCGACTGCCCTTTAAATCTTCCGCGCTTGTGGGCAACCAACACTTCCCCTGTAGCGCCGGACCCTTGGGGAACGGCGACGGTGTTGCCGACGACGACCGCCTGGGCCAGGGAGCCTGTAAAGGTGTCACCGGATTCCGTATGTTTGACGTCGATGGTTCTATTCAAGCGCACTTCCAGCCTGGTGCCGCGAGGAAGAACCAGGGGAGGGGGCTGAGGTGCAGGTGCCGGGGGCGGAGCAGGGGCCTGAGCTGCCTGGGCCGCCTGAGCCGCGGGAGCTGCACTGGCGGTATTAGTTCCCGCGGGAGTGGGGTTCGTCGTGGCTGCCGGAGCTTGCCCGGCAGGGACAGTGCTCGGCTTATTGGTGCAACCGGCCAGAGTTAAAACGGAGGCCAGAATCGCGGCGATCGCTCGCCGGTGCATGGGGGAAGCATTCATGGGGGAGGCGCCTCAGACGAAAGGGTACCTTCAAGCTTGCCGAACCGATGCGACACTTTAGTGGTAGATAAGGTGTATGCAGGGGATCATGAAACTGAGGCTCGCTTTCGCCATTCTGGTCCTGGCTCTCGCTCCGCTGGCTGCCCCGCTCCTGGCTGCCACTCATCCTCTGACCGCGTTGCTCATCCGCAGCTTCTTCTCCCGCCTCTGCCACCAGGATCCGGCCCGAAGTTTCGTGATCGGAGGCTCGCCTGTCGCCGTGTGCGTACGCTGCCTGGGTATTTATTGCGGGGTCGCGCTGGGCTTGTTTCTGCGCGTGGGAAAAGCCTCGGCCGTTCGCCTGCTGGCCGCGGCCATGCTTCTCAATCTACTCGATGTTGGCAGCGGAATGGTGCATTGGCACGGCAATATGCCAGTGACCCGCTTCTGGCTGGGGCTGCTTCTGGGGATGGCAGCCGGATCCGTTCTCTGCCAGGCTCCTTCACCCCGTTTGGGCCGCTTGAGAAGCAGCCACCAGGGCTAAAGCCCTCAATTCATATGCCGGGGCGTTTCCGCGGGCTTAAAAGCCCGCTTCCCCGGACTTCAAGTCCGGGGCTACACCCGGACCAGCGTTTTTCCGCAGCCTGTAAAGCCCCGAATTTATATACCGAGCGCTCTCGCGGGTTTAAAAACCCGCTTCCCTGGACTAAAAAGTCCGGGGCTACACCAACGCTAGTCGGCCCGGTAGACTACCCGGCCTTCGCTGATGGTCATGCGCACTTTTCCCAGCATCGTCCAGCCATCGAACGGAGTGTTGGTCGACTTGGAGCGGGTGGCTGCGGCACGAAAGGTCCACTCCGCTTTGGGATCGAAGATCACCACATCCGCCCAGACTCCGGCGACCAGGCTGCCCCTGCCGCGCAGGTTCAACAGGTTGGCCGGCTGGGTGCTCAGCAGGGAAATCAACCGGCTCAGCGAGACCTTGTGCTTGCGATGCAGCAGATCAAGCGTCAGACCGAGGGCCGACTCCAGCCCGGTAATGCCATTCGGCGCTCGTTCGAACTCCTGCTCCTTCTCATGGGTCGCATGCGGAGCGTGATCGGTGGCGATGCAATCAATGGAACCGTCCAGCAATCCCTCGAGCATCGCCTTGCGATCGGACTCAGCCCGCAGCGGCGGATTCATCTTGGCATTAGTGTTGTACTCACCCACCTCGCTCTCGGTAAGCACGAAGTGATGCGGCGCCACCTCACAGGTTATATGCAAACCATTGCGCCGGGCCTTGCGCACCGCATCCAGCGCAGCCGCAGTCGATAAATGGGCGACGTGCAAATGAGCACGGCCTCCCTTGAGTTCACTCAGGAGACGAATGTCGCGTTCCACCAGGCCGGCTTCCGCAGCCACCGGCATTCCCCGCAAGCCGAGCCGGAAAGCAAGTGCGCCGGCGTTCATCGAGCATCCCGCGGTCATGCGCGTGTCCTCGGCATGCTGGATCACTGGAAGGCCGGCCCGCGCCGCCGCCGCCAGCGCCTGGTGCATGATCGCCTCGCCCAGGATCGGCTTTCCATCATCGCTGACCCCCACTGCACCCGCTGCCTTTAGCGAACCATATTCCGTCAGCGCTTCCCCGGAACTCCCCCGCGTCGCCGCCGCAATGGGGAAAACCCGCGCACTCGGGTTGCGCTCCGCACTCTGCATCCAGCGTGTGGTTTCCACCGAGTCGTTGACTGGAACCGTATTCGGCATGGCGCACACACTGGTGAATCCACCGGCCGCAGCGGCCGCCGTCCCGGTGGCAATTGTCTCTTTGTAACCCTGCCCCGGCTCACGCAAATGAACATGGATGTCGACCAGGCCCGGAGCAACCACCAGGCCTTTAGCCTCGATGATCTCCGCCTCTGCCTGTTTACCGGCAGCGTTCAATTTACCTGGGGGCTCAACCGCAGCCACCCGGCCGTCCTTGAGCAGGACATCGCGGTCCGCATCTATCCCGGCCGAAGGATCGACCAGACGGCCGCCGCGAATCAGCATCGCGCTCAAGCGCGGCCTCTTTTCTTCGTCCCAGGCTGCTTCGCCGGGCCGCTGCGGTCGACCAGCGCACGATGAATCAAAGCCATGCGGATAGCCACCCCGTTTCGTACCTGCTCGGCGATCACCGACTGCGGCCCATCCGCCACCTCGCTTGAGATCTCGAGCCCGCGGATCATGGGCCCCGGGTGCATGACGATCGCCTCCGGCGCGCCGGCACGCAGGCGCTCACGGTTCAGCTGATATCGCGAGGTGTACTCTTCCAGATCGATGTGCACTCCGGTCAATCGCTCCTTCTGAATACGCAGCATCATGACAATCTGCGCGTGCTTAAGCGCCCGATCGAAGTCTCGCTCGATGCTGATCCCGGGTCCGAGTTCGAGGGCCACCTCAGGCAAGAGCGCGGGTGGTCCACACAGAATGACCCGGGCCCCCAGCCGCGGCAGCAAGAGCGCATTCGAGCGGGCCACGCGGGAGTGCAGAATGTCGCCCGTGATCACCACCGTAATCCCCTGCAGAAGCGTTTCGCCAGCGCCCCCTTCGGAGCGTCGCAGTGCCCGGAGCATGGTTCTCGCGTCCAGCAGGGCCTGGGACGGATGCTCATGCATGCCATCGCCGGCGTTCAGCACCGGCAGCCCGGTGACCTTGGCCAGGAGATAAGGCGCGCCGGAAGAGAGGTGGCGGAGGATAATGCATTCCGCGCCCAGGGCGCGCAGCGTAATCCCGGTGTCCTTCAGCGATTCCCCCTTCTCAATCGAAGAAGATTGGGAACTGATCAGCGCCGTGTCCGCGCCCAGGCCCTTGGCTGCCAGCTCGAACGAGGTCCGGGTGCGGGTGCTGGCTTCGTAGAAGAGCAGCGCCACACGCCGGTGTGCCAACCGCTGGGCGCGCGCGACCGCGTCTTCCTGTTCAAGCTCGGTGGCCAGTTGGAGGATGGCCGAGACTTCATCAACCCCCAGTGAGGCGATGGAGAGCAGCGAGCGCGCGCAGGCGGACGTCGCGCGGGGTGGCTCCGGTATGGCTTTCACGGTGGGCATGTGGTGACAGAGGAGTGTCTAATCGCCGCGTTCGACGAGGATCACTTTCTCATCGTTGTCAATCTCCCGCAGCTTGACTTCGACAATCTCGCGCGCCGTGGTCTGCACGTGACGGCCGACAAAACTGGCCTCAATCGGCAGCTCGCGATGGCCGCGGTCAATCAGCACCAGCAGTTGTACGCGCCTGGGGCGGCCGTGGTCAAAAAGCGCATCCAGCGCCGCGCGGATGGTTCTCCCGGTGTAGAGAACATCGTCAATCAAAATAATGTCTCGTCCGGCGATGTCGAAGCCGATGGCTCCTGGAACCACGACCGGCCGAACATCGCGTGTCGAAAGGTCGTCGCGGTAGAAATTAATATCCAGAACTCCGGTGTCGACAGGCGCTTTTTCGATGCCGCTGATCAGGCTTCCCAGGCGTTCCGCCAGGGGTACCCCGCGGCGCTTGATGCCCACCAGCCCCAGGTTGTGACCGCCATTGTTTTTCTCGATGATCTGGTGTGCCAGCCGAATCAGTGTGCGCTCGATTTCCGAGGCTGACATGATGCGGGTTTTTTCCCGCAGCACTGGGGTCGCACTCGCTTTTGCTTTGCTCATAATTGCTCTGGCCGGATGATACGAGGGTTACCGAAGCGGGGCAAGGTCGCGCAGCAAATAGCGGCGGACGAATGATTGAGTCTGAACGTTGCAGCGTTATTTTCGGGAGAGAGAATTATCCGTTGCCCAGCCTGGTTTTTCGCGGAGCCAGGAGGCGAACACCCAGGGCGCCGCCAATGGCGGAGAAGAGAATGATTCCTACCGACGTCGTCGCGGCATTCATCAGCGTGTAAGCTGCCCTGCCATCCGGAGACAACAGAAAGTGGACGTAAGTTTGCCACTGCGCCTGGGCATCGGGGCTGGCCTGTACCAGGGCGGTCGACTCTTTGATCACGGAGTCGTAGAACTGATCGATGGCGTAACCCTGGTGCAGAACGTAGCGGGCAAATACCCGCCAAATCGCAGTGGCGATTACGGAACTGTAGGCGGCAATGAGCCCGGCCACCGCGCCAATGCGCAGCCCGGACCGAGTTTCCAGTAGAAATGCGGGCGCTCGCCGGTGATACACGGCGATGGCCAGCACCGCTCCCCCAACCACCCATAAACAACACCCCCAGGACAACACGGAGACGGCACTCAGCAGCCCCGCCGGGACGGCAACAAAAAGCGCCGCCAGGATAGCGTCCTTCCAGGAGATTCCCTGGGCTCGCGCCGGCGCCCCAGGCGGCCGCACACCCGCATATCCGGTTTCGCCCTCTTCCTGTTGGGCAAACTTCAGTTGCGGGGAACCGCAATTGGGGCAGAACAGTTCTGATGCGCTGAGCGTCGCGCCACACCGATGGCAGAGCAGATTCATCCCTCTTGAAGCTATCTCAGGGGCGAGCGGAGCGCAATCAAACCTCAGTTGGTGCCTTTTTGCTCGTTGTCGAAACCGTGCGGGAGATCCAAGGCAATCAGGCTGAAATGCGTTTGGGGGCCGCTTCCGTCCTTGAACAGAACCAGGTGCTGATGATGACGGGATCCGGCTTTCAATTGCAGATCACCGGGGCCACCGTGCTCTGACGAATGACTATCGGAATCCGAACAAGTGAGGCCTTCTGAGGTGGAAACAGGCAAACCGACCGGCTTATTCCCCGCGCACTCAATCACGCTGCCATATTGACTCAACGCATTGCGGTAAAACGCGATGACCTGATCCTGGCGATCCGCCGTGGCGTAGTGGGCCACCTTCACCCGGAGCTTCCAGGAGCCGAAGCCCATATCTACTTTGGCCGACCTGCTTCCCTCGCCAGTCATATCCTGTACTGCTCCAGGGTAGGCCGCCAAACCAATCTCGGCCGCAGAGGTCTGGTCCTGGTTAACGGCAATTCCGCCAAAGGGCGTGGCAATCTTTACGTTATGCTCGCCGCCATCCTGGGATTTGTCCACCTGCACCTTACAGCCACCCACGAACGCAAGGACCATCGCCAGCACGATGAATATGAGGATGCCACCCTTCATATCTGTTCCTCCCAATGCTGTACGCGCCCCGGCTCTTCCTGGTTCCAGAAAATCCAGGAAAGCCTGCCGTCTGCAACACTGCGACTTCTGGGTGCGTGCTGCATCTGAACCCGAGAGGGCTTTCCTTGTCTAGATCACTCTTATTCTCGCCTATCCAGTTGTCCAGCGTTATTGTTCCCAATCGTGTTTTCGTCTCACCCATGTGCCAATACTCGAGCGAAGACGGGTTTAGCAATGACTGGCACCTGGTTCATCTCGGCAGCCGGGCAGTGGGCGGTGCGGGGCTGATCTTTACCGAGGCAGCCGCCGTACTCCCGGAAGGCCGCATTACTCCCCAGGACTTAGGCCTTTGGAAGGACGAACACATCGCCGGCTTGCGCCGGATCGTCGACTTTCTTCACCAGCAGGGGGTACGCGCCGGAGTGCAGCTTGCGCACGCCGGACGCAAAGCCAGTATGACCCGCCCCTGGGCTCCCGTGCAACGCTATCTCACCCCCGGGGAAGGCGGCTGGGAAAATGTAATGGCCCCTAGCGGACTGCGTTTTGCGGATAACTATGCTCCGCCCCTCCCCCTCGATTTTGCCGGCATACAAGCCGTTACCAGGGCGTTTGTCCGGGCAGCCGGGCGTGCCCTGGAGGCAGGATTCGACTTAGTCGAGCTCCACTCCGCACACGGGTACCTGCTGCATGAATTTCTCTCCCCCTTGAGTAACCAGCGGAACGATCAATACGGGGGGAGCTTCGAAAACCGAATCCGCTTGTTAGTGGACGTGGTGGATGCAGTGCGCGCTGCGCTCCCTGCCGAACTTCCTCTGCTGGTGCGAATTTCTGCCACCGACTGGGCTGAGGGTGGATGGGACATTCACCAGTCCGTAGCGTTGGCAAAAGTGCTGAAGCAGCACAAGGTCGACTTAGTTGACGTCTCCTCCGGCGGCCTCACGCCGCGGCAAGTAATGCCGGTTGGCCCGGGCTACCAGACACCTTTTGCGGAGCGCATTCGGCGCGAGGCGGAGATCCCCACTGGCGCGGTTGGCATGATCACCGGGGCGGCTCAGGCCGAGCACATCCTTCGCACCGGTCAGGCAGATGCAGTCCTGCTCGCGCGGGAGTTTCTGCGCCAACCCTACTGGGCGCTCGAGGCGGCAGAGCAATTGGGAGACGCCATCAGCTGGCCTGCCCAGTACCTGCGTGCCGCACCTTCCGGCAGTCCGGAGCGCGCATCGATCGACGCTTCCCCGATTCCGCAGACAGCGGCCACCTGAAGTTACCGAAGGCATTGTCACACTTGGTGTGTGGGATGAGAAATCCACTTGCGTGCACAAGAAAAGCTCCAGCATTTCAGTTAAGCTGACCTATACTTCTGAGCTAAGGCAGCTTCATGCAAGTTGCCGATCGAAATACCAGTATGGCTACTCACCTGCCACAGCAACGCGCTCCGCAAAAACCGGAAATTCCCGACAAGCTCTACTTTCGCATTGGGGAAGTAGCGCGCTTATGTTCGGTCGCCCCTTATGTTCTGCGCTTTTGGGAAAGTGAGTTTACCCAGCTGAAGCCGAACAAGAGCGGTACCGGGCAGCGGCTCTATCGCCGCCGCGACGTTGAGATGGCGTTACGCGTGAAGCGCCTGCTGTATGACGAGGGTTACACCATCGCCGGCGCCCGCCAGGCGATCCAGGCGGAATCGCGCAGCAAACGCGCCGGGCAGCCGGAACTTCCTTTGCCGCAGCAACAACAGGCAGCGCAAAGGACCGAAGCACGCTTACATAAAGTTCGTAAAGAGTTGCGCGAAATCCTGAGCGTACTCTCGGCTCCCTCGCCGCAACTGCAGATCAAGGAACGTGAGCGCCCCGCGCCCACTCCAGCCGCAAAGGCCGGCCTCTTCGAACTCTAGTCCTGTGCCGTCTTAGTGAGACTGGTTGCCAGCCGCCGCCTCGCTGGTGCTATGCAAGAGGCTGTCGGACACGATGCTGCCATGGTTCATGAATCGTTCCATTGCCTGCATGGCGCAGCCCTGCCCGCAGAGATGGTAGAAATCCGGATTACCACTCTCACCCTTGTTCCACGGCATCAGGGTAAAGCGCTGACGGGGCTGACCTTCCTCGAAGCAGGGGACATCGCCCAGGACGAGCATCCACCAGTGATTCGCCTCCTGCTTCTTTCTGCCGCAAATATCGCACGTGAACGATACATCCCAGACCATGTTCACCTCATCTGTTCGAAGACCAACTGAAGCTTTCTCCTGATGTGAACGACCGGAGAAATTGCCTGACTTCGGCTACGAAAGCCCTGCCGACCGCCGAGAAAAGCCGTGCAACCGTGCTAAAGTAGCTCTCAGCACGGGCCGGATAGATTATAGCCTTTTGTAATGGAAGCCGGTGAATTCCAGTGACTTGTCCCGAGTGCTCTTCCTCTAATTTTCGTCTATCGCGGTTTCGCATCAAGGATTTAGAGCGGCTATTACTGTTGCAATATCCAGTGCGCTGCCGCCAATGCCAGCGCCGTCAATACGCTGGGTGGCCCTTGGCTTTGATGCTGATGCAGGCCAGCCGGATCCGTCGCGAACGACGGGAGCACGAAGCGACCCGCTGAATCGAAAGCCAGTCAGAGCGAAAAACCGCTTGTGAGCGCAACCTCCGTCTTCGATGTCACGGAAGTATCGGCCGGCAGGGTCAGGCAGAGGACCGGGCAGCCTATGTTGGCAATCACCTGTAAGACGGTGCTGGTGTAAAGATCCTCCTCCGTGAGCTCACCTTCCGGAGAGCCAAGCACGACCAGGTCTACGGCGAATTTCCGGGCATACTCAACGATGCGTTCCGCTGCGTCGCCGGCGGCAACAATGTGCTCGACCGGAACCGTATGCGATTCATTGAACGGTGCGAGAAAACGCAATTTCTCCTGGCAGTGGGCACACCCCGATTCTCGTAGGCAATCGGGAGCGTGTAAAACGATCAATTGGCGCAGGGCCAGCTGGTGAGCGCATCGTATCGCCCGTACTGACGCGGGCGAGAAATCAGTCGCCGCGAGCACGCGCCCCCAACAACAAGCCCAAGGCAGATTCTTTCCGGCATCGGGAGAAACGGTCAGAATGGGGCATCGCGACCTGGTCAGAAGTTGCCGCGCAACCGTGCCCAATGCAGCACGGCCGGCTGCCGTCCTGGTGCGGGTGCCTAACACCAGCAGATCTGCATGGTGCTCCTTCAATGCCTCCAGGATCCGATCGCAGACGACCCCACTTTCCACGACCGAGCGAACCGGAATGCCAAGCGCAACGCATTCTTCTTGTATTTTCCTGAGCTCCACGACAGCCGACTGATTCGCCGCCAGAAACGACGGCGCTCCCCCTGGAAACGCATAAGCGAGCGGATCAATCACATGCACGACCACCAGGGTCGACGGATACATGCGAGCCATTGTCTGGGCGTAACGGAGAGCAGCGGAAGACGGGTCGCCCAGGTCGGTGGCTACGACGATGGTTTTGAATCTCAGAATGCTGTCATTCATAGCGGTGTGCTCCTTGGTTCAGCATGCCTGGATCAGAAAACATCGGCTGTGACCTGGGTCACAGGGCGAATCACCTGTGACTGGGATCACAGACGTACTTCGATCTCCCGCTCATCCTGAAAGCAGTAATCCGGCGTCGAGTGCCGACATGAACTCCTCGCCGTAGAAAGAGGTCAGTCATGATCGCTGTTCCCAGCAGCCCACTCCTTAGGGCGCCTGAAGGGTCCGGTCTCGGTCCTTCCGGTCTTCGATTTCGGTCCATCCTGGTGGCCACAGATTGTTCCAAGGCAAGCGCAACCGCGGTCGGGCTGGCGGGGCGACTGGCTAAGGAATTCCATGCCAGGCTTTATGTGCTGCATGCCATCGCGCCTGAGTTTTATGCCGTTGACCTCCGCGGCCGGGCTCCGGAGCTGGAACTCATGAATCTGGAGACCGCTCAAGAAAACCTGCACGAGTATGCCGAGCACATCCCTGATCTGCGAACTGTGAAGCATGAAGAGATCGTGTTCCTGGGTTCCGCTGCGGATGGTATCCAGTCTGCGGGCAAAGCCCACGGTATCGATTTGCTGGTACTCGGCTCCCATGGCCGAACGGGATTAGCCAAACTGGCGCTTGGGTCGATCGCCGAATGGGCGATCCGGCGGCTTGATTATCCAGTTCTGGTGGCGGGCCCGGCATGCGACAAAAACATGTTTCCGATGAAGTCGATTGTCCTGGCGACAGATCTTAGCCAACCAGCCCTGCGCTCGGCGCAATATGCTGCCTCGCTGGCGCAGGATTACAACAGCAGGTTGACCGTGATGACCGTGCTCTCTGCGCCCGAAACGAAAGAGGACCAGGCCCGAGCTGAGCAGAGCGCAAAGGGAAATCTTCAACAACTCCTGCCCAGCGACTGTGGGGATTGGTGCACGCCGAAATGCGAAGTCAAATCCGGCGAGGTCGCCCCGACGGTCCTTCAGGCGGCCAAAGAACTCAAGGCCAACCTCATTGTCCTCGCGGCCAGACACAGGGCGCCGCTCGCCGATCATCGGCCAGGAAGCAAATTAGCAGCGATCATCGGCGCATCGCGCTGCCCGGTAATGGTTGTGCCGGCTCACCGCTCGTGATCCCCCAACCCCGAAAGGAGACCGACTATGAATCAGATACATTTGTCCTCTGTGCTCCGGCCACAATCCATTTTGGTAGCCACAGATTTGCATGACCTGGACTTCCTGCTACCGGTGGCCGTTGACCAGGCCAGAAGGACCGGGGCGATGATCTGGCTTCTCCACGTCATTCCTCCGGAGGCCTATGTCTCGATCGAGTCCGGGAACTTTCCCGGCGTGCAAAAGGAGAAAGCATTTCTCGATGCCGAAGCAATTCTCAATCGAGTTGCCTTTCAACTCAGAGAGAAAAATATCGTTTGTACTTATGAAGTTCGTCGCTGGTATCCGGTTGACGAAACGAAAGCATTCATTCGCGAGCATCGGATCGATCGCCTGATTCTCGGTACTTCAGCCCGCGGGAAATTAGGCAAGCTTTTGGTCGGTTCTATCGCCGAAGAGCTAATTCGTCGTGTCAACATTCCCGTATGCACCGTGGGGCCGCATTTCAGGCCGCTGCCGCAAGAGACCCCTCCCCGGATTATCTTTGCGCTTTCGTTGCGCCATCACCCCGAACAGAGTTTCCAGTTCGCAGCTAACCTCGCCGAGGGTTTGCAGGCGGAGCTCACCGTGCTTCATGTCACCGAACAAGAACGGTTTGACGACGCCGACAATGCCGGAGCCAGATGCAAGATCAACGAGATCGTGAGCACGGCAAAGCGGCCTCCTCACATTCACATACGGAGCGGCGAACCGGCGGAAGAGATCCTTGCCGAGTGCGCGGTTCTCAGGCCCTCGTTGCTGGTGCTCGGGTCAATCCCCGCATCGACGGTGAGCGCTAGATTTCGCAACGGTGTTGTCTACCGGGTGATCGCCCAGGCTCCGTGTCCCACATTCACCCTGCGCAGCGGCGCCAGAGCAAAGGCCAGCGCAAATTACCGCGAATTCTCCACCATCGCAAGGGAGCCGTAAACTTCGAGAAATCTGGCCGCTCGCGTGATCGCCATCACTGCCGCTGGCGGTGATCCCTGCCAGACTTCAGTCGGCAGGTGACGCATATGATTCGGCTAACGGAAAGAACGCGAGAGAGACTGATGTTGGTCCACGGTTGTTCCATGGTGCTGCTTGGGCTCGCCCTTTTTTATATCCGGGCCACGATGACCAATCTTTTTTTCTACGTCTTCGGGGGCGCCTTTGCGCTGCTGCTGGTGGCAGCATCTCTGCTCTTCATCACCGGTGTCGATTGGATCTGTGCCATGGGGCTGGGTTGCCACCAGGTCAGCAAATTGCGGGGTTTCCTGTCCCTGAGTACCGCTGTCGCCCTGTGCAGTCTCTTGCTGATCTTCTTTCCCGGCGCAACCCTACAGATGCTGTGTTATCTGCTCGCTTTCTATGCCTTGGCCCTCAGTGCCGGCAAATTCAGCTTTGCCCGGTCGTGGAGTGGCAGCAAACGAGAGCAGTCGGTCATGTATGTGCTGGCTTTTGTGACGCTGGCTTTCAGTGTCTGCCTGGTCGGATTTTCCCGCCACGATGACAGAATATCTCTCTGCCTGGTTGGCTCCTACTCTCTGTTCATAGGCTTGCAGATGCTGCTCACGATGTATTTCCTGCAGCGGCAGATGCTCAGGCTAACCGGGCCGGCTTCACGGCTCAATCAGGCGAGTGTGTGACTTCGCTGGAGTGTGATTGCAGTCACAGCCATAGAAAGCAAAGGCGGCTAACTTATTCTCAGTAAATCCGCTCGCTCAGTAAGAGAGGCATCTATGACTACCGTAACTCCAGTCACGGTTACATTTGAACATATACTTGTTCCCACGGACTTTTCTGAAGTCTCGGAACGTGCGTTGGAATATGCCAAGAGCCTGGCTAAGCAGGGGAATTCGGAACTGTTGCTGGTTCATGTGAATCCACCAATCGACCTGATTACCCCACCCGAAGCTGCATGGATTGATGTATCCGATCTGGAGTCGCTCCGCGAGGAACAATTAGAGCAGACGGGCGCAGGGTTGCGTTCAGAAGGGTACCGGGCGCGGGTAATCTCGCTCACCGGAGCACTGCACGATGAGCTACTCCAAGCCGTTCATGACAACAAGGTAGACTTGATCGCTTTGGGAACCCATGGCAGGAAGGGCGTGGATCGCTTCGTGGCTGGGTCGGATGCCGAAGCAGTCTTTCGCCTGGTGCCGTGCCCTGTGCTCTCGGTAGGACCTGCGGCGCCGGCCCTTCAGGGAAAGGAGTGGACTCTGCGCGAGGTGATCTGTGCGACCACTCTTAAGCCGAGTTCGGCAGAGCTGGTAGCCTATGCACATAGGCTGGCTGCCCAGCATGGAGCAGAGTTGGTTCTGGTTCATGTGAAGGATGGCGCCAGGGAACAAGACGCCGACTGGGCATCATTCGAAGAAGCGTTCCACCACTTTGCTCCTGAGTTTCTCGGAAAAGGAACCTGGCTTCGTACTCGCGTCGCCAGCACAGCTCCCGACATCACGATTGTCGATCTCGCCAGGCAACGCGGTTCCGATCTAATTGTGATGGGCGCCCGCCCAGCATCCTCAATGGCAACCCATCTTCCTCCAGGAACCGCGGCCAAGGTGCTGCTGGAAGCCCCTTGCCCGGTGTTGACCCTGTTACAGCGCTGATTTTTCTGCGGGCGGGGCGTTCGAGAGCGAACGCCCGCCACGCGAATCTCGGCTTCCCGCTGTTCTGAGACGGTCCCATCGTCTCCGAGACGACATATCGTCTCCTGGAATCGTCATTCAATCTCCGGCGTTGCCCAAGTCATCTCCTCTAACTCCTGCCCTATCCATCGCGTACGAACAAGTCGCCGGCGTCTCCCCGTTTTGGTAATCGATGTGCACAATAGATAGCCAACGAAGGTGAGACCGGTGCTCAAGATCTCAATCAAAGAGGACGTCTTCGCAGCAACCTTGAAGGTCGAGGGCAAGATAGTGGGCCCGTGGGCCATCGAGTTGGGGAGAACCTGGCACGACTTGTGGTCCTCGGCAAGACAGAAGCGTTTGCTACTGGACATTAGGGGAGTGACTTTCGCGGATCAGACCGGTAGCCAAATCCTGGGAGAGATTGTCAGGGAAACGGGAGCGGAGATCATCGCAGACTCTCCGCTGACTCAATATTTTGCTAACCGGGCGGCGGCTGGAAAGGTCGTCTCCCAAGAGGAGAGGTAAGATGCAAGCGCAAGATACACGAAGTGCGGCCACAACGTGCGAGTCCTGCAAGCTGAAAGAGATTGGCTTTCTTTGCCATCTCACTCCCGCAGCGGCCAGGGAATTTGAAGCGATCAAGTCTTCTGCCTTCTATCCCGCGGGTTCCACGCTGTTCCTTGAGAACGAGCAAGCTGGGGGCGTTTTTCTGCTCTGTTCGGGGAAGGTCAAGCTGTCGGTGAGTTCGAGTGCGGGAAAGACGTTGATCCTCCAACTCGCCCGTCCCGGGGAAGTACTCGGGTTGAGCGCGTCGATGTCTGGCATCCCCTACGAAGTGAGTGCCGAAGCTCTTCATCCGTCAAGGGTGGTGTTTATTCGCCGTCAAGACTTCGCTCGCTTCGTAAACCAGTTCCCAGAGGTTTACCAGGCGGTGACAAGACAGCTGAATGCGCAATACGCTCGCGCCTGCGAGCAGTTGCGCACGGTGGGCTTATCGAACAGCGCACACGAGAAAGTGGCTCGCTTGTTCCTGAACTGGTCTTCGGAAGAAACACAAACATCTGAAGGGGCACAGATCAAGATGGCTTTAACCCACGAGCAGATTGCTGAATGTGTAGGCTCTACCCGTGAAACGATCACCCGTACATTAAGCGAATTCAAGAACAAACACCTGGTTACCCTCAAAGGAACCACGGTGACGATCCCCAGTCGATCCGCGTTGCAAGCGGTCTGCGGAGACTGATGCTCA
>CAVXRU010000015.1:0-63821 GCA_963763905.1 uncultured Acidobacteriaceae bacterium | reverse complement strand
GGCTGCGTTACGGAAGGAGTGGGCGAGCAGCAGGGGCAGAAACACCAGCAGATTCTTTGCCCATTGATGGACCCGAAGAGCTTTGGCTAACACGGCCAGCAGGTGCGAACGATCCTGAAACCTTCTGCTTACGGCAACGTTTCGGCTCTTCAGAGCCAGGTTCAACCAGAGGTCAGGGTTGGCGACCATTGCCTCTTGGGCGCCTTGTAACAGCGGCAAATCAGGCAGGGCGTTTCCGATGTAGTCGAAGCCATCGGCGGCAAAGCGCTGCTCCAGATGCCGCAGCTTGTTGCGTCCGGTCAGGTTGACTGCGCCATCGCTGGCCAGTACTTCTTCAAAAATACCGAGGTGGGCTGCGACCTTGCGCGCCAGGACGCGATCGGCGCCAGTGGCCAGGTAAAGCTTGCGGCCGGCCGCATGCTCATCCCTCAAATAATCCAGCAGAGGACGGTTATAGGGCAGGTGGGCAACATCGAGAGTGACCATGGAGGCCACTTGAGATTTCACATACGCTTTTCCCTTCATCGCCCAGAAGGGAGCGCGCATAAATGCGCCCGGATGCCGGCGAGCAAGCACCATCAGCGAGTCAACAAATGTGTCAGACTTGACCAGGGTCCCGTCGAGGTCGACGCAGAGGGGACGCTCTACCTGGACCGCGACTGGAGGCTGCATAACCCTAAATTCTGTCATTCAGAGCAGTTCTCCTGTTGCTGTTGATTGCAGGACGAGACCGCACCTGAACTGCTCGTGTTCGGGATCTGGATGAGACTCCTGGTCCAGACCTATCAACAAGATACGTGAGCAGCAGGCAGCACCCGAGGAACCACTACAGTTCATGTTGAGGATAGCAGAGCAGAGAAGTATTCTCCGGCCCGGTCGAACCTTTCACACTCGGGTCTCGTCATATAAGTGCATGCTCGAACGGCCTTTGTTTCTGTGGCGAGCGATTAGGAAGCTCATGAAAATCAGCAAGATGGTGCTCGTGGCAGGGGTTTGCTTTGCCTTTTTCAGCGCTGCCCGGTCCTTGACCGCGCAGGAAACATCGACCGCTCACGCCGTGGTTACGGCGACTACCAAATCAGCAGAAGACATCACCAATGTGCCCCAGCAGAGCATCACGCTTCAGGAAAACCGCAAGTCTCAGCAAGTGACGGGTTGGGTTCCGCTGCGCGGGCCGCGCGCGGGCCTGCAACTGGTGGTTCTGCTGGACGATGCTTCTCGTTCCAGCCTGGGTCTAC
This sequence comes from uncultured Acidobacteriaceae bacterium, assembly GCA_963763905.1. GTDB lineage: Bacteria > Acidobacteriota > Terriglobia > Terriglobales > Acidobacteriaceae > PALSA-350. The sequence continues at coordinate 62,583 of CAVXRU010000015.1, read as the reverse complement.
AACTGAACGAACTTAAGAACTTTTTAACGGCACTGCCTCCGACCGCGCAGGTGGCGGTCGGCTATATGCGGAACGGGTCACCGAACCTGGTGCAGGACTTCACGACTGACCACCCCCGGGCAGCCGAAGCATTGCGCCTGCCTATTGGCTCTGGCGGCATCAACGGAAGTCCTTATTTTTGCCTCTCGGCCCTGGCCAGGCAATGGCCCGGGGGCAGCGACGTTCGCCGGGAAGTGATCATGGTGACCGACGGCGTCGATCGCTACTCCGGGGAGCGGCGCTTCGATCCCGAAGATCCTTATGTGCAGTCAGCGATCCGCGACGCACAGAGAGCCCAAATCATCGTTTACTCCATTTACTACCGGGGCGCGGGCCGCTCCGACCGCGGATTTGGACCGGCCAACACCGGGCAGAACTACCTGACCCAGGTCTCCGGCGCGACCGGGGGCAAAGTCTACACGGAGGGTTTTGGCAACCCGGTATCGTTCGCTCCCTTTCTCTCCGACATTCAGCACAAACTTCAGAATCAATATGAGTTGAGTTTCACCTCTTCCTCCAAGCCCGGGCTGCAGCAGATCAAGGTGAAGACCAGCCAGCCCAATACGAGCCTGCTCTATCCCGCCAGCGTCCCGGTCGGCGTCGTAAAACCAACCCAGTAAGAGGCAAGCATGCTAGCAGCGAGCGTACAGAGGTTCTCGCGATTTCTTCTTTGCGTAGTGGTTATGGCCGCATCGTTCCCACTCGCGGCACAGGAGGCGGCTAAGCCGACAACCTTCCTGGGGACCGTCCAGTCGCTCAGTGGCAACAACATTACGGTAAAGAACGATGCCGGGGCGACCATGCAGGTTACGGTGCAAGACAATGCCCGCCTGCTGCGCGTTGAGCCAGGACAGAAGACGCTCGCCGGCGCCAGCCCATTCAGCCTGAGCGATCTCGCGACCGGGGATCGGGTGATGGCTCGCGGCTCTGCCAGCGCAGACGGCGCCTCGCTGGCTGCCACTATGCTGGTGGCTATTAAGGGCGCCGACATCGCCCAGAAGCAGGAGAAGGAGCGGGAAGACTGGCAAAAACGGGGCACAGGCGGCCTGGTAAAGTCCGTCGATCCGGCAGCCAAAACCGTGACCGTTTCCACTGGAGCCGGTGGCACCCGGATGATCACCATCCACGCCACGCCGGCGACCATCGTTCGCCGCTACGCTCCCGGTTCGGTGAAATTTGACCAGGCCGTAAAAGGCACTCTCGATGACATCAAACCTGGGGATCAGCTCCGCGCCCGCGGTTCAAAAAGTGCCGATGGCATGTCTCTTGACGCAGAAGAGATTGTGAGTGGAAGCTTCCTCAATCTCGCCGGGCCCATTCAATCCGTAGATCCATCCACCTCTACGATTACGCTGACCGATACCGCCACCAAGAAGCCGGTGCTCATCTCTGTTACGCCTGACAGTGAAGTGAAAAAGCTTGACCCCGCTGTAGCCCAACGACTGGCCGCGCGCATGAGCGGGGGAGCGAAACGGCCGGATGGATCTCCTGCAGGGGCGGCAGGGGCCAGCCCCGGAGCCGGAGCTGCTGGTGCTGGTGCGGGTCGTCCAGGCGGAGGCGAAGGTCCAGGCCGTGGGCCAGGTGGACAGGGACCTGATTTTCAGCAGCTTTTGGCTCGCTCTCCGTCTGTTACGTTAAAGGACCTGCAAAAAGGCAACATGGTCATTGTTGTCGCAACCGAGGGCCAAACCCCCGCCTCCGCAACCGCCATCACCGTCGTCGCCGGCGTAGAGCCTATGCTGCAGGCTTCTGCCAGCGCGAGCCAGGCCTTGCTTTCTTCCAGCTGGAACCTGGGTGGTGGAGGAGAGGGTGGCGGCGGTGGAGAAGGCCAGCAGTAATTAACGCCGCTTTATTCAAAGCCGCTGAGACAAGAGAAATACTGAACATCTGAGGAGAAGTTTTGCAACGACTGCTCGTTTTCTGCCTGACGTTTCTGTTCCTTTTTTCTACACCACATGCTTTGCCTCAAACCGCCACGGGAACACTCCGCGGCCAGGTCGCGGATCCCAGTGGGGCCGTCATCCCACAGGCTTCTCTTACCGTGACATCGACAGCCGGCGCGAGTCATACGGGAACTTCCGATGCTACGGGCCAATACACAATCTCCGGCCTGGCGCCTGGCCAATATACGGTCACGGTGCAAGCTGCGGGCTTTTCTCAATTCACCTCGCCGCCGGTGCAGATTGCGGCGGGACAAACACAGCACTTGAATGTTTCGCTTCAGATTCAGATCGAGCAGCAGCAGGTGCAGGTCTCCGGCGATACGCCGGGCGTGAGCGTAGACCCGGATAACAATGTGAGCGCGGTCGTGCTCACTGGCAAGGATCTGGATGCGCTTTCTGACGATCCTGACGAGTTGTCGAACGAACTGACTGCGCTGGCCGGTCCGGCCGCTGGCCCCAGTGGCGGCCAGATCTATATTGATGGGTTCACTGGCGGCCAGTTACCGCCAAAGTCGGCGATCCGCGCCATCATCATCAACCAGAATCCCTTCTCCGCGCAATATGACACGCCAGGATATGGACGGGTCGAGATCCTGACCAAGCCGGGCACTGACAAACTACACGGTCAGGTCTTCATGAACGCCAGTGCTTCCGCCTTCAACACGACCAATCCCTTTGCTTCGAATGAGCCGCCATACCATACGCTGCAATGGGACGGTAACGTGAGCGGAGGGCTGGGCAAAAGGGCTTCCTTCTTTCTCACCTTTGACCGGCGGGACATCCAGGACAACAGCATCGTCAACGCCAATGTGCCGTACGTGCCCGATCCTGCTACCTGCGGGCCCCTCAACGGAGTCGTCACCGACACCTTGGGCACGCTGTGCAACCTCGCCGTCCCTTCCCCGCAGACGCGCACCTGGATCAGCCCACGTATCGACTACCAGCTGACGCCCAGCCAGACCTTAACGGTTCGTTACAGCTACTGGCAGGAAAGCCAGAACAATAGCGGATTGGGCACCAGCGCGTTTGTACTGCCTAGCCAGGCCTACAACACGAACGAACTGGAGAACAGAATTCAGGTCAGCGATAGCCAGGTCTACGGCGCGAAGTTCGTCAACAACACTCGTTTCCAATACATCCGCGATACCAACGACCAGACACCCCAGTTGGTCGCTCCAGCGATCAACGTGCTGCAGAATTTCCAGGGGGGCGGCAGTCCCCTGGGCACGGTGCACGATACGCAGCAGGAATTCGAGATCCAGAATTACGCGTCGCTCGCGCTCAAGAACCATTACATCCGCTTCGGTGGCCGGCTGCGCAACAATCGCGACACCAATTTTTCAAGCGCCAACTTTGAGGGCACCTACACTTACTCGGATCTCAATGACTACCTTGCCGGAAAACCGAGTCAGTTCTCCATCACCACCGGAACGCCCACGCAGAAGGCCAGCGTAACCGATCTGGGGCTCTATGCAGAAGATGACTGGAAGGCCAAGCCCAATTTCACCATCAGCTATGGTCTTCGTTTCGAGGCCCAGAACCAGATCCACAACAAGGTAAACTTTGCTCCCCGGGTCGCGCTTTCCTACGGCATTGGTGGAGGAGGAAAGCCACCCAAAACGGTGCTTCGGGCCGGCTATGGTATTTTTTATCACCGCTTCACGTATGACCTGCTGCTGAATGCAAATCGCTACAGTCTCGACGGCCTGGGTCAGGTGCAGACGATTCAGTCCAATCCCAATGGAACTCCTCCAGACAGCGAAACAGCGGATTCGGCCCCGTTGCCCACTTTCTATCGCGTACAGCCCGGCCTGAACGCGCCGGCCAGTATAGAGACTGGAACCGGGATCGAGCACCAGGTTAATAAAAATGTAAGTGTCTCGGCGACGTATCTCTACTCCCGCGGCATTCACCAGCTTTTATCGCGCAACATCGATGCTCCGCTGCCGGATGGTTCGCGCCCAGCGCTGGGCTTGTGTCCGCCGGGTACTCCATGCAACATCTACGAGTACGATTCGCTGGCCGTGTTCAAGGAAAACCAGATATTTCTGAATTTGAATGTGGCTTACGGCCGGAAGCTTACGTTTACCGGGTTTTATATTTACAGCAAGGCCAATAGCGACACGGGTGGTCCCGGCTATCATCCTTCGAATCAGTACGACATCATGCAGGATTATGGGCGGCAGTTCTTCGACGTCCGCAATCGGGTGTTTGCCTTTGCCAATTACTCCGCGCCGTTCGGGTTCAGGATCAGCCCTTTTCTTAGCGCGGCCTCCGGAGCGCCTTTCAATATCCAACTGAGCCAGGATGTTAATGGCGATTCGTTCTTTAATGATCGCCCGGCATTTGCCTCCTCGCTTTCCAATCCGGCCACGGTGGATACAACGAAGTACGGAAATTTTGATATCAGCCCAACTCCGCCGGCTGGGTCGCATCTGATTCCGATTAATTATGGAAACGGTCCGGTTCAATTTGCGATGAATCTGCGCGTGGCCAAGAGCTTTGGCGTTGGCCCCAGGGTGGAGGAAGGCAAAGGAGCGGTCGCCGGTGGCGGCGGGGGCGGGCCTGGAGGCGGTGGAGGAGGGCACGGGATGCCGGGGATGGGTTTGGGGGGATCCGGCGGTGGCCCTCACAACCAAACTGCGCGGGTCGATCGCCGTTACAGCATTACGTTGAGCGCGTTTGCGCACAACATCTTCAACGTTGTGAACCTGGCGCCGCCGAATGGAACACTGGGCGGACCGCCGGATGGGACAACTGATTCTCCTTTCTTTGGAAAATCGAATCAGCTCGCAAGCGGCTTTTTCTCTCACGGATCAGCGGTTCGGGACTTCAATTTTCAGGCGCTGTTTAACTTCTAAGCCTTCAACAGCCGGGGAAAGGTTCCTCGAGATCGGGAGAACAAGCAGGAAATCCGGGTACGCTCTTCAAGAAAAGCCTTTCCGACAGAGCGAAGCCTGTGCGCTATGTCGATCCCTTCGCTGAAAGCAGGTGCACATCGAGGCCGGCCATTTCGATAGTTGCGCAGGATACGCCGAGGACTTCGCCGTCGGCTTGAACCGCTATTTTCGGCTGGTAGAGGCGATCGGGAATGGGGCGGCAAACTACACGGACTACATCGCGATAGATTGCTGATGCATCGTCCGCCCGCTCGCGATCGCGAGCACCGCCTCCTCGAAACAAAGCGTCGTACGACGCGAAAGCAAGGCGCGCGCGAGAAGCACCCGCCACCGTGGCCAACCGCAGAAAAGGAAAGTTGAGACCGCCACCGGGCCGCCATCGGTTCAACTCCGCTACGCGCACGGCCAAGGCCTCGCAGACGCGTTCCTGGATAACTGAACCACTGGTGGTGGTGATCGCAATGTCGAAAGGTTGCACCGGGTGGTTGAGTAGCAACCTGGCGCCAGCCACAAAATAGGCAGCCCTGCCGGTCGTGTCCTTTCCCGAACGTCGCGCTTCTGACATGAGAGCCGCATGAACACCCATCCCCGCTGCCATGGCAAACAACCAGCTTTGATCGCAACAGGTGATCTTTCCCAGTGGAACCCGGATGGGATGGCTGCTCAGGATACTACGCACCGCGGCCACAGGATTTCGGGGAAGGTGGAGATTCTGCGCCATCACATTGCCGGTACCAAAAGGAATGATGCCCAGAGGCACTGGGGATCCGGCGAGTCCCTGGATCACGTCAAAGATCGTGCCATCGCCGCCACAGACAAGCATGGCGTCGTAACCCTGGGTTACGGCGCGCTTGGCTTTCGCTCCGGCTGCACGGTTTTCCCCGGTCTCCAGGATGTCAATCGCAGCACCCGACTTGCGAAGAACCTTGAGCACACCGGCAATATCTCTGCGCCGCGCACGCGTTCGCTGGAGTACGGGATTAACAAAGAGCAGGATCTTTCTCATGGCGCGTTAGAGTTGCGCCGGCTTTTCCCAATCGGAGAATACGATCTCTTCTAAAGGCTTCCGTTGGCGCGGAGCTACTTCAATCTTCAGCAGATGCTCGGGCAAAGTGGACGGTTCGCCAAAGTATCCGATCGCGGTAACAGCGCCAATCTCATAGTCGGAGGGAATGGCAAAGGAGGCCCGCACCTGATCACCGTCAAAGCCCGCCATGGAATGCGTGTGCAACCCGCTCGCCGTCGCCTGCAACGACAGAGTCGCTGTTGCCGCGCCGGTGTCGTGCAACGCAGTGCGATTGGGATTGCCCTTTGCGGTAAAGGTCTTCTTGGCCACGGAGAGGATCAGCACCGGCGCGCTTTTGGCCCATGACTGGTTGCCCGGTACCAGCGAGTTGAAGATCTTCTGGTAAGTCTCATCACCACGCCGGCCGACCAGGAACCGCCACGGTTGCTCGTTGGACGAAGAGGCGGCCCAGCGTGCGGCCTCAAAGATCGCCTTGAGTGTATCTGAGGAGACTTCCTTGTCGGCAAAGGCACGGGGGCTCCAGCGGCGGCGAATCTTCTCATCCACGCCGGGAACGGTGGGTGCATGCTTCAGTTTATCTACAGCTTCGGGCGAGGTCTCGGGCAAGGGGTTACTCCTGAAAAAGTAAGGGACGCAACGAAAATCGCCTGCTCTCAAGGAGAGCAGGCGATTTTGTTTTTCTTATTCGCGGACGCCTTCTACAAAGGCTTTTAGCTTGCGTGAGCGCGAAGGATGGCGCAACTTCCGCAGCGCCTTGGCTTCGATCTGCCGGATTCGCTCGCGGGTGACCTGGAAGCTCTGACCCACTTCTTCCAGGGTGTGCTCGGAACCATCTTCGAGGCCGAAACGCATCTTGATCACACGCTCCTCGCGCGGAGTCAAGGTACGCAGCACCTGCGAGGTATATTCTTTCAGGTTCACGCTGATCACTGCTTCGGAAGGCGAAACCGCCTGGCGATCTTCGATGAAGTCGCCAAGATGAGAATCTTCTTCCTCGCCAATCGGAGTTTCGAGCGAGATCGGTTCCTGTGCAATCTTCAGCACCTTGCGGACCTTGGCCACCGGGATATCCATCCGGCGCGCGATCTCTTCAGAGGTGGGCTCGCGTCCCAGCTCCTGCACCAACTGCCGCGAAGTACGAATCAGCTTGTTGATGGTTTCGATCATGTGCACCGGAATGCGGATGGTCCGGGCCTGATCGGCAATCGCGCGTGTAATCGCCTGGCGAATCCACCAGGTAGCGTAGGTGGAGAACTTGTAACCACGACGGTATTCGAACTTATCGACGGCCTTCATCAAACCGATGTTGCCTTCCTGGATCAGATCGAGGAACTGCAAACCGCGGTTGGTGTACTTCTTGGCAATCGAAACCACCAGTCGCAGGTTAGCCTCAATCAGCTCGCGCTTGGCCTGCTCGGCGTCCATATCGCCCTGGATCATCTCGCGCTGAGTGCGCTTGAGTTCGGCGATGGATACGCCGGCCTCCTGCTCCAGTTTTTCGAGATCGGTCTTGCAGTTCTTCTGCTGCCGGCGATACTCCTTGCGCAGCTCTTCGCTCTTGGACTGATCGTGCTTCTGTTCGAGCGACTTGACCTGCCGCTCGAGCATGCGCATGGCATCGACGGTCTTATTGACCTTGTCGAGCAGGCGCTTGCGTTCTGCGTTGGTGTACTTCAGTTCACGGACAATGCGCGAGACTTCGACTCGCTCGCGGTTCATCATCCATCGCGTTTTACGATGTTCCTTAGCTTTCGCCTTGGGGTTGATCGTCTCCAGCTTTTCGAACAGCAGAGACGCTTTCTTCTGGTGCTTGAGCAGAGTATCGACGCGACCGATGGTTACCCGGATGCGCGCCTGCAAAATCTCTTCCGTGATCTCTTCTTCGTCGAAGATCACGACTTCTTTGATATTGCGCACGCCACGCTTGAGGTCTTCGCCTAAGGCGACGATCTCCCGAATAACGATGGGCGAACGGGAGATAGCCTTGAGAACCCGCAATTGCCCACGCTCAATGCGCTTGGCAATCTCAACTTCGCCTTCTCTGGTCAGCAGTGGTACAGTTCCCATTTCGCGCAGGTACATGCGAACGGGGTCATTAGTTTTCTCGAGTGTGCCCGGTGTGAGGTCGAGTTCGACGTCCTCGCCCTCCTCACCCTCGCTCTCGAACTTATCTGCGCCAAACTTGGGACCGCCCTCGAGCACATCAATGCCCTGGGTCCCGATGGTGGTCAGCAGATCGTCGAGATCGTCCGGTGAATGCAGGTCGCCAGGAATCAGGTCATTGACCTCGTTGTAGGTCAAGTAACCCTTTTCCTTACCTGCATCAATCAGTTTCTGAATATCTTCTTCGTACTTGTCTTCGATAGCCAAGCAAATCCTATCTCGTACCTTATTTTTCGGATCGGTCCGTGCTCAGAAAGGACAGGGTGCTATGCGAGCCGCTAAGGGCATATTCCGGACGGTTAATAAACCGTTTGGGCAAGTAGACGCACGTCCTTCAAAGAGTTATAGAATATCATGGATTGGAGTGTGCCCCCCTGGGTCGCTCCCAGAACGATAACTCCTTCCCACGGCCTTTCCATATCGGCCAGTTTCATGAGCGGGAACCTCTTTGTTAGATGTAAAAACGGGCAAACGGTTTCATTGCCCACCTGACTCCTTCGCTGTAGAGAAACATTCCCAGGAAGGGGCATCCAACGCAGGTCAGTGCTTCGAAAAGGCGTCGACTTCCCGCATTTCGCGGTCAACCTTGAGCTTTTCGGCCACAAAAACCGCGAGTTGTGCCAAATCGCCACGCCGTTCGGCCTCGGCAATGTCCGCGCGCACCCGGCGCTGTAACGCTTCGAGGCGGCGATATTTCAGCGACTCAAGCGCGGCCTCTACGTCCTGAAGCTCCACCTCGCCAGATTCCCTAAGCAAGGCCTGCGCCAGCACCGTCCGCTGGCGCGGATCGGAAAGCGCGGCCAGAGGCTCGAGGGCCCCCCGGTCGCGCAATGCCAGCAGCGTTGGAGTCACGCCAAGCCCCTCGAACGATTGCGGCTGATCTTGCAGGGCCTGGGAAACGCGGGCGAAAACGCGGGTTCCGGACGCGCTCGCTGCCGCCCGCAATAGCACCCGCTCGGCCTCGTTCAGGGTGTCTACGGAGGAGTGGACTTCATCCCGGCGTTTGCGCACCGCCTGGCGCAGCTCTTCCCTGACCAAAGCCGAGTCGATACCCAGCTTCTGGGCAGCATCGGATGCGAACTCGTCGCGCACGATGCTGTTGGGCATCCGCCGAATGTGAGGCAGCAGATAATTGAGCGCCTTGCTCTTGCCCTCAGCCGTCCGGGATGGGAAAAGCTGCATCGCACGGTCGATCAGGTAATCGGAATGACGCCTGGCGCCTTTGACCGCAGCCACATACTCCTGAATGCCACGTTCGCGGATAAAGCGGTCGGGGTCGAGGCCAGCCTCGAGCGTGACCACCTTGACCTCAAAAGCCTCTTCCGTAAGCATGGCGATCGACTTTTCGGCTGCAGTTGCGCCCGCAGTATCGGGATCGAAATTAATGAAAAGCCGCTTGGTATAGCGACCCAACAACCTGACCTGCATCTCGGTAAACGCGGTTCCACTGGTGGCGAGCACGTTCTGAATCCCGGCCATGTAAGCAGTGATGCAGTCCATCTGCCCTTCCACCAGCAAGGCAAAGTCTTGCTGCCGGATAGCCTGCCGGGCCTTATCCAGATTGAATAGGACGTGTCCTTTGGAATAGAGAGGCGTTTCCGGGGAGTTCATATACTTCGGCCCGGACTTCTCTTCGCTGTCAAGCGCCCGCGCGGTAAAGGCAATCACCCGCCCGGTCTCGTTGTGAATCGGAAACGTGACCCGCTTGCGAAAGCGTGCATAAAGCGGGCCGGAGGATCCATCCGCCTGCTCTTTGGAAGAGAGCAGGCCAGAATCGCGGAGCAGGTCAGCGGACGCCACGCCCTGCAGGCGGTCGCGCAGGGCGTTGAATGAGTCCGGAGCATAGCCAAGGCGAAACCTGGCGATCGCTTCAGCGGTCAAGCCCCGGTTGGCAAGGTATTCGCGCGCCCGGGCACCCTCGGCTGAGCGCAGCTGCTCCTCAAACCAGGCCGTCGCCAACTCATGCAGCTCAAGTAATTTGCCGCGCTGGCGGCTTTCCTCCGCCTCTTCGGCACTGGCAAATTCGCGCTTGGGCAGGGCAATGCCGCATTTCCGGGCCACCACCTTCACTGCTTCGGTGAAGCCGACGCGATCCATCTTCTGCACGAAGGCGAAGACATCTCCCGACTCGTGGCAGCCGAAACAATGGTAGAACTGGCGCCCTGCGTGCACTGAAAACGATGCGGTCTTTTCCCCGTGAAAGGGGCACAGGCCGGTGTAGTTCTGCCCTCCGGATTTTTTCAGCGTGATGTATTCGCCAATGATGCGGACGATATCCGCCTGTTGCTTTACGAGTTGGGCAAAGTCTGACACTACCTTTCATTGTCGTACATCGAGGGCGCTGGAAAAGGAACCTGTTGTGTGGAAGGCCGACAGCAGGTCCACCAGCTGTTTTCCTTGGTCCCGCAGGGTGCGCAGGCTAAGCGCATCGTGCCGTTTGGCGAGACGCTGCCCCTGCTCGTCGCGCAACAAGTCGCAGTGATACCAGGCGGGCGACGGAACACCCAGCACTCGCGCCAGCAGAATTTGCCGGGCCGTAGATTTGAGCAGGTCAGCGCCACGGACTACCTCGGTGATCCGCATCGCTGCATCGTCCACCACCACGGCAAGCTGATACGAGGGAAGATCGTCCCGGCGCCACACCAGGAAGTCTCCAAAATCCTGCCCGGCCACGAAGCGCTGGGGACCGAAATGCAGATCCTCGAATTCGATAGCCTCTCCGTCCGGAACGCGGAAACGCCAGTTTGCGTGGGTTTCCTCTTTTACCTGCGCTGTCAGAGGGCGGCAGGTCCCGGGATAGATTCCTTCGTCGTCGTGCGGAGCCTGGATGGCCAGCGCAAGATCCTTGCGCGAGCAGTGGCAGGGGTAGATCCAGCCCCCGGCCAGCAACCGCCGCCAGGCGTCGCGGTAGAGGGGGTGCCGCTGGCTCTGGGTGTAGGGCGCGAAAGGACCGCCGACATCCGGTCCCTCCTGCCAGCTCAGGCCAATCCACCGCAGGTCTTCCATCATGGCTTGGCGAAAATGCGGCTGCGACCGTGCAGGGTCAAGATCCTCGTCGCGCAGAACCAGTGTGCCGCCAGCCGCTATGGCACGCTGCTGGGCAATCCAGAACGTCTGCGCGTGGCCCAGGTGCAGGTATCCGGTGGGAGACGGAGCCAGGCGGCCGCGATAGTCGCTATTCAAAACAGATCCGGAATGCTGGAAAAGGCGATGCGGGTAGGAGCCGCCGCCCCCGCCAGCAGCATGCTGGCGAAGCATAAGGTATTCGTGCCGTATTTGTAGTTGACCTGATCCATGGTAGTGGACAGCCGCGTTCGCTTACCCTCTTCTTCGAGCCGGGAAAAAAGGCTGAGGGTGTGAAGATGGTCGGGAACCAGGTTGCCCAGGGAGACGCCGACGAAGAACGGTTTCTTTTGGGCTTTGCCGGCAGGGCTTTGACTCCACAAGCGCTGTAAGCCCTCGACCAGGGTCTGGTTGTCCTGGCATTCGAGCAGGGGGCAGCTCTGCGTCCAGGGCTGCTGCTGAATGCCGGACGAGTGCCTGGATTTGGCAGTCGCGCTGCCCACCGCAAAGCGAATGGTCAGAGTCATATGCGCTGCCCAAAGGTGGCCTTTGCGCAGTCGCATGGCAGCTTTGTGGAGCAGCTTGTTGGCCACTGCGTACGCGCCCTCCGGAGTACGCAATTCCGGCGATAGGACGTGGGAATGGCCAATGGATTTCGCGTGTTCTAACTCGAGGTCGCCAAAATCTTCACCGCGCAGCCAGTGCCATAGCTTTTCCCCGCCGATTCCACCCCACGCCGAATGCAGTTGTTCCCGGTTGAGCGCCAGCAGCTCCTCCATGGTTTGGATTCCGCCCTGCTGCAGGCGCTTCTCCATCCGTGCTCCCACGCCCGGCAGGTCTCGAGGCGTCAGAGCGGCTAAGGCATCATGCAGCAGGTCGGGTGTCAGGGCCACCAGGCCGTCCGGTTTTTCCATATCCGAGGCGACCTTGGATAGGTAGCGGTTGGTAGCCAGACCAACAGAACAACGGAGGGTGGCTCCGGCCTTGCGGCGAACCGCGGCTTTGACTTCCCGTGCCAGCTCGAGCGCGGCCAGCAGGGGCTGCTCCCTGCCCAGTAGGCGGCATGCCATTTCATCGATGGACATCACCGAGGTGACGGGTAGGCAAGATTCGACCGCTTCCACTACCCGATGGTGGTAGTCCACGTAAAGTTCGTGCCGGGCTTCTACCAGAACGATGCCAGGGCAGAGCCGTTTTGCCTCTCCTACCTGGGTTCCGGTATGCACTCCGTATCTCTTGGCTTCGTAACTGGCGGCGATACAACAGGTTGTGTCTGCCAGAAGGGGCACGACGGCCATAGGTCTGTCCCGTAGCTCCGGCCGCAGCTCCTGCTCCACCGATGCAAAATAGGAGTTGAGGTCCAAAAAGAGCCATTTCAGGCGGGGATCCCCAATTCGGAACGTATTGGCCTGCGCGTTGGTCACGCTGCACTCGTTTTGCACATATCGAATTTGTTATCGCGGTGCTAAGCTGTGTGCCATCGGTACTTTTGGAATTGACCGATAAAATATTTTGTATCCTGGAAAACCATCTCCGGGGATTTGGGTTTCTTACAGCGTGGAGTACCACAATGCACTCGCTACATTTTCACACCCTCGCACGCTGGTTCTACGAGTTTGAGTCGTATGGGCCGGCGATTCTGGTAACCATCGGCGCCGCACTGCTCATGGCCTGTGGAATCGGTGCGACATGTTCGCCATGTGAGGAAAAAGACGAAGTCTTTCACCGCCAGGTGTTTTAAAAGGCTTTAGAGTTCGCGCTCTGCCGCACCACCCCGTACGGCCCGTAATGTTTTGTGCTTAAAAACAGAAACACAGCGATCTCTCCATTGCGCTGCGCTCTCCGCTCGAGATGACAAAGGGAAGGGCGGTGCTTCCGGGGAAAGCAGCTGCTGAACAGATGCCATTCTACGTCACCTCGGGTCCCAGTCTTTGTCATCTCGACCGAAGCGAAGCGCAATGGAGAGACCTGCGGTTGCCTGTCCCCTGACCGCTGCTGCGGGGTCATCACCGCCCTCCCCTTTATCATCTCGACCGAAGCGCAGCGCAGTGGAGAGATCTCTGTGTGGATGCTCCTTCTTGGGAATGTTTGACTGTCCGAGTTTCCCCTAGCAAGACGCTTTTAGTTGTGGCTTGCCCTTGGCTCCTGGTTCCACGTAACCCATGGGGTGAAGATGATCGTGGGTGAATAGAACAAGCCACTGTTCCGGTATCGCGCGGCTAAGGAAACGCTTTCGTTGCTCAATACAGGTGAGCGGGTAGAGGTCATAACCCATCACCCACGTCACGTCGAGATGAGCACTGGTGGGGATCAGGTCGGAAATATAACAAGCACGACGCCCACCCGAATCAAGCATCACCGCCATCATCTGCGCAGTGTGCCCAGGAAAAACCTCAACGGAAACGCCGGGAACAATTTCCATTTGCCCGCTCGGAGGCTCAATCAGCGTCATCTGTCCATTGGCAATCAACGGATCGTAATTGTCACTGTTATAACTAACGGCATCGCGCTCTAACTGCAAATGGCCGTGCTCCACCTCTCCGCGATGAACGAAGTAGTGGGCGTTGGGAAACGTAGGAACAATGCTGCCATCCTCTCTCCGGGTGGTGTTCCAGCCGCAGTGATCGAAATGCAGATGGGTGTTGATGACAACGTCAACTTCCTCGATCCGGATTCCGGCCGCACGAAAGCTCTCCATCAACAGCTCCTTGGAATCGTAGATGCTCCGCTGTTTTTCAGACAATTTGTTGCCAATGCCAGTCTCAATCACGACTGTGTGTTTGCCGGTGCGGACGACAACCGTGTTGGTGCCCAGCAGAATCTGGTTGCGCTCATTGGCCGGGGTACGCTTCTCCCACAAAGGCTTGGGGACAACGCCGAACATGGCTCCCCCATCGAGCAGATAGGTGCCGTCCGTCAGGATGGTCAGTTCGAATTCGCCCAGCGTGCTTTGACTGCGCACCAGATCTTCTATGGGATGAGCCACGGATCGTCTCCTTGAGGAAGATCAAGCGGGCGGTAAGAGATACGTCTCAAAGTGCGCCAGGATTCGGCCAAAGAGATGAGTTCGGGCCTCCGCGCCATCGATGCTGTGGGTCTTTCGCGGGTAAACCTGGAAGTCATAAGGCAGATCAGCATCGATCAGTTGCTGGATAAATTGGATGGAGTTCGCAAAGTGCACGTTGTCATCCCCCGTGCCATGTACCAGAAGCAGATGTCCCTTGAGGTTGGCAACGCTGTTCACCACGGAGTCGTCGCGATAAACGTCGACATTCGCCGCCGGAAGTCCCAGGTAGCGCTCGGTATAGATGGAGTCATAATTTTGCCAGTCGGTGACGGGGGCTACCGCAACCCCGGCACGAAAGCGATCACTGTGGGTCAGGGTGTACAAGGTGAAGGTGCCTCCCCAGCTCCACCCCCACCATCCGAGACGTTTGGGATCCAACTGCGGATAGGCCCGCAGGGTCTGATCCAGCGCCGCGATCTGATCCCCTAGCTGCACTGGTCCAAAGTCAAGATAGGCCGCTTGGGCGAAATCCCGGCCCCGGCCTCCCATGCCACGGTTGTCCACATGCAACACCGCGAAGCCACTCTGCACCAGCAATTGGTCGAAGAGGCGCTCGCGGGGCGCCCATTTCCCCGACACTACCTGGGCGTGCGGTCCTCCGTAGGGATTCACAATCAAGGGCACACTAGCCGCCGCTGTTTTGCCCGGAGGCAACACCAACTGGGCATAGAGATTTGTGCTGCCATCGGCGGCCTTCCATTCCAGGGGAATGGGCTCGGCGAGCGCGGCGTCAAGGGCGGGCGCCTTCCAAACCGTTTCGCACTGCGTCTGGTGCCGGCACAAGTCCACCACTGGCGGGATGGTGACCGAGGAAACGACATCGGCAAAAAAGTTGGTGTTGGGGGAGAAAACCGGTTCGTGCCAGTCTCCCGAGAGGCTCACCTGGTGTTTCCCCTCTCCGTCAAAACCGACCGACCAGATTTGCTGTTGCCGTGGATCGCCCTGATTGGAGAGATAGTAGACGCGGTGGGCGACTTGATCCACGCCGGAAATATCTCCCACTTCCCAATCACCACTGGTTAATTGCTTGACCAGCGTGGCTTCGGTGCTCGTTGGATTGGCTCCATCAAAGGCATAGAGGTAGAGGTGGTTGTGCCCATCCCGCCAACTGGTGAGCAGGAAGTTGGAGCCGAAGAAGGTCAAGTCGTAGGACTCGTCCAGGAATTTTTCGTCTGTCCTGGTAAGCACCGGCTTCATTTCATCGCCCGAGATATCAGCGAAATACAAAACCAATTTCTTGTGGTCGCGGGTGAGGGTTTCAATCCACAGAGTCTTTGCGTTCACCCAACCAAAGCGCGGGATGTAGTCGCTTCCGCCTTCGATAGGGAGATTGATCCACCTGGTCCGTCCACCATTGGCGCCCACCACGCCCACTCGCACCGTAGGGTTATGATCTCCAGGCTGCGGATAGCGCTGGCGATCGACCGTGGCATGCGTGGGGAGCCAATCGGTGATGGGATATTCCGGCACCGCGCTTTCGTTCATCTGTAGATAGGCAAGCCGGCGGGAATCCGGTGACCAGAAGTAGTTGCTGTGCACGTCAAGTTCTTCCTGGTATACCCAGTCCACTTCACCGTCGAGCACTGTGTCCGATTGCGAATCCGTAATCCGGAAAGCAGGATTGCTCTCGTGCATTTTAAGCATGTACAGGTTGTGGTCACGAACAAAGGAGAGGAAGGCTCCATCAGGAGAAAATTTCGGATCGTCTCCACTGCCGGCGCCGGTCGATGCCATTTGCAAACCCGTCTTGGTGGCCAGATCGAAGAACCACAATTGACCGTTGGTATCGAATAACAGGTGCTTGGAGTCGGGTACCCAGAAGTAGCTGGCCTCTTTGTAGCGAATACGATTATTAAGGTCGTGCTCGGAAGTGATGGGCGGGATAAGCGACTTCATCTTGTCCCGGTCGACCAATACGTGCATGGCTCCGGTCGCACCTTCGACCGCTACCAGATCGCCGTTGTCGCTTATATAGCTGAGGCGGGTGCCATCCGGGCTCCACGCCAGACCATCCGGGGGCTTGGTCGCCTGCTCCTGGGGGTAGATCTGATCCACTGTCAGAGGTTTAGCGGGGGCTGCCGTCTGGGCGGAAAGGTTAGCGCAAAATGCAAGCACCAGGACTAGGGAAATCCGTCTCAAGAATCGCTCCGGCGGGAGGGCTTAGAGCCTGCAGTGTATCGCAACGACTGTGCCGCGATTTGGGACGGCATTGACCGGATGAAGCGACTGAGCCGTGGCCGGCGTGCTAGACTCCAGCCACGCATGGATGTTCAATTAGAGTTGCTGATCCGGTTGCAGCAGGTCGATATCAAAATCACCCAACTGCAGGAAACTATTGCTGCGTTACCCGGAAATTTGCGCTCCCTGGAAGACAAACTGCAACAGCAAAAGCTGGCCATGGAGCAGGCAGACAAAGCCGTGCCGGCGGAAGAAGCGCGGCGCAGACGACTGGAAAGCGATCGCAAGGATCAGCAGCAAAAATTGGTCAAATATCGCGAACAGTCGAGCAGCGTCAAGACAAACGAGCAATTCCACGCGCTGCAACACGAGATTGGATTTGTCGAGGCAGAGATCCGGCGCGTTGAGGACGAAGAGCTCAGCAGCATGATCAAGAGCGAGGCTCTCGAGAATCAGCGGGCAGAGGCGCGCAAAGCGTCCGCGGTGCAAGCCAAGCTGGTGGAAGAGGAAAAGGAGCGGAGTCGCATCGCCTCACAGGGATACCAGAACGAGCTTGATGCTCTGAAAAAGGAACGCGCCACGATCAGAAAAGGGGTGAACGAACCCCTGCTTGCGCAATACGACCGCATCGCTTCTTCCTCGCGTAAAACCGCGCTGGCCCGGGCCGCCGGGCAGCGATGCCTGTCGTGCCAGATGTCGTTACGCCCCCAGTTTTGGAACCAGGTGCGCGAAGGGACGTTGCTTAATTGTGAGAGCTGCGGGCGCCTGCTTTACTTTGATCCCGGCCAGGTCAACGCGATTTCCTCCCCGGCGGCGGGGGCTTAACATTCAGGGATGAAGCGAATTGCTGTTGACATGGACGAGGTGCTGGCAGATGCCCTCGCCGAACACCTTACCCGTTACAATCGCGACCACGGTGAAGCCATCACCAAAGGCCACCTGGATGGTAAGTGGCTCTGGGATGTAGTTTCTGCCGACCGGCATGAGTGCCTGGAAGGCTACCTCCGCAGCGAGGATTTTTTCGAAGATTTACCGGTGGTCGAGGACAGTCAGGAGGTTCTGGCTAAGCTCACTGCGCATTATGAGATTTTTATTGCCACCGCGGCCATGGAATTTCCCAATTCTTTCGGTCCGAAATATCGCTGGCTGCGACGGCACTTTCCTTTCATTCCGCCGACCCACTTTGTTTTTTGCGGGGACAAGAGCATCTTGCACGCCGATTACCTGATCGATGACTCGTACCGGCATTTTGAACGGTTCAGCGGGAAAGCAATTCTTTTTTCTGCTCCTCACAATGCGAGGGTGACGGGCTTTCGGCGAGTTTCCAGCTGGCGAGAGGTTGAGGATTTCTTCCTGCCAGTAGGCAGAGCCTGAGTCGACGGGTGCGGCCCTGCAAGCTCTTTAGTCCCGGGGGATCGACCACGTGCCAGCCCTGAACTTTAGTCCCGCGGGAGCGGATAGGTGGCGCCCCGGACTTTTAGTCCGGGGGAGCGGGTTTTCAAACCTGCGTGAACGCTCCGGCATATAAATTGAGGGCTTTAGCCCTGGTGTACGTCTTTTTCTGCCCGCTCCCGAGTTTTTCCGCAGCCCCTAAACCCGACACCGTTTTCGATGGGCCACCCACTCAAAGTCTGGAAGTTGCAGCTTGGTTTGGAGCGACCTGCGTCGCCGTTTCCGATGGAGTTTGCTATTGTTGCGCCGGAAGGTTGTCCTTCAGGCGAACCGGCGACGGGACGGTCGAGGATTTTCCTGGCTGCGGGTTCACTGCTGAGCCCTTGGTGCTCATCGCTCCTCCCAGCGGCCTGAGATTCATGGCCGGTTGGGGCGATTGCAGCTGGTGCATGGTCACAATGATCGCCTGGGCCGCGGACTTGCCGGCGCAGCGGTAGCTGTGAGGCGTGCTGGCGTCAAAGTAAACTCCATCGCCCGGAGTGAGCACATGCGTCTTGTCCGCGTGCCGGATCTCCAACTCGCCTTCGAGGATGTAAAGGAACTCATATCCAGGATGCACGTGGGGACGGATCTCAATGTTCTTCTTTAATGGAACAAATTCCGCAAAGTAGGGGTCCAGCTGCCGGTCAGGAACCATGTATCCAAGACTTTCGAAGTAGTAGGTAGGATCGTCGACTCCGGTTTGAGGCAGCCGAACCCGCTCCTTTTTCCGGTGAACACGGAAAAGCGTGTGTGGCTCAGTTTCAAAGAAATAAGACAAGTCTTTGCTGAAGACCATGGCCACCCGGGCCAGGTTGCGCAGCGTGGGCACCACGCGCCCAGTCTCCAGTTGGGAAAGAAAGCTTGCGGACAAGCCAGTGTGCCGGCCAAGTTCCACCAGGCCCATCGATTTTTTCAGGCGAAGACGCTTAATGCGCTCGCCGATACGCTTTTCGGCGATGAAGGATTCTGCACTTGCGGGATCAATCTGAGTATTTGCCGCGGACTCTTTGGTTTCCACTGCACAGCTCCTGCACTCGTTATTCGTATTGTCAATCTGATGTGATTCTTACTCAATATGTTGCTAAGGACAAAATAGATTTATTTTTCATGAACATGCATTTGGCGCACTGAGCCGGTAACCGGGGGCAACGGGGAAAACGCAGCGGATCGCCGATTTAATTCCGTTGACGCGTTCATCGGGACTTATGGGTAACTCTTTAGTACGTACCCTGAGGCAGAATTGGATTTCCGCAATTTGGAAATAAGCGGAGGCTACGCCTGACTACGGACGGCTTGCCATTCTGCCATCGGCGAAAGAATGATTTACGTTGGGAGAGCATGAATCGGAAGCTCCTGGTCCCCTCTCTCGCGCTGGTGTTGGCGCGCACACTGACTGGCTGCGGATCACCCGCCGCCCCGGAGCCTCCCAGCCTCAACCTGCCGATACCGGTGGCGAACCTGTCCGCGGCCCGGATTGGCAATGCAGTTCACCTGGCGTGGACCATGCCGAAGCGGACCACGGACCGAGTGGTTCTTCGCCGTCCGGTCACCGTCGCGGTGTGCCGAGCGACCGAAAACGCTGCGTGCAGCGAGGTTGCCACCCTGGACGTGGCGCCTGGGGCAGCGGGAAGCTACGCCGATAGCCTGCCGTCTGACCTGGCGCAGAATCCGGATCGACTGCTGCGCTACGAAGTGTTTTTGCGTAACCATGCGGGGAAATCCGCCGGCCCGTCGAACCCGGCTTATAGCGCCGCCGGCAGCAGTCCAGCTGCAGTCACTGGAATAACATCCCAGATGCGCCCGGAGGGCGTCTTGCTGAGCTGGGCACCAGTGCCCGACCCCGGACGTACGGTGGTCATGCGCATCGAGCGGGTGCAATTGACCCTGCCGTCGCCTGCAGAGACGCGCCGGTCGCCGCTAGCTCCGGCCCCGCCGCCTGCCGCGCAGACGCTGGCGGTGCATACCCAGGACGGCGTCGACCCGGGCCATGCGATCGATACTTCAGCCCTTTCGAACCAGCAGTATCGCTACACGCTGGAGCGGGTAACGACTCTGGCCCTGGGCGGGCAGTCGGTCGAGATCCAGGGCTCGCCAAGCGAGCCCATCCCGGTTTTGACCAAAGACACCTTTCCACCTGCAGTTCCCCAGGGTCTGGTGGCGGTCGCCGACTCGGCTGCCGGTGCGATCGATCTCTCATGGATGCCGGACAGCGAACCGGACCTGGCCGCCTACCACATCTACCGGCGTGATCTCCAGGGAGACGCACCGGCCCGGCAAATCGCATCCGTAGGGGTGGAAACCTCGTTCCGGGATACCGGGGTGGAGGCTGGGCACACGTATGCTTATTCTGTTTCAGCGGTGGATCAAACAGGCAACGAGAGCAACCGTTCCCCTGAGGTCAACGAGACCCTACCGGGCCGCTAGCAGTTTCGCAATTGGTGTAGACCGAAGCGACAGGCCTTGTCGTGGTTTTCTCTCAAGGAAAGCCACTCCTCGCGATCTTTGCCAGGTCACATAATTGCGAAATTGCTCTAATGAGAGGAGTTGCCAATGAAGTACTGCCGCCTTCAAACCGTCCATGGTGCGCAATATGCAGAAGTGGTCGACCGCGCCGGCCAGCTGTGGGTCGATCGTCTGATCCTGCCCTTCGAGGAAGGCCCGGCCAGCGATTATGTGGAGCGGGCGGCGGATACGTTCGATCCCTTGCCACTCGAGGAAGCACGAACGCTGGTCCCAGTGAACCCTTCGAAGATTGTCTGCGTGGGCCGCAACTACCGCGAGCACGCCGCAGAACTGGGCAATGAAGTTCCGGCCGAGCCGTTACTCTTCCTCAAGGCGCCCTCGGCGCTTCTCGCCCCGGGCGAGGCGATCCGCATTCCTGAACTTTCTCAGCGGGTTGATTTCGAAGGAGAGATCGCGATCGTGATCGGCGAACGTTGTCGCAAAATCGGAATGGATGAGGACCCGCGCGACTATATTCGGGGTTATACAATCGCCAACGACGTAACCGCCAGAGACCTGCAAAAGAAGGATGGGCAATGGTCTCGGGCGAAAGGGTTTGATACGTTCTGCCCTGTAGGGCCGGTGGTGACCGACGAAGTGGATCCCGCCGCGGGCATCGGCGTTACCACTCATCTCAACGGGGAGCTGCGGCAAGACGGCAACACGCGTAACCTTATTTTCTCCATCGATTTTCTGTTGCGCTACATTACCGCGGCCATGACCCTGTATCCAGGGGACTTGATCCTCACCGGCACGCCGGCCGGTGTAGCTGCCATGAAGCAGGGGGATGTGGTGGCGGTAACGGTTGAGGGCATCGGAACCCTGAGCAATCCTGTGAAGGCATGAACCCTATTGCAATTTTAAGAATCTCACCAGTGTGAAGGCTTACACTTGAAGATGAAAGCAAGGAGATATGCATGGCCAAGACACTACTCGAACAGCTTCGCGAAATGACGGTCGTCGTCGCCGACACTGGGGATATCAAATCGATTGAGAAATACAAGCCCCAGGACGCAACGACAAATCCTTCTCTGCTGACCGCAGCCGCAGAGATGCCGGAGTATCAACCGATTGTGGATGGCGTGTTGCTTGAGGCCAAGAAACAGCTAGGGCCGCAAGCCAAAGATAAAGACGTTGCCAACCTTGCCTTCCGCCATCTCGCGGTAGCGTTTGGTAAAAAGATCCTGGCCATTGTTCCGGGCCGGGTCTCGACCGAAGTAGATGCGCGGCTGTCTTATGACACCGAAGCCACTATCAAGCAGGCGCACGACATTATCCAGCAGTACGATCAGGCTGGTATTTCGCGGGAACGGGTGCTGATCAAAATCGCTTCCACCTGGCCGGGCATCAAGGCGGCGGAGCGGCTGGAACAGGAAGGCATTCATTGCAACCTGACGCTGCTATTCGGTGTGCACCAGGCGATCGCTTGTGCGGAAGCGAAGGTGACGTTGATTTCGCCGTTCGTAGGGCGCATCCTCGACTGGTACAAGAAGAGCACCGGTAAGGATTATCAGGGCGCTGAAGATCCGGGCGTGCAGTCGGTGACCAAGATCTATCACTACTTCAAGAAGTTCGGTTACAAGACCGTGGTGATGGGCGCAAGCTTCCGCAATATTGGCGAGATTAAGGAACTGGCAGGGTGCGACCTGCTTACCATCGCCCCGAAGCTGTTGGAAGAACTCAAAAACACGCCAGGCGATCTGCCCCGCAAGCTTGACCCGGAGAATGCCAAGAAGCTGCAGATTGAGAAGATTCCAATGAATGAAGAAATCTTCGAAAAGATGCACGCTGAGGATCAAATGGCTCACGACAAGCTGAAGGAAGGAATCGAAGGCTTCAGCGCGGCTCTCGAAACGCTGGAGAAACTGTTGGCCGACCGTCTGGCCAAGATGGGCGCTGGCAAACAAGAGACAGTCGCTGCGCGGTAACACACGAGCGGGATGAAAAGGGGCTGGCGAAAATCGCCAGCCCCTTTTGCTTTGCCCTCATCAGCTGACAGCTCGAGTCTTTAAATTGACTGTTACTGTGTCATTTGGAGTTTTAGAGCCCGCGCCGTCTGATGCGGGGTGATACTCGATGCGCAGATTGATCGTGTCCACCACGATGCGCAGGTAGCCGTAATTGCTATCGTCATAGTTTTCTAATGTCAGCGTGGGGTTCACTTTCATGGGAGTGCGCAGGGCGTTGCCGTTGCCGCTGGTCTGCAGCTTGGCCACGTTATGCCCTCCCCCACCCGCCACCAGGTACGGAATGTCGATGCCGGCAATGGCGCGGGTGTAGCGCTGGTAATTGTGCGAATGCGCGGACAAATAGGCATGCGGCCAAAACCCCGCAGATTGGGAAGCCTTGTCTAAATCCTGAAGCATCCGCGGACTGCCGGAGTGATTCGTGCCGTACGTAAACGGCGGGTGATGTACTGCAACAATCACAGCCCCGGAAAAGGACTTCGCCCGAGTCAGCGCCGCAGTCAGAAAATTCAGCTGCTGGTCAGTTACCGGAGATGTTTTAACGCCCTCACTCGAGATGACCCCCGGATCCTCAAGCACATTACTGTAGAGGCCCAGAATGCGCACAAAGGGCGCCTCCAGGGTGAAAAACACACCCGGCTCAATCATGGAAGTACGCACCAGGCCGGTGGCTTCCGGAGTGTGCTCGGGGCTGGCAGAGCAAAAGTTTCTCAGGAAGGCATCCAGTGTGGGCCGAGGATCGCCGGCATAAATCTCTCCATCGTGATTTCCAGGGATCGCAATGATGGGCGCGGGATAATCGCGATACGGATCGTAGAACTGATCGTAGTAATACTGCGCTTCGCCGAAGTTGTAGACCACGTCACCGATATGGAAGAAGAAGGTTGGCACATCAGCGGGATCATCTTCGGTGAAGTCGCTCACCATTTTGTCCGCCACCAACGATTGGGAGGACGGACCCTTGACGCTGCCAGTGTCACCGACAGCGTGAAAGACAATTTGTCCTGATTGCTCAACGGCCGCGATTGTGGCGGCGCCTGCGCTACCGAAGACCGCTTGCAATTCAAGGATCGGTTCCACCGCCGCTAACGTTGGCGGCGGCACGGGTTGTAGCAGAGTTGCATTGACCTTGCTGTAGTCACCTTCGTCGGTAACGGGTACCTTGAATCCAGTGGGATCGGGGCTCGACGAAGGCTGTCCGAACTGCGGATTGCCCGGCGCGGAGCCTGCGGGAGCAACGAGCTTGCGTGGTCTTGTCTTCGGTGACGGTTTTCTAGGGGGCACGAAATCAATCCTCCGAACGGCGTATCGCTATTATCTGACGAGGTTCAATTTCGCACTTGCCTCTCACGACTGCCAAAAATTTTCTGTAACACTACATTCATCTCTTCGTAATCAGCAACAAATCGCTTAAGCTTCGAGTCAAAGATAGACAAATGAAGCGGCTGCGGAGCACCGCACCAGTTCAGCAGCCTTGGCAAGGAACAAACACCAGCCGTCATTGGAGGTGGACTTTGATCCCGCGAGAGCATTCCTTACGCCAGCTCTTTCACGAAGTTGTTTTTGAGTGCTACGACTCACGCCTTGGTTTGCGCGACGCCGAAATTTCCAGCTACGTCGCCGATCTGCTCACTGAATTTTGCCGTGCGGAAAACATCTATCGCATTCGCGACGCAGCCGGGAATCCGGTACGCGAGGTAGGCGAGATGCTGGTCGCGTCCGATCCGGTTCACGGCACGGCATCGTCCTTCGGAGAGGAGAGGGAGCGGCGGAAACACATTGGCGACTACACTTTGTTTTTTACTGGGATGTATCCAGAGTCAATGCATCGCTGGGGTCTGCAGGACCGGGAGAATTTTTACGAGATGGTGCAGGCGGGCAAAGAAAGCTACTACATCGTCTCTCAATTCGATCTCTTCGAGTACAAACAGGAGGCGCCCTTTTTCGCTCGGCTTTCCGGTTCGTTCGAGGCCTGTATTTACGGGCTGAATATGGTGCGCGGCGAACTGGACCGGCGCAAAGCGATCTCCGCTCCTCACTCCACCCAGATCATGTAGCGATCGTTTCGTGTAGCATTGCGCTGCAACAAAAAAGAGATCAGGAGAGAGAACCATGATGACTGGAAAATTGCAGGGCCTGTCACAAAAAACTCTGACCATATTGCTGGCGTTGGGTCTTGTGGGCGGTGCGGCCATGGCCCAGACGGGCGCGCGGACCTCCATCGGCCACGCCATGATGGCGCAGACCACGCCCCCGGCGGCTCCGGCACTGGTAGACATCAATTCGGCCAGCAAAGCAGATCTCAGCGCGCTGCCCGGCATTGGCGATGTCTATTCGCAGAAGATCATTGACGGCAGGCCTTACAAGACCAAGACGGATCTGGTCAATAAGAAGGTCATTCCCCAGGCAACCTACAACAAGATTCGCGCCAAGATCATTGCTACCCAACCCAAGAAGTAGGCTCACTCCATACGAAAAAAAGGGAAGCCCGGCGGGCTTCCCTTTTTTGTTGGTTTGCCGATGAGTTAAACGGCGAGCGGGAGAGCGTCCTTCACCCGAAAGCGCTGCATGTTGATGCGCAAGGCTCTCTCGATTTTCCTCAGATCACCCTTCTCTTCCGGAGAAGCAAAGGTGGAGGCTACGCCGCTGCGGGAAGCGCGGCCGGTACGGCCAACACGGTGCACGAAGTCTTCCGCGACCTTGGGCATGTCATAGTTAACGACGTGCGCCACGTGGTCTACATCGATGCCGCGGGCAGCAACATCGGTGGCCACCAGGACGCGATGCCCACCCTGAGCAAAGCTGCGGAGTGCAGCGTTGCGCTGGGACTGGCTGCGGTCCCCATGAATACTGGTCGCTTTCCAACCCGCGTGGACGAGTTTCTTGGCCACCCGTTCGGCGCCGTGCTTGGTGCGGACGAAGACCAGAAAGCTTCCATCCTCCGAACGGAGCAGGTGTTCCAGTAAGTGCAACTTGCGATCCGAGCTGACTTCAAAGGTCTGCAGCTTAACGTTCTCTGCCGGCTTGAGGACGGAACCGATTTCGACGCGCACCGGGTTCTTCAGGTAGTCGCCGGCTACTTCGCGCACTGCGCCTTCGAGCGTTGCCGAGTAGCAGAGTGTCTGATGCACCGGAGGGATGGCCGCAACAATGCGCCGGATGGCTGGTTTGAAGCCCATGTCGAGCATGCGATCCACCTCATCGAGGACCAAGATCTCGACCTGGTTGAGCTTCACCAGCCTGCGCCCGATGAAGTCTTCCAAACGGCCTGGAGTAGCGACGATGAGGCGTGCACCGCGACGGATGTTATCCAGTTGCGGGCCCTCGGCCATGCCACCGACGACCAACGCGGTGGGGAAACTGATCAATTGCGCGCAGGCCTGTTGCACCTGCATCGCGAGCTCGCGGGTGGGTAAGAGGATCAGTGCGCTGGCAACTCTTGCCTGCGACTTCTGCAGCTTCTCGATGATGGGAATGAGGAAGCTGAGCGTCTTCCCGGTGCCGGTTTGCGCCGTCGCCAGGACATCCCGGCCCTCGAGCGCGGGAGGAATTGCGCCCACTTGTACGGGGGTGAGGGTAACAAAATTGGCTTTGGCGAGACGCTGCTTGAGGTTCGCCGAAATAGGTAATGCTGAAAATTCGTTCAAAATTAAATCCCTTGCTTCCGGTCTGCTTGTGAGACCTGGAGTTCTGTTCATCTCCGTGCGGCTTCGGCCGCGCGGCGATCCAATGAAAAACCAGAGGGCCCTTTTAGCGGCATAAAGATGACTGCCGGCTTCGGCCTTCGGGCTGAAGATGCTGATCTGGCATTGTTGAACCGCACCGAAAGATGTGCAGTTTTGTCGCGCTGCGGAGGGGGTATTGGCGGAATCGCCAAGCATCGCCCGTAAACCGCACCATGCCAGGGAAGCGCGTGCTTCCTACCGTCGGCGCGAATTCCGCGACGACTACGCTGAAGGGCTTGGGCGGTATCGGACCGGCTTTCGAAGGAAAGAGGTCAAGTGCAGGCAGTCTAGCTCAGAACGCGAGAAAGGCTGACAACCAAACAATTTAGCGCAGGTTAAGAATAACATATGGTGCACGCAAGGGCACGTTTTATCGATAGGGGAGGTGACTGGTCGGTCGAACTTGAACTCGCTTTGACTCTATCCCCGCCACCAGTCGCCGGGTGCCCACATCTCGCTCGTTTTTCGCGAGATGTGATACCGCAGACCCTGCCCTCAAGCCTTTCGCGGGCCGACAGATCTACAGGGGTGCCCCATGTTCGCACCAGCGTACGTGGGCCGAAAACGATGGCGGAGCCCCACCACAGCCTTGAATCAGCCCGAGCGCCTCGTCGAGGGTCGGTTCTTAGGGATCCATTTAGCCTTTACGCCAGAGACGACAACTCGCAGCGTCAGCACTACCGGTCGTTGTCGCTTGATCTTTGCAGGGGTATGAGCGCGTTTTTGTTGTCCGGCCCCTGGGGATCGATGCGGAAGTCCCATACGGAGAGGTTTACTTCACCGGGGCTCAGGACTTCCATGAGGGCGTAGTCGCCAATGGTCAGGGGTTGCTGCGGCGTCAGCTTGACCCAGCGGTTTCCCGGTAACACCTGAACCGTAGTCGGAATCACGTCTTCGGTCTGCGATACCTTCCCAGCCATCCCAATCTTTATGCCGCTGACCACGCGGTAATCCTTCTTGAAGTTGCTGCGCACCCGCACGATAGCGTAGTTGCTGTTTGCAGAACTGAACCCATTCTTGTCCTTCACTGACGCGGCGCCGTGCGTATCCACCGTCACCGCAGCGGCATCCGCCTCGTTGTCGTCAACACCGGTAATGCTGACGTAAAGCGCGGGGTCGTTCACGTGCAATTTGATCTTCGATTCCGCACCGGGAATTTGAACGCTCTGCTGTATGCCCCCAAGCGGGTTCAATGTGGAACGCAATACATTGTGTCCAGTCTCGCGATTCACACCGCCCGCGTTCTGCGTCAGCGCTACCAGTTCCGGCTGGTCATGGAAGGTATCAAGCGCCCAAACGCCGTCCTGGTCCGGAAGCCGCAGACCCGGCAAAACGTCCGGGGTCCGCGCGCGGGCGTGCTGCTCCTCTTTGTCGATGGCCGCAGCTTCGGGAATCGCAGGTGAGACCGGGGTGGCCGGTTCTTCGGCAGGCTGCGCTCCCGGTTTATGTTCCTTGGCATAGGTCTCGGTCGCCGCCCAGTCCACCAGATTTTCCGGCAGCTCTTCCCATTGCCCACGTTCCGCGCTGTAGTAGCGCACCCGGTCGCCCACCTTCTGATACTTCGTAACCACCTGGTAGGAGCCGTCCTTCAAGATCAGGCGCTGGTTCGGAACCTGTGCCAGCCCTGAACGGCACAGGGCAACGCTCGACAACAGCAGCACGAGGAGAAGCAGGATGCGCACGGCGACATGACCTCGTAACTACTTTAGACGACTTCTATCTTCCATTCGTTTTGAGTTCCTGCGATACTTGTATGTGCCCACCCGGTGCGCCAATCCCATCCACATTAAAAAGGTGAAGAAGCAATGTCAGCAAAGTACATCTTTGTGACCGGCGGAGTTGTGTCCAGCCTCGGCAAGGGCCTGGCCGCAGCCTCCATTGGATGCCTGCTGGAGAGCCGCGGTCTGCGCGTGAACCTGATGAAGTTCGACCCTTACCTCAACGTCGACCCAGGGACTCTTTCCCCTTTCCAGCACGGCGAAGTATTCGTGACGGATGACGGCGCGGAAACCGACCTCGACCTGGGGCACTACGAGCGCTTCACCCACGCCCGGCTAAGCCGCGACAATAATCTGACTACCGGCCGGATCTACGAGCAGATCATCACCAAAGAGCGGCGCGGCGACTACCTGGGCAAGACAGTCCAGGTGATTCCCCATGTGACCAACGAAATCAAAAACGCCATGCGCAAAGTGGCTACCGACAATGACGTGACCATTGTCGAAATCGGGGGCACGGTGGGAGATATCGAATCGCTGCCTTTCCTGGAAGCAATCCGCCAGATGCGGCAGGAGTTTGGGCGGGAAAACACGGTCTTCGTGCACGTGACGCTGGTCCCCTGGATCGGCGCTGCTCAGGAGCTGAAAACCAAGCCCACCCAGCACTCGGTGAAGGAATTGCTCTCCATCGGAATTCAGCCCGACATTCTGTTGTGCCGCACCGACCGCTTCCTCTCGCACGAGATCAAGGGCAAGATTGCCCTTTTCTGCAATCTCGAGGAGCGCGCAGTGATCGCCGCCAAAGATGTGGCCTCGATCTACGAGGTGCCCCTGACCTTCGCACAGGAGGGCGTCGACAAGCTGGCGCTGAAGTATCTCCACATCGAAGCCAAGGAACCTGACCTGACGCGGTGGAAAGAGCTGGTGGATCGCTGCTACCACCCGCGGGACGAGGTTTCGATCGGCATCGTGGGTAAATATGTCGAGTACGAAGACAGTTACAAATCGCTGAAGGAGGCTCTGGTCCATGGCGCCCTGGCCCACGATTTGAAGCTGCGGGTCACGTGGATCGAAGCGGAGGGTCTGGAGAGCAGACACCCCGGGGACCGGCAATACGAAGAGCAACTTGCCGGTTTTGACGGCATCCTGGTTCCGGGTGGATTTGGCAAGCGCGGTATTGAGGGCATGCTCAACGCCATCCGTTACGCGCGCGAAAATGCTGTTCCCTACTTAGGTATTTGCCTGGGCATGCAAACCGCCTGCATAGAGTTTGCCCGCAACGTCTGCGGCCTGGCGGGCGCTAGCTCGAGCGAATTCGACCCGGCGACTCCCCACCGTATCATCTTCAAACTGCGCGAGCTGACTGGCGTGGAGGAAATGGGCGGCACCATGCGCCTGGGCGCCTGGCCGTGCGTTCTGGCAGCTGATTCCATCGCAGCCCGGTCTTACGAGGCAACCCAGATCAGCGAACGGCACCGTCATCGTTACGAGTTCAACCGGGAATATGAGGCGCTGCTGACGGGTGCGGGGCTGAACATCACCGGTACTACGCCGGATTCGACCTACGTGGAGATCGTCGAGATCCCCGGCCATCCCTTCTTCCTGGGCTGCCAGTTCCACCCCGAGTTCAAATCAAAACCGCTGGAGCCGCATCCGCTGTTCCGTGCCTTTATTGCCGCGTCTTACCAGAACCGACTGCGGTCACAATCGGAATCCGTGAACCAGGACCGTCTCTCCCAGTCCGTGCAATGAACGACTTTGAGATTGGCACAGTCCGTGTTGGGTCTGGCTCGCTATTTCTGATCGCAGGGCCCTGCGTGATTGAGAGTGAGACCCACGCGCGATTCATGGCGGATGCCATCCAGCGAATCACCAGCGACCTCGAGTTCCCGTACATTTTCAAAGCCTCCTACGATAAGGCGAACCGCACCTCAGCCAAAGGATTTCGCGGGCCCGGTCTGGAAGAGGGCACAGGGATTCTGCGCCGCATCGCCGAGTCCACGGGTTTGCCAGTGATCACCGACGTTCACCAGCCGGACGACTGCGAGCGCGTCGCCGAGGCGGTGGATGTCCTGCAGATTCCCGCGTTCCTTTGCCGGCAGACCGACCTGCTATTGGCAGCAGCCCGGACCGGGCGTGCTGTCAACATCAAGAAGGGGCAATTTGTTGCGCCTTGGGATATGCGCTATGCAGTAGAAAAGGTTGCGAGCGCCGGCAATCCGCGGGTGGCTCTCACGGAACGCGGATTCTGTTTTGGATACAACAATCTGGTGGTGGACATGCGCTCTTTGGCGATTATGCGCAAGATTGCGCCGGTGATTTTCGACGGCACGCACTCGGTGCAGACCCCTTCCTCGGCTGGGGGCCAGTCTGGAGGCCAACCGGAATTTATCCCGGTTCTTGCCCGGGCCGCCGTCGCTGCTGGTGTCGACGGCTTGTTCCTGGAAGTTCACGATGATCCGGCCAACGCCAAGTCGGATGGAGCGAATGCGCTCAATCTAAAAGATCTAAAGCCGCTGCTGGAAAATCTGCTTGCGATCCACAGGGCGGCGCGGCAAGATCTCCCTCAATAGCAGCAAAGCTCGGGTGCCCCATCCTTCGCGCTGTTTGCGAAAGGTGGGATGCCACTGTTCTGCCCCCGAGGCCCTTCCCCGCACATTATGCTTATCCCACCCTTCGCAAACAGCGCGAAGGATGGGGCACCCGAGCTTTGCTGACATGGCTCCCGTTCTGTTGGAAAGTGGCGCAATATGGCTTGCGCGGCGGTAACAGATTTCACCTAGACTTGGGGTTCTCTTGCAGTACTTTGTAGCAAAAAAAGGGCCCCTCGGGTGAGGGGCCAATCTGCCTTGGTTCTCTCGTTGTGTGAGAGCTTTTTAGCGGCTTATTTAGTTTTGGGGCTGCGACGCAGCATTCCGGGGGGAGGGCTGCGGGTTCGACTGCTGCGTCGCGCCTATTGGAGAACCGCCACTTGGCGAGTTCAAAGCCGCAAGACTGTTGTGCATCAGCGTTACGTGTACGACCGTACCGCTTTTGCCGGAATCTGCTGTTTCCTCGCGAGGGGCATTGCCCATTCCGAGGCGATAAATTCTGTACACCGGCACATGATGGTCGACGACTAAGTAGCGTACGACGGCATCTGCCATATCCTGAGATTTCTGTATTCCAACTTGGCCGTGAGCGCGCGAATAACCCTGCACCTCAACGATGTAACCTTTTTGACCCTGTAGCTGGGTAGCTACCTGATCCAGTGCTTCTTTAGCCTTATCGTTCAACCCGACCTGGGTAGGACGGAAGTGAAGCTCGGTGTCCGCAACCTGTTGGTACTGGTCGAGGTTGCTGACCGTGGTGTTCAACTGACCAGTCTGAGTATTTGCCTGCTGCGCCAGCTGCTGGGCTTGCCCGGCCTGAGTGCTGGCCTGCAATGCCTGCTGATTTGCTGCGTCAGCAGTGGTCTGCGCCTGGTGAATACCCGCCTGGGCCCGCGCGTCTACGTCCTTGATGTCGTTTGCGTTCTTTGCCTGTAGCTGATCGAGTTCATTCAACCGATCTTTTACAGGTGCTATTTGGCGGTTGACCCACTTCTTCCGGGCCAGGGGGTTCATTTTGCCCCAGAAGCCCTCGTTGGACTTGGCGGGAAGCGGTTGCCCAGTCGCATACGTGGAAGAATCGGTTGCGGCACCTGAAGTACTTGCCGGGGTCGAAGCCGGTGCCGCTGGGGTGGCGCTGGTCTGCGGAGCGCCGTTCGCCGCCGGGGCATCCTGCGCCATCGCGGGCACGCCTAAGCTGGCGGCCAGCAAAATGGCTGCGATCGAACCCGGGGTTCCAGTACATTTATTCACGTTGGTCCCTTTGTCGGCCCACTACCTAGCCTGGAGAAGGCGAGCACACCGCTCGCTCACTCACTTGCCAGCACTTATTGCAAGTCTTTGGCCAATCAGCAAAATTTCCCGAATAAAATAGTTATCTTACTGATTACAAATAAATTGACGTCGGTAATGATGGGGCATGTGGATAATTTCGCAAGGTAAAACAGCAGTGGAAAACGTGCACTTTTCTCTAGTCGGTGCGAAAAAAATGCTCGCCCCA
The DNA here is from genome assembly GCA_963763905.1 of uncultured Acidobacteriaceae bacterium. Lineage (GTDB taxonomy): Bacteria > Acidobacteriota > Terriglobia > Terriglobales > Acidobacteriaceae > PALSA-350. Next base: position 30,768 of record CAVXRU010000015.1, on the reverse strand, counting down.
GAGCCAAAGTAATTACCTAGGTACTGGAGATAGCAAAGCTGCCACCCTACTTCGCGCGTACGCTGATGACCCGGATTTCGGGAAACTGCAGATTCCAGTCCGCAGGGACAGCGTCGAAAATCAAGCGGAAGTCCCGGGTCTGGCCGGGTTCGATCGGAGCTGCGGAAACTGGCTCGGTATCCACATAGGGTTGGCGGGTACGGATGAAACTCAGGGGAAGCGCCACCCTTTGAGCAAACTGGCCCACATCACTATGGAAACCGACCTGGACGGTAATCGCAGTGAGGGTTTTATCCCCGGTGTTGGCGAGTTGGCCGTCAATGTAGGTGACCTTAGCCCCGGAAAAACTGGTAGCTTCGCTCATTTGCAGGCCGCTGATGGACAGCTTGGCGGCATAGGGGTCTGCACTGGCCATGCCGGTGCCGTTCGAGGAAGTGTCCGGGTGAGTACGGCCTCCCACCACGACGAGGAACCCGAGACCCAGGATGATGACAAACGCGGCAACGATCCACGGTAGCCATGAGGTCGTTTCGCGGGTTTGATGTGAGGCGAGGAAGCCTGGGTCTTCGTCTTGGGCCGGCATCATCAAAATTGTACCCGTCGTCGGAAGCAAATGGCTCCGGGGTAGAACCCAGAGCGGGAACAGGTCAGCCGAAGCGGGCTTTCTTTACGGATTGGCGCAAATCGTTGCCGCGCATCTCTACCTCTACACACATTTCGGCGAGACGCGAACGCATGCGTTCACCAATGCGATCACCCAATGTTTCTTCGCGGATTGCCTTGTCGGCACTGCGCGCCAAGGCCGCCGGAGCATTGGGATAATTGGTGGTAATCAAAGTAGTTCGCTTGTCGTTGTAACGCGTGTTGAGGATGAGCGCCACCGTGTCCCAAACCCAATCGGTGGGTTTTTGAGCCCCTAACTCATCCAGGATCAGCACCTCCGCCTCAAAAATGGGCGTCAGAATCTGCAGCTCTGTGCTTGCGACCTGAGGGTTGTAAGACTCCTGGATGCGCTTGAGGAGTTCCCGGTAATCGCAGAAGAGAGCATGAACACCCTTTTCAATGATCAGAGCCTGCACGATTCCCACCGCCAGGTGCGTCTTGCCGACACCCACGCTTCCGGTCAAAAGAAGCCCTCGTCCTTCGGTGGTCACGGGATACCCGCTGACGAACTGACGCGCCATCAGGTAGGCGGCCGCTAGGGATTGGTCCGCCTGACCATAGCCGGGTTCAAAGGTATCCAGGGTGCAGTGCTCGTATCTTCTAGGGATCGCCGCCCGCTTGAGCAGCCGGGACGCTCGCACTTGCAAGCGGCATTCGCAGGGCTGGGCGTAACGCTCGCCATCGGGTTGGACAATCAATCGCAGGCCGGAGTCTTCACAAATAGGGCAAAGGGTACTCATGGGGGACTATGCCCAACTTACCTGAAGAAAGCAGCCGTCGCCAGGCTAGCGAAAGGTGCAAGAGTGGAAAGAAAGCACCAAATGACCTAAAATGTAGTTTCGAGCCTTGTGTTCCAGGCTTGCGGGAAGGGTTTTTCAAAATGCCTAAAGAGGGAATACACCCAAATTATAAGCAGATCCGGGTGCAGTGCGCATGCGGCACCGGATTTGAAACGCGCTCAACACATAAGGGCGATATCCACGTGGAAATCTGTTCTGCCTGCCATCCGTTTTTCACCGGCAAGCAGAAGTTAGTGGATACGGCAGGGCGTGTGGAGCGTTTCCGTCGCAAGTATGCCAAGTCCGACTCCGGCAAGGCAGCTCCCGCGTCCAAGTAACCGCGGTTGGTCCTTCAAGACGAGGCCTCCGGCGACGGAGGCCTTTGTTGTGTAGGCCTTGGTGCGTAGGTTTCATGAAAAAAGTCTCGATGAAGAAGAACTGGGACAATCCGCGCGAGAACAGCATGCCGCTGATGACTCGGGTGCCGGCCTCGATCGAGATTGGCGGGGTCGTGGTGGCCCCGGCTACGGTGCTGGCGCCGATGGCCGGAGTGACCGACACGGTGTTTCGCCGCTTCATCCGCAACGCCAGTGTCTTTAGCGGGCAAGACAGTGGCGATGCTCGCCACCTGGTGGAAGCACCGATCAGCAATCAGCAGTCGGGATGCGGGTTGATCATGACCGAGTTCACCTCAGCGGACGGCCTATCGCGCATGAGGGAATCGAAGCGCAAGCGGTACCTGTCTTACGACGAGGACGAGCACCCCATATCAGCCCAGCTGTTCGGCTCCGATCCTACGACCCTGGCGGAAGCGGCGAAGATTGTCGAAGATGCCGGGTTTGACATGGTGGATCTCAACCTCGGCTGCCCTGCGAAGCGGGTGGTCAGCTGCAACGGCGGCAGTGGTTTGTTGCGGGACCTGCCACATATTGCAACCATCTTTGAGCGGGTTCGGGCCGCGGTGCGGATTCCGTTCACGGTGAAGTTCCGCATGGGCTGGAGTGACCAGCACATTGTCTGCGTTCCCCTGGCTCGGCTCGCCGAGGAGAGCGGGCTAAATGCGGTCGCGCTGCACGCGCGCACTCGGGAGCAGGGATACTCCGGCCAGGCGCGCTGGGAATACATTGCGGCCGTCAAGGACGCAATTCGTATTCCGGTTATTGGCAACGGGGACATCCGGACTCCGGAGGATGCCTGCACGATGGTTGCGGAAACCGGGTGCGATGCAGTGATGATCGGGCGCGCCGCGCCGGCGAATCCTTGGATTTTTCGGCAAATCGCGCAATACACGGCTTTCGGCTGCTACGACCAACCGACCCCGATGGACCGCTATCGCATGATCCGCGATTACTTTGTCATGTTGATGGAAGAAACCGAGGAGCCGGCCGCGATTGGCGGCAGGATGAAGCAGTTTGCCTCCTGGTTTACTCATGGCGTGCCCGGCGGGGCTATCTTGCGTAAAAGCATTTATGAAGCGAAGAGTGGTGATGCGGTCTTAGCCGCGGTGGATGCGTTCTTTGCTGCTCAGCCGGAACCAGCGCTCGCTGGCTTGTAGGCTCGGTCCAAATAAGCTGCAGCATCCAAACCCTGAGTGGTTGGCCCAGGGTCTCGCTTTTGAGCAAACTCGCTTGCCGGCGGCAAGAGCAAGGATGAAAAGAACGCGCTTTTGGGCTCTATCCCCTCCACCAACCCCGATTTCCTGTGGAGTCTCGTGAGTTCCCTGCACTCCATGCGCCTTTCCTTAAAAGAAAGGCGCACACGTGGTCCTGTCCAGAGCTGCGTACAGGAAATCGGGGCAATCGACGGGTGCCCCATCCTTCGCGTTCTTTGCGAAGGGTGGGATAGTCAAATCTCACCCTTCAATCTCCCACGCAAAGCAGACTAGTTCCTTAGGAGACCTGGGTTTCTCCTCGCAAATGGATTCTAGCCGCAATACCCAGGTCTCAAAAGCGAGACCTGGGCCACCACTTAACGTTCGTCCGCGCCATTTTCCGCCCTACGCGAAGCCGCCTCGCTTGCGGAAGATGACTTTTGGTTCACTGCGCCAGGCTTCATTCAAGGCGACCAGGGTCCAGGCGACTGCCGGTGAGAAGTGCTGCAGTACCGTCTCCATCGAAGGATGCACACGGAGCGCCGGCACTACGTAGTACATCAGCGGCGACTGACGCAGTAACGGTGTGCCGGGGAAATAGCCGTTATGTTCCAGCTCGCCAGAACCGTTCGCGGCGTGCACGCGAATCCAATAGTCCAGGCCCTGCAGAGGAAAGTGCAGATCCTCATCGGCTTTCAATTCAAGGATGGCCAGACGCCCGGCACGTGTCACCGTAAGCAGATCGAGCATGGCGCGATCCGCTGCGGCAAACGCCGGCACCTGGCGGTAGGTGACGACATCTCCGCCCAGGCAGTCATCGATGCGGGAAAGATCCCCTTCGAGGGACGACTGTAGCCATGATTCTGGCTGTAAACGAAACAGCGGGTTGCGCGCACTGCCCTGCGGATCGCGATTCTCGAACAGCCTGCGCATCAGTTCGATAAACCCGGCTTCGGTCTCGTCCAGCAATGGCGTCTCACTGGCCCCCGCGCCGAACGTCACGTTCGCCCTGCGATCGAAGGAATCTGCAACAAAGCCCTGGCGCACCCGCGCAAACTCCAGCCCGTAAAGCGATATCCCGACTTCATTGGCGCTGCGTGCAGTCACCGTCACCTGGCTCCGCATTCCAGGAGGAAGCAAATGCAGAACGTGGGCCACTCCATCCTGCGCCCGCTCAAGTGCTGTCTCCGGATTAAAGGCATGCACCAGGCGCATCTTCAAATTGCCCTGGTCCCGGGTGTCGATGCTCTCAAGGTCGTCGTTGCCCACACTTACCTCGTAAAGCTCCCATTGCGCCAGCTCGCGGTTGAGCCAAGCCATGCGCGCCCGAGTGGTGGCGCCGCAACCCGCAGGCAACAGGATCCTGAGGCCGTGGCATACTCGTTTGCCGGCGGTGTGTTCGCGGCAATAAGCCAGCCAGAGGATTCCCAACGTGAGCACCCCGTCGATGGTCGCCTGGCTCTCCTCGGCGTTGACCCCAATGAGAGCCCAGCAGTGTTGCCCGCGCACCAGCAAGCCTCGGGCATACGCCGGGCCGAAACTGTGCTCCAGGTCCATGGCCGAACGCAGGCTCTCTAATTTGTATTCGTGAAAGTGGCGAGATATCAGCCGCTCCAGCACCTGCAAATATCTTGACCTCGAAAGGGCGCGAGTGGCCGGCGTCCGCAGGTCGCGATCTTTGACCACCTCGATCGATTGCGGACGCTGTGTACCCAGGCGGCGCACGCGGATACGGAGCGCCTCTTTTCGAGATTCCAAACCGGTAACCGTGCGAACCATATTCCGCTCTTCAGACCACACATGCAGCAGGCAACGGCCATGCTCGGCCGAAATCGAATACTGGGCAGCAGACATTTCGAAGATGACCCGGCCATCCTCCAGCAAGGCGGCACGAGGGTGGCCGGCGAAAAATTCCTCGAGCGAACAGGCGAGCTCGCCAGGAGAGACTTCAGGCTTCTCGCGTATTTCCAATTTGCTTCACGACCAGCCCATGCGCCTGGAGAGCTGGGTCACATGCGCGGTGTGGTGGCGGCCATGCCAGTCGTAGAGGATGACCGCTTGTTCGACGGACTGACGGCCGTTCTCAGGGTGCGTGTAACCGCGCTTCCAGTCCTGCTCATCGAGGGAAGAAAAGAGCCGTACCCAACGAATATGCAGCGCGTCCAACAAGTCGAGCGAGGTAGAGACAGGGGCGGAGCGAGCATCTTCGAGTTCTGCCCAACGGTTCTCCTGATACGCAAAAATCACCGGCCAGTCTTCCGTCAGTCCATGGCGAACTCGGTTGTAAGCATTCATGTGGCTGTCGGCGACATGGTGCACCAACTGCCGTACTGTCCAGCCACCCGGGCGGTAGGGAGTTTCGAGCTGCTCCTCAGACCACCCCGCGACTGCTGAGCGCAGGTTCTTCGGCAGTTGCCGGATACCCTCAATGGCAGCGCTCCGCTCCTCAGCGGTGAACGAATCCGCTTTGCGGGGACCTCCAACCGGATAGCGCAGTGAAGCATCCGATGTCATGTTCGACATCTTAGAGCAAATTTCAGTCCGCGGGCGGAATCGCGTAGTAGCCCTTGCGCGCCTGCGCCTTCAGGCCGTCTCCCTTGGGCTGGACATCGATCTTGCGATACGACCCGTCGAGCTTGTCGTTGGTGGGGGTGTAACTAGCGACGTACTGGGTGCGCAGCTCCTCCTCGATTTGGGAGAAAGCGTCTTCCATCTTCTTGCCGTTGTTTCCCACGTCGATCACCCGGCCGCCGGTTGCTTCGGCCAACTGCCTCATATACGCGTCGCCCGAGTAGCCCATGCCATACATGCCGCGGCCGTAGAAGCCGCGATCTGCAATGAGCAGAACGTACACGATGGTATTGGCTTTCTGCGCCGCTTCGATGGCGCCCTGTAGCTTCTCCGTGCTGCCCTGATCTTCGCCATCGGAAAGAATGATGATGGCCTTGCGGCCGGTCTCCTGTTGCAGCTTGTCATGCGTGGCGAGAAAAACCGCATCGTAAAGAAGCGTGCCGCGCGGCGTGCCCGTGGGCATCCCACCGCCGCCGCTGCCAGTGTTGATTTCCGCCTTATCCATGGCCCGGGAAAGCGCGTGGGCGTTGCTGGTGTAGTCGGAGAGAAGCTCCACGTTGATATCGAATGAGATGAGAAAAGCTTCATCTTTGGAACGAAGAACGCGGTTGAGGAAGGTGCCGCCGGCCTGCTGCTCCAAGGGCAAAACGTTCTGCTGGCTGCCGCTGGTGTCGAGCAGGATGCCCAGGGTTAGAGGCTGGTCGGTTTCGGCGGTGAAGTTCTTGATCTTCTGCGGCGCCTTGTCTTCGAGGATAGTGAAGTCATCCTTGGTGAGGTGGGGAATCAGCAGTCCGTGCTTGTCGTGCACGGTGAAGTAAAGGCTTACCAGGTTGACATTGACCTTGAGAGTGGCCACCGGCTGCTGTTGATCGTCCTGATTTGGATCTCCAGCCGGCCCCTGAGGCGGGGCGTCCGGGGAGGGCGCAACCTGGGCCACGCCGCGTACCACAGAACCGCAGACCACGGCGCACATCAAAGTAGACAACAGGACTCCCCGCAGGGAGTGCAGGCGAAATTTCATGGAGATTAGACGGTGAAGCATGGCGGAACGATACCTCGGAGGCCTTACAACGCCGGCGGCGCGTCTGGTAATCTTATGTCTCCAATAGTAAGTCACAAAGCGTGTGCACGACTGAAGGTGAACATGAACCGAGTCGTCCGCCTGGGGGATCTTTCAGTGAGGCAGGGTGTCTTGGCAGTCGTGTTGTTGTTTTCATCTGTCGTGCTTGGGCAGCAGCCGAACGCACCAAGTCCGAGCGTGCCGGATGCTCCGACCCCGCAGCAGCCGGACAGCCTGGGCAATCTTTCCTCCGGCGTGACTCCAGGTAGGGGTTCTCAGGAACCCACGCCGGACCAAGGCACCAATACCACCCAGGTGCCACCCACCACAACGACGCCCGGCCAAGCATCCACCCAGGACCAACAGCCCCAGGAGACAGCGCCCGAGCAAAAGACTCTTCAAACCTTTGTCACGCGGGTCAATTACGTCCTGGTGCCGGTTACGGTTCTGGACAAGAAGCACCAACAGGTGGCCGGGCTGACCTGGCGCGATTTCCAAATCTACGAGAACAACGTGCGCCAGCGCATCGCCTTTTTTAGCGCCGATGCCGTGCCGCTCTCAGTTGCGCTGGTCATCGACCAAAGCCTGGATCGTGACACCATGGCGAAGGTCAACGAGAGCCTCCGTGCGATCCAGGGAGGCTTCACGGCTTCCGATGAAATTGCGGTGTTCACCTATGCCGATGGGGTCAACAATCCGACTGACTTTACCGCCGCGTTGAGTGCCCGAGTTCCGGCGGTTTTGGCGCAGTCGAAAAAGGAAGGCGACTCCTACGGTCCCCCCATCACCGGGGGCCCGCTTTCCGGCGGTCCAAGCATCAACGGCAGATCGGTTGATCCGAATCTCGACCCGCAGCGGGCGAACTCCGGCTTCCTGGTCTACCAAAAAGAAATCCACACCCTGAACGACGCCATTCTGGCCGCCGGCAAAGCTCTTTCCACCCGGCCCAAAGAATTCCGGCGGATCATTTACGTGATCAGCGACGGCAAGGAATCGCGCAGCAAAGCCAAATTCGGCGAGGTAGTGCATTACCTTGAAGCCAACCAGGTCGCGGTTTACGGCACGCTGGTAGGCGATTCGGCCACCTGGGGCTTGGGCTATCTGGACAGGCATAAGATCCCCCTACTGCCACTCTCTCCGGATAACATTCTGCCTAAGTACACCGATGCAACCGGCGGGCACCTGTACTCCGAATTTTCCAGCAACGGGATCCAGAGGAGCTTTGGCGAGCTGGCTGCCCTGGCGCGGACCCAATACTCGCTGGGCTACTACAGTCACGTTCCCGTCATGGATGGAAGATTCCGCACCATCGACGTGCGCGTGCTGCGGCCGAATCTCGACGTGGTCGCCAAGAAGGGGTATTACCCAACGGCAACCAACCTCTCGCGATGACCACCGCAGTCGTAGACCCGGGCCTGAGCTTCATCGGCCTGGGGCTGGCGGCGTCGGCTTTTTGGGGTGCAAGCGATTTTCTCGGCGGCCTCGCCACCCGCAAAGCACACGTGGTGATGGTGGTTGCCATGGCTCACAGTCTCAGCCTGGGACTGTTGCTGCTGATCGCCCTAGCCACGCACTCTCCGGTACCGCCTGAGCGTTTTGCGCTTCTCGGCCTGTCTGCCGGAGTCTTTGGCGGCGTCGCACTCATTCTTTACTACCAGGCCCTGTCGTTGGGTGAGATGGGTCTCACCACCGCGCTCACCGGCTTACTGACGGCGCTGGTTCCTGTGGCCTACTCTTTTTTTACGCAAGGCCGGCCGAAATCCACCCAAATTGCTGGCTTTGTGCTGGCGGGAGCGGCAATCGCGCTGATCGCCTATGCGCCGGCGGGACGGCCTCGTCCTCTCGCGCTTGGCTTGGCCAGTCTGTCAGGGTTGGGTTTTGGTGTGTTTCTGGTGGTTTTGAAGGTGGGCAGTACCCATGGGCTGATCTGGCAGCTCATTTATTCGCGCATGGCCAGCGCTACGCTCGCAGTCGGGATTGTGGTGTGGGTATTGGTGCGGGGTTCTACGAAGCAGGGCTCGAGTTTGCGCAAGCAGGTGAGCGCAAACCGGTTTCTGTGGGTTGCCGGATCCGCTGGTGTGCTCGAGGCAACCGGGAGTTTGCTTTATATGCGGTCCGCCAGCGAAGGACGGCTGGATGTGGCGGCGGTGCTCGCCTCACTCTACCCGGTGGTCACGATAGTGTTGGCGGCGTGGTTTTTAAAGGAACGAACAACGTCGAGTCAAGCGCTGGGGATGGCACTGGCCTTGGGTGCCGTAGTGCTGGTTTCCCTGTAAAGGATTTACTTCACTTCAGTGGGAACTTCAGACTTGGGCGCGGGAGTGTCCTGTTTGACAGGATCCGGAGTGCCCTTGATGGCGTCCTTAAAGCCCCGCATTCCTTCGCCCAAACCCTTGCCAAGCTCGGGTAGTTTGCGCGGCCCAAAAATCAGAAGTGCGACCACCAGAACAACAATCAGGTGCGTAGGTGTAAGAAGTTCGCCCATGGAATTTCTCCGCTTAAATCTATTGTCGCACAGTAGGCATGGGTCTGGATGACGCACTACCGCGCCCAATCATATTACGCCTTCGTTGCCTGCTTTGGATTGACCATCCTTCCCCTCCAGGCGGCCCGAGACCATCTTGTAGAAGGTTGCCAGGTTTTCTTCGGGTCCCAGGGTCAGCCGGCGGTAAACCTTCATGAGCGGATAGAGCCGGGCGCCTCGAACCGCCAGGGTCGGCACCGCGGCAACGGCCCCTGGATACTGCGTCAGTTCCCATTCACCCCCGAAGCGCCGGCGGATGACCTCGCCGAAGTAGCTGCCCCAAAGGCGCGTCTGGAACTCCAAATCTTCGTCCGACTGGCCGTCGAGTATCTGTTCCAGCACGTCGACCGAAGATTGGCTGTGATCCAGTCGCTGGCGATGGTCCTTCCAGGCGACGTCCACGGCTTCTTCGGCGTAGGCGTTCATCATCTCGGCGAGAGATGCGAAGTTGCCTTCGGCCAGCTTCGCTTTCGTCATAGGGTCAGCCTAACGCGTCCGCCGTCTGACAGGAAGCGACGTGCAATGTATCTTAAGGATTACTGTGGCGTACAGTTCGCGGAGGTTTGGTTGAAGTTAATTGGTGTTCTGGGGATGGGTGTGTTGGGTATGGGTTTGATGGTGGGCAGCATTGCGGAAGGGCAGGTAGTTCCGCCTGCGCAGACTATACCGGAAGCGCCCTCGCTGCAGAACGAGACGTTGAAGCCTTTGGACTATCGCAATAAGTACGACATCTATGGCGGCTTGGCCTCGTCGCACTTTAATGCCGGCCCGGCGTTGATCCCGGGCGCAAACCTCGGCGGCTTCGACATTCAGGGCACAGACTGGTTCACGATGCGTTTCGGCGTGACAGCCAATGTTCGCGGTTACTACGGCACCACTGGCGTGGTCCCCAACCCCTACAACATTCACGGGCCTTTCATCATGGAGCACTTGTTCATGGGTGGGGCTTCGTACCGCGGACCGAAGAATGAACACGCCGCGCTCACTTTCCATGGCTTGGTCGGTGGATCTTACGGAGTGTTTGACTCCGCTATCAGTGCAGGACCCGGCGGACCCCCACTCACCGGACCCAACCTGGGGTTGTTCAGCAATGGCACGACGCTGGCGGTTGTGGCGGGTGGATCGCTGGATCTGAACCGGAGCCCCAAGTTTTCTCTGCGCATTTCTCCCGACTACCTTCTGACACGTTTTGGTGGTGTGTCGCAGAATGAGTTCGCTATTTCTATAGGGGTCCTGTACCGGCTGAAGAAAATGCGGGCCAAGTAGCGTTGGTGCTCATGAGTCGGGCCGTAAACGATTAAGAAAACGTCGGGCTTTAACAGGCTGCGGAAAAACTCTGCTTGTGGAAGGGTTTGGGCCTTGGCGTCTGCATGAGAACTGGGCTTTGTATCAGGGAACGACTTCAGTCGGGCCGTAAACGATTGGCAATATGTCGGGCTTTTAGCCCCTGCCTCTCCTGCCCGGTCCCTAATCTTTCCGCAGCAGTTTAAGACCATACACAACTAATCTAGAACCGTTACTGATTGAAGGGCTTGTTGAAGCGCACGCTTCCGGTCCCGCATGGACGGAACAGCCTGTAGCCCGGCACGGCAGTGCCGGGAAACAAGCTTTATGAGCCGAGTCCCGAAGGGACGGAACAATGCGCTGGCTTTAGTTGAGGGCTAGGATTCCGCGAAGCCGAATCTTTCCGCAGCCTGTAAAGCCCCGAGATGTTTATTTCGAGCGTTCTCGCGGATTTGAAAACCCGCTTCCCCCGACTTTCAGTCCGAGGCTGCAACACAGGGTGTTTCCGCAGCCTTTTAGCAGTGCTCGTGTCGCCAGCTAAGGCTTTCCATTTGGAAGCCATTTTGGCTTCCATGAAGTTTGGGCAAGCCACTCGATTGGACCCACCATCGATTGGATGGCTCGCGTCATATGAGGAAAGTCGATGCGGCTGAGTTCATCACCTGGCTGATGATAGTCGGCATGCAATCCAAAGCTTGAAACCGTTTGGGCAACAATTCCCCGCTTGGCCAGACTGTAGTTATCAGATCGGGTGAAGAACTTCTGTTCCGGATGTGGGTCGGCCACCAGGCTGGCGCCATGGCGGGCAAGCTCAGGGCCGAGGTCGCTACGCTCGTACCCCGTAAGCCATAGCCCGTCACGGGATAAAGCGGGGTCGCGACGGCCGATCATTTCAAACTCCAGGTTGGCAATGATGTGGTCCAGCGGTACCGGCGGATGCTCAAGGAAATATCGATTTCCGTATCCTCCGAGTTCTTCCGAACCAAAGAGCGCGAAGATCAACGTGCGAGCGGGCCGCGGCGCTCCAGCAAATGCCCGTGCTAACTCAATGACCGCTGTCGTACCGGAAGCATCATCATCGGCGCCGTTGTAAATTCGATCTCCATTTTTCGCCGGCCCAATGCCTAAATGATCCAGGTGCGCGGTGAGCAGGATCGCTTCTTTGCCTGCATCCGTTCCCGGCAGAATGCCGACGACGTTCCACGTTGTTTTTCTCGGCACCTGAGCGAAGGCGGCGAGACGGCGCGCGATCTCGGGAGGAAAAGTCGCAGGCAAGGGCGCCTTTTGCAGGAAAGTTCCGTCCCCACCGCCCGGCTCCAGGGCGAAGCTTGCGAACAGCGAGGCGGCGTAGAGCGCCGCCAGATGCTCGTCACGGGTCCCGCTGCCGCGGCCCTGCAGTTCGTCGGAGGCAAGAAAGTTCATGTCTGCGTGGATGCAGGGTGTGCAAAGTTCTGCAGGAATGGGTTTCCTGATTTGGCATTGACAGACGGCCACCAGCGACATCGCATACAGAAGTGCCTTGGGGAACGAACGCATCGGGAAAGTATAATGGAGTTTCTTCCGAGTACTTTCACTGAGCGGATGCCAGCGCTTCATCGTCTGGTGGTTTGAGATTGCGTAAGGGACATTGATGCGCCGATTACAGGGTTTGTGTTGTTTGCTGCTGCTAGGCCTCTCCGGTTGTGGTGGTTTCTTTGTTCCCCAAACGAGTAACGGCGGCGGCACCAACACTGGCGACTATCTATATGTGGCCAACAGCAACAACACGTTCTTCGCCGGTTTTGGTGTCGCGACTAGCGGAGCTTTATCGGTTCTGAGCGGTTCCCCTTACAACAACTCGGTCGCCGCGCAATCGCTTGCAGTGAATCCGGCAAACACTTTTCTCTATGCTGGAACAACTGCCGGCATCTTTGTCTACGGGATTAATAGCAACGGTTCGATTACGGTTCAGAATGATGGTAGCGTGGCCGCACAGGATATCGTCGCCACCGCAATGCAGGTAGACAGCACGGGGACCTATTTGCTGGCGGCGGGCATTTCGACCGCACAGCAGGAACAGGCCATCGGCATTTACACGATCAACACCACAACCGGGCTGCTGACTCCGGTCGCCGGTTCCCCGCTGACGCTTTACACTGGCAGTGCTACTAACCCCACGGTCGTTGCCCCCACGGGGTTGTTGATCACCCCGAATAACTCCTATGTGTACGCATCGCTCGGCGCACTGGGCGTGCAGGTGCTCACGCTTGGTTCCGGCGGTGCGCTGGCCGCGGGCGCCACACCCACACTGCTCCTCCCGTTCAGCAAATCGACCAGTCCGTCGGACCAGCAGACGGCGAGTGATCCGAATTCTGCATTTCTTTTTGTCGCCGAGACCAATACCGGGCTGAGAGTTTTCAGTATCGGCAGCGGGGGGTCGCTGAGCGAGGTCAGCGGTTCGCCCTACGCGGTTGGAACAGGACCGAGAGCAGTGAGCCTGGACGCCACGGGAAGCTATGTCTACGTGGCTAACTTTGGCAGCAACAACATCAGCGCCTTCACCCTCACCGCAGCCTCGGGCAAATTGACCGCGGTTGCCGGATCCCCCTTCAGCTCCGGAGGGCAGATGCCGATCGGCATCGTCAATGACAATTCGAAACAATTTGTGGCGGTGATCAATTCCGGATCGAATGGATCCGGCGGAAATAGCGATTTGCAACTGTTTAAGTTCGACGCCACCACGGGCGGAAAACTCGATCCGGTTTCAACCGCAACCACAGGCACGGATCCAACCCTTCCTATCTCGATCGCAGCCACTCACTAAGGCTCTCATCGACTTTGGGTAGGAGTGGGTGGCCCAGGTCTCGCTTTTGAGACCTGGGTGTTCCGGTAGGGGCCATAGAGCCTGCGTGAGCTCGGCCGGAACCTAACAGCTTCGGCCCGTGCTGTGTAATTTGGTGCCTGTCCCACTTGCAGCGCACTTCCGTCCCTCGCTGGTGAGCAGAATCACTTCGTACTTGCTCCACATATCCATAGAAGCAACCGCACAGCCGTCCTTGAATGGTACGGGCCAAAGCCCGTACATGACCCAAAGGTCATCTCGAATTGGCTTAGGCACAACAGCGGATTGGTCTAGCCCCGGACTTCAGTCTGGGGAAGCGGGTTTTCAAACCCGCGAGAACGCCCCCGCAGAATTTGAGAGCCTCATAATAGCCCTGGTGTATGTATTTTGCTAACCCCGATAAGATTTCGCGCCTGCAACAGAACTGGGCTTTGTATCAGGGCACGACTTTAGTCGGGCCGAAAAGGAATTGAGAATACGTCGGGCTTTTAGCCCCCGATGGTAGCGCCCTTGCCAAACGTGACCACTCGAATGATGGATGGCGTTCCAGTGGAGGAATAGCCGTCATGCTCATGCTTGAGCGCCAGCCCGAGATCAAGCGCGACTCTGCACAAACACCAAAAAGGTCGGGATCCGTTAACGACGAACCGCGGAAGCGGGCACAGTCACAAGCGTAATCCCAAGCGCGATCATGACCGCAGAGTAGTAAGCGAGAGTTTTCCAATCTGCGCGGGACGGCAGGTCCTTTGTGAATAGGCGCCACAAAGCACCGAGGGCGACTAGGAAGAAAATGGCTTCGCCAGTGAAGAGCCAAAGGGCGAGAGCGCCTGCTAGTAACACAAGGCGCTCGGGCCGGCCGAGTGCCGCGGCGGCTTGACCTCCGTCGAGCATCCAGACGGGAATCAGGTTCAAGATGTTGATCACGGCTCCTGTGCGCGCGAGCGCCGACCAGATTGGGCGGCCGGTACTGAAGTAAACCGCAGCACAGAGGATGGCGGCGATCAACCCAGCAAGCGGTCCGGCCAGACTGACCTCGGCCCGTTGGCGAAGCGTAGCGCCCAAGGTTTGCCAGCGCACGTACGCGCCAAGCCCAGGGAGGAAAACCGGCATCTCCGCAGGCCAGCCACGCCGCTTGATGTCGAAGTAGTGGCCGAGTTCGTGAATGAGAATGGCTACGGCGAAGCCAATGCCGAAACGCCATCCATAGAGGGTCCAATAAACCGCAACGAAGGCAAAGAGACTAAGGAGAAATTTGAGCTTGAAGATGGCCGCAAGCAGACCTTTACTCTTGGCGAGCAGAACTGCGATCGGGCCGAGGGGCCCTAACTTGCGTGCGAAGCTGCTTTGTGGTCGAGCCACGCTGGCAGTTGACGTTTGCAGCCCACGGAGCTTCTCGCGCACCCAATCAGCCTGCTTAGAGTCCTCCGGAAGCAGGGCAAGCGAGCGATTCCAGATTGCCACTGCAGCGACGAGTTCATGCTTTGCCTCTGCAGCTTGCGCTTCGCGTGCAAGGACATCGAGCTCATGGCCGTGGATCAGAGTATGGCACTCGGTGCAGACCAGCGCACCGGGCATAAGTTCCCTGCCGCATCCGGGACAGGTGGTGATGACTCGGGGACTGAGCGTGGACACAGATTCCTAAGCTATGGCTGGTACGGTGTAAGGACCTTCTACGTCAAGCGGTGCGCTGGCTGTCAGTTGCCACGCGATACGCAAACCGATGAAGAGAATAAAAAGTCCGATAGCGCCGTGCATTGGATCCTGCAACTCAAGAAAGGGGGATGCCAGTCCAAGCAGGAGGAGGCGACCCGCAAACACGCCGAGCGCGATCGGAGCATTGTTGGGATGAACATGTTGCTGCGAGGACCCGTCCGGGGTCGGGGAGGACATTTTGGTTTCCGCTTTTCTCTCGGCTTTGGCATGCTTGATGGCTGCGGAGATGCCGATGGGTACGGCAGCGATCGAGATTGCAGAGTATGTGAGGATGACGGCGGCAATCTGGTAGCGGCGACCGCCCAGGCCGTTTGCGCCCTTTTTGATGGCCTTGGCAATCAGATAGCCGACGCCTAGAGCAAGATAGCCAATATACCAACTGGTGACAATCGTGAATGCTGCATAGACGATCATGCCAATCACCGCGGCGCCCACACCGAAAACGAGGCCGCGCGAGAAAGCAATATGACTGTCGCGCGGCTGTCCTTCGCGGGCTTCGGACGCGCATTGGTTGCATGCCATGAGCCCATTGACCCGAAAATAGTCGCCAGAAATGAGGTTGTTACAAACCCGGCAGCGCTCAGTGCCGGGGACATGGGCGAATTCTGCCTTTGAGAACTGGGGCATTCCCGAAGACACAGAAGAAGGGCTTGCGAACTCAGCGGATTCGTTTTGATCGGCCATTGCGAGACAGAGGTTAGCACGGGATGTGCCCAAAAAGCATTCGAATTTGTTTGGTCCGGATCCGCCCGTGCAGGAAAGGCTGCCGGACGCTGTGACCCTCGTACCGAATAGGCTTATTTCAGTTTGGTTATGGAACTACAACTGCGATCGCATTCGCGTCCGAGGAGTCAGCACTGGGCGCCAGCGGATTTGGATTGGCATTCTCCCAGTAAGTGGCTCCGAGATAGGAGTAGCTAGTAACCTTACCGCGGAGACTAGGATATATGGGTGACGTCGGGAAATTGACTCCCGAAACGTATACGTTCCCGTTAGTAACAACGGTCTGCGTGGCGTCGGAACCAACTAATGGAGTTTGCGTGCCGTTCTTCCAATAGGCGGGCCCGGACGAAGTATCACCCGCGGCAAAGACATCCTGGCCGCTGACGAAGATCGAAGCGGCGGCACTGGGGGTTTGGCTAGCCAGAGTCACCGGGACTCCATTTTTCCAATAGGTTGCCTCGGTATCATTTCCCTCTTGGGTCTGTGCGGCATAACCAGCGACGTAAACGTCTGCGCCGGAAACGAAGACTGAATAGGCGATCGAAGTGTGGAGGCCATCTGTAAGGGAAACAGGCACCCCATTCTTCCATAGGGTCGCAACCGCTCCGTTGTATGTGGAATTTGCCGAAGTTCGTGTCGTCTGGTTTACGGACCCGGCGACGTATATATCCGCACCCGAGACAAAGATCGCATTCGCCATTGCGTTGACTGTTCCGTCCGTAAGATTGACAGGGGCGCCGTTCTTCCAATACTTAACCACCAGCGAGTCATTCGGGCCCGCCTCAGCCCCGGCGACATACACGTCACCATTCGAGACGGCGATAGAGTTTGCAAAGCCTCGATAAGTGCCGTCCGTAAGCGGGACGGACACGCCGTTCTTCCAATACGTCGCGATGTCCTGACCTCCGTTGCTGCCGGTGCCGGCAACGCAAATATCTGAGCCAGACACCGCGATGGAGTAGGCCGTTGAGCCAAGGCTGAAGCCTCCCAGCGAAACGGCAACGCCATTTTTCCAATAGGTGGCGATTGACGTCTCGTGGTTGTTTTGATCGTTGTAGATAACACCAGCCACATAGACGTCAGGCGTTGTACTGGCCGCCGTGGCTGGTGGGTTTCCGGAGCCGCCGCCGCAGCCAGACAGAAGACCAAGCCCGAAAGTCACGGGGGCGAAGAGAAGAATCATGAGAGATTTCATTGTTAGTCTTGATTAGTAGGGGGAAGGAACCAAGCATACCATCTCCCCAGGACATGACACAAGAAATTAGACTTAAACGTGGCTGTACTTAAGCGCGCACTAATACGATGATGAGCAAGATCTCACCATAGCGGACCCACAGATTCTTCCGTAAATACCGGCGAAGGACCACCCGGGTTCGAGAGGCGGATCGCAGCGTGGAATGGTTTGGCTTTCGGATCATAGGTTACGGTGATGTGGCCCTCCCCGGTGTCACACCCGGTCCTTGTCAAAAATCAGCTGATCCAGCATCCTACCGCGGCGGGATTTTTTATTGCGTCTCCACTGTGCCTGCGCAGTAGAAAACCTGTGCCGTCAACCGCAGTCCCCCAAAGAGCCGCTCTTCCTGGAACGGGTTCACCCGTGCCGAAAAGCAATCCACAGATCAGGGCTTTAGCCCCTGAGGTACGTTTTGAAAGTTTCAACCTCTACGCAATTGCCCGCGAACACGAAGGCCAACTTTGTCTCACCCACCCTCAACTCACCAATCAACGGAGCCACTATGCCAAAAATCAAGTCAGCGACCCGATCACCGATCAGGAAATAGCCTTTGCCCACCTGGTCCTCTCTGCAACCATGACCGACCGCCATGCCGCCGAAGCCGCCGGTCTCAACCCGACACCGCCGCCTACACCAAAGCCAAACCCCGTGTCCGCGCCTACATGCTCGATCACCGGGCCGCCGTACGCGAACAGCTCGTGCAGCAGAAGACTGAGCGACTACGCCGGCTGAACCTGGACGGCGAGCAGGTCCTGGCCCGCCTCTGGGAAATCGTCAACCTGAGCCCCGAAATAACCCCACAGCGCTTCCGCGCAGATCAAGGCCCTCGCCATGATCGTCGCCATCGAAGGCCTGATCCCCTCTGGAATCACCAACGACCGCCGCGCCGTCTCCTCCGAGAAGAAGTCCGCCTCGCCGCCTGCCGTTCCGCTAATCGATACCGTTGCCTGGCTTCGCGAGCAGCAGGAGAAAACGACCGGCCCCCAGCCCGGCCCTGACCTAATCCGAGACGAAGATGGGCCTGGCGTTCCCGATCCTCCGCCCGCCGCGGCGGCAGACGCGCCTTCGGACCCTGGCCCTGACTTTGACTCGAGCGAACCTATCTTCGTCCACCCAGTTAGCCCCTCGGGAACGACCCCGTCGGCGCCTCATGCCCGCGTGCCCGCTTCTGCTGCAGACATCCTGGTCCCTTCCTCGATAGGAAAGAAACCCTCTACTGGGCGCCTGAGACTCTAAAGGAAACGGACGCGCTGCCAATGCCCCAAGAAGACCAAAAAGGGATCGAACTTTATCGAACTTTACAAAAATAGAGGACGCACGAAACTTTACTTGTCCAAGCCGCTGAGGGTTTGGCCCTCTATGCCTTTCGTGTGATTGAAGAAGCACTCACCCGCACGTACGGTGGTAATCACTCCTTAGTGTGACCAGCCATGAAACCTATTACCCCAGTCCCCAGAAAACACGAGGTTGCGCTCGCCCATGATTGGCTGACAGGTATGCGGGGAGGAGAAAAAGTTCTCGAGCTGCTTTGCCGCCGGTTTCCTGAGGCCCCCCTCTGGACGTTGATCCATAACCCCGACACCGTCAGCGCGACCATCACCAGCCGATCGATCCACACCAGTCTTCTGCAACAGCTACCGTTCGCGCGCAAGAAATATCGCCACTATCTGCCGTTCTTCCCCATATTCGCTGAAACGAACAAGGTGTCACACGCCGACATTGTGGTTTCAACGTCACATGCGGTGGCCAAGTCGATGGTGAAACGCGGCCCCAGGCACTGCAAGCTGCACATCTGCTATATCCATACCCCCATGCGCTATGCCTGGGAGATGTTCGACGAGTACTTTGGGCCCGAACGGGTAGGCTGGCTGAAATCTCAGCTGTTCTTCAAACCACTTCTGCGATGGGTGAAGTGGTACGACCGGGCGACAATCAAGCGGGTCGATGTGTTCATTGCAAACTCAAGTTATGTGGCTGAACGTGTACGCAGATGCTATGGCAGGGAGGCCGCAGTGTTGGCGCCGCCGGTTGATCTGAGCCGTTTTGCCGGGGTTCGCCGTCAACCCGAAGACTGGTTTCTTGTCGTCTCGGCCCTGGTGCCGTACAAACGCGTGGATCACGCCATCCGGGCTTGTGCCCGCCTGGATCGCCCGCTCAAGATTGTGGGATCTGGCCCCGACACAGAAAAATTACGGCGACTGGCCCGCGACCTGGGAGCAAAGGTAGACTTCGCCGGCTTCGCGGACGACGAGCAGCTCACCAGCTACTACCTTCGCGCAAAAGCGCTGCTCTTTCCCGGCGTCGAAGACTTCGGCATCGTGCCGGTGGAGGCAATTGCTGCCGGTTGCCCGGTGATCGCCTTTAAGAAGGGCGGCATATTGGATTCGATGACCGAACAGACAGCGGTTTTCTATAAGGAACAAACCGAGGACGGCCTAAGCGAAGGAATCAGAAGGTTTGAAGCCACCCAGTCTCGATTTGATGAAGCCATCCTTCGCCAACACGCCGCTCTGTTCGGCGAGGCGGCCTTTCTGAAAGGCTTTGAACAACTTCTCGATCAAGCCCTCAGCCTGCATAGTATGCCTCCATCAAACCCCGGCCGTGGGCAAACCACAGTGAAGCGCGCATCTTTTTACCAAGACACAGCATAAGGAACGCCCGGCCGAAGTCATAACCGAGGGAGGCCAACCACAGCCACAGCAGGCTGTGCTTGCCCTGCACTCTTCCCATGCCCAATCCGTAACTGTAGAAGCGTTCTTCGGTGATTCCGCCGTGGCGCACATCCTTACAGGGATGCACAATATGCCAGCTGCCAATAAATCGCCCCTTCATCCCGCGCTGCAGGGCGGTAAGCAGGAAATCGGTGTCTTCCCCGGAACCAAAACGCGTCTTCGACCCGATGCCAAGCCCCTCATCAAAGAGCAGGGACTGCGACTGCCATGTCCTTTTCACAAAGTACGTGTAGCTTTGCGAGGTTCTGAAGATATTGATGGGGGCCAGGTCGCAGATGTCGGCATACCACTTGTTACCGCTTGGAACCCCGGAATGGTCCCGGGACCCGAGACTCAGAATGTGATAGTCGGCATGGTCACGGAACCATGCGACCACGTTCAACAAGGTGTCTGGAGGGTACAAGCAATCATCATCCGGAAAAGCGACGATTTCGCCGCTGCAATGCTGCAGGCCAACATTCCTGGCTCGTGACAGACCGCGGTCGCTGCGAACATGCAGTACTTTAGTGTCATTCAACCGAGCAGACCATCTTGCGAGAATAGGAACCAGCCGGTCGTCCTGGTTCTGGTCCACCACGATAAGCTCTAAATCCGCAATCGCCTGGGCTTCGAGCGAGGCCAGGAACTGATCAACTTCCGTTATTCGCTCTACCGTGGCCAATACGAGGCTGAAACGTGGCATACACCAAAAGTACTGTCAACTTAGGTCTGCAACCATCACACTTCCTGGTTAACCAGAACATGGTCAAGCGAGAACGAGTTCTCTTTATTGATTTGGGCTCGCACTACGGTGGCGTTGAGACTTACCTCGATGGTCTGGCCGGCATTCTCGGCACCAGCATCGAGGGTTATGCCGTTTGTTCCTTGCCGAGGCTAACGGCACAGTTGCGAGCACATGGGATGACCGTCGTTTCGCTGCCCCTGCTGGGTTCAAAGTGGTTCAAGGGCTTACGCTTCCTGCTGGCCTGCTTCATCGTTCCCTACCTAGTGTTACGCTTCAGGATCCGCAAGGTGCAACTGAATGGATACTTCGAATCCTTATTGTTGGGACCGCTGCGATTGGCGGGCTGTGAAACGATCTACACCATGCATGGCCCTTTTGAAACCGAACTTTACTCGTGGTTTCGCAACCCGGCGCGATTTTTTCCCCGATTCTTTTCCCGGCAGTCCTTGCATTTTGCGTCCCAGGTGGTTTGTGTTTCTGAAACGGTGGGCGAGATCGCTCGAAAAACGCTGCCCGCAAAGCGGGTCAAGGTTATCGCCAATTGGGTTCAGCCTCCTTTGAATTTCCGGCACAATTTTTCGCTAGGTGAGCGTCCCAGACTTCTTTTCGTTGGCCGGCTGGAAGAATACAAAGGGGCGCAGTTTATCCTGCGGGCCATCCAGCAGGTTGGCGATGTGTCGCTGACGCTTGTTGGCGAGGGCCCTTACCGGGCGCAACTTGAGCGAGAAGCCAATCAAATGGACGTGCAGTTCATGGGCTTCCAGCCAGACCCTTCGCGCTTCTACCAGGACTCGACTGTCTTTATCAATCCGTCGTTGGGCCCTGAGGGTTTGCCCCTGGTTTCGCTCGAGGCGATGGCTTATGGGCTTCCTTGTATTTTTAGCGATCTGCCGGTGCATCGCGAAATTAGCAACGGCGGCAAAGCGGCAGCCCTTTTTGCGCAGGGTGACAGCCAAAGCCTTGCCCAACAGATCCGGCTGCTATTGGAGGATGAAGGCCATCGGCAGCGGTATGGCGTTGCCGCGCGGCAATTGGTTGAGCGGCACTACAGCCGCAATGTTGCCGGTCAACAGTACATACATGCCTTCGGTCTTTGAGTGTTGCGTTCGCAACGCTCTTTTAGGCTCTATCCCCTAACCAACTGCCGGGTGCCCCACAGCTCGCTTGTTTTTCGCGAGATGTGGGATACACAGGCCTCCCCCTCAAGCCTGCTACGGTCCCCACAGCTCCGTAGGGGTGCCCCACGTTCGCACCAGCGTACGTGGGACGAAAACGATGGGCGACCCCAGATTTCCTACTTCGCGCTGCCAGCAAGGCCACGTGTGCGGCTCTCCTTAAAGAGAGCCGCATGAATTCCATCAACGCCACGGGGCTCCACAGGAAATCTGGGAGGAAGCCCACCGCAGCGTTTAGTTTCGGACCCTATGTCCGGCCAAGGTTCATTGAAACCCGCCCAACGCAACTATCAGTCACAGTTACCCAGCCCGTCTTGCCAGGCTTCTGACGTTATAGAGCATGGTGGCCCGTTTGCGGGGCGAAAGCACCTTGCCAATCCAGGGGTAGACACACACGTAGAGAAAGCAAAGGCCCATAAGCTTGGGGGTTATCTTTCCATAGCGTGGGACTTCTTTGAGCAGACCCCTTAGCTCCGGCCATGCCACACCCTGCTGGGCAGCGCGATTGATGCAGTCGACGACCAGAAAGAAACCAAATGCCTTGCGCGTAAAGAGATGGCGATTCCCCATCGCCCAACGGAAGGAGTGCTGCCAGTCGGTTCGCTTCGCCAACCGTCCGCGGGCGTGGTCGTTATGGAAGATGGTCAGGGCCTCGTCTACGAACAGCGCACGCATCTGTGGATGGTGGTAGCCATGCAGTAGCCAGTCAAGGTCCTGCAACATTTTTAATCCCCTGGTAAAGGGGACCTGGAGAAAGAAGTCGCGCCGTAGCAGCCAGGTAGAGGTCTGCGGAAAACCCGCGATGCCGCCCAACGGCGAAACTTCGCACCAGAGAAATTCACTGATCGCCTGACCCTTGGCGGGGAAGATATGGGGACGTACCAGCTGATCCTGTTCATTCGCTCCCCTATCCAGAAAGCGGCTGACTACCATGGTTACCGGTTCCGCGGAACTGGCAACAGCTGCGAGTTGTTTCTCCAATCGATAGGGCAGCCACTCGTCATCGTCGTCCAACAGCGCTACCCATTCCGCCTGCGCTGCACGCGCACCGAGATTCCGGGCCTCACAACCGCCTACGTTTTCCGGGAGCTCCATCACCCGCAAGCGGGGGTCTGCGATTTCACGTAGCGCGTGAACCGTTGCCGTGTCAGGGCCATCGATGACGACAATGCATTCGATGTCGCGAACGGTTTGCGATAAGACGCTGTGCACGGCCCTCGATACGAGTTCAGGACGATTGCGGGTCGGGATGACGGCACTCACTACGGGTGTTTGATGGTTCATATGTGGCCTAAAGTGTGACTGTTTTCCCCATCCGCCCCAGCATTCCGTCCCGGAACCCAAGAAAGACCATCTTGACCTTGGCCCAGCGGTAATCTTCAGCGATGGCGAGTCTGCAAAGATCGATCAAAGAAGCTCGCAGTGCACCACGAGCCCAGCGGGGATAACGGGCGCCGTACCTTAGCGACATCCAGATCCGGTTGCGGCTGATGTAATAACGGACTCCGGGCTTATAGTTTGTTGTCTGGAACCACAGCTTGCCGAAAATCCTGTAACACGAGGGAGCGCCTGATGCGTGCAGAAGAACGGCATGCGGGCTAAGTGCGATCGAATAGCCCTGCGAACGAAGCCGGAGACTGTACTCATCGTCGACTGTGTAAATGAACAGGTCTTCGTTGAAATAGCCACAGGCTTCAAATGCAGTGACCGGCAGCAGGCTCCCCGAGGTGATGGTGACAAACGGTCCCCCATCTTCAGCTAAACCGCAAACCCGCTCCACTCCGGATTGGGGGTCTTTGTACCTGGGGATGAGCAGCATGATATTTCGTTGGGTCCGGAAGTACTCGAAATCGGCGAGCATCTTCGCAATGAAGCCGTCGGTGACGGAGCTGTCCTGATCGAAAAGGGCGACCCATCGAGAACCGTTTGACTCCGCCCAACGCACTCCGATGTTCAGCGCCGCCCCTATGCCCAGGTTCTCGCCATTTTCAATCAGGACGAAGTTCAACACATGGCTGGCAGTCCGCAATAACTTCAGCGTTTCTTCCGCGGAACCGTTGTCCACCACCACAAGGTCCTGTACCTGTGGACGCACCTCGGCCAGGTTGCCAAGATCTTCGACCCTCGGCCGGAAGGCAGCGATCACCGCGCAAACGCCGTTTTGAGCAAATTCCATCGTCTGCCTCAGGACCGCGTCACATCGCGATAAAAGCTCAGCAAGCCTTTGGAGAATTTGAAATATCCAGGCAATGTAACCGTCGCACCGACAAAACGGCTCAACGGGTCCTGTTGCCTGAGTACCGTACGCGCTTCTAAGAACTTCAACCGTTCCTGGGCATGCCCGATAACCAGCGGATCTACGCCTAATGCGACCAGCCTTTCGGTCATAGAGCGCCACCGCTGTATCAGCGTGTCGTGAAACGCCAGCGCCTTCTGCCGCTCCTCATGCAAGGGATGACGCCAGGAAGCCGGTTTGATACCGATTTGCTGCGCCCCATGCAAACGGTAGCTCATCAGTCGCGCCGGCAGCGCTTTTAACTTTGCCTGCGTGGCTATGAGCAACGCTATCCACGCATCATGCACCCATTCCGGAGGGATGGGGATCACGAGCGAAACGAAATGCGAACGGAACAAAAATGTTGCGCCGGTGACGACGTTCTTCTCCAATAGCTGCAGCGGCGCTGCTCGCCTGTTGTTGATAAGCGCCTGCAGCCGGGCGTCGAATTGTCTTTGCTCCCACATGGACTGGGGAAGGGTTTGCGAATTCTCATCCACCAGGGTGGCGTCGGAAAAAACTCCCCCTACGTCTGGCTCACCGTCCAAAACCTCGGCCATGCGTTCCAGCTTGTCCTTGCGCCACACATCGTCCTGATCGCATAAGGCGATTGCGTCGCCGCGGCAAAGACAGACGGCGCTGGCAAAGTTCTTTGTAGAGCCCAGTGTCCGCTCGTTGCGGATGAAGCGTACAGGGAAGGGCGCCGCTTGGGCAAAACTCCTCACTATTTCCGAAGTGGAATCACTCGATCCATCATCACAGACGATCAATTCGCACGGGAGCATCGTCTGCTCCTCGATGCTTTTCAGCTGCTGCGGCAGAAATCTGCTTCCGTTGTAAGTACACATCGCCACAGAAATATCCACGATGATTCTCCCAGCGCCCACTACGAAAGGTGCATTTTGCTGCTGACCACTCGCGCAACCAGATCCCGATCCACCCGGGTCAAACTGATGAACCATGCCACCAGCAGGGTGGAGACGACCCACCCGCATGCGATCACAACCCTCAAAGAGGACGTTGCCGCCAACCACCACAGGCTTAACAGCAAAACAGAAGGAATCACCATGGCCGCGGGGCGAAGCATTCCTTTAAGAAACAACTCCAGGCGCGAAATTGCCAACGTTGATTGGGTATAGCGCATGCTCACGCCGAAGTGCATGGCAACACCCACCAGGGCACCGAGCAAGGTGCCAAGCGCCACGCCCAGCGCACCTATATGCTGCGCCAGCCAGACGCTGCTCACCAGGTTGACGATGCCCTCGGTCACCGGAGAGACGGTGGCAAACCTTTGCCGTGAAGTAGCCACGACCATGGTGGCGTAAGGCGAGCAGGAGCTACGTATGATATTCGCCAGGACCAGGATACGCAGCAGGTGAACGCTATGAAGTGCGTAGACCGGCCCGACCCAGGTTCGAAGTATGAAATAGCCAGCTATGAGGAAGGGTAGCCCGGTTACACAAAGAACAATCACCGCGTAGCGCGTGGAGCGCAGCAGGACGCTCCCCATCTGAGCCGGATTGCGCTCGACACTCAGAGCCGAGGCCGCAGGCAGCAATGGGCCCATGAGCGCAGAACTGATCATCAAGATAAAGCTGGTAGGCGCGTTGGCGATGGAATAATATGCCGCCTCGTTGAACGAGTAGCGGCCAACAATGGTGAGATCGAGCCCACTGACAAAAAGCATGCACACCGACCACACGGCGAGTACTGCACAGTACTTGAGCATCTGCTTCAGCATCGTGAGGTCAGCAGAACGCAGTGACACAGAAATGTGACGGGCCAGCTTCCGCCAGGCGACGACTTGCAGTAACGCCGTGAAGAGGTTCACGCATGCTGCCGCTGCTGCCATCACGGCCAGGCGGCTGTGGAACGCGACCGCATTGCAAATGGTCGCCACGAACAGGAGGCGACTGATGATGGTGACTACCATCGGCACCCGGTAACGTTGCAAACCCAAAAAAATGGCTACAAATACAGAGGTCAGCAGGCTGACGGAAAGCGATAAGCCGACGAACAAAACACTCAAGCGCACGTCGTGATAGAGAGCGTGAGGCATGGAGCGAAAGATGCTGGGTGCGCGCCACGCAAGAATACAAGTCAATAGGATCCCGAGCGCGCCGGCGCCGAGCATAATCATTAACCCCACACTGGCGCAGCGTCCGCACCCGGCAGCATCGTGCTTTGCTTCGTATTCCGCGATATACTTCGAAACCGCGGTCTGCACCCCGAAGTCGAGATATCCAACATACGCGCTTAGTTGCAGGATAAGAACCCAGGCGCCATAGGTCGTTTGCGCAAGATGGTGGGTCAGGTACGCCGGTAAGAAGATGGAGGCCAGGGAGGTAATAGCAAGGCGCGTGACATTCGCCGCCGAGTTGTTGGCTACGGTCCGTGCGGAGGTGGGACGCACTTGTGTGGACACAGACATTTAGAAGATTCCTCGATCCGGGAGAAATGTGAGACGAGGATCTGGAATCTGCATGTTCCCGGCCGCCTCATGTTGCTTGCGGAGGAATACCCAGTCGTAGAAAGTAAGAACCACAGCGAATTCGATATACCGTATGAAGTTCACTCCAAAGATAGAATTGGTCGCGAACCAGGTGAGAATCCAGAAACCCACCCAGGGGTAGAGCACGACGCCCACGGTCTTGCCGGCGTTAAATCGTGCCCAAAGAGAACCGGCGAGCACTCCAACGAGGCACAAGAAAAGTGGCGTCCACCAACCGAGGTCGGAATAGACATATCCAAAAGCTCCGGACCAGATAAATGTGGAGTTGAGACCGGACGCAGACGTCGAGAGAAACTCCGACTGCCATAAGGTAAAGCCATTCGGCCAGCCGAAACGATCAATCAAGTGGAAGACGCTGTTAAGCTTTACGTCCTCCAACACGTAGCGGCTGAGGTAGACTCCTCGCCCCTCATAGGCGTAGTGCATGACTCCTATCAACAGCCCGGTCAACCGATTGTAGGAGACGATGGTGTAGCCTAACAGGCTTGTCATCAGCACATGGATGGCAAGCGCACCGCGCAGGAAGGAAAAGATCAGGAATAGGCCGATGACGGCCGTCATCGAGCCGAGGCCGGTCACCACCAGGCTTCCCAACCTGACATTGGCCCCGCGACTCTTGTAAAACAGGCTTATGACGAGACAGCCGATAATAATGGGCATGAGGCTGGTTCTATCGACCGTAGCGATACACGTGAGAATGCCAACACCCATGGACGGGAAGAAGATGAGATAGAACAGCTTCTTGTTCATGCCCCTGAGTCGCAGTTGTCGAGCACGAAACAGGCTCCACCAAAGAATCGCCGTAAGCAGCGGCAGAGATTCGTCCCATCTTCCCTGGCTCTCTTTGCCCATCTCATTTGCGGTCTTGATCGCATCCCCATGTTGGGAAGCGAGCAGGGCAACAAAGTTGAGCTTGCCACCCAAAAGGATCAAATACATGGAACAGAAGCAAGCAGCGAGAAACAAGGGCCCGACGAGATACAGGGCAGGATGACGCGCAGAAACAAGAGTGGGGGCATTTCTATCACCGGGTGACCGGAAGAAGCGGCTGAAGTGCACACCGAGCGAAAACGCTGCCACGCAAACACTGTAGAACGCCAGGGTGATTGGGTTCAGGAACATCAGGTCCGGTTCGCGAACATATTCCGTGTACAGACCAGGCGGGAACAACCACGCAAACAGAAACAGACAGTAAGAAAGCATGGCCAGGCCGTAGGGAGACGCTATGCTCCGGATAACCTGACGTTTGAAGAATGCAATCATCTAAAACCTATAGATGGCAGCCGAGGATGTTGCACCGACCAGGCTGCCTGCACCGACCGCCATGTTCCGCGCGTAGCTAAAGGGGACGTAGATAATGTCATCACCCTGCAACGGGATATCCGGTTCCTTGCCTTTTTGCATGGCGCTTAGCTGCAACGGAAGCTCCACGTGACTGCCGTCGGCCTGTTTGCGAATGAGCCGGGAGTGCGAAGGGACCGCGTTGGGCGGCGTTCCCCCGGCAAGGGAGAGTGCCTGCAGCGCTGACAGTTTTGAATCATTAGTGACGATCGCAATGCCGCCTGGACGGTTGACGTCGCCCAGCACGTACACCACATCTGCCTTGGGAACAAGTACGGTATCTCCGGGATAGACAGGAACGTTGGCATCCAGGGCCGCATTGGCGGAGTTGGAAAGGACATAGTCTACCCGCTCTTTGGACGCGTGCCGCTGGATGGTTACTTTTCTTTGCGCCAGATCATTTAGTCCGCCGGCTAAGGCGAGCACATCGAGAATGGGGCGCGGAGTGGCAATGGGATAGCTTCCCGGTGTCCGCACCTGGCCCAGGATGGTCACGTTCTGCGTTGCAGTCTGCTCGGTAGTGACGCTGACGTGGGGCGTCAGCACATAATGACCTTCTACCAGGGTCCGCTCGATGGCGACGGCCGCTTCTGCCGGAGTAAGCCCGGCAACCTGTACTTTGCCGCCAAGAATCAGAGTGAGCGTGCCCGCGTCGCTCACGCGAGCGCTTTGCTCGAGCTCGGGCGCCTCCAGAACCTTCAGATGAAGCATGTCTCCGGGTCCGATGGTCAGGCTTTCGGTTTGCGCCAGGCAGCAGCCCGCGCAGCAAAATAAAATCAGCACCGATCGAAAGGCTCTCATCATCCGTCATCCCTGCTGGTATTCATATTTTTTTCCGCCGTAATAACCGTAGTAGCCGTAGTGTGCGGAGGATCGGCGGGAAACAAAATTGAGCAGCACTCCGATTGCCGGCCTTGCTGAATCCTTGCGATGCATGAGCAGCAGCTTGTAGGCACGCTCCAAAGCTGCTCTGCTGGTATAACCGACGCGAGCCAGCAACACCGTGGCGTCTGCGATCTCTTCCAGCAACTGCGCATCCACGACCGGGAGCACAGGAGGAGAATCCACCACGACGAAGTCGAACTCCGTTCTCCATTCGTCCATGAGGCTATGCATGCGGTGCGAACCTAGCAGTTCCGCCGGGTAAGGAGGAATAGGGCCGCCGGGAAGAAGCGTGAGGTTGGGATTGTTTGGCACCGCCATCATGCCGCTGGCCGCGTCACAGTCCGACAGCAAGACGCTCAAACCGTCCGTCCCCTCTAAACCCAAACGGTTGCGCAGCACTGGACGGCGCATATCGGCCTCTACCAGCAGGACCTTCTTATCGAAATGAGAAAGGGACGCGGCGAGATTGAGTGCCAACGTCGACTTGCCCTCGCCCGGACTGGCGCTTGACACCAGCAGAACCTGCGGCGGCCTGCCGCTGCGAGAGATGAGCAACCCCGAGCGAAGCCGGCGTACCGATTCCCCAAAGGCACTGTGTTGCGAGTCAAGCATAATGGCACGAGGATTTGCCTTGTTAAGTTCAATCTGCGGCGCGATGCCCAGCAACGGAATCTGTAGCGCCTCGATTTCTTCCGCGTCCTGTATTTTGTTGTCCACAGCATCGATAAGCAGAGCGGCACAGCAGCCAAGGAAGAGTCCGAGCACCGCTCCCAGGGCCAGGTAAAGCGGAACCTGGGGCTTGTTGGGCTTGGCGGGCGCACTCGCCGGATCAACCACGGTGACGTTTGAAGAGTGGAGGCCTTCGAGAATCCCGGCTTCCTTCAAACGCTTGAGAAGGTCCTGATACAACTCCTGGCTCTGGTCGGCTTCTTTGGACAGAATGGCGTACTCGATACTTTTATCGTTCAGCTTTTCCGCCGCCCCGCGATCGTTCTCGTACGCCGCCCGCGCGCCTTGTTCTGCCTTCTCCGCGACCACAAAGTCGTTCTGGGAACGTTGTGCAGTCCGCGCAACCTCGTCTTGAAGGCTTTGCTG
Organism: uncultured Acidobacteriaceae bacterium; assembly: GCA_963763905.1. Lineage (GTDB taxonomy): Bacteria > Acidobacteriota > Terriglobia > Terriglobales > Acidobacteriaceae > PALSA-350. Next base: position 1,066 of record CAVXRU010000015.1, on the reverse strand, counting down.
CAGGCCTTTCATCGAGGCTCTCTCCTCGATGAGTTTCGGATACGAAGGACCAAACTGCGACGCGTCCTGATCGATCTGGGCCCGCAGGGTCGCTTCCTGGAGCCGCAGGTTCTGGATCACAGCCAGAGAGTTCGAAACCCCCGGACTGCTGGCGCTTCCAATCGAAGTCCCGCTCAGTTGCGAGATCAACTCGGCATTGCCTGTCTTGACTACCTGGGCCACGGACGCTTTCAGAACACGATTCATCTGCGCCTGGGAAAGCTGCGCGGTTGATTGCTGCAAGCGATCAAGAACCGGACTGTAGATGACCGGCTTGCCTTGCGGATCTGTTCCACCAACTCCGAAGATGCCACTGCCCTGCTGTAAGGCGACCACCCTGGATTGAAGCTGCTCGCTCTGTTTGCGCAGGTCGCCCAGTTGCCCTTCCAGCCATTGCGAGACCTGGTTGGTGGCCGTGAACTTGGTTTGAAAGGTGTAATCGATGAGCGCCTGTACTAGGTGATTCACTACCGCAGCGGATACCTTTGGATCACGGTTGGTGTAATCGACTTCCAGCAGACGTGTACCGGCAGTGACCTTCACCTTCAGGTTGTTCTGAAAAGCCTTGATCACATTTCCTCGCCTGCCGGGCGAGTCCTCAAGGCTTGCATGCGCAGGATCACCCGGGCCCTTCGGACTCACCAGCCCCATGACCCAACCAATCGGGTTGAAGTGAGGCTTGAAATCTTCGTTCTGCTCGAGATTGAGATCTTTCACCACCTTGAGCGCCAGAGCTTCCGACTGCAGGATGTCGGCCTGCGTCTGCAAGTCGATGTTGACCGAGAGAGCATCGGAGGCCCCACCGGATGCAGCGCCCATCAGGCTGTCAAGACCAAGACTGTCGGAAGAGGATTTTTGCAGTTGAATCACACTGCGGGCGGTATACCTGCGGGTCATAAAGACACAGGCACACACTGCCAAAAGGAACACAATGGCAGTCGTCACAACAATGGCCCGCGTCCTGCGGTGAAAGATTCGCAGCAGGTCGCGGAGTGATGGGTCTTTCTCAGGCAGACTATTCAATTGA
>CAVXRU010000014.1:0-75155 GCA_963763905.1 uncultured Acidobacteriaceae bacterium | reverse complement strand
TACTGAGACGGTACCGGAGGTCGCGATGGCATCCAATTGGAAGCCGTTCAACGGCGTTCCGTAGGAGATTGGCGTGGGCGTAGGCCAAATGATGACCGGGACACCCTGATTAACGACGAGCTGCACCGTCGTCGACTGGGTCGCATAAGTCGGATCTGTCGGGACGAAGGTTACCGATAGCGTATGCGTTCCAGCGGTAAGAACCGTGGTCGCGGCGGGAGTATAGGTAAACGTACCGGCCAGCGGAACTCCGGCCACGGTATCCGTCGCATTCAACTGTACGCTGCTCAGCGGAGTGGGGTAGGTGATGGGCGCCGGGGTATTCCAGGTCAGGACCGACGGGTTCAAGGTAGACCCGGCCACCGTGTTGCTGGTGCTACCGGTAAACGCGCAGTCACCCCCGTAGATTGCCGTAAAGCTTTCTGAAGCCGCGAACGGAAAGCTCGTATTGAGCACTGCGACTCCGCTGGAAAGAGGAGCTGTACCGATCACCGTCGCGCCGTTCTTGAAAGTGACCAATTCTCCGTTGGTGGATTGGGAACCGTATGCCGACGGGGTAAGGGTGGCCTGCAACAGGACTTGCTGGCCCACAAAATTGTTCGCCGGTGTAACGGTCAGGACGAGCTTCGTCGTCTGGGCATTGGCGGTGAAGGTTTGCGGCGCCGATGCGCTTGACCCATAGTTACTGTCGCCGGCATAGCTGGCGACCACGTTTTGCGGTGTCGTCGTGCATCCATTGATAGTGATGTTGCTGATCGATGCCGACTCTGATTGGCCAGACAGAAGCACACTCAGGCCGTTGCCGGTGATGGCGGTTATATCGACCCGGTCGTCGCCATTGATATCTCCAGCGGTGGCAAAAATTGAACCGATCCCCAAACTGTAATAAGTGGCCGCCTGAAAGGTACCCGTGGCGGTACCCAGCAATACGCCGACACTGGTACTGCCATTGGCGGAGATAATGTCCGGGTTGCCGTCGCGATTGAAGTCTCCAACGGTCAGATAGTACGGACCACTGTTCATGGCGTACTTAACCGGTGCCGCGAAGGTGGGGGACGCTGTCTTCAGGTTAATCGAAATATAGATTTGGTTATCCGGGGCGCTGGTAGTTGCCAGGTCCGGCCATCCGTCCTTATTAAAGTCGCCCAGCGCAACTGAACCTACCTGGCTGGAGCCGAGGGCGATGGGGATAAATGTCTGGAATGTTCCATCGCCGTTGCCTAACAGAATGCTGGCCGAACCGGTAGCGTCCGAGGCCACTGCAAGATCTAGAAATCCATCCTGGTTGATATCCCCGACCACGACATTCCAGGGCGCATTGCCAACCGTATACGGCACTGCCTTTTGGAATGTTCCATCGCCGTTCCCGATGAGAACTGCAACCTGGTTCAGAGCAGCATTGGTGGCCACCAGATCGGCCACGCCGTCACGGTTGAAGTCACCCGTGGCCAGCAGTCTGGACGCTGTGGGCCCGCTCCCGATAGCCGCCACCGGGACGTTCTTGGGAGCCTGGAAGGTTCCATCCCCGTTGCCGAGGTAGACGTTGACGCTGCCGACAGAGCCTGGCCCCGATGCACTGAGTACGGCCAGGTCCTGCTTGCCATCCTGGTTGAAGTCCCCCACCACCACAGCGGTAGGCTCAAAAGGAGAGGGGGGCGTAAGCGACGTACCGTTGGTAAACGTACCGTCACCCTTGCCCAGCAGGATGACGATCGGACCGGTGTTGGTGGGGACGGCAAAATCCGGACGGCCGTCACCGTTAAAGTCGCCTTCCGCCGGGCCGTTGGTGCCTCCGGTCTGACCGTTGTTCATCCCGGTGATGGGATAATTCGTCGGAGCCGTGAAACCGTTCTGCAGGGTCGCGGGATTAAGCGGCGCGGAACCCAGAACAAAGTTGGAGGTGGTATCAGTGAAGGTGACGGTTCCCGTCGGCGCCGAAGGACCAAAGGCGGATACGGTTCCCTTAAAGGAGAAAGGTCCGGGGGCGGTACCGGTCGTTGTCAGCGCGGTCGCGGACGCATAGGGAATGGCAAAAGGGACCGACTGCGCAGGAGAAGAGCTGGTGGCAAAGAAAGAAGTGCCGCTATAGATGGCCTGGAATTGGTGGGTTCCCACTCCGCCGACTTCTGTCTCAAGAATTGCCGTGCCGGCATTGCCATTGGTGGATTGGACCTGAACCGTGCCCAGGACTTCGCTGACCCCGTTATAGGTATCAGTAAAGCTTACAGTTCCTCCGGCCACGGTGTACTCCGTGGCCAACACCTGCGCCGTCAAGGTGATAACAGCCCCACTGTTGGGGTTATCGGGTGCGGTTAACAGGGAGGTGGTGGTGGAGGTTAACGCCCATGCCGCAGGCGCGGCCGTCACCAACGCGAGAGCACTCAACAGCACTGGCAGCAATCGGCCAAGAGATATCTGTCGGGAATTCAAACGGCGCCTAAGAGCTACGATGGGAAAGTGCGTCATGGGTTTTGAAGCTCCAATTTCTACGTTTTAGTTCGCCCGTGGGATCTAAAGAAACGCACGGCTGACAAAGAAGGCAGTAATACATCGCAGTGGCCTTGTTGGCGCACCTGTAGTCATGAGCTGTGCCAGTTAGCGTCAACTGCTGGAGAATACCTTCGCTTTTGACACATTGTTATTACCCTTATGTGGGATTTAGTAACAGTGTTCGACTTTTGGCAGTAGGGAACTTCTTGCTTGGAACTTCCTGGAAGAAAGGCGTGGGTAACACTCGCGAATTAACTGCTCTGTCATCGGCAATCGAGTCACTGGTATCCTTCCCGAGGACAGTCAAACAGGAGCGAGCACCGAGCGAACATCCCTATGGACAAGAGAGAATTTTTGAAGACATCCGGCGTTTTCCTTGCCGGCACAATTTTGTCGCCCTTTGGGTCGGGCGAGCAGCCAACTGCGCCGCGGACAAACTGGTCAGGGAATTACACCTACAGCACTCGCCAACTGTATGAGCCTCAGACGGTTGAGGAAGTGCAGGAGGTGGTCAAGCGGACAAAGAAGATACGGGCGTTGGGCGCCCGCCACTCCTTCAATGGGATCGCCGACAGCACCGAAAATCAGATCTCGCTGGCTCACCTCAACCAGATGACTCTGAACCGGGAGGCGCGCACGGTGACCGTCGGAGCAGGGGTAACCTATAGCGAACTGGCTCCCTATCTTGAGAGCCAGGGTTTTGCCCTGCCCAATCTGGCCTCTTTACCGCATATTTCGATCCCCGGCGCTATCGCTACAGCCACCCACGGCTCAGGCATCAAGAATGGCAATCTGGCCACGCCCGTGTCCGGTCTGGAACTAGTGACGGCCGGGGGCGAGTTGCTGACTCTGTCCCGGGAGAAGGATGAGGATCGCTTCCACGGGGCGGTGGTGAACCTGGGCGCGATCGGGATCGTGACCAAGGTCACGCTCGATGTGCAACCTACCTATAAGGTTGCGCAAGTCGTCTATCAGAACCTGTCGATGAATGTATTGGAAGGCCACCTGGACGAAATCTTCGCCAGTGCCTACAGCGTGAGCCTATTCACCGACTGGCAGAATCACCGCATTAGCCAGGTATGGGTGAAGCGCCGCCTTTCCACAGACAGCGCACCGCACTTCGAGCCCGAGTTGTTTGGCGCCAAGCTGGCCACGCAAAAGCTGCATCCGCTGGCCGGGCACCCCGCCGAAAGTTGTACCGAACAATTGGGCATCCCCGGACCCTGGTACGAACGGCTGCCCCACTTCCGCATCGGCGCCACCCCCAGCAGCGGCGCGGAATTGCAATCCGAATACCTCATTCCCCGGGAAAAGGGTTACCAGGCCATACTGGCCGTCGAGCAACTTCGAGAGCACGTGACTCCCCATCTGTTTATCACGGAGTTGAGGACCATTGACGCAGATGATTTGTGGATGAGCACTGCCTATCAACGGCCGTCGATGGCCATTCACTTCACCTGGAAGCCGGAGTGGCCGGCGGTGAAGGCCGTGCTACCCATGATTGAGGAGAAGTTAGCGCCGTTTGATGCCCGCCCCCATTGGGGCAAGCTGTTTGCCATGAACGCTTCCCAGATCAAGCCCCTCTACCCGGAAATGGCCAGATATCAAGAACTTCTGGCCCATTACGACGCAAAGGGCAAATTCCGCAATCGCTTCATAACCAATATTTATGAGTTGAACATCTATGTGCGGGGCTTGCCTCAGTCGAAGCCAAGTATTTATGGAGGTTTGAACACCTATTTGGCAAGGGGCTTAGGCCTCTCTCCCGGGAGGTGGGTTGGGTGCCAGTGCAGACTCTAAGCTTCGGGCCTGATGTAGTTGTCCCGGCGGGACTTACATAGGCTCGCTTGATTCTTAAGAGATTGGTCGCGGTGACTGGCTCGAGTTTAGCGGATGTCTTCTTCTGGTTCGCGCAACACTTCTTCTTCGATCTCCATGTCTCGATACTCGTGTGAGTCGAATACCTGGCCACAGTCCAGACATTCGACATATTCGACGTCCTCTTCACGCGCTACGACGCGCACTTTGGGGTGTTTGCAGGCGGTGTCCATCTGGGGGTCTGATTGTGAATCGTGTGCTTCTCGGCAAGATTGTACCCGCCGGATTCAGCCTGTCAAATGGGTTTCTGCGTTTCCGGTGACCGACGGGTGTATTTTCATGGAAATGAGAGGCTTCTCAAGTTAGCTCGAGAGCTCAGTAACGGTACGCACCTGCTCCGGCTTGAGGCCGGCATCCTCGAGTTTGCCGAAAATCATTTTTCCCGATGCCGTCTGCAAGACACTGGTCACCGTGATTTCCACGGCACGCCCAATCATGCGGCGGGCATGGTCGACCACCACCATGGTCCCATCATCCAGGTAACCGACACCCTGGTTGTATTCCTTGCCCTCTTTCAAAACGACTATGTTCATCTTTTCACCAGGCAAGACCAGTGGCTTCAACGAATTAGCCAGGTCGTTCAGGTTGAGCACGCGCACCCGGTGCAATTGGGCTACCTTGCTCAGGTTGAAATCATTGGTCACGATGGGAGCGGCTATTTTCTTCGCCAGTTCGATCAGTTTCAGGTCGACTTCGCGCAGCTGGGGAAAGTCGTCTTCAATGATCTGCACCGAGAGCGAGGGGTTAGCCTGCATCTTCTGCAAAATATCCAGACCTCTGCGCCCACGCTGGCGGCGGGAATTGTCAGAGGAATCGGCGACCGTCTGCAGCTCGCGCAACACAAACTCCGGCACCAGGAGCGTTCCCTCCAAGAAGCCCGTGTCCACCACATCTGCTATGCGTCCGTCGATGATGGCGCTGGTGTCGAGGATTTTGACGCTGCGCTTACCGCCCGCTCCTCGTTCCCCGGCAAAAAGTTCGGCCAGGCCCCCGGTAAAGTTCAGCAAGTCACCCTTGCTGGCCCCTACCATCAGCCCTATATACGACATCAGCATGAGCACAAATAGCTGCAGTAAGGCCCGGGTTCCTCCCGGAGGCAGGCTTCCACCCAGCACCATACCGAACAGCGCCGCCCCTGCGATCCCCAACACGCTGCCCAGCACTGCGCCCAGAAGGCGTTTGATGCTCAGCGCCCGGACGCGCAACTCAAAGACGATGACCGCGGCCGCAGCGACCGCCCCCAGAATCGCCGAGGTCCAGGGCTGCAACCCGAAGGGACGAAAGAAGAAACACGAGGCGGTAAGAACGACAACAAACAAAACGCGGATGACAGCTAGATCCATGGAACTCCAAGCGACCACCGGAGTATACCGATGGCACAGGCTTTGGGGCAAAAAGAAATCCCGAAGCCGCCTCAAGAGCGGCTTCGGGAATAGATCGATTTCAGACTTCCTGGGCTTCGGTAATGCTTAGTATTTGGGTACTCTGGGATCGATTTGCTCGCTCCAGGCGGTGATGCCGCCGGCAAGGTTCTTTACTTTAAAACCGGCCTGTTGCAGGAACTCAGCTGCCTTCTGGCTGCGGCCACCCATCTTGCAATGAGCTACGATCTCCCGCTCGCGATCCAGCTCGCCGACCCGTTTCTGCAGATCACCCAGGGGAATAAGATACCCGCCGATTTCCGCAATCTTGAATTCATGCGGTTCGCGGACATCGAGCAGGAAATAATTCCTGCCCGCGTCCTGCTGCTGCTTGAACGCAGTCACGTCGATCTGCTCGATCCCATTGACCTGTACGGCATCCTTTGCCGGCTGCGGTTGAATCCCACAGAACTGCTCATAATCGATGAGTTGGGTCACTGTCGGATGGGTGCCGCATACCGGGCAATCCGGATTCTTGCGCAACTTCAGCTCCCGGAAGCGCATACCGAGTGAATCCACCAAGAGCAGGCGCCCAATCAGCGGGTCGCCCACTCCGAGGATCAACTTGATGACTTCGGTCGCCTGGATAATACCCACCAACCCGGGGAGGATGCCAAGCACCCCTCCTTCGGCACAGGAAGGAACCAGCCCCGGTGGGGGCGGCTCGGGATACAGGCAACGGTAGCAAGGGCCTTGCTCCGTAGCGAAAACGCTGGCCTGTCCTTCGAAGCGGAAAATCGAACCATAGGCGTTGGGCTTTCCGCTCAACACGCAGGCGTCATTGACCAGGTAGCGGGTGGGAAAGTTGTCTGTGCCATCGGCGACGATGTCGAAATCCTTGAATATCTCCATGGCATTGGAGCTCAGCAACATGGTGTTGTACTTCACGATATTCATGTGCGGATTCAGGGCTTTGAGCTTTTCTTCTGCCGAATCCAGCTTCGGCCGGCCTACATCTTTGGTGCTGTGAATGATTTGCCGCTGCAGGTTGCTCGAGTCGACGACGTCGAAATCTACCAGCCCCAGCGTACCTACTCCGGCGGCAGCCAGGTAGAAGGCCAGCGGCGAACCCAGACCGCCGGTGCCCACACAGAGGACCTTGGCTGCTTTAAGCTTCTGCTGCCCTTCCATGCCCACCTCGGGCAGGATCAGGTGGCGGGAATAACGTGCGATTTCGTCGTTGTTGAGCGACGGCAGTGCCACCGCGGGAACTTCGGTCAGGGTTGCCATATCTACTCCTCCGGCAATCGATGGGATGATGGACAAGCTATCGCTGTCCTTGACTGCCGTATTCTCTTTCTCGCTGAGATAGCGGATGTCTTCGTCGTTGAGGTAAACGTTCACGAAAGCGCGGAGCTTACCATCCTCGGAATACAAATGTTTCTTCAGTTCTGGATGGCTGAGGGTAAGTTCATCCAGCGCCTGGCCTACGGTCGCGGCCTCTACCGTCACCGTGGCCTGTTTGGCCGCGAACTGACGCAAAGGGGTAGGGATGTGAATCTTCATTCGTCCAACTCTCTCTCTTTTTTCTGATCTGATTGCGGCAATCGGGACTACGGGGCCGGCGGTCGACAGCGTTCGCGCCACAACGCTATCTCTTCGTCTTCAAACCGCTTGTCGTCTTCGCCCACTCCGGCAAGAAAGAACGAGTTGGTCTGCCCGGCTTTGCCTTTTTCGACACTGGTGATCACGTAAGAGCAACCCAGCCAGTGCGCTTCCTTGAGATCAGTCGGCGACCAGCGCGCGGGATGGTCGGGATGCGAATGGTAGAAACCGACTATGTCGAGGCTGCGCTCCCTTGCCTGCCGCTGGATGGAGATGAGCTCCTGGGGCGCAATGTGGTAACGATTATGGGCAGAATCGGTGCGTGTGTTGCCGGCTCGGACAGCGAATTCCACCTCATTGGTGCCATCCAGAGCCTTGCCCAACAACACTCCGCAACACTCATGGGGATAGGTCTCCTCGCCGTGCTCGCGCAACTCGCGGTAAACCGGCTCGCAAATCTTCAGCACCGAACTGGCCATTATTCTTCCCAAAATCGTTCACTCAGATACTTGTCAGCCGAATCACACAAAATGGTCACGATGACCGCGTCTCTGCCTGCGGCGGCTTCTTCTTCGCCGATCTGCAAACTTGCTGCCACCGCAGCAGCCGCGGAGATTCCCAGCAAGAGACCCTCTGACCGGCCCAAACGCTTGGCCATCTCGTAAGCCCCTTCGGTCGACTGTTCCACGTGGCGATCTGCCACACCGGCATCATAAATTGGAGGCACGATCGCGGTGGCCATATACTTCAGACCTTCCAGCCCATGGAATGGCGAATCGGGCTGCATGGCAATGCACTCGATAGCTGGATTTAGCTCCTTCAGCCGGCGGGTGGTTCCCATGAACGTTCCGCTGGTGCCCAGTCCGGCCAGGAAGTGAGTGATCCTTCCCTCTGTCTGCTGCCAAATCTCATTCGCCGTACCTTTATAGTGTGCCTTCCAGTTTGCCGGGTTGCCGTATTGGTCAGCGTAATAGTACCTGGCTTTATCCTGAGCCAGCTCCCGCGCCTTCAGGATCGCGCCGTCGGACCCGTCCGCCGGATCCGTCCATACGATGTTCGCCCCATAGGCGGAAAGGATCCGCTTCCGTTCGGGCGAGACGTTCGACGGCATACATAGCGTCACCGGAAAGCCCTTGGCCGCGCCCAGCATGGCATAGGCGATGCCGGTATTACCGCTGGTCGCATCCAGCAAGTGCCTTCCTGCGAGCAGGCTCTGGGTCTCAGCCGCTTCCACAATTGCCGACGCCGCTCGATCCTTGACCGAGCCCCCCGGGTTTGCCCATTCCGCCTTGCCCAGCAGGGTGATTCCTGGTAGGTGACTCGCCAGGCGGTCGAGGCGCAGGAGTGGAGTATTCCCAATCCGTTCCAGGATGCTACTGCCCAGAGTGCGCGGGGTCGAGTTTGCTTCAATTTGGACTTCGGTTGGCATATTTTCTGTTGGTCCCCGCACGTTGCGGCGATCCACGCCGGTGTGCGAAAGTAAAGTGAAGCACTTCTAGTGTAGCTGCCGGTCAAAAACCAGGACAATCCGTAGTCAGTCGCAAGCCATGCGAACAAAAGTACAGTTTCTGAACTTCGAGCAAGTATTAGCCACTTTGCGCTCCCTTGGATTTGATGTAGACCCGGTGCCTGGGGTCGCAAACCAAGTCCTGGTACGCAAATATGGAGCCGGTGCGATCCTGGCCCGGGCGGGGGAGCCTTCCGAAGCAGACAAGAAGATCCCGCACACTGCGGTGAGGTGGCGGGAGCGTCCGGGGTACATGCTATGCGGCGAAGTAGCCACACTGCTCGATCGCGGATACCAGAAGTTCTGGAAGATCGCGCGGCTGGAAATCCCGGCAACCGCGGAATCTCTCCAGGCGGTGCATCGCTTTGCCGAGGAGCTGCGAGAGGTGATCGGTGAACCCAGCCTGTACAACGAATCCCTGGGGACTACGAGCGACAGCTATCAATACGATCGAGTCAAAGGGCGCGAACTGCCGCTTGCCGAGCGACCCGTTCCAGCTTGGGAACTGCCTCCCAAGGTATAGCCGGCCCACGTACGCTGGTGCGAACATGGGGCTCCATCCCCGCCACAATCGCCGGGAGATAGACTACTCTCCCACCCAAAATCCACACCTCCCAATAGCAGCTTCCCAGGTAAGCCATTACCCTCTCCTTGTCATCCCGACCGGAGCTCCGAAGGAGCGTAGTGGAGGGATCTGCAATTCTTCCACAGCAACCGGCCTTCAGCCGTGGAGGATTCGCTTAAGACCCTTGCCCAAAGCTACTTCCTGGATCGCTCCCGCTGTAGTTCCCTGTAGACGTCGCTTTTCGATACACCCCGCTCACGGGCAACACGCTTCAGCGCATCTTTCTCGTCCAGGCCCTCGACTTCCATCAGCTCCTTCACCTGCTGCACGACACTACCTCCCGCTACTGCGGGCTGGGTGGCAGTCGCCGCCTCGATCAATAACACTATTTCGCCGCGTACCCGCTCGCGTGATGACAACGCCAGCCGAACTTCCCTCGCCGTGCCGCGCAAGTACTCCTCATGGATCTTGGTCAGCTCGCGCGCTACCACCACGCGCACTTGTTCCCCCCACACTGCTTCGATATCGGTCAATGTATCCAGAATCCGATGAGGAGCTTCATAAGCCACGAGCGTGAGGCCCCGATTTGACGAAGCCAACGTTTCGAGTTCCGTCCGGCGCGCACCTGGCTTGGCCGCGAGAAAGCCTACATACAAGAAGCGCTCCGTATCCAGGCCCGAGGCTACGAGCGCACTCAGTGCGGCATTCGCCCCGGGAATGGGGATCACGCGCACACCCGCTGCCACGGCGGCCCGGACCAGCTCAAACCCGGGATCAGAAAACGCCGGCGTGCCCGCATCGCTGACCACCGCAACTCGGCCGCCCTGCTGCAACCAGGCAATCAGCTCGACTGTCCGCGCCTGTTCATTGTGCTCGTGATAGCTGATGGTGGGAGTCGAGATGTCGAAGTGGTTCAGCAGCTTTTGCGTCTGGCGGGTATCCTCGCACGCGATACGATCGACTTCCTTCAACACCCGCAGGGCGCGCAGTGTGATGTCCTCGAGATTGCCAATGGGCGTAGCGACCAGGTAAAGCCCGGGATCAAGCAACGATTATTCCTGGCTCTGGCGACGCAATTTTCGGCTCTCTGCCAGCAGGCTCATGGAGTGCATCAGATTTTGCAGGGTCACAATACCGACAATGCGCTCGCCTTCGGTTACCGGCACTAAGGAAAGTCCGCGGCCGGCAAAGCGGCTGATCGTGGTGCCTAACGAGTCCTCGGGTTGAGCCACGTGGAAGCTGCGCGACATCACCGCCTGTACGTAGCCATTGCCTTCGCTGCGCAACGCGGAAAGAATGCTTTGGCGCGAGATGATGCCCACCAGGCTGTCACCGCGCACCACGGGAAAATCATCCTGCAAGCTGTGAATCGACTTGTGCAGCGCATCTTCGAGCGTGTCGGAGGGAGCTAGCATGGAAAACTCTGTCAGCATGATGTCCTGCATGTTGACCGTATCCACCACACTCTGGAAGAGCACACCCTGGTCCTCGAGCTGCGCGCCAATCAGGATAAAAAATCCTGCCAACAGCAACCATGCGTTCATCAGCACCAGACCGGCAATGATTGCCGTCATAGCCAGCATCTGACCCAGGCCCGTCGCTACGCGTGACGCCTGCGCCCTGCCCTGCGCCCGGGCAACACCGCCACGCACCACCCGGCCACCGTCCAGCGGATAGGCGGGAAGCAGATTCAGCACGCCCAGGAAAACATTGAACCAAACGATACTGCGAATCAGATGAGTGGGAGTAATCCAGGGTCGGTCGAGAAGATTCAGCGTGGGCGACATACCCAACACCAGCATGGCCACCACCAAGGCAAAGCTCAGGTTGGCCAAAGGTCCGGTCACCGCCATGCGCCACTGCACTTTGCTGGCGCCTGCATGCTCTGCGCTCTCGGCGTTGGCGTAAGCCACCAGGCCGCCAATCGGAAGCAACAGAATATTTCTCAGTTGTAGTCCGTGATACGCAGCCACGATCATGCGCGCCACTTCGCGTACCGCGACCGCGCTCAGCAGAACGAGCCACAAGCCCACGCCACGAAACATGGTGAGATGGACGCTCTCGGTGTACGCCATGCAGATGCCGAGCAGGAGAATGAAGAAGGTGTGAATACGCAACTCCACTCCCATCCAGCGGCCCAACGGAAATGACCATCCACGCATTGCGTCCGTCCTTAGATCTTTCGTCCTTAGTTCTTTATTGTAGAGCTTGCCGCTTCACCAGCTACGAAAGGATTCATTTACCATCAAATCCGATGCGGGTGATCGCCGGCACATACCGTTCGCGGCGGCTGATCGCGCCCCGCGGGCTCGCCACCCGGCCAACCAGTGATCGGCTACGTGAAACTCTCTTTAATGTTCTCGGCGCCCGTATCGACGGCACCGTTTTTGTCGACCTGTACGCCGGCTCGGGAGCAGTCGGCATCGAGGCGCTTAGCCGCGGTGCAAGCTTAGTCTACTTTGTCGATAAGGCATCCTCTGCGATAGCAGCGATCCGTAGCAATCTCGCTGCACTCGACATCCATTCCGGCTTCGAACTTGAAAGCAGCGTTTCCTCCGCGTTGAGCCGTCTCTCCGATGCCGGAATCATCTTTCTGGATCCACCCTACGAGGCCGCAAGCGAATACGAGCGCTCGCTCGGCAGCATCGGTCAGAATGCAGACTCCCTGATGATTCCCGATGGGATCGTGGTCGCCGAACACAGCCGCAAAACTCAACTGGCAGAACGCTACGGCGCACTCCTACGCTATCGGGTACTGGAGCAGGGAGATGCTGGTTTGAGCTTCTACACCAGGTAGCCTCCGCCGTGGTGCCTGCCGGTCTTCAAATCCACCTCGAATAGGAGCTCCTGATCTGTTTTCATGTCCCATCCGAATCCCAGCAGCGTTTCTCTTTGGATGGATGTAATGCGGATTCCGTCCCAACTCAGACGCCCGGTTTGCCAGACCTTCCCTTCGCGGCCCCAGGCAAGCAGCGAATGAAAGCTCGAAAATATGAGCAGGTCCTGCTCCGCAACCGCGGTAATAGCGGTCACGGGCCGATACACCACCTGTTCCCATCTCGCGGGATCCCGCGTGTCGATCAAATAAGCGTATCCACCAGCAACGGCACAAAGCCAGGCAGCGTCAGGACAGGCCCAAACACCAGTGGGCACTGCAGATCCGGCAAACCCCAGGGCGCATGTAGCTAGAAACGGAGCCGAACCAGCAGGGCGGATCATAATTTCCAGAGCACCGCGCTCCACTTCCTCAACCTGCACGGGATAGACGAACTGCCGCCTGGGCAATATCAACGGACGGGAGGCGAGCACCTCTGCTTCCCAGTCATGAGCAAATGTGCAGTCGATCAGCGTTTGCTGTCCCAAAGCTCCACCCGCTCCCGCACACTTAACACCCGGGCCGGAAGATCGAGCCGGCTGCCATCTTCGAGCAGCGGAATCAGCTTGTCGAATTCCGGACCTGAGTGCGCTCCGGTCAGGATGATACGCACCGGGTGAAAGAGTTCCTTTCCCTTGACTCCCGTTTCCGCCTTGACCTCGTTCATCAGTTCCTTAAAACGCTCCGGGGTCATCACGCCGGCTTCGGCGCAGACCTTCGCCCGGAATGCCCGCGCGACCTTCACTCCTGCTTCTGAACGGAGTATGGCCTCGTCCTCCTGGGTAACGTCAGCGAGATGCCAAACGACCGCAGCCTTTTCCGGGAGTTGCTGCAGCTGGTCGACCGCCGGAAGAAACAGGGTGAGCACGCGATCGAACCAGTCAATCACCTCCACCACCGCTTCGCTCGTGGACTCCGGCAGCCAATTGAGTTTCGCAAAATATGGCCACGCCAGTGCCCTCAACTCCGGCAAGGGAGAATGCTTGATCGCCTGTCGGTTCAGCCAATGCAGCTTGTCCCAATCAAAAACGGCGGGAGAAGGGGTGACCCGCTCGAGCTTGAACTCGGCAATCAGTTCGTCGCGAGTAAATTCCTCCCGCGTTCCGCCTTCGGCGCCCCAGCCAAGCAGGGCGAGATAGTTCGCCAGCGCCTGGGGCAGAATTCCCATCTCGCGGAAGGTGGCCACCGACGTGGCTCCGTGACGCTTCGACAAGCGCTCCCGATCGCTACCGAGGATGGTGGAGAGATGAGCAAACTGCGGCAGGCTCCAACCGAATGCCTGGTAAATAGCCACTTGCCGGGGAGTGTTCGAGATGTGATCGTCGCCGCGAATCACATGTGTGATCTTCATCAGCGCATCGTCGATGGTGACTACGTAGTTGTAGACCGGGATGCCGGAAGAACGCACCAGGATAAAGTCACCTACCGCTTCGCTCAAAAACTCCACATCGCCGCGAACGATGTCGTGGAAACGCAGAGGCGTATCGGGCACGGCCAAACGCACTGCAAAAGATTCTCCGGCATCGGCTCGGGCCTTGGATTGTTGAGGAGTGAGTGTTCTGCACTTGCCTGAGTAAACCTGCGTCCGGTGCTGGCTGAGAGCCAGCTGCCGCTCCTGCTCCAATTCCTCCGCGGTACAGAAACAACGGTAGGCTTTGCCCGCGTCGAGCAACTGCTCCGTATGCTCGCGATAGATATCCAGACGCTCGCTCTGGCGGTAGGGTGCATAAGGTCCTCCGATCTGGGGCCCTTCCTGCCAGTCGAGCCCCAACCAGCGCAAATCTTCTATGAGCTGCGTTTCGTAGCGGACCTCGCTCCGCTCCACGTCGGTATCTTCGATGCGGAGTACAAAGTCTCCACCGTTGTGGCAGGCGAACAGCCAGTTGTAGAGCGCAGTGCGGGCGTTGCCCACATGCAACATACCGGTGGGTGAGGGTGCGAAGCGCACCCTGGGGGATGAATTAGGCATAGGTCCATTGTTCGTCATTTGCGTAAAGATAAGTACTTCTTCTACTAGATTGGGCCGTCCAAAAAAAATGAGCAAAAGTGAGAGAAAAGAGAGATAAGGGTCCTGAGATTACAAGTTAGCGGAAGTGTTCCCAACCGGCAGCCGCCAGTTCAGTACGGACCCCGTCGCGATTCAGAGTCATCTGCGGCCCCTTGCCGCGCTTCCTCATCCGGCCAATGGGGTGCACCAGCACGCCGCCCAACTGCTTTGGTACCGATGTTTTAGGCGACGCCGTAAAGAGCAGCTCGTAGTCTTCTCCGCCGTGCAGCGCCTGCTCCAGAGTCGCACGAGCATCCACGGGGAGGGCCGCGGCATCAATTTCCGCCGCCAGCCCACCCTCCTCGCATAAGTGGGCCAAATCAGTCGAGAGCCCGTCGCTGACATCAATCGCCGCCGTTGCCAGTTTTCTGGCCTTGCGTCCGGCAGCCAATCTCGGCTCCGGATAGAGATGCGGGTGCCCTGCGGTAGAAGTCCCGCGGAAGTTAGCCGGCTTCTGCTCGAGGGCAAGCAACTCGGCTGCAGAGCCGCCCAGGGCGCCCGTGACGTAAAGTACGTCTCCGGCTCGTGCCCCGGAACGCAGAAGAGCCTCTCCCCTGGCCACGCTCCCCAGAAGTACGATGTCCGCAATCACCATGGGCGCCTTTGCCGTATCACCGCCAGCCAACGGGACCTGGCAGCGTTCAGCCAGCGCCATGAGCCCGTTGAAGAAGCGCTCCATCCACGCCCCAGTGAGCTCCTGGGGAACTGCGAGCGAAAGAAATGCCGCTTCTGGGCGTGCCCCCATGGCCGCCAGGTCGCTCAAACCGCGCGCCAGGCAACGGTGGCCCACACTCTCCGGAGGATGCCATTGGCGGTGGAAATGCACATTTTCCAGTGATAGATCCGTGGTGACGACGACTTCCTGCCCCCTGCGCGGGCTGAGGATTGCGCAGTCATCGCCAATGCCAAGGGAAAGAATCCCTCTCTTGCGCCGGGCCGTTAACAGGGCCCGTTTTCGGATTGCTGCGATCAGTTCCCGCTCGCCAACCATGCCGCCAGAATACCGGCTAGTTATCAAAGCAGCAGACCGAGTCCCACTTTCCGGGTTTGACCCAGTAGATTCACTCTGTTAGGTTCAAGACTCGACCTTTGTGCAGAATGCCAGTTAGCCGCGGTGGGCGGCGGGCTTTGGACCAAGGTTATTTCCCCTTTAGAGTGACTGCGTTGCGCAAGCGTTACTACATCATCTTTGTAGCCCGTCAGGAAGACGGTGAACTGCGCAAGATCCCCATCCCCTTGCACTACGCCTATATCTTTGTTGCGGCAGCAGTGATCGGCCTTTTCACCATCACCGGGATGGCCGGATCCTACAGCCGCATGCTGCTCAAGACAGCGCGTTTTAACCAGATACGCAGCGAGCGCGAGACGATTCGCCACGACTATCTGCAGATGGAACAAGTGGCGCACGAGAAAGATGTTCAAGCGGCTTCCCTGGGTTCTCTGGCCAGCGAAGTCAGCGCGCTTTACGGCCTGCGGCAAAACCGGGTAAGTAAGGTCCCCTTGCATCTCTCAGCCACAACCAACCCGAGCGTGGGCGATGGAATCAGCGATCAACAGTACAACCAATCCCTCGACCAGCTCCTGGCCCTCCGGTCGTCTGCTATGTCAGGGGAGATCATGCACGGCCTCGACTTCTCCAACCGGTTCCCATCCGGCTTTGGCGGCCCCGTGAATGTGGCTTACGCGCCATCGATCTGGCCGGTGCAGGGTATCGTGACCAGTTCCTTTGGCGCCCGTATGGATCCCTTCAATGGGGAGGGGGCCTTCCATACCGGAATCGACATTGCGACCGGCAAAGGCGAGGCCGTGCGCGCACCTGCTGACGGCACTGTGATCAAGGCCGGCTTGGGGACAGGGTACGGACGCGAGGTGGTTGTCGATCACGGTCACGGAATGCAAACCCTTTATGCCCATCTCTCCGGGTTCGCGGTCATCGCCGGCCAGGACGTTCGCCGCGGCGATATCCTCGGGTACGTCGGCTCTTCGGGTCACAGTACCGGTCCTCACCTGCACTACGAGGTCCGCATCCACGATACCCCGGTGAATCCTTCCAAGTACCTGCATGCCGCCCCAGCGCGGCAACTAGCGAGCACCCCATCAGCACCCACGCCTACCACTTCGGGCGGCGCAGACTAAAGACGCGCTGGGCCCTGCTATGTTTCTGCCTGGCGCCCCTTTGCCTCGCCCAGGCGAGTTCCCATTCTCTTGGATTCGACAAGAACGACTACCCGGGAGACAAGCTCCTGCCGCAGTTGCATCGTACGTTCGCCTACACCGGATATTGGCTGAACAATCCACCGGGCGAGACCGGCAATACCTGGACGGGCAAACGCGAAACCCTCAAGCGAAACGGTTTCGGCTTCATGGTCCTGTTCAACGGGCGCCTGGATGCCGAGCTTAAGGGCAAGGACTCGGCGGCACTGGGCCGTTCCGACGCTGCGGCGGCGATTGCGGGCGCTCAACGGGAGGGTTTTCCTGCAAGGGCGATTGTGTTTCTCGATCAGGAGGAAGGCGGACGGCTCTTGCCGGAGCAGAGCGCTTATCTATTTTCCTGGATTCAGGCGATACGGGATTCGCGATTCAAGCCTGGGGTTTATTGCAATGGGATCCTGGTCCCGGATGGCTCTAGCAAAATCAGCACTGCGCTCGATATTTTGAGCCATGATCATGATGTGGCTCTGTGGGTAGTCAACGACCAGTGCCCACCTTCGCCGGGGTGCGTTCTTCCGGGGAAGTCGCTCAGGCCGGGCTCCAGCGGGGTTTCTCAGGCGCTGGTTTGGCAGTATTCGCGGTCGCCGAAGACTGAATACGCGCGACAATGCCGGGGGTATGCGGCGGATACCCAATGCTACGTGCCTGGTTTGCCGCACAGCCCTCAGACCTTTGTGGATTTGAATGTGTCTTCGTCCGCTGATCCCTCGCACGGACGTTAGCGCATCCGCGCAATTTTCGTCCTCTTAGGTGCGAGACACTTCCAAGAAAGAGCATCCATACAGAGATCTCTCCACTGCGCTCCCCCGGTCGAGATGACAAAGGGGAGGGTCGTTGTGGCCCGAAGACCCAGTCAGGGAAGGCATACCGCAGATCTCTCCACTGCGCTTCGCTTCGGTCGAGATGACAAAGGGGAGGGTTGTTGTGACCCGAAGCACCGGTCAAGGGAAGGCATACCGCAGATCTCTCCACTGCGCTTCGCTTCGGTCGAGATGACAAAGGGGAGGGTTGTTGTGACCCGATGCACCGGTCAAGGAGAGGCATACCGCAGATCTCTCCACTGCGCTTCGCTCCGGTCGAGATGACAAAGGGGAGGGTCGTTGTGGCCCGCAGCACCGGTCAAGGGAAGGCATACCGCAGATCTCTCCACTGCGCTCCCCCGGTCGAGATGACAAACGGGAGGGTCGTTGTGGCCCGAAGCACCCGGTCAGGGAAGGCATACCGCAGATCTCTCCACTGCGCTTCGCTTCGGTCGAGATGACAAAGGGGAGGGTCGTTGTGGCCCGAAGCACCGGTCAAGGGAAGGCATACCGCAGATCTCTCCACTGCGCTTCGCTTCGGTCGAGATGACAAAGGGGAGGGTTGTTGTGACCCGAAGCACCGGTCAAGGGAAGGTATACCGCAGATCTCTCCACTGCGCTTCGCTTCGGTCGAAATGACAAAGGGGAGGGTTGTTATGGCCCGAAGCACCGGTCAAGGGAAGGTATACCGCAGATCTCTCCACTGCGCTTCGCTTCGGTCGAGACGACAAGGGTTAGGGTCCGGAACGGAAAGGCTGTGGTGGGCTTCGCCCATCGTTCTCGGCCCGGGTACGCTGGTGCGAACATTGAGGGGCACCCGCATGGAGTTGGGGATCCGCCAACGGCTTGAGGGGTAGGCCTGTGGTATCCCACATCTCGCGAAAAACGAGCGAGATGTGGGGCACCCGGTGATTGGTTAGGGGATAGAGCCTAAAGCGCTAACCCTCTTGCAGCATGCTGGGCTCTTCGGGGGCGCGCAGCCGAACCAGCCGGTCGATGGCGTAGGGAGCACGATGCGATGAGGTGTGATAATGCCGCACTTGCAGTTCACCCAGCAGTCCGATGGCCAGCATCTGGATTCCCGCCAGAATCAAAACACCCGCCACCGCGAACAGTGGTCCATGGGTATCCATGACGGCCTGATGAGTAAAGATCTTCAACCCGGCCAGCATGATGGAAATCGCACCACCGAGAAAAATGCCGAGCGCGCCGAACGTCCCAAAGAAATGAAGCGGACGGGTCATGTACTTCAACAAAAAGCGAATGGTCAGCAAGTCGAAGAACACGCGCACCGTGCGCGAAATGCCATAGTGAGACTTTCCCCGCTCACGGTTCACATTCTTGATCGGAATCTCACAAATACTGGCGCCATACCAGGAAGCCAGCGCAGGGATAAAACGATGCATCTCGCCATACAGTGGGATGTTGTGGATCACCTCACGGCGATAGGCCTTAAACGTGGTGCCAAAATCGTGGATGTCGACGCCGGAAAGTTTCGCCATAAGCCAATTGGCGCAACGCGAAGGAATCCTCCGCATAACAAAATTGTCAATGCGCGCCTTACGCCATCCGCTGACCACGTCGTAACCTTCTTCCAGCTTGGCAACGAACTCGGGGATCTCGGAGGGATCGTGCTGCAGATCGCCATCCATCGCCAGGATGTAGTCGCCCTGCGAATGATCAAAGCCAGCAGCAAGCGCGGAGGTCTGGCCAAAATTGCGCCTCAGCTTGACCACCAGAACCCGGCTGTCTACGGCTGCAATCTCTTCCAGCAGCTTGTAGGTCCGGTCACTCGACCCATCGTCCACAAGCACCAGTTCAAAACTGTCGCCAATCTGCTCCATAACCGCTTTCAGGCGGTCGTAAAGAGCAGTAACGTTCTCTTCCTCGTTATGGAAGGGCACGACGATCGAATACTTTGGCATCTTGGTAGTATAGAACCCAAAAAGCCATCTCCAGGCGGATTTGCTTCTTTTTCTTGCCCTACTTTTCCCCTAACGGCCATCCCATTTGTTCAACTCCTCAAGGAGAACGTCGCGGGCTCGCTCACAAGCAGCACGATCCACATCGTGGTGGGTCACCAGGCGTACCGAATGCGCACCCACGGTCCCAGCCAACACGCCGCGGCTGGCTAACGCACTGACGAAAGCTTTGGCGGCGCCCTCACCGCGGAGGTTGAAAATAATGATGTTGGTCTCGACCGACGCCGGGTCGAGCTCGATCTGAGGCAGTTCGCTCAACGCGCAAGCCAAAAACCTGGCATTGTCATGATCTTCCTGGAGCCTGCCTGTCATTTCCTCCAGGGCGATCAAACCAGCGGCAGCCAGAACCCCTGCCTGGCGCATCCCGCCACCCAACGCCTTACGGAAATTACGTGCCCGGTCGATGTTTTCCGGGCTGCTGACCAGCATCGATCCCACCGGCGCACACAATCCTTTGGAGAGACAGAACATGACGGAGCTGAATCCGCTGGTCAGCCGGTCGACCGGGACACCCAGGGTGGTCGCGGCATTGAAAATACGTGCACCGTCCAGATGGACAGGGAGACCCAGCTCCCTTGCCCCGGCCAGGATCTCTTCCGCGATCTCCGGCGCCATAACCGTGCCCCCAGCAAGATTGTGGGTATTCTCGAGCGAAATCAGGCCCGTCCTGGCACCGAAATGGCTCCCATCGAAAACCACTTTCCGGATGAGCGGCCAGGTGAGGATCCCTCGATCGGCATACACTGTGCGCAACTGGCACCCGGAGAACGCCGAAACCATGGCCATCTCCCAATCCACCAGGTGGCCACGGGATTCGCAAATGACCTCCTCCCCGTGCTGGGTGTGCATGCGAATCGCAATCTGGTTTCCCATGGTGCCGGTGGGGACAAACAACCCTGCCTCGTGGCCCAAAATCTCCGCTGCGCGGGCTTCCAGCCGATTAACCGTGGGATCTTCCCCGTAAACGTCATCGCCTACTTCGGCCGCAGCCATAGCATTCCGCATGGCGGGTGTAGGACGGGTGACGGTATCGCTGCGCAGATCAATCACAGGCAACAATTCAGCTCCTCTACTCCAAGAAAACGGGCTAAGACATCGTTCGAAAGCAAAGCCCCCCGTCGGGTAAGACTCACCACGCCATTTTCGTCGGTCAACAGTGCAAGCCCACACAGCTCCCGGACCACAGGCTTAAATAGTTCCATCCTGCCTGGCCCGAACTCTTTTACCAAGTCCCGCCAGGACACCCCCGCTCGCAGGCGCAGCCCTAGAAACCATGCTTCCTCCAGCTCTTCGGTTGAGTCCAGCCGGCGTCGATCCTGCGGTGAGGATCCGGACAGGTATACGGCCAGCACAGCGGTTGAGTTGAAACGCAGAGCGGACCCGGCCGGAGTGCGCACCATGGAGTGTGCATCCAGCCCAAAACCAAGATAAGGCTCCCGCCGCCAGTACTTGAGGTTATGGCGCGAGCTGCTCTCGCCGCGGGCGAAGTTTGAAATCTCGTATTGCCGCAGCCCCTGACCTTCGAGATAGGCAATGGCCGTCTCGTAGAAGTCAGCCGTCAGTTCCTCGCTGGGCACGGCGGGCGCGTGGTATTTAAAGCCCCCTGCCAGCAATTCCCTTCCCAGCCGCGAGTCCTCGTCAATCTCCAACATGTAAATGCTGGCATGTTCCACGCCCGTCGCGGCCAGCACCTCGAGGGACTCCTGCCAACTCGCCGCCGTCTGATGGGGCATGCCGGCGATGAGATCGATACTGAGGTTGCGCACCCCTGCGGCGCGCACCCGTTCCAGATCCTGGAGCACCACAGCGCGGGTATGGTAGCGTCCGGTGGCCGCAGCCTCACGGTCCACCAATGATTGGACACCCAAGCTGATGCGGTTTACACCCAGGGCCAACATCGCCTCAAGACCGGGGTCGTCCAGCTGCCCCGGAGCACACTCGACCGTGATTTCCGCCCCGGGCAAGATGGTGAATTCCTGGCGCAGGGTTTGGGCGAGTTCGCCTAGAAGGGCCGGGGAAAGCGTGCTGGGGGTACCTCCGCCCAGGTAGATGCTGTCCACCTGCTCCGGAATAGCTGCATCCCCCAGCCGCCGCCTTAGGCTGCGCACTTCCCCGCAAAGCCGGGCGACATATTGTTCATGTGCGCTTACCGTCGAAACGCCAGAGGCGAAGTTGCAGTAACTGCATTTGGCGCGACAGAAAGGCACCGAAATGTAAATCCCGAGAGAATTCATCCAGCTCCTATTGTCCCATCGCGCAGGAACGTAAAATAAGAGTTTGGGCACCCATGGCTGAAAAACCGCAGCAACCGGACGACGACGTTGTCGGCAAGGCATACGACAGCAGGCTGATGCGCCGGCTGTTGACCTACCTTCGGCCCTATAAATTGCAGGCCGGTATTTCGCTGGTGGCGATCCTGCTGAAGGCGGGGGCTGACGTGCTCGGCCCCTATCTCACTAAAGTCGCCGTGGATCGCTACATGACCTCACGGCCGGCGCTCCACCCGCCGGCATGGACACGTTGGCTGAGCTCCAAACCCATGACCGGCGTTACGCAAATCGCCGGGATCTACCTGGGTGCACTGGTCGTCAGCTACTTGCTGGAGTTTGTACAGACCTACCTGATGCAGTGGACCGGGCAGAAGGTCATGTTCGACATGCGCCGGCAGATCTTCCGCCACATCCAGCGTATGCACGTGAGTTTTTTCGACCGCAATCCCGTAGGGCGCCTGGTCACGCGCCTGACCAGCGATGTGGACGCGCTGAACGAAATGTTCACCTCCGGCGTGTTCGCGATCTTCGAGGATGTGTTTGTTCTGGTTCTGATCGTTGCCATCATGCTGCGCATGAACTGGTGGCTGGCGTTGATCGCCTTTGCTGTGCTGCCACCGATCCTCGGCATCACGAAGATCTTTCGCAAACACGTACGCGACTCCTACCGCCGCATACGCTCCGCCATCGCCCGCATCAACGCGTCCACCCAGGAACATGTAAGCGGCATGAGCGTGGTGCAGCTGTTCAACCGTGAGCAGCGATCCTACGAGGAGTTCGAAGACGTCAACCGGCAGCACATGGTGGCGTTCAAAGACGCCATCATGGCCTACGCGCTCTACTATCCGGCCATCGAGTTGCTGAGCTCGGTGGCCATCGCCCTGGTCATCTGGCTGGGCGGAAATGGGGTGCTGCGCAACGCGGTCTCGATCGGGGTATTGGTCGCTTTTATCCAGTATTCGCAGCGCTTCTTCCGCCCCATTCAGGACCTGAGCGAGAAATACAACATCCTCCAGGCCGCTATGGCGGCAAGCGAGCGCGTCTTCAAGCTGCTCGATACTCCACCCGAGCTGCAGAGCCCGGCAGATCCCCGCGCCTGCGATGGAACCGGCCGCATTGAGTTCCGTCATGTCTGGTTCACGTATCAAAAACTCGATGACCAGCAATTATCGGCCATACAACAGGCGGAAGGAACGGAGGCAATTCTCACAGCCACGCCCGAAGTGGAGTGGATTCTCAAAGATGTGTCCTTTCTAATCGAGCCTGACCAGACGGCGGCCATCGTGGGCCATACCGGCGCCGGTAAGACCACCATCATCGGCCTGATGATGCGCTTCTACGAGATTCAACGCGGCAGCGTTCTGATCAACGGCGTGGATGTCCGGGAGCAGGATGTCACCAACCTGCGGCGTAATTTCGGGGTCGTACTGCAGGATCCCTTCCTGTTTAGCGGAACCATCGCCGAGAACATACGTCTGGGCTCAGCCTGGATCAGCGACGAGCGCATGAAGGCGGCTGCGGACGAGGTGAACGTGGGCGACTTTATCCGTGACCTTCCCCACGGATTTGATGAGCCGTTGCGGGAGCGCGGCAACAGCCTTTCGACCGGTCAAAAGCAGCTGATCAATTTCGCCCGCGCCCTAGCCCATGATCCACGCATCCTGGTGCTCGACGAGGCTACCTCGAGCGTAGACACCGACACAGAAATGCGGGTTCGCTCGGCACTGGAGCGCATGGTCAGAGGCCGAACTTCCGTCATCATCGCCCACCGCCTTTCAACCGTGCAGCAGGCCGACAGGATCCTGGTGATGCACAAGGGGGTGTTGCGTGAGATTGGCACCCACCAGGAACTGCTTGGGCAACGCGGCATCTACTGGAGGCTTTACCAGCTGCAGTACAAAGATCAGGAAGTGCAACTCGCGCAGGCTGCCGGCGGCCTGTTGGACGCCAGCCTGGCCGTCGGTACAGACTAGAAGCGAGAGAGCGTAAGCGTGGCGAGGACCAAGATTTTTTTTTCCGCCGGCGAGGCCAGCGGCGAGCATTACGGCGCACTGCTGATGGCGGAGATTTCCCGCCTGGCCCCGCGGGCTGACTTTTTCGGTCTCGGCGGCGCGCGCATGGCGGCCGCCGGATTGCGCCGAGTGGTCCGCGCAGAAGATGTCGCCGTCATGGGCATAACGGAAGTGATCCTGCACATGCCCCATGTCTACCGCGAGTACAGAAGGTTGAAAGCCAGCCTGCGCGCGGAACGTCCCGATCTTGCCATCCTGATCGACTTCCCCGACGTAAACCTGAGTCTGGCTGCCGAGCTGCGGCGTCTGAACATACCGGTGGTCTACTTCGTAAGTCCGCAGTTGTGGGCATGGAAAAAATGGCGGGTACGAGGAGTGAAACGCAATGTCACCCGCATGCTGGTGATTTTTCCTTTTGAGCAGGATTTTTACCGCTCCCATGGGGTCGCCGCCGACTTTGTCGGTCATCCCCTGGCGGACCTTGACCCGCCCACCGTGACCCGGGAGGCGTTTGCTCGCGAAAACGATCTGGACACGTCAAAATTCTGGGTTGGCTTGCTGCCCGGAAGCCGCTTCAGGGAGCTGAAAGCCAACTTGCCGCCAATGCTAGAAGCCGCACGATTGTTGGGTCCGGGATACGAATTCCTCTTACCGGTGGCCCCCACGCTGAAGGACGCGCAGGTGAAAGCGTTGGCCGGCCCGGCTAAGGTGGTTCATGACGCCCGCGCCGTGTTGCAGCACGCTCGCGCCAGTATTGTGGCCAGCGGCACCGCCACCGTCGAAGCCGCGCTGATCGGCAACCCCTTCGTGGTGGTTTACCGGGTTTCACAGATCACCTACGCGGTGGCCAAGCGGGTGGTCAGAGTGGCCCACGTGGGCATGGTCAACCTGATCGCCGGGCGTCGTATTGTGCCCGAGCTCATTCAGCATGATTTCACCGCATCCAAGGTCGTGGAGCAGCTGCGCCCGCTGCTCGAAAACCAGCAGGCTCGTGCAACAATGCAGTCAGACTTACGCAGCGTAGGGGCTGCACTGAAGGTGAGCCGGGAAGGCGCCATCGAACATGCAGCTCGTATCGCGCTCGAATTGATCCCCGCTACGGAGTCGCCGCGGTTGCAATCTGCTTTGATTCCATCATGGCCTGTTGAATGACTTCGATGACGCTCAGAACCAGCACTCCCACCCGGGTTGTGATCCTGCTGACCGCTCTGCTGGGCTTCGGCGGCCCACATCTGTATGCCGCCGAGCGGTCCAATATCAACATCACCGGCTACGTGATCGACGCTCAGCTCGATCCCGCGGAGCACACGCTCAAAGCGACGGCAAAAGTGACCTTCACCGCTACCGACACGGTAAGCACCGCTATCTTTGAGCTGCACAACGCGCTCAAGATTGATAGCGTCGTCGATGAGCAGCGCCATCAGCTAAGCGGAGAGCGCGGCCCCAACGCCACCATCAGCGTCGCCTTGCCGACACC
This sequence comes from uncultured Acidobacteriaceae bacterium, assembly GCA_963763905.1. Lineage (GTDB taxonomy): Bacteria > Acidobacteriota > Terriglobia > Terriglobales > Acidobacteriaceae > PALSA-350. The sequence goes on along the minus strand of CAVXRU010000014.1, from coordinate 50,075 downwards.
GCTGAGCAAAGGGGCAGCGGCCACGTTTACGTTCGTCTATAGCGGAACGCTCAGCGGCACGGAAGAGAGCCCCGTAGAAGGGCTCAAGGTTGCTGCGATCGGCGACCCTATCACTTATTTATTGTATGCGGGCCGCTGGTTCCCCATGGTCGGGTATTTGACGGACCGGTTCACGGCGGAGATCCACGTTACTATTCCCTCCGGGTACAAGGTGATCGGCAGCGGCCTCACCAGTAGTCCTCGCTCTGTTTCCGGTGGCGAGCAGTACAGTTTCAACTGGACCAAGCCCAGCTTCCCCGGGACCATCATCGCGGGCAAGTTTGAAGACCCCATGGTGGTCGCCGGGTCACCCAACGTGAAGGTCTACCTCACGGCTGCACATAAGCAGAGCGGTCCTGATTACGCACAAACAGCCAATAAGGAATTCGATTTCTTTGACGAGAGCTTTGGCGAAGGTCCATCCCACCTGATGAATGTGGTGGAACTACCGGACGATACCTTGCCTGCGTACTGGGCTCCGGAGATCGCGGCCATCGCCGGCGCACGTATTGGCGATCGTAACAACTACCGCCTACTGGCCAACACCATGGCACGCCAGTGGTGGGGTGTTATGGTTTCCCCGGCGACACTCAATGACGCCTGGATCACCAACGGCATGTCGAGATATGGGGAGCTGATGTATGTGGAGAAGATGTCCGGTCAGGCGGGTTTGCAGGCGGCAGTGATCGACATCTCGGCCAGCGCCCTGGCCTACGACACCGCTCCGCTCACCTCGACCGGACGGCTGGATCCCTTCAGCCCGCAGTTCCAATCGATGACTTTGGACAAGGGGGGCATGGTCTTCCACATGCTGCGGTGGGAGATCGGGGACGACAACTTCAACAAAACGTTGCGCGCGATCGTGACCCAATACGGCGAGAAACCCATCCGCACCCGGGACGTAGAACGGATCGCAGAACAAGAGTCGCAGCAACAGCTCACGGCCTTCTTTGCCCAATGGCTGGATGGAACCGGTGCGCCGCAGTTCGTCGATAAGTACACCGTGTATCGCTTAGGCAACAACAAAGGTTTCCGTACCATCGGGGAGATCGGGCAGGATCTGGATCTCTTCAATATGCCGGTCGAGCTGCGAGTCGAGACCGAAGGCAAGACCGAAGTCAAACGCGTAGATGTTGTGGGTACCAGCTCACAGTATGTGGTCGACACCTTTGGACGTCCACGTCATATTTCGATCGATCCAGATAACTGGGTACTCAAGAACACTCCGGATATGCAGGTGCGCATTGCCATTTTGCGTGGCCAGCAATTGGTAGCCGAGGGTGACACGCCGGGAGCGCTGGCGGAGTATCAAAAAGCACTTACTGCCAACCCTAATAGCTCGCTCGCCAGTTACCGCATTGGGGAGGTCTTGTTTAATCAGCGCAACTACCAGGCGGCTGCCAATGCCTATCGTGATGCGCTGCGTGGTGATGATGAGCCGAAATGGACCGAGGTGTGGAGTCACATTGCGCTGGGGAAGATATTCGATGTTACCGGCCAGCGAGACCGGGCGGTGAATGAATACCGCCAAGCTGTGCAGACGAATGACAATACACAGGGGGCAGTTAACGAGGCGCGCAAGTATTTGCAACAAGCGTACAAACGGCCGGATACAGACTAAACCACTGCCTCAGTTTTCTACGGCCTCAACGAAACACATTTCCAGGGAAGAGCAACCGCAGATCTCTCCACTACGCTGCGCTTCGGTCGAGATGACAAAGGGGAGGGCGGTTGTGGCCCTCAGCAGAGATCTAGGGATGGGCAAACCGCAGGTCCCTCCACTTCGCTACGCTCCGGTCGGGGTGACAATTCATGGGGTCACGCGACAGTCCCTCGACAGAATTGTCATCGCGACCGGAAGAATCATGCGCCCCTGCACCCACACAAGACGAAGAAAAACGGCTCCTGTTCAGCCACTTCTCTCTCAGGAAGAGCCACCTCTCCCCTTGTCATCCCGACCGTAGCGCAGCGTAGTGGAGAGATCTGCGGTTCAGCGGTCACTTCTTGGAAATGTTTTCGACAGAGCGTTAGGGAGGGACCTATTGCTTGTTACTCGTAGCGGAGAGCTTCTACCGGATCGAGGCTGGCGGCCCGCAATGCCGGCAACATACCGCTGACGAGGCCCACCACTGCCAAAATCACCGTCGCGACGATGACTGTGTTGGGCGAAATCAACAATTGAATATCCGCAGCTTCTCCATTTGCCGCAATGGCACTGTACAGAGTGATTCGTCCCACTGTTACCGAGACCAGGTAGGCTAGCGCGATTCCGCAGATTCCACCTACCCCGGTTATAACCAGCGCCTCGCTCAGGAACTGGATCAGGATGTGCCTGCGCGAGGCACCCAGGGCCTTCTCTATGCCTATTTCGCGGGTGCGCTGCTGCACCGCCACAAGCATGATGTTCATCAAGCCGATGCCCGCAATGCCCAGCGTCAGCGTTCCGATGAACGCCATCAACACCTGCAGCCCGGTCTCGATAATACGAAACTGCGACAGCTGCTCTAACAGATTCGCCACAAAAATCGCGTTGTGATCGGAAGCCGGGAATCCATGAGCCGCACCCAGTGCTCCCCGCAACGCCGACTCGGTCGTTTGATAATTGCCTCGATAATTGAACCAGATCGCGTCCAGATATTTCGTATCTTTCACATCGCTCATGGTAGTGAACGGTATGTACACAACGCGATTGATGTTGTCGTCCCCTTCCTGCATTTTCGCCCGCAACACGCCGATAACCGTGAAGCTCACGCCCTTGATGCGGATTCTCTGGCCAAGCGGATACAAGCCTGAATACAACTTGGTCTTGGCTTCAGAACCAATGACCGCTACGTGATTCCGTTGCTCCAGGTCTTTGTCGGTGTAAAAGCGGCCGTAATCAAGATCGAGTTTTTGTACGTCAGCATTGGCGGGATACGATCCAGCCACTGTCCAGGTATAGCTGTGGGCATCGTTTTGTACGGTAACGTCCTTGGTCACCTCGGGCACGATATGCAGGATGCCAGGGACGGTGTTCTGAAGAAGCTCGACGTCGGCAAGTTGGAATTTCACCTGGACACCGGCCTTCTTGCCCCCGGCTTGCTCGCTGGTAGTCCCGGGAAAGACGCCCATCAAATTAGTTCCGAACTGGGAGAAGATGGCCTCGATGGCCCGGCCAAAGCCGGCCCCATAAGCCATCAGCAGGACCACCGTGGCGATACCCCACGCCATACCGATCATGGTGATCAGCGTGCGCCGGCGGTTGTAAAGCATGGCCTCATACGCCTGGCCGAACAGGTCGCGCAACATGAATTTCTCCTACTCCCGGCGCAATGCTTCGACCGGATCGAGCTTGGCTGCCTGTCCGGCGGGATAAACCCCAGCCACGATGCCGCTCAGGCAGAGTGCGCCGAAGGCCAGGGCGGCAGACCAGGGCACCAGCCGCGGCGCGTCGAAGCCCTGCATGCTGTCGCCTACGGCCCGATTCAAGGCGTACATCAGGAAGCCCGCTGCGGCGATGCCCACCGCACCACTAAGCCCGGTCAAAAACATGCCTTCCAACAGGAACTGGGTCATGATGTTGCGGTTGGTCGCCCCCAACGCTTTACGCAGCCCGATCTCGCGGGTTCGTTCGGCCACCGAGACCAGCATGATGTTCACTACTCCCAGCGCGCCCAGGGCCAAGGTGACGATACCCACCCCGCCCAGGAATAAGTCCATGGCATCGAAAATCTTGCCTACCATGCGCTGCGAATTGACCGAGTCCCACTCCTCGAACGCGTCCGGCGCGTGGGGATCAAAGCCATGCTCTTTGGCGACAATGGCGTGCACTTGCTCGACGGCCGGCACGCTGTCGTCTTTCACCACCGGCTGATATTGCAAAGAGGTCACGGCATCCCGGGGTATGTTTTCCCCGGTCAGGGGAAACAGCTCGAGCATGGTCGTCAAAGGTATATAAACGCGTTGATTGTCACTGTCGTTGTTACCACGGGCAATGCTGCCTGCTACCCCGATCACTTGAAAGCGGGCGCCATTGAGGAGCACCCATTCCCCCAGGGAAGGCCGGCCGGGAAAGAGCAAGGCGGCGGCCTTCTTGCCCAGCACGAGCACCCGCCGGCGCTGCTCCAGGTCGTCGGCACGCACAAAGCGGCCCGACTCGATAGGAACAAAGCGGATCTCGCTGTAATTTGGCTCAACCCCGGTCACTTCTCCGCTGCTGGTCGACTCATCGCTGACTTCTTTGATGGTCGTGTTTTGCAGCATGGCGGTGATATTTCGCACCTTGGAGGCCCCGGCGCGCACCGCCGCCTCGTCTGAAAGGGTGAGCTTGTAGGGGCGCATGCCAGTGTGCTGGCTGGGGACGGCCGGAATATTGCCGCCCCACATCATGATCACGTTGTTGCCCAGAGAAGCCATCTGGCGGCGATTTCCGGAACGGAAGCCCTCGCCGAAGCCAATCAACAGCAACATCGATCCCACGCCCCAGGCGATGCCAAACATGGTCAAAAAAGCGCGCAGCTTGTTCGACCAGATAGCGCGAAAGACTTCGCCGAAGATATCAGCCGGGGATTGCATGCTGTTACTCGTTTATACGAATAGACCCGGGTGGTTGTTCCCGCACGGGCCAGGATAACGAAGGGATTACTTCAAATGCAGAGCCGCCATGGCCTCATCCGCGCTGGGCGAGCTGGACTTGAGATAATCCCCCACCCGCTTACGTTCGTCGGCGGAAAGTGTGGGAGCAAGAGCAAGGATGCGCCTCAACGTGGTCGAAATGTCATCGATGTAGTTCATCATTCTGATAGCTTCGCCGGAAAGTGGCATGGTTCTTCCTCGTTACAATGGTCTAGCTCCATTTTCCGTGCTGGGGGCGAATTCGTAAAGCGGCCGGCTTGAATTAACCGGGGAGCGCATCCAATGGAGCATGTCCGTCACCAGCGACTTTCCGTTACCGAGCGTAGCCGTGCCTGAAACCCTCCCGGCAAAAATGAGCCCTCGCCAGGAAGCCTCCAACGACATGCGGGAATGCGTCGAACGGGTGCTGCGCAGCGACGCCCGGGCTCCGGTTTCCACCTACCGGGTGCAAATGCACAAGGACTTTACCTTTGGCAACGCCCAGGGCATCGTGGGCTACCTCAAGACTCTCGGCATCAGCGACTTCTACTCCTCGCCGATTTTCGAAGCCCGGCCCGGCAGTATGCACGGGTATGACGTCACTCGCCACGACCGTATCAACCCTGAGTTGGGTGGAGATGAAGGTTTTCTAAGCTTCTCCGCGGAATTGCAGCGCCAGGAACTGGGCCTGCTGCTGGATATTGTTCCCAACCACATGGGGGTGGGTAACGACTCCGTCTGGTGGCAGGACGTGCTCGAGAACGGCCACTCGTCGCAGTACTCAGAATATTTCGATATCGATTGGAAGCCGCTCAAACCGGCCCTGCGGAACAAGCTTCTTCTGCCTATCCTGGGCAATCAATACGGTACGGAGCTGGAAAACAAGCGCATCCAGGTCTCAATCGAAAACGGGCGCCCGCGGGTTCACTATTACGACCACATCATGCCCATAGCCCCGCGCACCGTGCATCTGATGTTCGACCAGTTTGACGGCGGCCCGCATCCCCTGCCGCAGTCCTTCCGCGGACTTCTACAGCAGATCGACGAGTTGCCGCCACATGAGACTGCCAACGACGAATTGCGCGAGCAGCGGCACCAGCGGCTGACCTACTTGCTGCCGCAGTTGCAAGATGCGCTGCGCTCGCCGGAAATGCAGCCCTTCATCCGGCAAGCGGTCGAGGCCATCAACGGCATAGAAGGAGACCCGCACAGCTTCGACCGCCTGCACCTTTTACTCGACGCGCAGCCCTACCGGCTGGCGTCCTGGCGCACCTCGGCCGAAGAGATCAACTACCGTCGCTTCTTCGATGTGAATGATCTGGTCGGCCTGCGCATGGAGAATCCCCAGGTCTTCGCCGCTACCCATTGCCTGATCCGGGAGTTGCTCGCGACCCACCGGGTGACCGGACTGCGTATCGACCACTGCGACGGCATGTTCAACCCCCGCCAGTACCTCATCCGGCTGCAGCTTCTCTATCTCGCCAGCCAGTGCGGGGGAGAAGTGCCTCGGCAGGAGACCGCCGCCAATGGAATCGAGCGCAGCATACTCGATCCGGTTCGCGGATACGATTGGTCGCAAAGCCAGGGGCCGCTTTACACCGTAGTCGAAAAAATCCTGGAACCGCGCGAATATCTGCCCCCGGAATGGCCGGTGCGCGGCACCTCCGGCTACGACTTCGTCTACCTCGCCAACGGCATCTTCATTCAGAGCGCCAACGAAAAGCGATTCAACGCTCTCTATGCCAAGGTCCTGGGACACACCGTGGACCCCGACGAGATCATTTACCGATCAAAGCTTCAGGTCATGCAGACGGCGCTGGCGAGCGAAGTCTATACCCTTACCAACCTGCTGAGCCGGATTGCTGCTGCCAATCGAAAGGCGCGCGACTTCACCGATAACATTCTGGAGACCGTCATCCGCCAGACCATCGCCGCCTTCCCGGTCTACCGCACCTACATCGACGACCGGGGAGAGTATGGAGAGCGGGATGTGGCCTTTCTGCGCTTTGCCGTGGCCCGGGCCAAGCGGCTGAATCCGGATATCGACAGCTCCGCATTCGACTTTCTGCGGGAGACGCTGTTGCTGCAAAGTAGTTCTCCGTCGGCCAGGCAAAAACCCAATGCGCAAATGCTTTACTTCGCGCTCAAATTCCAGCAGCTCACCGGGCCGATAATGGCCAAGGGCGTGGAAGACACAGCGTTCTATGTTTACACCCGCTTCCTTTCCTCCAACGAAGTCGGTGGGTCGGCAAAATCCTTTGGTATTTCGCTCGACACCCTGCACCAGAGCAACCAGGAGCGCGTGAAGCACTCCCCTGACACCATGCTCACCACCTCCACTCATGACACCAAGCGCAGCGAGGACGTGCGCAACCGGCTCAACGTGCTCTCCGAAATGCCTCAGCTGTGGTCGTCTTCCGTGCACCGTTGGCAGCGCCTGAATGCCAAATTCAAGCAGAAGATGGAAGACGGCCGCATCGCGCCCGATAGCAACGAAGAATACCTTCTGTACCAAACCATTCTCGGGGCATGGCCGTGGCAGATGCAAACCCAGCAGGACCGCGAGAACTACGTGGAGCGGATCCGGCAGTATGCCTCCAAAGCGCTGAGCGAAGCCAAGGTCAATCTGAGTTGGATCAACCCTGACCCGGTGTACATGAAGGCGGTCCATGACTTCATCACGGCCATTCTGATGCCGGGCGCCCGAGGAAAAGAAAGCCCGTTCGTCGCGTCGCTCAGTTCGCTCCTGCCGCAGTTACAGTTGTTCGGAGCAGTCAATTCCCTCGCCCAGGTAGTGCTTAAGATCGCGGTGCCGGGCATACCCGATTTTTATCAGGGAAACGAGCTTTGGGAACTGAACCTGGTGGACCCAGACAACCGGCGTTCCGTCGACTACCATCAGCGTTCTATCTACCTGGATGAATTGCTTGAAATGTCCGATCGGGAAGGTCCTGCCGCAGTGTGCCATGAGGTGCTGAGCAACCTGGCCGACGGGCGGGCGAAGCTTTGGACAACGCAACGCGCGCTCCAGTTACGCACCCGGGAACATGCGATCTTCCGCCACGGGGAATACACAGCGCTCGAAGTTGCGGGGGACCACAAGGAGAATGCGATCGCATTCGTGCGCCGCGATGAGAAGAGCGAGCGAAGCGTTCTGGCCGTACTGCCGCGGTTCTCTTACACCCTCATGCGGGGCAAGGCGGAACTGCCGCTCGGACCGGCCTGGGGGAACGATCAGTTGCGCGTCCCTGTTTCTTCCGGAACCCGCTACACGAACGTCTTCACTGGCGAGTCCCTGAGCATTCCAGAACAGCAAATCCTACCGCTGAGCGCAATCCTGGCCACTTTCCCGGTGGCGCTTCTCGTTAGCGAGGAGTAGGCGGAGGCAGCCCGACTGGCGTGACGGGGCCACGTCTATAGACTCGTTTTAAGACGGCCCCCTATCGTCGTGCCTCAAAAGGCCGATAACCCGACAAAGAGCCTGTAAAGAGCTTTATGCCTTTGAAGAAGACCATCGCTCTTGCGGCACTCGGCCTTCCGACCCTCGGAGTGCTTGCCTACAAGGGCGCTTTTCCCTCCCTGCTGGGGATGAATTACCTTCCCCACCGATATTGCTATCTCGCCCAGCCGTGGCTGATCTGGTCGAATGTAACCATGGATGCTCTCATTGCAGCGTCCTATGTTGTTATCTTTAGCTGCCTTTTCTGGATTGCAAGCAAATTCCGCCGCTTCCCGGAGATCCACCCCTTTCTCTGGATCTTCATAGCCTTTGGGCTTTTTATCGTTGCTTGTGCATCCACACACCTGATGGAGGTGGTAACCATCTGGTGGCCGCTTTATCGGCTCTCGGTCGCGTTCAAGGTGCTCTGCGCCGCTTCGTCTGTCGCCACCGCCATCCTCTTTGCCAAGGCTGTACCGGGACTCACACGCAGCATCCGCCAGCTTCTCAGTGCGCTCTCGACCACGCAGGAGGCATACGCCTCCGGCGTATTGGAGCGAGAGCAGGCTCAGGGTCAATTCAGGAGCAGCCAAGCCCAACTGCAAGCCATTCTGGACAACGTCCTCGACAGCATCATCATGATCGACGCGGCCGGGACCATTGTCTCCACCAATGCAGCGGTAGGAAAGATGTTCGCCTATCCGCCTGATGAACTGGTGGGCAAGAACATAAAAATGCTGATGCCTGAACCGAATCGGAGCAACCATGACAATTATCTGGCTCGCTACCAGTCGACGGGCATGACCAAGGCCATCGGTGTTGGCCGCGAACTGGAGGGTTTGACCAGGTCGGGTAAGGTCTTTCCGATGGAACTGACCATCACTGAACTATCGCTCGAAGGCAAACGAATGTTTGTCGGGCTGATTCGCGACGTCACCGAACGCAAGCTGGCCGAAGGGATGCGGGACCGATTCGCCGCAGTCGTCGACTCCTCCGATGACGCAATCATCTCCAAGGACCTGGAAGGAATCATTACCGCATGGAATCGCGGTGCGGAGAAGGTCTTCGGCTATTCCGCCTCCGAAGCCCTGGGCCAACCGATGTTGCTCCTGTTGCCTCCGGACCTCCTCGAGGAGGAATCTGAAATCCTGGCAAGCATCCAGCGCGGGCAGAGTGTCGAACATTTTGAAACCATGCGCGTCCGCAAGGACGGCACCAGGATTGACGTTTCGGTGACTATTTCGCCGATCCGCGATAGCAATGGGGTCATTGCCGGCGCCTCGAAAATTGCCCGTGATATCACGGAGCGCAAGCGTGCGGAAGACGCCCTGCGGGAAAGCAAAGAACAATTCCAGGCCATGGCGAACGGCATTCCGCAATTAGCCTGGATAGCAGATGCCAACGGTTCCATCGTTTGGTACAACCAGCGCTGGTATCAATTTACCGGCACCACCTTCGAGCAAATGCAGGGGTCGGGTTGGCAGACGGTGCTCGATCCCGACTTCGTGCCCATCGTCACAGAGAGATGGAAGAATGCCATCGACGCCGGGATTCCCTTGGAGATGGAATATCCCGTGCGCGGCACTGATGGGCTGTTTCGCGCCTTCCTGACTCGCGTCGTGCCGCTCAAGAATTCCGCCGGGCACGTCGTTCGGTGGTTTGGCACCAATACCGATATAAGCGAACGTAAACAGGTAGAGGAGCGACTGGCGTTGCAAGCCGAGCAATTGCAACACTCCCGCCAAGCCCTGGAAGACCAGTCTTTGATGCTCCAATCGGTGCTGGACAGCATGGTCGAGGGATTGGTGGTTGCCAATGAACAAGGGAAGTTCATCCTGTGGAACCCGGCAGCGAAAAAGCTTGTCGGCCTTGGCGCCGCCGACCTGGCTCCCAACCAGTGGTCCGATTACTACGGCATCTTTTACGCGGACAAAGTCACGCCCATTCCGCCGGGTCAAACTCCGCTGGAACGCGCCATACGGGGTGAGGTGGTCCAGGGTGAGATCTTCTTGCGCAATTCGCTGCTCGAGCGGGAGGTCTGGCTCGAAATCAACAGTTCCCCTTTGCGTGGCAAAGATGGAGTCCTGCGCGGTGGAGTAGCTGCTTTCCGCGACATCACGCAAAGGAAAGCAGACGAACTCGAGATTCGTACACTTAATAATGATCTGGAACACAAGATAGCCAAACGTACAGAGCAATTGGAGGTCGCCAATCGCGAACTGGAGGCATTTTCCTATTCTGTTTCCCACGATCTGCGCACCCCTTTGCGCCATATCGCCGGCTTCGCCAGGATCCTGGCGAACGATTGCGGCACAGCGATGACAGGCGAAGCACGAGAACATTTGCAGCGCATCGAAGACGCCGTCCACCGAATGGGGCTGCTGATCGATGGTTTGCTTAGCATGGCCGTCTTGCGCCGGCAGCCACTCAAGCTCCGCCACACCGAATTGAATCCTCTCGTCGCGGAGGTGATCTCGGTCCTCGCGCCGGAGTGCGAAGGACGGGAGGTGGAGTGGCGCGTTGGCCGGCTGCCCGCGCTGGACTGCGACGCGGTCCTGATGAGCCAGGTTTTTCAAAACCTGTTGAGCAACGCTCTTAAGTATTCCTCGGGCCGGAGCCGAGCCGTGATCGAAGTTGACAGCATCCAGCAGCCAGGTAAGCCGGTCACTGTCCTGGTACGCGACAACGGCGCCGGCTTCGACATGAGGTACACGCGCAAACTTTTCAGCATGTTTCAGCGCCTGCATACCGATGCCGAATTTGCTGGGACTGGAGTGGGTCTAGCCACCGTGCACCGCATCATTCAGAAGCACGGGGGAGCTATCTGGGCCGAAGCAGAAAACGACCATGGGGCGACGTTCTATTTCTCGTTGCAGGTTACCGAACAAACCGAACTGACCGCAAAGGCTACGCCATTTCTATTGGCGTGGCCTAATGGGCGCGCCTAAACCTTATTCAAGTAATAGCCTCCACAGCCGATGATCCAACCAAAAGCAGGAAAGATTCGGTGCCCCTGGAGCTTCGAATATGCAGACTGACAGAGCAATCTTCCTGGTTGAGGACGAAGACGCCGATGCCGACCTTGCGTCCAGAGCCTTCCGCCGCGCCGAGATCGCAAATCCATTAATCCGCGTCCGCGATGGCATCGAAGCACTGGACTACCTTTTTGCCCGAGGCAAGTTTGCGAACAGGGACGTCTACGATCTGCCAATGTTCATTCTGCTGGATCTCAACATTCCTAAGGTAAGCGGGCTGGAAGTTCTGGCGGAAATTCGCGCAAACCCACGCACCAAGCATCTGCCCGTCATTATTCTTACTTCTTCTGGCGAAGAGAAGGATCGGTTAAGCGCGTACGATCGTTTTGCCAACAGCTACATCATCAAGCCGCTCGATTATGACAAATTTGTGGACGCAACTCTTCAGCTCAGCTTGTATTGGACGAAGTTGAATGCTCCGCCGCCGCTAATCGAAGCCTGATCGGACCGGTCGCTCAGGTTTTTTCCGGCTCTAGCCAGCCATCGCGATCGGTTACCTCTGCCAGCTGTGCCAGCCCGTGCGCCTGCTGATCGCTGAGCGCGCCCTGAGCCATGCGCCAGGTCCAGTTATTCTCCGGTGTTGAGGGGGTGTTCATGCGCGCTTCCGATCCCAGCACCAGTACGTCCTGTACGGGGAAAATGCAAACGTCCGCCACCGAGCTCGAGGCCGCGCGAATCAATGTCCACACGACGTCATTTTGTGCAGGATTGAGGTAGACGTAGACCGCCTGCCTCTCCGTTTCCGTCACCCCGTGCTCCCACCAGCCAAGCGTGGTGTCGTTATCGTGGGTTCCGGTATACACCACAGTGTTGGTTACATAACGGTGGGGCAAGTAGTTGTGCGCCGGCCGGTCGCTGAAGCCGAATTGCAGCACCCGCATGCCGGGAAAGCCGAATTGCTCGCGCAGCGCATCCACTTCGCGGGTAATCATGCCCAGATCCTCGGCAATGATCGGAAGATCGCCCAATTTTTCCTGGAGCGCAGTAAAGAGAGCGGCGCCCGGCGCTTTGACCCACTCACCGTGAATCGCGGTCTCGTCCTCGGCAGGAATGGCCCAGTAGGCCTCAAAGCCGCGAAAATGGTCCAGCCGGATGATGTCGTAGAGCGCGTGGGTCCGGCGCATGCGGTCAACCCACCAGTCGTAACCCCGCGTTTGCAGCATATCCCACTTGTAGATCGGGTTACCCCAGCGCTGGCCCGTCGCACTGAAATAATCCGGAGGCACACCGGCAACGCGAATCGGGGTGAGGTCTTCCTTCAGCTCGAAGATCTCCGGATGGGTCCATACGTCGGCGCTATCGAAATTGACAAAAATCGCCACGTCGCCAATGAAGCGTATCTCGCGCTCGGCGCAATAGGCGCGCAGCGCTTTCCACTGTTCATCAAAGGCGAATTGCACCGCCTGTTCAACTTCCAGCTCATCCAGGCTTTCCTGTTGCAATCGCCGCAGCGCGTCTGCGTCCCGATGGGCAAACTCCTTCGGCCAGGATAGCCACGCGCCAGTTGAGAATCTTTGCCGCAAGACGCTGTATCGGGCCCAGTCCGTCAGCCAGAAAGCATTCTCTTCGCGAAAGCGCTGAAAGCGGGCCCACTGCCGATCGTCGTGATGGGAAAGGAAGTTGTGCGCAGCTTGCAACAGCAGCGGCCACTTGCGCTGTTCCACTTCTTCAAAGCGCACGTTTCCGTGATGGCCAGGCAACCCGGCGATTTGCTCCGCGGAGAGCCACCCCGCATCCACCAGTTTCTCCAGGCTGATCAGCAATGGATTGCCGGCAAAGGCAGAAAGCGCGGCGTAGGGCGAATTGCCGTAGCCGGTTGGGTTCAGAGGAAGAACTTGCCACAGCCGCTGTTTGGCCGCGGCCAGAAAATCAGCAAAAGCATAAGCAGCCGGACCAAAGTCACCGATGCCACCATACGAGGGCAATGAGGAAATGTGTAGGAGTAGTCCGGACGATCGCTCGATGGGCATTCAGTACCTGTGGGAGAGGGCAGAAGAATCTATGGGCAGATTCCAAAGCGGTGGCTCTGGTTGCTCAGCAGCCAAGGCCCTCACAGGCATAGAGCCTAACAGCCAAAGTCGGGTCGATTTGAAAAGAAATAGGGGGATCCCGGAAAGAACCTCTTTGGGAATCTCTCCTGTCCACTTGAAGTTGGAAAGGAGAGATCTGCCGGTGGCTAGCTTTGCAGGCCCTGGGTTAGCCCAGTCTGTGCTTTTTTATTCATGCGGATGTCTCCCTGCTTCTGATAGCGATCTGTAAGCGAGGTCACAAAGACCGCAAACATCTGCTCGCGCCGCTCCGCGAGGAGCGATTCGCGCGTGGCGTCGAAGTTCTTGGCGATCTCCGCCGGAGTTGGTTCCTGCTTATCAACGATCTTGGCCACAATCCCGGCATGCCCGGTGTTGATGGCCTTGCTGATCTGCCCTACCTTGAGGTCGAACAAGTCAGGAGCTGAAGCAGACAAGTCTCCGATATCGGGTACCTGTCCGGTGTGGCCGACCAGATCGCTGCTCTTGATGGTCGCGCCGAGTTCCTTGGCGGCCTGGGCCAGGTTGTTTTCCGCCTTCGCCTTATCTGCCAATTCGTTGGTCTTGCGCGCCAGCAGCTGAGGCAACTGTTGCTCGCGGAAATCGTCCACCAGGTGCGACTTGTATTCCTCAAACACCGGAGCATGTGCCGCCTTGAGATCTTGCACCTGGAAGATTGCAAAGCCGTCTCCCGTGGAACTTACCTGCGGAACCGCTCCCGGTTTGGCGCTGAACGCCAAACCCAGCATCTTGGCCGCGTCAGGCAGCCCAGGCAGCACCGCATTTTGCGGTACGTAATCCGTGGTCACTACCTGCAGGTGATGTGCCTCGGCAGTTTTTGCCAAGCCAGATTTGCTTGCTTCGTTTGCCAACTGCTGCGCATATGCGGCCTGTTGATCCGCCTCTTGCTGACGCGTCAACGTGGCCAGGATTTGCGCCTTCACTTCGTCGAGAGGCTTCAGATGCGCCGTCTGCTTCTCTTCAACCTGCAGGATGTGATAGCCGAACTGGGTTTTGATCACATCGGAAGTTTGCCCGGGCTGCAGCGCAAACGCTGTCTTCTCAAATTCCGGCACGGTCACGCCGCGTTGGATCATGCCCAACTCGCCGCCCTGCTCCTTGCTGCCGGGATCGTCGGAGTTAGCCTTTGCCAGTGCGGCAAAATCGGCGCCACCCTTGATTTGCTTAAGCAGGTCTTGCGCCTTCTGTTTGGCTGCTGCATCCGTCTTTGCGTCGGCGCCCGCCGCCACCTTGATCAGGATGTGCCGCACCTTCACTTCTTCCGGAACCTGATAATCCTTCTGATGCGCTTGGTAGTACTGCTCCACCTGCTGGCTGCTCACCGCAGGCGCTCCGCCGGGTACATCCGTCTGGTTCAGGGCTATGTAAGCCAGCTTGCGGGTTTCAGGGACCGCATCTTTGTACCGCGCCGCGTTCTGCTTAAAGAATGCCTGCAGTTCGGCATCGGTAGGATTGATCTGCTTGCGCAGGTCCTCGGAGTTGATGACCGCGTAATCAAACTTGATCTTTGTCGCCTGTTGACGATAGGCATCGCGAACATCCTGGTCCGAAACCGTGACCCCCCCGGTCACCATGGCCTCCAGCCTGTTAATCTCGATCTCTTTCTTGACTTGAGTTTCGAAATCCGCGACAGAGGTATGAAAGTAGTTGGAGACGAAGTCCGCATACTTGTCTTCGCCGATGAATTGTCCACCGGGAAACAACGCCTGGGAGAACGGCCCGGTTTGCATAGCACGGCGAAGATCCGCGTCGCCTACCTGGAGGCCGAGACGGTTGGCTTCCTGGAGCAAAACCTCGCGTTGGATCAGCGCCTGCGCTGCCTGCGGCATGATGTAGGGAAGCACCATATCCGGATAGTGCTTCTGCTGCAGAATCCGTTCCGCAACCTGCTGCACTTCGGGAGTGGTAATCGAGGTAGTGGTACCGAAGTAGCGGCCCATGAATCCTCCGCTATGCACCGTAGCGTAGGTGTCGGAGGAGGTATTGGTATCGGCCATGATGCCCGGCACGAGCGTGATCACCATGGTGCCAATGGCAACAGCAATGATGACGATGAAGATGATCTTTACGAAACGGTTGTCTTTTGTTTGCAGGAAACGAATCATTGGGTAATAGCGACCTTTATAGAGCGGCCTTTTAAGTATAGAGCAATACAAATAGCGGGGCTTTGGGCCCCGCCATGAACTGATTTTGCTTTGCCCTGCTTACTACCTCCAGCGGCGGTAGTAGTACGGGTAGCCGTACACATAAGCCCGGGGGTACCCATAGACATACGGGCCCGGATACGGATAGCCGTAAGCGTACGGATACGGAGCATATCCTGGGGGCGGTGGCGCGTACGCTGCTGCCGGACCCGGATAACCGTAAGGCCCCGCTGCGTAACGCGGGCCCTGCGGCGGTCCTGACTCTGCCTCCATACGCGCAGCCTCCTGGTAAGACACTGGCTGCACCGTAGCGGGGGCAGTCAGATGAAAGCTGAGCACGGCTTCCGGAGGAACCACGCTACGCGGACCCGGTGTGGCTGCCGAAGCGCCCAATCCTACTCCGGTACCCGCCACGGCGCCGATGGCCGCACCAGGACCACCGCCGGCGACTGCGCCAATCACTGCGCCCAGCGCTGCGGCACCGACCGTGTTGCCGGCAGTATAACCACCCTTACCCGGACTGCTGGTGTTGAACACATCGGTGGCCAGCGAGTAAGAATTGCCGCCCAGGTTCAGCGAAGTTAGTTGCAGCGCCATGCTTGCGCCGCCCTTCAGTTCGCCCGCTTTCTTCACATCGACGATGCGGCCAGTCACGGCCGCGCCACGCGGAATTGCCAGCACGTTGCCCGAGTAGATGTTCTGCGCAACCGTGCCCTGGAAGTAGTCTCCAGGCTTCATCTTCTTCGAATCCAGCGGCTCGCTGGTGCGGATCGGCAGCAGCAATCCAGCGGACAGAGTCACCGGACCGGATGGTGGGGGTGGCGCCTGAGCCGCGCCCTGATATTGGCCCGAACCCTGATAATTGTTTGGCTGGTTCTGCCCCGGTTGGTATGCGGGGCGCGGGGCCTGTCTGTAGCCTACGGGCGGACTGCCGGCGGGGGCGCCCATGCCCTGATCCTGATTTGTGGGTTGCTGCCCAGGATATTGTGGCGGACCCTGATCTTGATTCTGCCCCTGATTCGGGTCCTGCGCCGCACTGTCGGGCGGAGGAACCTGCCCATTCTGAGCATCGGGCGGCGGTCCAGCCGGACCCCAGTCGCCTTGCTGGCCAGGCGTCGCTGTTTGCTGGCCGGTCTGTTGCGCCGACGCACCCAAGGCCGGAGCCAGCGCTAACGTCGCACCCAGCGCTCCGGAAAGCATCCATTGCCAATGATTTCTACTCATCGACTCCATTGTTAACCCCCAAGCCCCGGGCGAATCGCCCGATCCGTCCGCCGGGACTACTGCATAGACGGTGATACACACAGTCCGTCACTGGTGATAACCCTATTTGAAAACAAAAGTTATCCGGAAAATTGCCCCATGCATTATTTCCTGACTGCGGTAACCGCCACCTTTGGGTTAGTTAGGTCTTTACAGGGTCCCCCGTTCCCGTGGTATCCATGCTTGCATGCCTGCCACCACGGAGAAACGTCTTCATCTGAGCGAGATTGCTCCTACCATCGTTCAATCTGAAATCCGGTCTATGACCGTAGAGTGCGACGCCGTCGGGGGCGTGAACCTGGCCCAGGGGGTATGCGACACTCCCCTGCCCGAGGTGGTGGAGGAAGCCGCCATCCAGGCTATCCGCGACGGCTTTAACATCTATACCCGACTCGACGGCGTGGCCGTGCTCCGCCAGGCGATTGCGGAAAAACTGGAGCGGCATAACGGCCTTAGGGCCGATCCCGACAAGGAGGTCCTGGTCACGTCGGGTGCCACGGGCGCCATGGCATCCGCCTGCCTTGCTCTATTCGATCCCGGCGATGAGGTCATCCTGTTCGAGCCGTTTTACGGATACCACTTGAGCACCCTGCTTTCTATGCGCGTCCAGCCGGTGGTGGTGCCTATGGAGCCCTCCACCTGGCAGATCGACTGTGATCGCCTGCGCGCAGCCATCACCCCGCGCACCCGGGCCCTGATCATCAACAGCCCCGGCAATCCCTGCGGCAAAGTATTCACCCGCCTGGAGTTGGAAGCTATCGCCGCCCTGGTAATCGAATACGACCTCTTTGTGCTGACCGACGAAATCTACGAATACTTCATCTATGATGGGCAGTCCCACATAAGCCCGGCGACCATCCCCGGCATGGCTGAGCGGACTATCACCATATCTGGGTTCTCCAAAACCTTCAGCATGACCGGTTGGAGGGTAGGCTATCTCAGCGCCAGCAGCAAGTGGATTCCCGCTATCGGGTACTTCCACGACCTGCAATATGTGTGCACCCCATCGCCATTTCAGTACGCCGCCGCCGCCGGACTTCGCGCCCTGCCCGACAGCTTCTACCACGGGCTGGCGACCGAATATCAGGAGAAGCGGGATCAGATCTGCGACGCCCTGGCGGCTGCCGGCCTTACCCCCGCCGTGCCTACGGGAGCGTATTACGTGCTCGCCGACGCCAGCAGGATTGAAGGGGATCGCGCAAGCGTCAAGGCGCGGAACCTGCTTCGCGCGACAGGAGTGGGGGCGGTCGCCGGTTCAGCCTTCTACGGTCCCGGCCGGGGAGACAATGTGCTTCGTTTTTGTTTTGCAAAGCAGGCGTCTGAGCTGGACAGGGCCTGCACCGCGTTACGTAGCTTCGGCGTCTGACGGGCTTTTCCGGCGCCGGCACACCCATTTGGATCTGTGGAACGCGCAGCAGGCTTGAGGGCGAGGCCTGCGGTATCCCACATCTCGCGAAAAACGAGCGAGATGTGGGGCACCCGGCGCTTCGCAAGGGGATAGAGCTAAGACAGCAGGAGCAACAACTGAAGCGTAACTGGTTGAAAGTAAGCCCACTCTTAGCTCCTGAAGCCAAGCCCTATATATTTCTGATCAGCCTGAATCCATTGGGTGATACAGAGCATCAGATAGCTTGACAACAGAACACTCAAGTGCGAGTCTAAAGTCCATAAACTCGCACGAGTGCTGTGCGTGCAGGAGAGTAGCGAATGGCAAAGATTATAGGTATTGATTTAGGCACCACAAACTCAGTGGTGGCTGTGATGGAAGGTGGAGAGCCTAAGGTCATACCCAACGAAGAGGGTGGCCGGACAACCCCATCCGTCGTCGCGTTTACCAAGAGCGGCGAGCGGCTGGTAGGTCAGGTGGCAAAGCGCCAGGCAATCACCAACCCGGAAAACACAATTTATTCAATCAAGCGCTTCATGGGCCGCCGTGCCAACGAAGTGACGGACGAAATGAAGATGGTCCCCTACAAGGTAAAAGCGCAGGGCGACCACGTAGTGGTAGTAGCTCAAGGCAAGGACTACACCCCGCCCGAGATCTCGGCAATGATTCTGCAGAAGCTGAAAAAGGCTGCCGAAGACTATCTTGGCAGCTCGGTTTCGGATGCAGTCATCACCGTCCCGGCGTACTTCAACGATGCGCAGCGCCAGGCGACCAAGGACGCAGGCAAAATTGCCGGTCTGGACGTAAAGCGCATTGTCAACGAGCCTACAGCGGCGGCATTGGCCTATGGCCTGGATAAGAAGAAAGACGAAACGATCATCGTGTATGACTTCGGCGGCGGAACCTTCGACGTCTCCGTGCTGGAAGTGGGCGAGGGCGTGATCGAGGTTAAGTCGACCAATGGTGACACCCACCTGGGCGGCGACAACCTTGACCAGCGCGTCGTGGACTGGTTGATTGACGAATTCAAGAAAGATGAAGGATTGGACCTGCGGGCAAAGGGCAACGAAATGGCCCTGCAACGCCTGAAGGATGCGGCGGAGAGAGCCAAGATCGAGCTCTCTACAGCGATGGAGACCGAGATCAATCTGCCCTTTATCACGGCGGACGCAACCGGGCCGAAGCACCTGGTGAAGAAATTGACCCGGGCCAAGCTCGAGCAGTTGGTCGATGACCTGCTGCAGCGTTCGATCGAGCCCTGCAAGCGGGCGATGGCAGATGCTCAGATCGATGCCAGCAAGATCGACGAAGTGGTATTGGTCGGCGGACAGACCCGCATGCCCAAAATCCAGCAACTGGTTAAGGACCTGTTCGGCAAGGAACCCCATAAGGGAGTCAACCCGGACGAGGTAGTCGCCATCGGTGCTGCAATCCAGGCCGGCGTACTGGCAGGAGAAGTAACCGATCTGTTGCTGCTCGATGTCACCCCGCTGACCCTGGCCATCGAAACGCTGGGTGGAGTAGCGACCAAGATGATCGGCCGCAATACGACGATCCCGACCAAGAAGACGGAGACCTTCTCGACCGCAGCGGATAACCAGACTGAGGTGGAAGTTCACGTACTGCAGGGCGAGCGTCCTATGGCAGCGCAGAACCGGACCCTGGGTAAGTTCAAGCTGAGTGGAATTCCTCCCGCTCCGCGCGGCGTGCCGCAGGTGGAAGTGACCTTCGATATCGATGCCAACGGCATTCTGAACGTGACGGCGAAAGACAACGCCACGGGCAAAGACCAGAAGATCACCATCACGTCCTCTTCGGGTCTAAGCAAGGAAGAAGTGGATCGGATGGCAAAAGAAGCCGAGGCGCACGCTTCCGAGGACCAAACGAAGCGGGACGAGGTGGAAGCGCGGAACTCGCTCGACAATATGGTCTACAACGTCGAGAAGATGCTGAAGGATAACGGCGACAAGGTTTCCGGCAGTGAAAAGAGTGACGTGGAATCAGCGCTGGCCCAGGCTAAGCAGTCGCTGCAAGGCAGCTCCAGCGTGGATGAAATGAACAGCGCACGGGAGAAACTGACTGCGGCTTCGCACAAGCTGGCCGAGGCCATGTACAAGTCGAACGCATCCGGATCATCGGCGGCGAGCGACGCTTCCGCTGGAGCACCAGCGGCGGAGGAAAAGAAGGACGAAGGCGTGATTGACGCCGAATACGTGGACGTCGCGGACAAGAAGTAAGGCTCTCTCAGTCACGCGGATCCAATATCGGCAAGGGGCGCTCAATCGCTAGGAGCGCCCCTTGCTATATCAGAGCAGGAACCAGGGGCAACAACTGGCGGAAGGCAGGACAAAATGACGGACACAATGTGGAAATACGAACAATTGAGGGCGGGCAAAATCTACAACCAGGTCATGTTCAACACGCGGGAAGAGGCGGAAAGCTTCGCCGCGCAGATGACCCGGGTGGAACCCGATCTCTTCTGCAGAATTGAACCAGTAGAAGCCCGCTTGTGGTGGAACTGAACTAACCCCGGGCCGCCGTTTTGGCGGCCCGGCAAACGTTCGAAACGTAAAATTGAAGCAAGCAAACTATGGCCCAGACACCGACAAAAGATTATTACGCCATTCTTGGAATCAAGAAGACGGCAACTACGGACGACATCCGCAAAGCCTTCCGGAAGCTTGCGCGCAAGCACCACCCCGATGTGAATCCCGGGGATAAGAAGGCGGAAGAAAAGTTCAAGGAAATTTCGGAAGCCAATGACATCCTGAGCGACGAGAAAAAGCGCAAGGTTTACGACGCGCTGGGGTACTACTCCGACCAGATTGATCCAGCAGCCGCAGAAGCCGCGGCCCGCGGAGGCTATGGATTTTCCGGCGGCGGCGGTCAGGCCGGGGGCTCTACCGCGGCAACCTGGCGGAGGCCGAGGCGTTCCCTATCGATTTTGGCGGCTTTGACTTCTCCGATTACGCGGCCGGCCGTGGCGGCGAACCCGCCGGCGGAGCCTCAGGTTCGAGTTGGGGCGGCTTTCGCGACATCTTCTCCAGCGTGTTTAACCAGGGAGGACAAAAGAATCGGGGTCCGCAGGAAGGGACCGACCTGGAATACCAGGTCACGGTGGATTTCTGGACCGCGATCCGCGGCGGCGTGGCAAAAATCCAGATTACGCGGCAGGAGACCTGCCCCAGTTGCAAAGGAAAACCCAGCGGCGGCGGCGGTACTTGCCCGGAGTGCCAAGGCACTGGACAAGTTACCCAAATGGGCGGACGCATGAAGTTCAACATCTCCTGCCCGGAATGTAAGGGCACGGGAAAGCTCGAAGATGAATGTTCGACCTGCGGAGGCGAAGGAACGGTCACGCGCACCGAAACGGTGGAAGTTCGTATCAAGGCCGGCACGCGCGATGGCCAGCGAATCCGGTTAGCAGGCAAGGGCAACGCCGGAGTGAATGGCGGCCCAGCGGGCGACCTGTACCTCATCATCAAAATCAATACTCATCCAGTGTTCAACCGCAGCGGGGATGATATTCAGGTCACGATCCCGATCACGGTACCAGAAGCAGCGCTGGGGGCCAAGATTGAGGTGCCGACGATCGATGGCCGGGCGCAGTTGAAGATTCCACCCGGGACGCAGAGCGGCCAGAAGCTGCGGATGCGCGGCAAGGGAGTTCCCTCGGCAAGCCACGAGGGAACCCGCGGCGACGAGATTGTCACGGTGGAGATCGTTGTGCCTCCCGTGCGCGACGAGCGATCCAAAGAAATTTTGCGGGAGTTCGCCAAGCTCAATCCGGAAGATCCCAGAGCGGCGACTTTCGCTGGCGTATAAAAGAGGCGCGAGAACCAAAATGCCCACGAAACGTAAATCCAAGGGTGCTTACATGATCTCGGCGGTGGCCGAGATGTACGAGATTCATCCGCAGACGTTGCGGCTGTACGAACGCGAAGGGCTGCTGCAACCTTCGCGCACCGTCGGCAACACGCGTCTCTACACCGATGAAGACCTGGAGCGGCTGGAGTTCATTCTTAACCTGGCACGCGATCTGGGCGTCAACATTGCCGGCATCGCCATCATCCTTCAGATGCGGGAGCGGATGGAGGAAATGAACCGCCAGATGCAGGACTTTGTCGAGTACGTGCGCAGCGAGATGCTGGCCAAAATGCAACAAGGCATAGGTGCAAGCGAGGGCGCCCTGGTCGCGTTGCGGAGGCCCGTGGTGGTCCCGGCGGCTTCCCGCAGGCGCTAACGCAGTTTCGCAATGGGTGTAGACCGAAGCGACAGGCCTTGTCGTGGTTTTCTCTCAAGGAAAACCACTCCTCGCGATCTTCGCCAGACCAAAGTAATTGCGAAACTGCGGTAGCCTCTACTTTCGGAGCCTTTTACGGGCAAAGTGTACTCTAAAGGGAAGTTTCCAAAGCATGATGCATTTCCTGCTGATACTGAGCATTGTCGGCATCATCACCTCGACCATGTATGCCCTCCTGGTGGTCTTGGGTGCCTTGCGCCTGGCACGGCGGCGACAGGCGGCGGATGCGGGCGTGTTCACGCCGCCGGTCAGCCTGCTCAAGCCTCTCCACGGGTGGGAACCGGACCTCGAATCGCACCTGGAAAGCTTCTTTGAACAGAAGTACCCCGAATTTGAGATCATTTTTTGCGCTCGCGATGACCGCGACCCGGGCCTGGAGACCGCTAAGCGAGTGGCTGCGCGTTATCCCGGGATTCGCTCGACTTTCCTGCTGAGCGGCCCAGCGCCCTACGCCAACGCGAAGGTGTGGTCGCTGGAGCGCATGCAAAGTGCGGCCGCACACAAATTTTTCGTGGTCAGCGACAGCGATGTTTCTGTCACCCCGGATTACCTGCAGGCGGTGATGGGGCCTTTTGTCGATCCACAGGTTGGCCTGGTGACCTGCCTTTATCGTGGAGTAGGCAGCAATCTCTGGTCCAGGTTGGAAGCGGTTGGGATGTCGGTTGAGATGTCCGCCGGGGTGCTGGTTGCGGAGCTGATCGAAGGCATGAAATTTGCCCTGGGGCCGACCATGGTCATCCGCCGGGAAAGCCTGGAAGCGGCGGGCGGCTTTCGCGCCCTGGGGCCCTATCACGCAGACGACTTCATGTTGGGGAACCTGATCGCTGCGCACGGGCATCGGGTGGTCCTGTCCACCCACACGATTGACCACCACGTCCTGAATACTTCTTTTCTTTCGTCTGTGCTGCACCAGATCCGCTGGATGAAAAGCACTCGTTTTTCCCGGCCCAAGGGACATCTCGGAACTGCACTCACGTTCAGCATGCCTTATGGGTTGCTGGGTGCCGGTGTTGCGATGGCCTTGCATCGCCCGATGCTGGGTGCGCTTCTGCTGTTGTGGAGTTGGGTCTCGCGTGTAGGCCTCGGAGCCCTGGTCGGCGGCCTTGTGGTGGATGAACCGCGGTTGGTACGGAGTGCCCTGCTCTATCCTCTCCGCGACCTGCTTGGATTTTCCTATTGGATTGCCAGTTACCTGAGCAATCAGGTACGCTGGCGCGGCGAAGTGTACAACCTGCTCGAGGATGGCTTCATGCGCAATGATTCGCAGTCGACCAAGCGCGAGCCCGAAGCTGTTCTTACCGCCTAGGATTTTTCCGAATTTTTCTGGGACTTCTCTCCTGATGGAACAAAAGGGCTGTGGTGGGCTCCGCCCATCTTTTTCAACCCACGTGCGCTTAGGCGAGGGGCACCCGTACGGATCTGTTAGCTCGCAACAGGCTTGAGGGGGAGACCTGCGGTATCCCACCTCTCGCGAAAAACGAGCGAGATGCCCTGAATTTCCGGTACGCAGCTCTGGAAAGGACGGCGTGTTCGGCTCTCCTTAAGGAGAGCCGCATGAAGTTCAGGAAACCCACGAGACTCCTCAGAAAATCGGGGATGTGGGGCACCCGGCGATTGTGGCAGGGATAGAGCCCAAAAGCGCTTTCAGTTCCTCGCCCAGACCTAGCCTTCATTTAGTTAGCAATCAGAGCGGCCGGTCGGTAAAAAGAGCTTTATCGGAAAGCTCTTGCAGAAGATAGGCGCGTTTTCCCAGCAGGCCGTCCACGTGGGCGCGTACATCTCCGGGCACGAAGAGAAAGCGGCGGGGCCCCGCGCCCCACAACGCCAGCAGGTCCTGATCGCTGATCAGTACCCGCGGAGCGTCAGGATAATTTGAACCCCACAGCACAGAACTCACCCGCCCATTCACCAGTAAGGCCGGCCGTTGGGTATAGAAAAGCAGCGAGGAACCATCAGCCACATCCCCATACAGGATCAGCGTGGCATCGGTCCCCCTGGGGGCGATGTGATTGATGGTGTCGGCCATGGCGCGCGAAGAGAGCATCGGCTCGAACCGCACCAAAGCGATGTGGGCGGCGATGAGAAATACAGCTGAGGTGAAAGCGACGCTGACCGTAGCCTCGAAATGATGACGCTGGCGGCGTAGCACCCAGGCCATGATCGGACCCAGCAAAAGGCCAACCGCAGCCAGCCCCGCCGGCAGGCGCAGAGCGGCAAAGGACGGCCCGGTGAGATCAAACAGGTGAGCCATCGAGAGCGTGTAGCCCGCTACATCCCGATGCGCCAGCAGGGCGCCAATATCGCTCCCCGAAGGCACGTTGCGAGAGGACCACAATCCATATCCCAACGCGAGCGCCGCGATGGCACCGATGGCCACGAGAAAAGCCTGTGCTGCGGTCAGCCACTTGCTCGAGAGTTCGGTCTCCTCGCCCGCCAGTGCACCGGCAGTAAGAAGCAGCAGGGGGAAATAGACGGGAAAGGTGTAGTACTCCTGATTCGTCGATAAAGAGAAAAAGACCAGGATCACGGCCGCGTAGATGGTCAGCAGCAAGTTGGTCCTCACCCGGAAAAGCGCGGAGCGCGCGCTGACAAAGTCCCATCGGGTTCGAGCGGCCCATGCGCGCCTTAGAACCACCGGCAAGTAGATACTCCAGGGAAAGAGCCAGACCAGGTGCAGGCTCCAGTAGAGAACGAAAGGAAGCTTGTTGTAATCGACTGGATAGCGCTTGCCCAGGAAGCGCAGCACTTGCTCGTTGATGAAGTAGAAATAGAAGAACCCGTGAACATTTCCCATGGCCGGGATGTTGCCAACAGGATGACCCGCACCCGGATTGCGCAGCCCGGCAAGTATGTGCCACGGAGCAGCGATGATAAAGAACAGCAGCAAACCGGAGGCGAGGCGAAATTCACGCCAACGGCGCCAATCGCCTGTGAACAGCAGGTACGGCACTGCGGCAAGGAAGAAGAAGACAGGGGACACCAATCCCTTGGCCAACATGGCCAGCCCCAATGCCGCCCAGGTGAGATAAAAACGAGAGGGTTTCTCATCCTCCAGTCCAATGAGAAAATTGTAGAAAGCAAAAGCCAGCAGCAGGGTCAGCAGAACTTCCGGAATGAAGACTCGGGTGAAGAGAAAAACGCCCACACTGGTCAGGATGCTCAGGGCGGCGTAAAACGCAGCCCGGTCTCCGTAGGCGCGGCGGCCCCAGGCCCAGGCCAGAATTGCGAGACCAAGCACCCCTAGCGAAAGCGGGAGGTGGGTAGCAAAAACATTGAACCCGAAGAGATGATAATCCGCTGCGGCCAGCCAATAGGGCAGTGGAGGCTTCTCCAGGTAACGGATACCATCCACTTTCAACGTAACCCAATCGCCGCTCGTGGCCATATACTGGGCGGCAACCGCGTGAGTGGCGTCCGCGTCGTCCAGAAGCGGGGGCGTAAAGAGAGCGGCAAAGTGCACCGCGGAAAAAACCAGCAGCAGCAGTGTCCAGGCTCGCCGAGGAGAAAGGGCAAAGGAGTTCTCGGGAGGCGCCTCAAGGGAAAGAGCGAAGTGATTCGACATGGCTTACAAAAGCGCGACAACTAAACAGCAGGATACCAGCCAGCCGCGAGCCCACTTAATCGCGACAGCAAAAGCCTTCAACGCCGCACTCACGCAATGCGTTGCGGACGCTGCTCCGGAAGCAGTGCATGTTCTGAGAACGGGCTCACGCCGTCTACAGGCAATGCTCGAAGCCATGCTGCGCGACGATGCGACCATTTCCTTGCAACAGCCCGGCAAAGGTTGGCTGCGGCAGCTGAAACAGGTTCGCCGGGCAGCCAGCACCGTGCGCGATCTGGATGTGCACCGCAAGCTGCTGGAACACTGGACCGCCAATGAAAACAGCCCGCTCGAAAAGCAGGCGGGAGTGCTCGATGCCTGGCTCAAAGGCCGGCGCAAACATCTGGCCTCGGATATGCAGAAAAAGATCGGCAAACGGCAGCACGAACTGGAACAGCGGCAGGCTGCGTTTCAGGCTGCACTCGACGCTATTCCTCTTGATCGTGTGCAGGTTCCGCGATCGGCCGATGCAGTGGCCCTGGAGCAATTTGTACGCGCAGCGGACGCGATGCCCTCGCTGGATGCGGAGAACCTGCACGACTTTCGTAAAGCGACCAAGAAGGCGCGCTACGTTGCCGAATCCGGCAGCGAGGGACAGGAATACAGCAGCGTCGCCAAGGCCTTGAAGCGAGTACAGGACGCAATCGGCGACTGGCATGACTGGGTTTGTCTGTCACAAGAGGCCGACGCGGCTCTAGATAAAGGCGGTACAGAATTGACTGCGTCTCTCGGACGCGAAGTAGATCGCCATTTTTCCGCAGCCCTGAGGACCACGCAGACCATGCGCGGCCGCCTATTAGGCGAGTGGATGGCGGCGCATGGCAAGCGTCCACCCGCGTCGGTAACGCTGGGAGGGCAAATGGCTGTTCACGCAAATGTAAGAACAAGTGGTGTATCTTGAGGTGATCTCCCCCCGACGATGCAGACGTACGCAGCGATTGATATTGGTTCCAACTCCTGCCGACTGAAAATCGCGCGAGTCCAACAACATCAGCTCAAAGTGCTCCATGAGGACCGCGAGGTCACGCGGTTGGGAGCCAGTGTTTTCGAAACCGGCGTGATTTCCCCGGAAGCGATGGCGGGCACCATAGTCGCCCTGAAACGCTTCTATCGTGCGGTGAAGTTGCATGGTGGCGACCACGTGCGCGCGGTGGCCACATCGGCCTTGCGCGATGCTCGCAACGCGCAGGCGTTTCTAGCCTGGGTAAAATCCGAAACGGGTTGGGAGGTGGAGATCATCTCCGGCCTCGAAGAGGCACGCCTCATCCACCGCGGGGTGATGGGCGAACCCGGCACGCAGGGCCGTTGCCTGCTGATCGACGTGGGCGGCGGCAGTTGCGAGATCACCCTATCCGACCACAAACGCATTCAGGAAACGGTGAGCCTTCCGTTGGGCGCGGTCCGCCTGACGAAGGAATTCCTTCCCGATGACCCGCCCACCGAAGAGCAATTGGCCCGCATGAAGCAATTTGTGGCCCGCGAGTTGCGCAAGGGACAACGACGTCTGGGTGCTCTGCGGGTGTCCCTGGTGGTGGCCACATCGGGAACGGCCGCCGCGTTGTCACAGGCAAGCCAGGCAATGCGCAAGAGCTCGGGGAAGAACGGCCGGGTCAAGAGGAAACCGTTGACCGAGACCCGCAACGTGCGCCTGTTGACCACCAAGCTCACGGGATTGAACAGCACTCAGCGCAGCAGCATCCCCGGCATCGGCCCGAGAAGAAGCGAGATCGTGGTGGCGGGCGCCCATGTCTATACCGCGGTGCTGGAACACTATGCTCTACCGGGGTTCGTTTACTCCGAGCTCGGCCTGCGCGACGGCATCCTGTCGCAGATGCTGGCGGAACAGGACGCCAAGACCGCGGCCCATCTGGCGTTCGAACGGGAACGGTGGCAGGGGGTTCTGGTCACGTGCAAGCGATACGGAGTGGATCCCAGACAGGCGGACGCGGTGCGCCAGCATGCCTTGCAACTATTCCGCGATATGCAGCCGGTGCATGAGCTGCCCCGGGAATACGGGTCCTGGCTGGAGGCAGCAGCCATGATGCGCGACGTGGGCAAGTTCATGAACTACCAGGGCCACCATCGGCATGCGCAATACATCATCGCCAACTCTGAACTGTTCGGGTTTACCCCCCAGCAAAGAGCGATCATGTCGGCCATCGCCCGGTACCTTGGCAAGTCCCGTCCCGACCCGGAAGACCGTACCATGCGACCGATCCCTCCGGAGGAATTTACCCGCGTACAACGGGCAGTGGTGCTGCTCCGTCTGGCGGTTGCTCTCAACCAGGATCGGGCCAGCGACGTGCTCAAAGTGACCCTGCGAGTTTATCCCAAGCGGGTGCTGATGGAGCTCAGTCCGGGACGCACCGGGGCCGAGCTGGAACTCTGGTCGCTGCGCAAGGAAGCCGACTATTTCCTAGAGGTGTTCCGGCGGGAGCTCTTCGCCGCGCTGGCATAGACCAGGCGCAGGATCCGTGGGTCCAGCACAGAGATCAACTGTCCCGGCCGGCGAGTGCAATCGACGCGGGCAATTGCGCCCTTGCGCATTCGTATGCCGGCCGGCCTGGGGGCGCAGATGAGCGAGCCCAGGAATTCGGGCAGGTTGGGATTGTGGCCTACCACCAGGACGTTTTCATACGCAGAGAGAGTGGTGACAAACGCCTGAAATCCAGGCACGGTACCTGACGGAGAAAGGGCGTCGGCGATCTGGATCTTGCCTTCGTACGCCACCTCTGTGCCCACCAGCGAGGCCGTCTGCAAAGCTCGCTTGAGGGGGCTGGAGGCGATCAGGTCGAACTGGACTTTTAAAGCATTCAAATACCTGGCGACGAGCAGGCACTGCTCCTTGCCTTCCTTGTCGAGCGGCCGTTTGACGTCAAGAGTAGGAGATGCGCGGCGTACGCCGGCGCTCGCGTGACGGAGAATGTAAAGGTTCATCGAGTTGAGACTTCTCTTCTCAGGCCGCGGACTGGTCTGGGCCTATTCGACTAATTCATGAGATTGTAACAATTCTGCAGGCGCAAGAGAAGGCCTTCGTCAGAAGACCGGTGAGGGCGTCGGCAGCGGACCGAAGGGCGGCTCAGGGTCAGGATCAGCGGGTGGAAGAGGTATGGGGTTCGGATCCGGGTCAGGAGCGGGGTCGGGACCAGGCCGGGGAAAAACGTCAGGATCTGAGGAGGTCATTCCGGTTGGAAGTGCTGCCGTGGGCTGACGGTTGCCTTGGGCAGTTTCGCAATTACCGTGCTCTGGCAAAAGCAGCGAGGAGTGTTCCTTGAGAGAAAACCACGAAAATACCTGTGGCTTCGGTCTACACCAATTGCGAAACTGCTTTGCCACCCTACGGCAGCGGCTTCTTCTCTGAATGTGGGGTTTTGTCGAGGGTTTCGGGAGCTTTCGGTTTATCGTCGGGTTCGGTTTGATCCGGTTGCTTGTCAGGGGCCACTCCCCCCAATGGGAATTTGGTTTCATGCTGGTCGAGCAGTGAGACAGAAGGCTCGTTCACCTCTGCCAGTTTGGGCGGAGCTTGCAGCGGATCAGGCTCAGAGAGTTGGGGCGGCCCGGAAAGGACCTCGGGTTTCGCCAATGGCTCTGTGCGTAATTTCAGCACCAGGTCACGCAGCGTAGGTTCGGACAAACCAGCCAGGTATCCGGCACTGAAGGTAGTAGTAGTTTCTTCCTCAACCACTTCCCCTTCTTCAGGATCCATTGCGTCCATAGCGATGCGAGGTGGATCTGCGGACATAACCAACGTGGCGCCGACCCCCCGCTGCCAGAACCGGCCAGCCAGTAAGAGAAATAACCCAAGCTGCGCCAGCAGGCACGCAATCCATACCTGGTGGGCGGGAAGCAATCTCCAGAGAAAGAGGCATAGGGCAAAGGCGAAGACACCCGCCAGACCGGCTACAAAGAAGCTGCCAAAGGCGCGAAAAAAATGGCGAAAGAGCAGCCGCCAGGCGGGCAAGAGCGCGGGCAGGATGCGTCGCTCGCCGTCCATGGCGTTGCGCACGATATACGCCTCGACGAGGTCCCACCAGAACCGCACCAGTAAGGCCAATAGCAGAATCAGCCCAGCACTGATTGCCGAGTAGACGAAGATTTGCCGCCCGACGTAGACGTTGCGCACGTGATCCAACAACAGGCCCCGCACGCCAAGCAGGAGACCCAGAATCAGAGTGGCTGCGAAGCCGGCCACGATGGCCGCGCGTACAAAGCGCCAAAAATACGCGATGCCGCCCCGTAGCAGTACAGATAACCGGGGCGGCTCAGCGGATACATAGACAAACACGCTGCCGGTAAAGAGCACAAAAAGCACCAGAACCTGAATCATATTGATCCAGACCGAGGTGTGGATCACCACAGGGAAAAAGCCGGTGCCGCGAACCTGAATGGCCAGCTCTCGCAGATAAGAAGTATCCATTGTGCCGGCAATCTGTTTGGCAGCGAGGCTGTGATCAAGATAGGAAGAAAGCCCGCTCGAGAGCGGTATACCGCCCAGCAGGGCAAAAATCAGGTTTACGGCGTAGGTCCAAACAACGCAAGGCCAATTGCGTAGACCCAGTTGAAGTCCCTGCAGGAGAAGATTGGGTAGCGGGCGCTTAGCCCGCGCTGGTGGCACCGCCGAAGTTTGTAATTCGATCGTCATGTCAGACCAGGAACGAAAGCCATTGTGCCAGTAATTGCTGGGCGAAGACCCAGTAATTCGTCAATTTAAAACGAGCCGTCAAGTCTCGTTGCAGGCTGGAGCTGTTGTTAAAAAAATTGGTGTCGAGGAGTACGTTCCGATCGGGGTCCACCTGGGCGTAAGTTGCTCGCGAAGGGGTGTCCCAGGAAAACCGGGCCCAGCGATCTTGACCATCCCAGACAGCCTGCTGCTTCGAGCCGTCGGCAAAGGCTACTTCCAGCTTTACGGGAAAAAGGAATGTACCGTTGCGCCGCAACATTACGCTGGTGTGGTAGGGCGCCGCTGCAGCTCCGTTCTTCGACCCAACACCGGGCTCCGAGGTGAGAGAGGCTACGGAGTAGTCAAGCACATCGGTGCCCTGAAAAGCCTGCACCAGGTAAGGCTCCAGGTCTTTGCGCCCGGATACTTCTTCGACGGTGGCAAAAAAATCGGATCCTGTGGGGTGCTGAAAGCGGTAGCGCAGGAAGTAGGCACGCAAGACCTGGCGAAGCATCGGCTCGCCTAGCAGGGATTGGAGGGTGGTGAGCGCTGTCGCTGTCTTGCCGTACACGACGCTACCGTAACTGAACGTATTGGCGAATTTCCATCCCAGGCGCACAATTGGGTCTTCGTTGGGATGCCGGAGATAGGACAGCCGCTCGTCCTCTTCGTCGCTCAAATAGAAGGTGCGCCCGTTCAGATTCGAAGTATTTTGACCGAAGAGCGAGCCCATTACTTTGCTTTCGCTGTAGGAATTAATACCTTCGTCCAGCCACGGTTCCTCAAATTCATTGCTGGCCACCATGCCGTACCAGTATTGATGACCGAACTCGTGGACGGTGGTCTCGTCCATGCCCTCGTGATACCACGACGGCTCCCACCAATCCGCTCCGCCTGTGATCAGAGTTGGGTACTCCATTCCGCCGATCTCCGAATCCGGCTCAGGATCGATCAACGTGATCTGCTTGTAAGGATAGGGTCCATACCACTCATCGAATTTCTGCATACTCTGCTTCAGGGTAGAGAGATAACGCTCGCGCTTATCGGCATTCGTGGCCAAGACCAAAGCGTGCAGCTTGACCGGGCCGAGGCTGTTCACGAAGACATCATCGGCCACTTGAAAGTGGGGTGAAGCGGCCCAGGCAAAGTCGTGGATGTCTTCACCGCGGAAACTGAGCGTGGAGGTTCCGTCGGAGTTGATCTGCTCTCCGGTCTGGATGCCGCTGGCGCCGACGATATAACGCTTCGGCAAAGTGAGGTCCACGTCGTAGGTGCCAAAATCAGCAAAGAATTCAGTGTCGGCGTGATATTGATGGCAATTCCACTGGTCGTGCCAAAGGACGCCGACTTTCGGAAACCACTGCGCGCCCATGATGAAATCCCGCCTGTATCCGCTTCTCGCCACGGCGAGGGGGAACTTGTCATGGAAGGCCAGTTGCAGGCGAATTATCTCCCCGGGCGCAACCGGTTTGGGTAGCGCGACTTCCATCACTGTATGGTCTTCCTGATTGCCGTCGTCCGGGGCAACGAATCGTGTACTTTGCGAAACGTCGCCGAAGCCCTCGATGGAAATGCTCTTGATGTCGATGGAGCCTTGCTCTTCCTTACCGTACGAGGTTCCGATGCCGTCACGGTGCGCCTCCATGGAAAAGGTCGACTGGGGACGGAATGCGTTGAGGTAGAGGTGAAAGGGGATGCTGGTAATCGGTTGGTTGGACGGGTTGCGGTATTCGATATTCTCAGTTGCGTCCAAGGTCTTTGCTTCGGTATTAAGGCTGGCCTGGATCCGATAGGCTACGACACGCTGGGAGAGCGGTTTGCCGTCAGGAGAGTACACCGCGGACACCTGTCCCCGTGCGGAGAGGACACACAGAAGGGGGAAAATCGCCAGCAGGCGCAATTGCAGCGAGGGCATGCGGCATTCTAGTTCATTTTCGCGGCGCAGAGGATAGCGTCCAGAGTTCGGAGCGCAAGAGTCCGGCCAGGAAGCGGCGCTCGTGGCTGAGCACCAAGCCGCGGCGGAGCATGGAGCCGGCGTAATCGGGCAGGGCGCGCACAGGCAAACCGGTCAGCAAGCCGAATACCCGATAGAGGGAAGCGATGATTCCACGGGCGAGAAAAGCGCTAAGCGGATTGCGGGGAACGGCGAACTCTGACACGACCCATTGCGCTCCGGGCTGTGCATGGGGAAGGACCCGATCGAAGAGTTGCTCCAACTGATGAGGAAAGAAGCAGTCCAGGAAAAAGTGAGAGACGATCAGATCGTATTGACCGTTGGCCCCGCTGGGCTCCCATTCGAGACCATCAGCAAGGTGCAGACGGATGTTCTCCCCTCCGGAGAGGCGAACGCGGCGTTTGAGTGTCGCGAGCATGGACCGGCTGGAGTCGACTACATCCGCATGAAGACCAGGATTGACTGCCAGCAGGTGCTGCAAAAAGCGCCCGTCCCCATCGCCTAAGAGCAGGGCGTGGCGCGCGCCGGTCATGTGCGCGAGTTGCGCACTGCGGCAGCGGGCGAGCCACGGCCCGAAGCTCAGGTATTCGAGCCATCGATACAAGCGGGCAACGGGATCGAAGTTGACGGCTCTCAATGCATTTCGCCTTCTACTCTCTGTCGAAAATACATTCCCAAGAAGGGACCGCTGAACCGCAGATCTCTCCACTTCGCTGCCCCGGATTTCCTGTCGAGACCTGTGGCTTTGATGATCTGCATGCGGCTCTCTTTACGGAGAGCCGCACACGTGGTCGTCGCTAGCAGCGCGAAGCAGGAAATCCGGGTACGCTTCGGTCGAGATGACAAAGGGGAGGGCGGTGCCTCCATCGACAGTCGTTGCTGAACAGGAGCCGTTTTTCATCACCTGGATGGGCCAAAGGCCCATGACTCCTCTGTCGAGAGGAGTTTCCAAGAAAGAGAATCCACATAGAGATCTCTCCACTTCGCTCCCCCGGATTTCCTGTTGAGGCCCGTAGCTTTGATGATCTGCATGCGGCTCTCTTCACGGAGAGCCGCACACGTGGTCGTCGCAAGCAGCGCGAAGTAGGAAATCCGGGTACGCTTCGGTCGAGATGACAAAGGGGAGGGCGGCGCTTCCATGAGTGTAGTTGCTGAATGAAAGCCGTTTTTCATCATGCTTAGTGGGGACGAAGGCCCGTGGCTCCTGCGGTGAAATCTTCATCGGGCAAAAGGCAACAAGGCCAACGGTGTCAGTAGCGCGGCATCCGCTGCGATGCGCAGTTGAAGGGGTGAAAGATGTGAGCTGCGGGTATCCAGGGCAAAAAGCAGCCCACTGCTGAACAGGGCCGCAAGATAAACCGCCATCAGGCCCCGCGAAGGAGCAAAGAGAGCTGCGGCCAGCGAAAACAGCGCAATCATGGTTACGATTGCGCGAAGGTGCAGGCTCGCCCAGTGGGTAGTCGCGTGGAATTTACCACCTTCCCACTTTTCGATACCCACGCAATTGATCCAGCAAAGCAGGGCAAAGAAGATGACGGCCGGCGCCAGCTGCTCTTTCCTGGCATGGAGCCGAGACCAGGCGGGCACGGCAGTGGCAAAGGCGAAAATAAGAGCCACTGCCAACTCCTTGGGTAGCCGGCGAGCCGGCGTACGATGAACGGCAAACAGATAAAGCAGGGCAAGAGAACCGATCCACGCATCGTCGCGCAGCGCCTCGGGCCGCATGTGAGTGGCCACCATATACGCCAAAAGAATGACCAGAAGGGCGGACACCAGCAGAAAAGCGGTGCGATGGCGAGCGTGAAAATGATGGCGCTCGTGAAGCATCTCGCCCGAGCGTAGCCCGTCGAGAATACGATCAGCCACGTAGAGCAACCAGGTGCCAACGGGGAGTAGAAGCGCCTGGACGAAAGATAAGTGAAGGTGCATGGCGTATACGAAAAACCACGACCAAAGGCCAGCCACGGTGGGTGCATCAAGGCTTAGCAGATGCCACCATTGCGCAAGATGGTAAAGACGTTGAGCCAAGATTCAGTCTACGAGATGGCCGACGAGACTAAATATTAATGAAGGTAAACTTTGTAGTTTTACTTCATACCTGCTAGGTTGGGAATGTGGACAAACCCCAGACATTGGCTTTAGCGGCCGAGCTTCGGGTTGCGATCGGCAACCTGAAACGAAGATTCCGCGCACAGGCTAGTGTGGGGGACCTGACCTGGTCTCAGCTCTGCGTGATCAGTCGCCTGGACCGGGAAGGACCCGCGACCGTGACGACTCTGGCGCGAGTGGAAGGGGTGCGTCCGCAGTCCATGGGCGCAACGGTTTCTGCACTCGAGACCGCAGGGCTAGTGCGTGGCTCACCCGATCCGGCCGATGGCCGGCAAACCATCTTGTCGCTCAGTGATGCCTGTCAGGAATGGCTCAAGGCTGGGCGAGCGGCCAACGAAGACTGGCTGTCCCGCGCCATCCAAACCGAACTCGCGCCCGCGGAGCAAGAAGAACTTGCGCATGCAGTGAAACTGCTCAAGCGCCTTGTCGAAGGAGACTCATCATGGCAATAACCACGCTTGACCGAAAGACAGCTTTGATCGTTATCGATCTGCAGAAAGGCATCGTCGCCTTGCCCACCGCACACCCGGCAGGCGACGTCGTCAAGCACGCGCGCACCCTGGCGGATTCATTCCGCCGTCACGAGTTGCCCGTGGTGTTGGTCAACGTAGCCGGCGGCGCACCCGGCCGAGCAGAACAAACGCGTAGCACGCAAGGGCTTCCCGCCGGATGGACCGATCTCGTTCCGGAGTTGAACCAGCATCCCGAAGACCACACTGTGACCAAGCAGACGTGGGGTGCTTTTACTAGCACCGGCTTGAATGAACACCTGAAGAAGCTGGGTGTCACCCAGGTGGTGATCGCGGGCGTCGCCACCAGCATCGGGGTCGAATCGACCGCGCGCCAGGCGCATGAACTCGGATACCACGTCACCCTTGCGATCGACGCAATGACTGACATGCACGCGGACGCTCACGTGAACAGCACAACACGAATCTTTCCGCGCCTGGGGGAAACGGGCACCACACAGGAGATCGTTGCTCTGCTCGAGAAAAGGAAAGCTTGAGGGGAACCCGGTTTGCGTGAGTACCCCCTAAGAGGCAGTTGGTTGGGCCTTTCGCACTGCTCGGCGCCGCGGTGGCTTGGCTGGGGCTGCGGGTTCCCCGGCTTCAGTTGAGGCCATAGGGACTTCCTCCGGCTCCCAAGCCGATACGGGAATGCTGTCAATGCTGTCCCGGCCCTCCGCCACACGGATTAAGAAATCCTGAGCGCTGAAAGACTTGCCCTCGGGCGCGCGAACCCGGGGGTAGTCGCCGTTGGCAGTCTCAATGCGCGACTTGGCGATGTCGCCCAAATACGCGGCCAGAATCTCGTGGCGAATGCGATTACGAATTTGCGCATCCCGAATAGGAAAAACAACTTCACATCGCTCAAACAGGTTGCGCGGCATCCAGTCAGCGCTGCCACAGTAGATTTCGTCCGCACCTCCATTGGCAAAATAAAAGATGCGGCTGTGCTCGAGAAACCGGCCCACCACCGAGCGCACACGAACGTTCTCGCTAACGCCGGGGATGCCGGGACGGATGGAACAAATACCGCGCACGATCAGATCGATCTGTACGCCAGCCTTCGAAGCCTCATAGAGCGCTTCAATCACTGCCTGTTCGAGCAGCGAATTCATCTTGGCGATAATATGCGCGGGGCGTCCTGCCAAAGCGTGTTCCCGCTCGCGGTGGATCATGCGGATGGTGCTCTCCGCCAGAGTAAGGGGCGCCACCAGCAAAGGAGCGTAGTCGTCTGATTCAGAGTGGGCAGTGAGGTAATTGAAGACACTATGCACACTG
Organism: uncultured Acidobacteriaceae bacterium; assembly: GCA_963763905.1. Taxonomy (GTDB): domain Bacteria; phylum Acidobacteriota; class Terriglobia; order Terriglobales; family Acidobacteriaceae; genus PALSA-350. Next base: position 13,716 of record CAVXRU010000014.1, on the reverse strand, counting down.
GCCGTAATTTCAGGATCGGCAGTCAGCAGGCTGATGTCAGTGTAAAAGCGCGCGGTGTTGGGGTTGTAGTTGCCGGTGCCGAGGTGGGCATAGCGGCGGGTCACTCCGTCCGGATCCCGGCGTATGAGCAGGGCCAGCTTGCAGTGCGTCTTGAGCCCCACGATGCCATGGAAGACCTGCACCCCGGAATCCTCAAGATTGCGTGCCCAGCGGATGTTCGATGCCTCATCAAAACGAGCCATTAGTTCTACTACGACTGTCACCTCTTTGGTTTGCGCCGCCTCGGTCAGGGCATGAAACATGGGCGAGTCGGAACTTGTGCGGTAGAGTGTCTGCTTCATAGAGACCACCCGCGGATCCTGCGCCCCCAACTGGATGAAGTTGACTACGGCATCGTAGGAATCGAACGGGTGATGGAGCATCAGATCGTGGTGGCGCAGTTCGTCGAAAAGATCTTCCGAACGCCGGTTCAGACGGAGTTCCCGGGGCAGGAAGTCTCTGAATTTGAGGTCTGGGCGGCGTGTGTCGGAGTACAAATTCATCAAGCGCGACAGGTTGACCGGCCCATCCGTTGAAAATACCTGGCTATCCTCCAGCTCGAAATTCATGCGCAAGCGGTCGACGATCTCGGCATCCGCACCTTCCTCGATCTCCAGACGGACGGCATCTCCTTTGCGGCGGTTGTGCAGCTCGGAGCGCACACTATCCAGCAGACTGCGCGATTCCTCTTCCTGGAAATACAGGTTGCTGTTGCGGGTAACGCGAAAGGCGGCGGTGGAAAGGATTTCATAACCACGGTACATCCCGGTGGCGTTGTGCTCGATCAGGTCGGCGAGAAAGACGAAGTCGTGAGTTCCGGAACTGGAAGGCACGGGCACCAGCCGGGGGAGCGCGCGGGGAACAGTGAGCACGCCCAGCAGGGCCCCGCTGGCGCCCTTGCGCTTGCGGCGCAAAAGCAGAGCCAGACAGAGCGCCTTGTTGAGAACCCGGGGGAAGGGATGTGCAGGGTCGATGGTGATTGGCGTCAGCAGCGGGTCCACTTCGCGCTGGTAGTACTCCAGCGCATGAGCGCGGGCGACCTCGTCCACTGCACCCCAATCGAGGACGCGTATCCCATTCTTGTAGAGTGCCGGGCGTAGGTCCCGGGTCCAACAGCGGTACTGATCGCGGACGAATTCGTGCATATCGGCGACCACGACATCGAGGGTTTGCCGCGGGGTCAAGCCGTCGAAGCCCGGCTCCGTGTACCCGTCTTCAATGCGCTGCATGATGCCGGCAACCCGGATCTCAACAAACTCATCGAGATTGCTGGCGGTGATGGCAAGGAACTTCACCCGCTCCAGCAGGGGATTGTCAGGATCCTGTGCTTCTTCGAGCACTCGGCGGTTAAAACTCAGCCACGATTCATCGCGGCCGATGAACAAACTTTGAGGATCTTTCGTCACACTGTCCATAGGGAGATTGGCGACAACCCAACGATCGTACTCATATTGTCTGCCTTGTCTACCTTACTAAACCACGACCCGGAACCGGTGGAGGAAGAAAGTCAAAATCCTCCAGGATTTGACGCCTGGAGAGAGGTTGCGGGAGGATGGAAGATGACAGAGTCGCGGGGCCAACCGACAAGGAGACACGTATGAACGAGCAAGATTTGGGGCAGTTGATGGCCGAGGATACGGCGTTGCACCTTTTTCAGATCGCGGCCTTGCTGTTGGGCGATGAGCAGGAAGCGGTTTCCCTGGTAGAGCAGAGCGTGGCCAAAGTGGAAGCGGATCCCTGTGCCGAGGGAGCACTGGCGTATGACGAGGCGCGCCATTTGCTGGTGCAGACCGCGGTCCAGCGAATGGCCGGGCTGTATCCGGAAGCGTTCGCGGTGCCGAGCGCGCCGCCGGCGGACGCCGTTTGCCTTGAGACCGATGATCTGGATGCCGCGGGTTTGACCGGGGAGCAGTTTGGAGCGATGATCTCGGGTCCCGGACGGGCCAGTATGCGCGAATGGCTGGAACGGTTGGCGCCCGCCTTACGGGCTATCTTTGTCCTGCGTGCGGTAGCTGGACAAGACGGCGAGCAGACGGCGGAGAGCCTTCGCCAGAGCGGAGCGAGGGGGGCTCAAGGGTGGCGGCGAGACCAGGTGGGGACTGCCTATCGCCAGGCGCTGTGCTCACTGGCTACCTGCCTGATGAGTGCGCAGACTGCTCTGATGCCGGCCTGAACCGGATAAAGCCTTCCCTACCCAGTTCGACCCTTCCAAAGCAGCGCGCTCCTCAGCGCTGATAGGCTTTATTTTGAATAGTTGACGGGCCATTCGGCATCGAAGTTGGTGCTGCCTTTTTTGGGCCATAGGTTTGTTTGCCGAGGTTGACTGCCGGATGAGACGTAATTCGGGTTCATTGTGGGTTACGGGGCTGGTAATGCTCCTCAGTTTGACCCTGAGCCCGCCCGCGTCGCCGGGACAGCAGCCCTCAGGAGCGGGTGGGTTCGGGGGGAGCGGAGGGCCCAGCGGCAGTAGCTCCAGCGGCACAGTGCAGGCGGCGCCGGCGCAGGTCAACAGCGACACGTACAAGGGCAGCCTGGTGAAACAGGCTCCTGTACCGGGCGTTCTTGCGTTGACCCTCGATCAGGCCATCCACATGGGATTGCAATACAACCTGGGCCTGGTGCTCTCGGGCACGAACGCGGGGTCGGCGCGGGCGCAGCAGCTCCAGCAATTGCAGGCTTTGCTGCCCACGGTTACCGGAACGGCCAAAGAGTCAGTACAGCAAATCAATTTGGAGGCCGAAGGCCTGAAGATTCCCGGTTTCACCGTTGTCGGGCCGTTTGCGTATACAGACATCCGGGGCTCGGCACAGTGGTCGCTCTTGAACTTGTCTTCGCTGGATAATTATCTGGCCTCGAAACATAACTTCCAGGGATCGAAGCTCTCGGTCGAGGATGCCAAAGACATGGTGGTGCTGACGGTCGGCAATGCGTATCTGCTTTGCATCGCGGACGCGTCGCGGGTGCAATCTGCGCAAGCGCAGGTAAACACGTCGAAGGTGTCGCTCGATCAAGCAGTGGCGAATCACCAGGCTGGGACGGCCCCGCTGCTGGACGAACTGCGCGCCCGGGTGGACTACCAGACTCAACAGCAGACTTTAATTTCGGCGCAGAACCAGTATCAGAAAGACAAAATCGCGTTGGCCCGCGCCATCGGACTGCCACTTGAACAAAGCTACGAGCTGGCGGACCAGGCGCCTTTCAAGGCTCTGGACAACGTGGATGTAAACGCGTCTGTGCAGCAGGGGCTAGCCCACCGGCAGGACTTGCAGGCGTTGCAGCAGCAGGTAGAGGGGGCGCGGGCTTCGCGCTCCGCAGCTACCGCGGAACGTTACCCTACTATCGATTTTTCGGGCGACTATGGGGACATAGGGCCGACACTGGGCCATTCCCACGGAACGTTCGACGCGCTAGGCACAGCTTCCGTGCCGCTGTTTGAAGAGGCGAAACTGCGCGGAGATGCGCGCGACGCGCAAGCGCAATTGGAACAGAAACAGGCGCAGTTGAGCGACCTGCGCGGACAGATCAGCGCCGATGTGCGCGACAGTATTCTCGACATTGAAGCAGCAGCGAAGCAGGTATCGGTTGCCACCAGCAACGCAGCCTTGGCAACAGAGGCTTTGAGCGAAGCGCAACAGCGATACGCAGCTGGCGTCGCCGACAATCTTGCAGTATCGCAAGCCCAGGCATCGATGGCCCAGGCCGATGACCAACTGGTTTCGAGCCTTTACCAGCACAACGTGGCGAAGCTGTCTCTCGCCCGGGCCATGGGCATCGCACAAACGAACTACAAGGATTACGTGGGAGGTAAGTAGCGGTGGCGGAACAGAATGCGGAATCAGGCCGTGCAACTACCGTAGAAGAAGAGGGTCCCCAGGCCGGCAACAACGACCAGCAGGATCTCGACAGCCCTCCCCGCAAGAAGGGTCGGCGGCGCTTTATTGTCATCGGCGTGGTCGCGGTGCTCGTGGTGGGCGCGCTGCTGTTCTGGTGGCATTCCACCTATTACGAAGACACGGACGACGCGCAGGTGGATGGTCACCTGATACAGATCAGCGCCCGGGTAGCCGGACAGGTGATCAAAGTCAACGTGGAAGAAAATCAGTTGGTACAAGCCGGAACGGTGCTGGCTGAGATCGATCCGAAGGATTTCGAAGTAACCGTGCAGCAGGACGAAGCCAGCCTGCAGAGTGCCGAAGCCAACTATGAAGCGGTGCGGGTAAACGTGCCGGTGATTGGAGTGAACACCAGCTCGACGCTGACGTCGGCCAATTCGGGAGTGCGCACGTCGACCGCTTCAGTGCAACAGGCCCAGGGACAATTGGAAGCGGCGCAAGCCCAGGTGCGGCAAGCGGAAGCGAACAACATCAAAGCTCAGCTGGATCTTGAGCGGTATAGGCCATTGGTCGAAAAGGACGTGATTTCGAAACAACAATTTGACGCTACGGTAGCTACGGCCGATGCAGACAAGGCGGCATTAGCAGGCGCCAAAGCGAGTGAGGTGGCCGCTGAGGATGCTGTCCGCATTGCGCGCGACCGGGTGATTCAGTCCCAGGCGGATTTAAAGACCGCGCAAACGGCGCCTGACCAGGTCAAAATTCAAAAGGCCAAGGCCGACCAGGCAGCGGCACAAATGCAGCAGGCTCAGGCGGAGTTGGCGCAAGCTAAATTGAACCTGGGTTATACCCGCATCGTTGCCCCGGTCAATGGAATCATCACCAAGAAGAGCCTGGAAGTGATGCAAAACGTCAGCGTAGGGCAGAATCTCATGACTCTGGTTTCGCTTGACGATGTTTGGATCACGGCTAACTTCAAGGAGACACAACTACGGCTGATGCGTCCTGGACAGCATGTCAAGATTCACGTCGACGCATACGGGCGCGACTACGACGGTACAGTCACGCAGATCGGAGGCGCGACCGGTTCGGTGCTGAGCTTGTTTCCGCCGGAAAATGCCACGGGTAATTATGTGAAGGTGGTGCAGCGGGTTCCGGTGAGAATCGACCTGTCGGATCGAAGCGAGGACAAGGATCGTCTGTTGCGGCCTGGCTTGTCGGTGGAACCTACGGTTCGGGTGAAGTAAGGCATTGGTTTATCAGGTGGGTCTCTCCGACCCACTCTGTCGAAACAAACTGCAACCTCAGGACTTCTGAGCGGGTGGCCCAGATCTCACTTTTGAGACCTGGGCCACCCACTCAATATCCGTCCGCGCCATCTTCATCGTCTTAGGCGGGCTTCCCCCGGACTTCTTGTCGAGACCCGTAGCGTCATCCGACTATTGTTGCCGCGGTTCAGGCGAGAACCAGCGCAGCCAATTCGCCAGGATCAGCTACTGTTGTTGATACGGTTCCACGGGGAATAGAGGGTCCTATTGCGATCGCCTGGTTGTGACCTTCAAACCAAACCAGGAACGCGGATTGGTCCGCTCCCGGCAGTCGCTGCTGGTTGATCCAGTGGTAGTATGCGCCCATATCCGCGTCGACCAACGAACCGGCCAGGTCGAGTTCGACGTTGGTGTGGCCACCGCTCAGCAGCTCGTTCATAGGCCGCTGCCGCTGCCTGGGAGCAAAGCGCACCAGCATGGTGAGCGGCTGAGCCCGGCGCAGGGCCTCGCGAGCTGTCCATTGGGCAAAGGTGGTGCTGAAGATCTGGGTTCCGGAACCTTCCGTAAGCAGTCTTACCTGGAAGCGGTCGAGCACCTCGTCTCCGGCTTTGCTCATGCCCAGGTCAGAAGGGAGCAACGCAGCCAGGTGGGTACTTAGTTCTTCCGGCCCCATGCCTGGCTTCTGAATCTGTGTGTGCAAGTTGTGCAGCAAGGCTGCGCGGACGGGCTCCAGCGCCTGGTACGACACGCACGTGAGCAAAGGGCTGTGATCCACTGGCTGCCCGCCATCGATATACCAATGACCGTATGGCGTTGGATACGCTTTAGCCCGAGCCTCCACCGCATTCAGCAACAGTGTCAGTCCGTTCTCGGGCTTGATTCCCGCAAAATAGGCGCCGTGGGGGCGCAGGTTGCGGAAGATGGGCGCGTCATAGGAGACAACACCCTGTCCGATTACGGCGATACCCAGCCTACGCACCGGAATGGAATCAGGAGGCACCGCGGATCGCAAACGATCGCCGTAAACGGTCGCGGCTTTACGGAAATTGTCCAACTGCTGCGTGGTCCACAGGTAGGCTGATAGCTGTTCCACAAAGCGAGCGGGGCGATTGATCCAATCGGATTGTTCAAGTTCTGGCGAAAGGGACACTTGCGAGAAGGCTTGGAACCAATCGGTCACCTGCGGCGGCGAAAGAGAGCTGAGGTTGGCGAGTTCCTTGTCGATTTCTTTGCGCTCAGCGGGAAACTTGTAGTCGTAGTCGATGAGTTCGCGCAGCAGGCTGGGCACAAAAGTGGGCGGAAGCTGCTGCAAGGCGCTGAGATGGGCCACAGCCACGGCCCTTGCCTGGGGTGGATAGCCTGCGAACTGCTCGGCCTTGAGATCGCGTGGAAGCATAGAACTAAACCAGCTCTTGGATCACCTTGCCCTGGCAAAGCGACGGGCTGAACCCCATCATGGCCCCCAGGGTGGGCACGAGGTCAATCGATTGCATCGGATGGTCGTAGACGACGCCTGGCCGAACACCGGCGCCCAGCGCGATCATCCAGGTAGTACGTGAAGCTACGTCGCCGGTGCGGTGGTGCTGAAATCCGTTGCCACCAGGATCCTGGTCTGCATCGCGTCCAAAATCCGGCAGGATAAACAGCGTTGTGTTTCCTGCATATTCCGGTTCGCTTTGCACCGTTTTCCAGAACTCCGCGCAAAGGCGATCGGTGCGGCGAATGGCATCCACATATAGCGAGTAAGCGCCCGCGTGTGCGATATCGATGTCGTGCATGGTGATCCAAAGCAGACTAGGCGACTCCTGCTGCATAAGCCTGCGCGCGATGAACATCGACAACTCGTCGGGACTGGATACAGTGCGCGCGTGGGCCTTGAAGTCATCCACGGAAAGCTTGAGGATCATTTCCAGCTGCTGCAGCTCAAACTCGCTGCCTGCCAGCGGGGGAGTGTAAAGAGGTGTTTCGTAGTTGTCCCGCAGCAGGTGCTCGTAGTCCGTCGAAGTGCGAGACATGGCCGCACCCAGCAGGTGCTTGGGTAATATGACGGTTGCCCCCATCCCCGGTCCGAAGGAACGGTAGTCGCTCTCACCCATGCGATTGAAGCCGTTGCTGGGTGCGACCACCCAGGCGTCGGAGACCGGACGATGCAGATCCTTGCGAAAGTACTCGAAGACTGTGGGGTGCTGCGGCGGAACAGCGGAGAAGTTGTTCAGGGTTTCGTACACCCCGGTGGCGAGGCTCGCGGTGGCCACGTAATGACCGAGGATGCCCTGATTCACCACCTGGGTAAAAAAGCTCGATTGCGGTATTAGTTCCTTGAGCAGATTGGGGATGTTTTCCCGGCCTTCCGGAGCGAAGGTTTCCTGATCGCGTGCGCCTCCGCCGAAGGTGATGACGATGGTCTTGCGCTTCTTCTGGGCGACGGCTCCGCGCACCAGCGGACTAGCGCTCAACATTGTGCTGCCTACAGCTAAGCCGGCCGCATCTCGCAGGAAGTCGCGGCGGCTGCGGCCTAGTTGATAGGCGAGTTGTTGCGCCATCGTCACCTTCACTTTAGACCTCGTTTATCCTAAGACGCGGAAAAGAAACCGCAGGTCCCTCCACTACGCTTCGCTCCGGTCGGGATGACAATTCTGTTGTGTCAGCAAGAACTCTAGTGAGAAATAATTGCCCCCGCATCGCTCGATTCAACCCAGTTGGCGGAGCATACAAACTCCCTCGCTCGCGAAAAAATATCATGGCTTGGCGGAGGGCTCTCCTTTCGCGGAATAGACGAACTGGCGGACTTCATCCTTCTGCTTATCCAATTCAGCCATGTGCGCGGCTCGCTGGCGTTGATAGATATCGAATTCCGATTGGGCGCGATCTTTCTGCCCCGTGTGAACATAATCCTGCCCGAGGCGGTAATGCGCGTCGGGCAGATTGGGATTCAACTCGAGAGCTCGCTCATACTCTGGTATGGACGTCGCATATTCATGCTGGTCGGCGTAGAGGTTGCCCAACTGCACGTGGGCCTCGGGAAGCGTCGGGTCCAGTGCGATTGATTTTTGCAGCAAAGATTCGATCTGCTTGAGATCGAAGCCTGGATCTTCGGCCCGTTTGCCTTTCCATAAACTCATGGCGTAATAGTATTGGGCCTGCGCATTGCGCGGCTGGAGTTCAGAGAAGCGGCGAAACCTTTGGATCACTTCGTCCGCCTGGTTGGGAGAGCTGTCATAGGCTTTGGAGAGAAAAAGATAACAACGCGGATCAGCCGGATTTAAATCGGCAGCCGCGAGCAGCGCCTTGACGGCTTCGTCGTATTTGCCTCGCAAATAGTACGCCATGCCCAGGCCGATCAATAGACGAGTAGAGTTGGGGTATCGCTGCGAAGCTGTCTCGAACACTTGAATGGCCGGCTCGTAGGTCCGGTGAACAAGAAGCTCGCTGCCCCAGTCGAAGAGGTTGCCCTCGCTCGGATCCATGTGTGCGGCGGCTTCATATTCGTTCACCGCCGAGACAAAGTCTCCGCTCCTTTCATCGATTTGAGCCAGCAGGTTATGCAATTCTCCGGTATTTTTAGTCTGTTCAAGACTTTGAACGAGTTGCGTGGCTTGACCAAGCTTTCCAGTTTCGAAATACGCCAGCGCGAGATCATATCCGTTGTCGTAAGAAGGACGAATCTCCTGCGCTTTTTCGAGCAGTGGCACCGCGTCCGCAATTCTTCTAGATTGGATGTAGAGTTCACCTAGATTGTGGTTAGCATCGTAGTTGCGAGGTTCCAGTTCAAGAGCCTTATGAAACTGCCCTTCCGCCAACTCCAGTTTGCCTGAATGGAAGAGACTGGCCGCCAGATTCGTTCGGGCGGCTGCCGAATCCGGCTTTAATCGAACCGCGATTTCGAGTTGCTCTACGGCCTTAGCGTCCTGTGACTCTCCGGCATAAACCAGCCCCAAAAGCTCATGAACCTCAAAGGTCTTTGGCGCATAGGGCAACAGGGCCTCCAGCTGCGCCGCAGCCTCCTGAAGCCGTCCCGCGTCATATTGAGCCACGGCCGATTGAAACTGGCGGGTTAATGCCTGGGACTGATTCCCCTGGGTCTGGTTTGGATGGTCCTGGCCTGCGACAAGCGTCGCACAACACACAAGAAAATTAACAACCATCCCCCGGGACCAGTTCATTTTGCTCACAGCCCACCTTTGTCGATACCGCGTGAGCGAGGCGCTACGCAGAAACACCCCGAAAGGCCGTTTTCGCGGCCTTTCGGGGTGTTTTCATCTTAGCCTAGTAATACAACTTCAAAGCAAATTGTATTTGCCTCGGAGCGTTGGGAGCATCGCGGGTCGATCCGATGGCGCCGAAGTTAGTGTTGTTGAAGTTGGTCGAGTTCGCGATGGAGACAACGCCGTTGCCGCCGAATCCCGGAGCATTGAAATTCGGATGGTTGACGATGTTGAAGAACTCAGCCCGGAACTCCATGCTGAAGCGTTCATTGATCGGAATGTTTTTGAATGTTGAGAAGTCGAACCGGTGGTAGCTTGGCCCGGTCGTCGTCCCCGGACGGTTGCCCAGAACACCAAACCCAGTCTCAGGTATGCATCCGGCCGGTGTCGGCGTGGGGTTGCCCAGTTCGCAAGGCTGTTGGAAGGCTGCCGGGTTGTTCAGAGAATACGGAGTCAATTTGCCGCTTGCATCCGGCCGTTCCTTGATTCCGAGCTTCGGGCTCTGCCCAGCGACGGTCACATCGTTACAGCCTGTTCCGGCGGTCGTTCCAGTCGGGCAACCGAGGGAGAGAGGCTGGCCGCCTTGAAGGGTAGTAATCCAGTTTATGCTCCACCCTCCGACGACCGCATTCCCGAGCTTGCCCGTGTTGGCCAAATAATGCTTATCTTTGCCGAAGGGTAGTTGGTACCCACCGCTGAAATGGAACACGTTGGTGACGTTAAAAGAGGCCAGCGACCAATCTCCACGGACACCAAAGCCTGGCACGTCTGGCGCGCGGGAGCCATTCAGACTACCGCCATTCAGCAAGTCGCCGGCGTCTGTAAAGGTTCTTGAAAACGTGTACGTGAGCAGGTAACTCAGTCCGCTCGAGAACTGCTGTTCGAGCTTGGTTTGCAAGCCGTTGTAAACGCTGGCTCCAATCATTCGCCCAGTCGAACCACCTCCGAAATCCGGAAACGGCTCCAGACCCGTGGGCCCACCACCGACCGGACCCGTGGTACTGGCGTTGTACGGCAGAAGTGCGGTCACGTTATTCGCGCCAAGATTCATCTGCAGATTGTCGGCCTTTGTGAGTACATAAGCGACCTGCGCCGACATTGAGTGAGTGAGCGCATACTGGAAAGAAAGGTTAGCGGCGAGAGTTTTGGGATCTACGAAATTGAACTGAAGCCCCTGCAGCCCCAGGCCGGATGCGTTGACGTCAAGAGGGGTGAATGCAAGGCAGGAGAAGCCGGACTCAAAAGTCGCTGTTCCACCCGGACCTGCTGTCCCGCAGCCAGCATACGGCGTGCCGTAGTTAACAGGTGCGACGTTAGACAAGCCGGCAGGGGATCCGTTAGGAACTTTGGGGACGTAGTCGAAGTTGTATACGAAGGGATAATTCTCACCGATATTCGGTCCGTAACCCTGATTCTCGAAGGCGTTCCAAAAGAGACCCACACCGCCGCGCGCCACCAGCTTCGGGCTTACTTCATAGGCAAAGCCGAAGCGTGGAGCAAAATTATTGTATTGTGGCTTGAGCAAGCCCTTGCCGTACTTGTCGGTCGACACAAGCGCAATTCCATCCTTGGCCAGTAGATCGAGGAAGCCGTTCCCGGCCAGGGAGGGATTATTGGCCGTCGAAGACAATTGCCTATTGTCTTTGCCCGAAGCCGGGATAAAGAACGTCGGAGTTCCATTGTTATTGGGTCCGTGGGGAACGAAGTTGGCTTGGCCGCCATTTTGCTCGTTAATGGGCCCAAAGTATTCCCAACGCAAGCCGAGATTGAGAGTCAGCTTGGGACTGACCTTCCAGTCGTCCTGGAAGTAAGTCGCGAAGTAGGCTCGTTCATCATAGGTTTTGTTGATGTTGGACGCGAACACCTGGTCAGAGCCTCCGGAGTAATTCACTCCATTGGGAACTGTCGCGGCTGTCGGCGGCAGAACAAATTGTGCGATACCGGTTGTATTGCCGTTATTGTTGGGAATATCTGTGAAGGTGCCGTTGTAGTCGAATTGGCCGTGCGACCAGGCCGGCTGGAGGGTATTGAACACTACGTGCTGGTATTCAACGCCCATCTTGAAGCCGTGAGCGCCGTAAACCTTGGAAAAGTCGTCGACTACCTGAGTGGTCTGGGTGGTTTCGTCCGAAGGCAGGAAAGAATTGCCGCCTAGAGTCTGCAACCCACCAAATCCGAAGGCGGGCAGACCGCCGTTGTTATCCACCTGCGGGATATCCGGGATTCCGTATTGCGCCGGAATGCCGTACGTGGAGCCTTCTGGCCCGAATCGTGAGGTGTGCAGGTGGTCCCATCCAACACGCGCTACGTTGACGGTAGTCGGCGTGAAGAGGTGCGTGTACGCCGCCACACCCTGGAAGGACTTTGCAGTCTGGTCACCCTGCTGGAAGCCGCCGCCGTCCGCTACGCCGGTAAAGGGTCCGGGAATAAATTGCGGGTTGTCCCAATAACTAACGCGCGCAAATACCTGGTTTTTGTCGGACAAATCAAAGTCGGCCCGGACGTCGAACTGGTTGTTGTGCTGAAAGAGTTTGGGACTGACGGCATAATTTGAACTGACTCCACCGGCAGTCGGTAGGGGAAAGAGATCCAACAGCTTGACTGCGGCGGGATCGATGCGGCCGGCAGGAAGCTGGTTCAACCCGCAGCCAGCGAGCGTGAAATTGGTGGTAGAAGCCGGACAAGTTCCGAAGGGATCGCGAACGTACACGACGCTGTTAGAAGTGTTGACGATTCCGGAAACAGGATCCAGCGCGCCCGCGGCGACTGAGCGGGTGGTTGCGGGGTCGAGGACGGTGCCGACCGGTATCAATCGTCCCAGCGCATCGGCACGCGGCGCGCTCGAGGCATTGGCGGAGACTATCTCGGAGAGGTTGGAGAAGCCGCTGTTGCGCTGCAACACGGTCGGCACCCCGATCCCGGATTGAGTATTGCCCTGTACGTGCCGGAAACCCTGGTAATCACCAAAATAGAAGATCTTGTTCTTGATGACGGGCCCGCCAACGGAAGCTCCGAATTGGTTCCAGCGCAGCTCTCCCTTTTTGATTCCGTTGTTATCTTCAAACCAATCAGCTGCGTCGAGGATGTCGTTGCGGAAAAATTCCCAGGCCGCGCCGTGGATACTGTTTGTGCCGGACTTGACCGTGGCGTTGAGGACGGCGCCCGCGGCACGTCCCAACTCGGCACTGAAGTCCGAAGTCTGAACCTTGAATTCCGCGATCGCGTCGGGCGGGGGTAGAACAACAAAATTTGTTCCGTTCAGGAAGTCCACATTGTCGGAATTGTTGTCAATGCCGTCCAAAAGGTAGTTGTTCTGCGCAGGACGCAAGCCATTGGCGGCGAAGGCTCCGTTCGCCGCGTTGCCGCGAGTATCTGCCTGCGGAGTGTTTACACCCGCCGCCAATTGAGCCAGAAAAGTAAAGTTGCGTCCGTTCAAAGGCAGGTTATTCACGCTCTGCTCGTTGACCACCTGCCCTACCGACGCATCCTCGGTCTGCATCTGGGGCGGTGCAGTGGTCACCTCAACAGTTTGCGACTCGGCGCCGGGCTTAAGTTGAATATCGATACGCAGGTTCTGACTCACGGCCACATTTACATGGTCCTGGGTAGTGACAGAGAAGCCAGGAGCGGTGGCGGACACGGAGTAGTTCCCGATTCTAACGGGCGAGAAGGTGTATACGCCGGAGCCGTTCGTATTGGTTGTTTGGGTCAAACCCTGATCCGTATTCAAGAGGGTCACTTTTGCGCCGGGAACCACCGCGCCAGTGGCGTCCTGAACCACTCCAGTAACTGACCCTTCGTCGACCTGGCCGAATGCAGACGGCGCCAGAAGCATGCAGAAGGATGTGAGGGTTATGCAGACAAGTGATTTAAACCGGCGAGAGAAATTGCGATCATAGCCCATCCGAAAATCCTCCAAAGTCTTTCAAAACAAGGTCATTTGCGCTTTTGAGCGCTGACTCGACTGCGTAACCGTTTTCAAGAATGGCCCGAAAGCCTCCTCAGAAGTAGCCAGTAACCGGTTACATTTGATTGCCGAATGAAAGTAGACCAGACCGATAACAGTTGTCAACCAAAAGGTTGAGCTGGTTTCCGCCGAAGGGTGGAAATCCGTGAAGGGAGAAGGTCCAGATCGTCGCTTTTTCGGGCGATTCGGGCTGGATCCGGCCCTGATGCCACTGCCCGGCACCCGGAACCCTTCCCCCGCATATTCGCCTTTTCCCACCCTTCGCAAAGAGCGCGAAGGATGCGGCACCCGGCACCCGGGCAGTGACTATCGCGCGCCGTGGGTCGGCGAAGCCGGTGGTCAACTTTACTGTTAGTGTGATGGGAGGGGAGGGGACAGGACGTGCGGTTCCCTCGGTTCCACCC
>CAVXRU010000013.1:0-35976 GCA_963763905.1 uncultured Acidobacteriaceae bacterium | reverse complement strand
CGCTACCCCCTAACGGTCCCGTACGCTCCCTGGGTTACCCCATCCTTCGCGCTCTTTGCGAAGGGTGGGATGCTACTGCTCTAACCCCGAGGCCCTTACCCCGCAATTCTGCTGATCCCACCCTTCGCAAAGAACGCGAAGGATGGGGCACCCGATCATTTGTGGTTGGGGGAAAGGAAAAAGACCAGGGCTTCCCGACAATCAATTCGTTGGGCATCGAGTCCGCGTATCGGAGGGGTGAGTCGTTCAAGGCTCTGTTTTTGTAAAATTCGATAAAATTTGGTGTTTTGGGTCTTTTGGGGCATAAAGAGGCAGCGCGCTGGTCAACGGCGCCTGCCAAAGCGGTTCTCTTCTATGGTGAAGGGGGCTCTGGTGTCGGGAACCCAAGAAGACCTGGCAGGATGAGGCGATGGTGCCGTTTTCGAGGCGTCCAGGGGGCCGGGAACCGCAGGTCCCTCCACTTCGCTACGCTCCGGTCGGGATGACAATTGTGCTGGAGTGGGGTCTGGGGTAGGACGACGCGAGTCATCCGCCCGTCCGGGATCGGATTGGAGTTCGGGGGCGGCTTCTTCCTGGGCGGTGGCCGGCTGACGATCCACGGATTCTCCGTTTTGCTGGGTACGCATCCATTCGGAGACATAGAATGGCGGGTTTACGGGCGGCGGGGCGGCTTGGTTCTGGGCGGAGACAGCGCGGCGGTCGTTGGTGGTTCTAGAGGGAATCAGACCTTCGATGGCGACGATCATGGAGAGAGCTTTGACTTGGGCGGAAGCGCTGCCGCGGGTCATTTCGGGGTCCAGGTCGGCGATTTCCCAGAGGCGGGCCAGGACTCGGTTGCGGCTCAGGTTGAAGCGGCGGAGTTCCTCGGTATCCTGCTCGACAAGCTGTTGCTGCACGACGTCCCGATGCTCAAGCATGTAGGCGCAGACGCGAGGCTTGGATTTGGTGTAGGCGGCGGTGTCGGGGTTGAGACCGACGGCTTCTGCGGCACGACGGTCGGTCATGGTTCCAGAAAGGACCAGGCGAGCAAAGGCTATTTCCTGGTCTGTGATGGGGTCGCTGACGTTATTTTTAGGCATTGATAGCTCCGTTTATAGGTGAGTTGTGAAGTTGAAGTGGGCGAGACAAAGATGGTCTTCGTCTTCGAGGACAATGCGTAGAGATTGAAGCTTTCAAAACGTACCTCAGGGGCTAAAGCACTCATCCGTGGCTTGCTTTACGGCACGGGTGAACCCGTGCCCTTCCAGAAAGAACGGCTCTTTGGGTGACTGCGGTTGACGGCAGAGGTTTTCATTGCGCAGGCACATTGGGGACGCAATAAAAAATCCCGCCGCGGCGGGATGCTGGATCAAGCTGATTTTGGACAGGGATCGGGTGTGCCACCGGACAGCGGTAAAACTGTCCTTCGCTCGCGCTTAGTCCGTTTAACGAACGGAAACTCCCCCGGCTAGGAACAACCGCGCGATCAGCGAGCTCCTGCCGAAATCATTATCTAGGGTATACGGTACAGGGTGAGAGACCTCCCAGCAACCGACTTAGGGTGTTTATTTCTCTGACTCCCTGCACGGTCAAGGGCTAGGTCCTCGGAATCCCACATCTGCCAAAACCAGGCAGATATGGGGCACCCATTATTTGTTAGCGGGAAGAGAGATTGCTTAGCTTCCCTCAGGTGGGGGCGACGAGGGCGAATTAGAAAGCGATCCAGTGGTAAAGACCTGCTGAGCCTGTCCACTCCCGATGCGATAGATCACAAACTCGCGATCCCTGTTGGTACGCAACTCAAAAACCAAATCTCCGCGATTGCTCGCTTTCGCGTCGACCGCATCGACCAGCCGCATCTTCGGAGTCACATCCAGATGATCATCGTCGGTGACAGTCTTGAACAGCACCTTCGGAACCCCATTGAAATCCGGTTGAGCGATCAAGGTCACATATTTCGTTTTCCCAGCATGATCCTGGGTCTCGCCTGAGAACACCAGGGTAGCGCCGCCACTGAAGGTGAGCTCATAAGCCTTGAACTGCTCGTTGGTAAACACTGGCTTAGGGGGTGTGGGTGCGGTCGTGCTTGTCTTGCGCCGCGGCGTTGTGGTGGCAGCAGTATGAGTCCTGGGCTTGGGAATGCTCTTCGGTGGCGGCGCGGCTGCCGCGATGGCATTCCCAGCCGCAATCTCCATTTGCTCTTTCATCTTGGCCGCGTCTGACGCGTCCGCCCACAGGTAAACAAAGGGATGCGCTTCGCGATCACTCGCATCGGAGACTGCGATCATCTGCTGCAGGCCGGTGGGGACTCCGGTGAGCTGCGGCGGTTGAAACTCATCCGTAGGTGTCTGCTGCCCGTGCGCCATGTGCGGACGATCCGGGTCCGCTCCTCCAATTGCGGTCTCGGGCGCAGCACTGTTGTCTGCGCTACTGGCGGCGGGGGCCGCTGCGGATGGCTCAGCCCGTCTGCGCAGAGTAGGCCGATCAGGATCTCCGGCCGGCGGGCTACTGGAAGCGGGCGAGTTGCTGGACGTGGTAGACGAGTCGGTGGACGTAGAGTTGCCATTAGAATCTCTTCCCTTGAAATGCGGCTTGCCGTCCGAATCGCTTACCACCTGGGGCATGTTCTTACCTTGCTTCGGTTTGGCCTTTTTAGCCGGAGCAGCCATCGGCTTCCATGCACCGTAGCCAAACCAATAGCCGTCGACGTCCTGCGCCGTGTTGACGTCGAAAAGGCCGCGCGCTATGCCGGCGTCTTCCAGCACATATTCCGTTCCCGGTTCCAAGGCCAGAGGCTCCGGCTTCGCCAGGTAAAGCCCACCCGGTTGATACTGCTCACCGTCGAAAACAGAGATTGGAATCAGACGGCTGGCGCTAGGTTTCGCCTTATCCCCGGTCCACTCCACCACGGCTATGGAGCGGATGGTAGGCGCGGCTTTCTTGTTGGTCTCCATATGTCCGGGGTATTGCGCGCCTGCAGGCGCAGCCAGCGCAACCAACATCAGCAGGATGTGCGCCCCCTTCGTCATCATGGAATAATCTCGTTGCATCGCATCTCGTTTTGGGAGGACCCTCTTCATGCAAGTGAACGACAAAGTTGCCGACTTCACGCTTCAGACCGAAGAAGATAAAACCGTACACCTGAAGGATTATGCCGGCAAACCAGTGGTGCTTTTTTTCTATCCTCGGGCCGACACCCCCGGTTGCACGATTGAAGCCTGCGGCTTTCGTGACGTCTTCAAGAAGATACAGCAGGCTGGCGCCGTCGTTCTGGGCATTTCCCGTGACACCCCAAAGGCGCAGAAGAAATTCAAAGAAAAGTACAACTTGCCCTACACCCTCCTAGCAGATGTAGACGAAGTAGTGTGCAAACAGTTTGATGTTCTCAAGGAAAAGAATATGTACGGCAAGAAAGTAATTGGAATTGAGCGCACGACATTCCTCATCGGGCCCGATCAGAAACTGCTCAAAATCTTCCCCAAAGTAAAGCCGGAAGGGCATGCGGAAGAAGTTCTCGCAGCGGTCAAGGCACATGGCTAAGACTTGTACCGGCGCGGCGATCGTCCCCCGGGGCTTCTATCTGGATTCGCCCGACCTGGTCGCGCAAAAACTGCTGGGCAAACTACTGGTAAGAGGGGCAAAAGTAGGCCGGATCGTCGAGGTAGAAGCCTACTTCGGCGAGTCCGACCCGGCGTCGCACTCCTTTCCCGGCAAGACAGCACGAAACGCCGTGCTCTTCGGACCGCCGGGCCACGCATATGTTTACTTCATCTACGGTATGCATTATTGCCTGAACGTCTCCTGTGAGCCGGAAGGCCAAGCCGGCGGCGTGCTGTTCCGAGCCCTGGAACCCATCTGCGGCCTGAAGCTCTCCACTTCCGGTCCTGGGAGACTGTGTAAGGCGTTTGGCATCACGCGGTCCCGGGACAACGGCGTCGACTTCACCTCTCGCTCATCAGACCTGCAGATCCAGGACGACGGCTACTCGGCCAACGACATCCTGATCACGCCCCGCATCGGGATCACCAAAGAAGCCTCTCGTCCGGCCCGCTTTCTGCTCGCCGGCAACCCCTACGTCTCCAAAGGACCTTTGGCTAGAGCAACAAATTATCAATAAGCCGGGTAGCGCCCACGCGCGCTGCGACCGCCGCCAGGCTGCCCGGTCTGGCATCCGATACGTCCTCAAGCGTCTCCGGGTCGACAATCCGGCAATACTCTACCTGGACCCCAGGTTCTTCCTTGAGAATGCGCTGAGCCTCGCCAAGAAGCTTGTCTGAATCCACCTCGCCGCCCAGAAACCGCTCCTCGATCGCGCGAAGGGCGCGACTTAGAACCAGCGCCTGGCGACGCTCCCCTTCACTAAGGTTGCGGTTGCGCGAGCTCATCGCCAGCCCGTCCGGCTCGCGCATCGTGGGGCAGACCTCTACCCGAACCGCAAACCGCAGATCGCGCACCATCTTGCGCAGCACGGCAACCTGCGCGGCATCTTTCTGCCCGAAGAAAGCGACATCCGGAGTAAAAATGTGGAACAACTTTGACACCACCGTAGCCACCCCACGAAAATGGCCAGGCCGCGATACCCCATCCAGGCGATCGCTCAGTCCTTCCACCTCGACGAACGTGCTCGCGCCCGGGGGATACATCTCCTCCACCGCGGGAGCAAACACTATATCCACACCCGCAGCTTCGAGCGTTTGGCAATCCTGCTCAAAAACCCGGGGATAGCTGGCGAAGTCTTCCTTGGGGCCAAACTGGGTGGGATTTACAAAGATGGAAACCGTAACCGCATCACAACTTTTCTGCGCCGCGCGTACCAGGGAAAGATGGCCGGAATGCAGAGCACCCATGGTGGGGACCAGCCCCAGGGTCTTGCCTGCCGCGCGGAACCGGGCGCACGCAGCTCTGGCCTCAGTGATGGTCCTCAACACCAACATTCACTAGGCCTTGCGCCTCGCCGAGCTCTCTTCCTGGAGCAGAGCCGCCAGCGCGTCTTTGCTCAGATGATAGCTTTCCGCTTCGCCCGGGAAACTGCGTTCCTGCACATCCTGGCAATACCGCTGGACCGCATCCGTGATCAATGCGGATGCGTCGGCGTACCGCCTGACGAACTTTGCAGGAGTGGAAAAGGAAAGATTGATCAGGTCGTGCAGCACCAGGATCTGGCCATCGCAGTGGGCTCCCGCACCGATGCCGATGGTTGGAATGTGCAACGCAGCGGTGATACGCTGCGCTACCTCAGTTGGGATACCTTCCAGCACCACCGCAAACGCCCCGGCCGCTTCGAGCGCTAGTGCGTCTTTGATCAGGTGATGGATGGCTGCAACCGATTTACCCTGGACCCGGTAACCGCTCATCCGGTGCACCGACTGCGGCGTGAGGCCGAGGTGAGCCATCACCGGGATCTCTGCGTCCGCGAGCCGCTTCACCAACTCCAGCCGGCTCGCTCCGCCTTCAAGCTTCACTGCCTGGGCGCCCGACTCCTTAACGAATCGCGCCGCGTTGGCTATCCCGTCCGCTGTGCTTACGTGGTAGGAGCCAAACGGCATATCCGCGACCACCATGGCATGCTTGACCGCCCGGCGTACCGCGCGCGTGTGGAGCAGCATCTCGTCCATGGTGACGGGGAGGGTATTCTCATAGCCCATGACCACCATTGCGAGCGAATCCCCCACCAAAATGACGTCGACGCCCGCCTCATCCACCAGCCGCGCGGTGGCATAGTCATAGGCGGTCAAGGCCACGATGGGTGTGCCGTGAGATTTTTTATCCTGGATTGTTTGAATCGTCACTCGGGACGTCCGGGCAGGCGCGGAGGAATCCGCGAGGCGGAAATGCGTAAGGCTCATTGCAGGCTCCAGTGCAGCTCCCGTTCGGGATGCTGCCCGATCACTACAGATCGTAGTATACGCTCACACAGCTGGGGGAAGGAAGTACTGCTTGCCCTTGATGGGTTCTGAAAGCCGCTTGAGCAGCAAATCCAAATCCTGCTTGCGGTTAACGAAATCTATCTCCGACGTGTCGACCACCAGCAGATCGCTGGCCGTGTAGTGGAAGAAGAAGTGCTCATACGCCTTGGCGACCTGCTCGATATATTCGTCGCTGATGGCCTGCTCCTGAGTGATGCCTTTGCGCTTGAGGCGCTGCTTCAGCACTTCCGGAGACGCGTGCAAATAGATCACCAGGTCTGGGGTGGGCACTTCGCTGCGGAAAATCTGGTAGTAGCGGTTGTATAGTTCCAGCTCCGCGTCGCTCAGGTTGATGTAAGCAAAGAGCTTGTCTTTTTCGAATAGGTAGTCGGCCACGATCGGCCACGGGTCGCTGCCGGCCAGATCCTTGGCCGCCTGGCGCATCTGGTCGTATCGCTCTACCAGGAACCACATCTGGGTAGGCAGGCCCATGCCGCTCGATTCCTGATAGAAGCGGTCAAGGAAGGGATTATTCTCGGGCTCGACGACATGCCGGGCGTGGAGGGTTTGGGCCAGAATCCCGGCTAAAGTCGATTTGCCGACTCGAATGGGTCCTTCGACTGCAATAAATCTGGGCGGTTCGAAATTCTCTGCCATGACGATGCCTTTTCGAGCGAAGAAAAGCCGAAGATACCATGAGTCCGGTGACAGGCGTATTTAAACTCTTGAAGCATGAATGCCAAACTGGTTTCCGCGGGTGTAATTACCGGTCTCACGGTTGGGGGATATGCCTATGCAGCGCGCTGGCCGACTTCGCAGCTCTTCGGCCGGACGCTCATCGCTGGTCTCGATTTTAACGAGGTCGCATTCACCTTCGATGACGGGCCCAATGATCCCTACACCATGCAATTGCTCGACCTCTTGTCGCAGCATCAAGTCCGCGCCATCTTCTTCCTGATTGGCAATTTTGTCCGCCGTCGTCCCGAGCTGGCCCGCGCCATTCTTAAAGCCGGTCACCTGGTAGGAAACCACACCATGAGCCACCCTTCTCTGATATGGGAACGGCCTTCTCGCGTCCGCGAAGAACTCGCAGGATGTAACGCTGTCCTGGAAGATGTGTTGGGACAAGCAGTGCACTATTTTCGGCCGCCCTTTGGCTCCCGTCGGCCGGACGTCCTCCGCACTGCCGTCGAACTTGGCCTAACGCCGGTGATGTGGAACGTGACCGCCCACGATTGGGATGCTACGGATTCGCGTGCCTTGGCAGCGCGTGTGCAGCGCCTTGTTGCCCGCAACCAGCGATTGGGAAGGGGCAGCAACATCCTGCTGCACGACGGCGGTCACCTTGAATTAGGAACCGACCGCTCAGTCACTCTGGCTGCAACCAAAATGCTCCTCGAAAGCTGGGCGGGCAGTAACGTGCGCAAGGTCGCAATAGACACCTGGAACTGAAGCCGTCAAGTCTTTCACTCAAGGGTGAGAGAAACCATTTGCGGATGGCGGCACGGGTTTGACCAGTCGCGGTTGATTACGCCTGAAGTGAAAGCATTCGAAAAAAGTCGTCTTCGGCCCACGTACGCTGGTGCGAACATGGGGCACCCCGACGGAGTAGTTGCGGCCTGTTCTTTAAGTCGCGAACGGAAATTTTGGTTGGAGATCTGTCGGTCCGCAGCGGGCTTGAGGGGGAGGCCTGCGGTATCCACCCCCCGGCATTAGTGAGGGGATAGAGTCAGAACCCGATCTTTGAGCCTTCTTCCAATGCTTTCACTCCAGGCGTGATCAACCCTAATTGGCTAAACCGGCGCCGCATGCATAGAGGCAAACACCTTGCGAGCAGCCTCTACCGTCATCTCGATATCCCTGTCAGTATGAGCAGCGCTCAGAAAGGCCGCCTCAAACTGTGAGGGCGGGAGCCACACCCCCTGATCAAGCATGGACCGATGAAACCACCCAAAAGCCTCGGTATCCGATGTGCACGCCGTGGCAAAGTCGGTGACTGGCGTAGCCGTGAAAAACCAGGTGACCATGGAGCCGACACGATTTGTCTCCATCGAAATCCCCGCCTCCCGTGCCGCCGTCGAAATTCCCTCAGCAACCGCAGCCGTCCGCGCCTCCAGATCCCGGTAAACCGACACACGATGCTCGCTGAGATACCGCAGCGTGGCAATCCCCGCAGCCATCGCCAGCGGATTGCCGCTCAACGTCCCGGCCTGATAAACCGGACCCAAAGGCGCCAGCAGATCCATCATCCTGGCCTTTCCCCCGAACGCCGCGCAGGGCACCCCACCGCCGATAATCTTCCCCAGGCAGGTCAAATCCGGATCAATGCCAAACACCTCCTGGGCCCCACCCAGTGCCAGCCGGAATCCAGTCATGACCTCATCAAAAATCAGCAGACTCCCACGCTCCCGGGTAATTCGCCGCAAGCCCTCAAGGTATCCGTTGGCAGGAGGTACACATCCCATATTCCCAACCACTGGTTCCACGATCACACAGGCGATCTCATCTGGATGCTTGGCAAACGCCTCTTCCACCGCCGCTAGATCGTTAAACGGCAACGGAAGCGTCCAATGAGCAATTTCCTGCGGCACTCCCGCCGATCCAGACAGCCCAAACGTCGCTAGCCCCGATCCAGCCTTCACCAGCAATCCGTCCGAGTGCCCGTGGTAGCAGCCCTCGAACTTGATCACATAATTCCGCTTGGTAAACCCGCGCGCCACCCGGATGGCAGACATCGTCGCCTCCGTGCCGGAGCTGACAAAGCGCGTTTTTTCCATCGATGGCAAGGCGGAGATCACCAGTTCCGCCAGGTCCGCTTCCGCCGCGGTCGACGCGCCAAAGCTGGCCCCCCGTTCCGACGCCCGCTGAATCGCCTCCACGATCAGAGGATGCGCATGGCCGAGGATCATCGGTCCCCACGACCCAACGTAATCAAGGTAACGATTCCCGTCCGCGTCCCACAGATACGCACCCTCGGCGCGCACCAGAAACGGCGGAGCACCGCCCACGGCGCGAAACGCGCGCACCGGCGAATTCACCCCGCCGGGAAAGTAGCGCTCTGCGCGCTCCTGCAATGCTTTCGATCGACTCAGTTCTCGGGCCATGCGATCAAGTATATGGCGATGGTAAACTGGCCATTCCCGGGACCCATTTCCATCCCATCGAAGCCACCTTACGAACCTGGACTAGCCTTGTCAGAAGACACGAGCAAATCGAAAAAGCCCTCCGTCACCTACGCCTCTGCTGGGGTGGACCTCTCCCAGGGAGATCGCACCAAGCAGCGCATCAAATATCTGGCCCAGAAGACCTTCAACAAGCAGGTACTAGGGGAAATCGGTGGGTTTGGCGGCCTCTTCCGCCTCGATACCGCCAAGTACGCCAACCCCGTCCTGGTCTCCAGCGCCGACGGCGTTGGCACCAAGCTGAAGGTGGCGTTTGCCATGGGCATGCACCACACCGTAGGCGCCGACCTGGTCAATCACTGTGTCAATGACATTGCAGTTCAGGGCGCGACGCCTCTCTTCTTTCTCGACTACCTGGCCATCGGCCAATTGGACGACGAAGTCGCCCAAACCGTGGTTAGCGGCGTGGCAGAAGCCTGCCGAGCTAACGGATGCGCCTTGATCGGTGGGGAAACAGCCCAAATGCCCGGCTTCTACTCCGATGGAGAATACGACCTGGCCGGTTTCATCGTTGGCGCCGTCGACAAGGACAAGCTCATCACCGGCAGCAAAATCGAGCCCGGAGATGTGCTCATCGGCTTCCCCTCCACCGGCCTGCACACCAACGGTTATTCCCTGGCGCGCAAGCTCTTCTTTGAAGTTGCCGGCTACTCCCCCAACCAGTACGTGAATGACCTGAAGGATAAGGCCGGAGCCGCGCTGATGAAGGTGCATCGCAGCTACCTTGCCGTGATCAAGAAACTCACCGCCGCCGATCTCGTGGTTGGGATGGCCCACATTACCGGAGGAGGCATCACAGAAAACCTGCCTCGCACCCTGCCCAAAAACATCTCCGCGGTGGTAGAAACCGGCACATGGACACCGCCGCCGATCTTCACTCATCTGCAGCAGTTGGGCAGCGTGGATCAGGAAGAAATGCTGCGCACCTTCAACATGGGCATCGGCCTCATTGCAGTCGTCCCGGCGGACAAATTCCGCCGCACCAAATCCATGCTGGACCGCGCCGGCGAAAAATTCTGCATGATTGGACGCACCGTCAAGGGAGACCGCAAGGTGTTGTACACATGAGCGAAAGCCGCCTGGGAATCTTGCTTTCCGGGCGTGGATCGAACTTCCTGGCGATTGCCGAAAGCATTCACCAGGGCCGGATCGCAAACGCGAAAATCGCAGTGGTGATCTCCAATCGCCGCGATGCGCCGGGAATCGAAGCTGCACGCAATGCAGGATTGCCAGCCCAAATCATCGAGCCAAAGGGCCGCTCGCGTACCGAGCATGATGCCGAAATCATCGCCGTCCTACGCGCAAATCAAGTGGATCTGGTCTGCCTGGCAGGCTACATGCGCCTTCTCTCAGCCGAGTTTGTGCGCGCCTTTCCTCAGCGCATTCTCAACATCCACCCTTCGCTGCTGCCCGCCTTTCCCGGCCTGGACGCGCAACGTCAGGCTCTCGAGTACGGGGCGACTGTCTCTGGCTGCACCGTGCATTTCGTCGACGAAGAGCTTGATCACGGCGTGATTATTTTGCAGAGGACTGTTCCCGTGTTCCCGCAAGACGACGAGCGCGCTCTGTCGGCGCGGATCCTGGAACAGGAGCATATTGCTTACGCTGAAGCCATCGGTCGCGTTCTTTCGGGTGAGTATCAAGTTGCCGGCCGGCGCTTCGTGCCCCGCTCAGACCGAGACTGACCGAGCCTCGCCCAACGTGAGTTTGACCGTCATCTTCTTCCTTCCGCGGTAAAAGGTCACGGTGACCACATCACCCGCCTGGTGTCGATCCATAATCTCCGAAATATCCTGCGGATTCGTGACTCTGTCGCCATCGATGGCGACAATAAAATCGCCGCCGGTATAAAACGGGGTATTGCCCAAGATCGCTTGCTGATTGCCGCCGCGCAATCCTGCGCGCTCCGCAGCCCCTCCTGGAACGACCCTTTGGATCAGCACACCATCATCGGCCGGCAATCCCATTTGTTCCGCCAGGTCCGACCCGATGCCCACGGAAGCAATCCCCAGCGAGGGCCGGCGTACCCGCCCGTACTTGGTGAAGTCCGAAAGCACAGCCTTGATGGTGTCGACAGGGATGGCAAACCCGATCCCGGAACTTTGTTCCGCCCCACCGGTGGCAATCAGCGTGTTCATCCCGATGACCTCTCCGCGCGAGTTCAGCAGCGGTCCGCCGGAGTTTCCGGGATTAATCGCGGCATCCGTCTGCAACGCATTCTCAATCGTCGCCCCCTGGGGCTCTCTTACGGAACGAATCGAGCTGAGGATACCGGTGGTCATCGTGCCATTCAGGCCGAAAGGATTCCCGATCGCGTAAACAATCTGGCCCACCTGCAAGTCGCGTGATTCAGAAAGCACAGCCGGCGTGAGATTGTTGGCGTTGATCTGCAGCAGCGCGAGGTCATGCGCGGGATCCTGCAGAATGATCTTGGCGGGGTATTTATGTTTGTCGCTGAGCGTCACCTCGAGCTTCTGCGGATTGGCGATGACGTGGTAGTTGGTGAGGATCCTGCCATCTTTGGTGAGGATGAATCCCGAACCCTGACTTTCTGAGGGGACGACACCATAGAAAAAATCCAGAGACAATTGCGACGACGTAACGTTCACCACCGAAGGTAGCGCACGTTTATAGACCGCAATGCGATTGGACTCCTCCGACGTATAAGCCGGCTGGGCATCCGCAACCGTCAACCGCATAGGCGAGAGGTGCTGCGCGCCAGGAAGGCCTCTGAAGTTGCTAAAAGAGGCGATATAAACAAAGGCGCCAACAAGTAAAAGGGTCAGAAAAACAGGACGAATCTTCATAGCGAGCTACATCTATTAGATCATTTCCACCGAATGCCAGGGCACCGAACTCCTCAGCTCTTCGCCATCAACACCAGCTTCCGATAAATCCTCTCAACCACAACCCGCGTCTCTTCCAAACTTCCGGAATTATCAATCACAAAATCGCACCGTGCCGCCTTCTCTTCATCGGGAATCTGCAAAGCGAGTCGAGCCCGTGCATCTGCCTCTGCCCCGTCTCGATCCACTGCGCGAGCCACGAACCGGGCAATCTTCACCTCGTCCGGCACGGTCACCAGAATCAACTGGTCAAACCGCTCCACCCAACCCGGCGCCGTCCCCCACTTCTCCACTTCAAAAATCAGCGCCGACTCTACCATCGCCACGCGCCAGGGCTCTTTAGCAAAAACCCCACGCATCCATTCCTGTTGCGCAGCAACCACCGCGGGATGAACGATCCGGTTCAGCGCATCCGCCTGGTTATGTTGAAAAGCCAGCTCCGCCAGAGCCCTGCGATCGAGCGCGCCATCCGCTCGCACCACACCCGCACCAAACCTTTGCACAATTGCGGCGTAAACCGGCTCTCCGGGCTGCATCAGCTGACGCCCTAACTGGTCCGCGCCAATCACTGCCGCGCCCAACTCGGCAAACATCCCGGCCACGGTGCTCTTGCCGCTACCCAGGCCCCCGGTCAATCCAACTCGCAGCATCCTAAACCGGCAACCCACGCCGCAGCTTGGCAGCGCGAACCGTATTCGCCATCAGCATGGCAATGGTCAGCGGACCAACGCCGCCCGGCACGGGTGTGTACGCCCCCGCCAATGCGTACGCTTCCGGAAGCACATCTCCCACAATCGTCGAACCCTTCTCCAGAAACGAAGCTAACCGCCGCGCATCTCCGGGAAAGTAGCGCTCCAACTCCGCCCGATCGGTCACCCGGTTAATTCCTGCATCCACGATGGTCGCGCCTGGTTTCACCATCTCTGTGGTCACGTATGCCGGCTTACCAATGGCCACCACAAGAATGTCTGCCCGCCGCGTAAACGAGGCCAGATCACGCGTCCGCGAATGGCATACGGTCACCGTCGCATTCGCTGCCAGCAACATGATCGCCGTGGGTTTGCCCACGATATCACTGCGGCCCACCACCACTGCATTTTGTCCTGCGATCGGCAGATCACTGCGCTTGAGGATCTGGATAATCCCCGCTGCCGTACACGGGGGCAGCGCCGGCTGCCCCGTCTGCAACCGCCCCACGTTGACTGGATGAAAGCCATCCACATCCTTGTCGGGACTCACCGCCTCCAGCAGCCGCTTGGCATTTACATGAGCCGGCAACGGCAATTGAATGAGGATGCCATCGATATCCTCGCGCGCATTCAACTGATCGACGAGCTCCAGCATCTCCTCCGTTGTAACCGTTTCTGGCGGCGTTATCAGCTCACTGAACAATCCCAGCGCTTCGCATGTCTTCACCTTGCTGCGCACATAAATTTGAGAAGCTGGAACATGCCCTACCAGCACTGCTGCCAGCCCCGGCCGTATGCCTTGGAGTGCCAGCCGTTCCACTTCAGCCCTTACCTCCGCCTTGATACTGGCGGCGATGGCGGTCCCATCCAGAACTCTACTCATCAACCATCCTTCCTGCTGCGCTCATAGTAATTGAATGAACTAAACTCATCGCATGGCGTCGCGTCTCTCTTCGAACCTACTCCAGGTCCTTGTATGTCCGGTGTGCCACCACGGGCTCGATGCTGGTCCCAGCGACTCCTCGCACGCATGGCTGCATTGCACGGGATGCGGCCGCTACTACCCAGTAGAAGATGGCATTCCAGTCATGCTCGAGCAGCGCGCCACGCCCCAGCCTCCGCCAGCTTAATTTGCTACGGTCTGCTCACCACTTGACCTGAAATTAGTCTATTAGTTCATAAGGCAATGAGGTGAGCGAGGCGTTGAGCCTTCCATTTCCGGACACGCTTTTCCCAGAAACGGTGAACGGCAGGGAATTACGTGCCTGGTCAGGCTTGTCTCCTCGCCAGAACGAATCCAGTGTCCGATACATCCAGCAGGGGATTTGAGCATCAAAAGAACAGAGCAGTATTGTTCTCCGGCTTATCCCCCTTGGCTTTCGGAAAATTGGGTCGAACGCAACGAGTACTTCCGTTGCGGGTTCATACAAATAAGGAAAGTGGTTCACTTTGGCCACAGACTCGATGCACACCCTCGGTAGGCTCCTTATTTCGTTAGCAACAAAGGGCTCCAACCGCAGGGTTTTCTTGGCACCGGTCAGCGGTAATTTGCGTAAATCACGCCAGGGTCTCTTGAGTACAAGTGGTGAGAGAGGAAAACACAATGTCTGCAAACGCCAAAATCGAGAAATTTTCCGCACGCGAGCTGCTCAACTTGCGCAACGAGCTCCTGCAATCCGGGATCGATTCATGGCAGGCGGCTGAAGTGCTGAGTGGTTTCCTCACTGGCCGCGGATACGGCGTGAGCGCAGAGCATGCCCGCAACGCCATCAGCCGCCTGGAAGAAATGGGCTGCAATCTCGACTGCATGCAAAGAGAGCTGGAGAACCTGGCTTTCGTAATGTAGCCTCCCCGCCTGCGAAAGCCCAGGCGGGTTGCACGGCGGCATACCCATTCAAAATCCCGGCACTTTATTGATTCCACACAACAGCCGCACACGCTGTATCGTTACAAACGGCGGATAACTTTCCTCTGTGGGAGACAACTTTGTTCGATTTAAATCGTAGAAATTTTCTCAAGGCGGCCGGGGCCGCAGCAACCGTGGAGACACTGCTTGGATCCAGAACCCATTTGCTGGCGGAAGCCCAATCCGAGCCTGCCAAACCCATTGCAGCCAACGACAACATTCAGATCGCGTTGATCGGAGCCGGTGGGCAGGGCCAGTCGGATACCAAGTTTGCGGTACAAGTGCCCGGGGTCAAGTTGGTGGCGGTTGCCGACTGCTACGACGGCAGGCTCGAGCACAGCAAGGAGGTGTGGGGCGCCGATGTCTTTACCACCCGCGATTACGCCCAGGTTCTGGAGCGCAAAGATATCGATGCTGTCATCGTCGGTACCCCGGACCACTGGCACAAGCAGGTCGCTGTGGACGCCATGAAGGCGGGCAAAGATGTCTACTGCGAAAAGCCGATGATCCATCTCTACTCGGACGGCCCGCAGATGATTGAAGCCGCACGCGTCAACAACCGTATCCTGCAGGTCGGAAGTCAGCGCGTAAGCTCGGTAATCTATGCCAAAGCCAAGGAGCTGCTGGCCGCCGGCGCCATTGGTCAGCTCAACATGGTGACCGCACGTTGGGATCGCAACTCCTCCATCGGCGCCTGGAACTACACCGTGCCACCGGACGCTTCGACCGAGACCTGCGACTGGCCGCGCTTCCTGGGCACAGCCCCCAAAATACCCTTCAACGGCGAGCATTTCTTCCAATGGCGCAAGTGGAAAGCCTATGGAAGCGGAGTAGCGGGCGACCTCTTTGTTCACCTCTTTAGTGGAACGCACTTCATCACTGGTTCGCACGGGCCTACCCGGGCCATGGCAACTGGCGCAATACGCTTTTGGAAAGACGGCCGCGACGTGCCTGACGTGATGCTGGGCCTGTTTGATTATCCTGAGGGCTTCAATCTGAGTTTGCGCGTCAACTTCGTAGACGGAGGCGAAGAAAGCGAAGGCCTTATCTTCACCGGCTCAGAAGGCACGATGGAGATAGGCGGCCGCAGCGTAATCGTAAGCCGCGTGCCGCGCGAGAAGGATCCAGGCCTGCTGATCGGAACCTTCACCGAAGCCATGCAGAAGCAAATCACCGAGGAGTACCGGAAAAAATATCCGCTTGTGCACCCCATGGGAGCGCCTCAGCTGGGATATGAGAGATATGTAGCCGAGGAAGGATACAGTGACAGCTACGATCACTTCCGCAACTTTTTTGCCTCCGTCCGCAGCCGCCAGCCCGTAGTAGAAGACGCCGTCTTCGGCTACCGCGCCGCAGGAGCAGCCCTGCTCAGCAACCTCAGCAACGAAAAAGGAAAAGTCGTCAACTGGGATCCCGAAGCGATGAAGCTGGTAGAAAAAAGCTAGCACGAGGTTTGTGAAGGAATGAAGGGTGCGGGCCTACGGCTCGTACCCTTCACTTCTTGGAGGGGTTAGGGTAAGGAGCGTGGGGGAAAAACCCCACTACGCTCCCCGGATTTCCCGTCGAGGTCCGTGGCGCTGGTCAACATCGAGCGGTTTTCTTAAGGAAAACCGCACACGTGGCTTGGCCAGCATCGCGAAGTAGGAAATCCGGGTACGCTCCGGTCGGGATGACAAGGGGGAGAGATAGCGCTCTTCCTGAAGGTCGGTTGCTGGGGGAGAAATTGGCCAAACAGCGGAGCTCCCATCGAGAAGCTATCCCCAGGGCATTTCCGTCGATCTAAACGACGACGGAAAAGGCATCCAATTACAACTCCAATGACTAGCCTACCGGGACGAGAAGAACTCCGCTTTAAAAAAAACATTTCCAAGAAGGGACCGCTGAACCGCAGATCTCTCCACTGCGCTCCCCCCGATTTCCCGTGTAGACCCGTGGCTTTGATAATCTGCATGCGGCTCTCTTTACGGAGAGCCGCACACGCGGTCGTCGCTAGCAGCGCGAAGTAGGAAATCCGGGTTCGCTTCGGTCGAGATGACAAAGGAAAGGGCGGTGCTCTTCCTGAAGACCGGTTGCCATGGAAGAACTGCAGATCCCTCCACTGCGCTTCGCTCCGGTCGGGATGACAAGGGGAGGGTAGTGGCTTACCTGGAAAGCTGCGATTGGGATGTGTGGAGTTCAGGTGGGAGAGCGGTTTTATCCCCACCCTGCGACGCATGCTAGACTTGCGCGCATGAAAGTCCCCCACCTCCTTGCAGCGCTACTAATCTGCGCAACCGTCTCTGCCCAATCCAACCCCCGCGCCCGCGCACTAGGTGTACCCTTCGACGGAACGCCGGGACAACTGGATGCAATCACTGACGTAAAAGGAGTAGAGGTGGGCGACACAACCCTGATCCGAGGCGAAGGCAAACTCGTCGTCGGCCAGGGCCCGGTCCGCACCGGAGTCACCGTGATCTTCCCCCGAGGCCGGGCAGATGGCGATCCTGTCTACGCCGGTTGGTACTCGCAAAACGGAAACGGCGAGATGACCGGCACCACCTGGGTGGAAGAATCCGGTTTTCTCGAGGGGCCTGTCGCCATCACCAATACCCATTCGGTTGGTCTTGTACGCGACTCCATCATCGCCTGGTTTGTAGAAAACGGGCGCTTCACCCAGCAGCCCTGGTCGCTCCCTGTTGTAGCTGAAACCTGGGATGGCTACCTGAATGACATCAACGGCTTCCACGTCCAGAAAGCGGACGTCTTCTCCGCCCTCAACACAGCAAAGCCCGGCCCTGTTCCCGAAGGCAATGTAGGTGGAGGAACCGGCATGGTCTGCTACGGCTTCAAAGGCGGAGACGGCACCGCCTCCCGCCTGCTAACGGCCGACGCGGGCGGCTATACGGTCGGAGTGCTGGTGCAATGCAATTGCGGCCGACGCCCTCAACTCACCATCGCCGGCGTACCCATTGGTAAGCTCATTCCTGCCGCTCCTGCCAACGCGATGCTCGAACCGGAGTGGAAAGGGGACGTCGGCTCCATCATCATCGTAGTGGCCACAGACGCGCCGCTCTTGCCTGACCAGCTGAAGCGCCTGGCGCGCCGCGCAACCATGGGACTTGCCCGCACTGGTTCCAGCTCAGGAAATTCCTCCGGCGACATTTTCCTCGCCTTCTCGACCGCCAATCACGGAGCCAACAAAGAGCCCGGACCAAATTCTGTCCTGACTGTTTCAAACGAGCGCATCAGCCCCTTATTTCAAGCCACCGTCGAAGCGACAGAAGAAGCGATCGTCAACGCTATGGTAGCCGCCCAAACCATGACCGGCGTGGACGGCCACACCATTCAAGCCCTGCCCCACGAGAAGCTGGCAGAATACATGAAGCGCTCACCTCAGGCTCCGCCCAGGTAGCTATGCAACCCGCAGCCTTCGGTGTCCAAATGCACTCCGGTTGGGGAGTGCTGGTCGCGGTTTCCCTGGACCCGTTGGAACTCTTAGCGCGTAGACGAATGGTCACCGCGGACCCGGAAATCCCAGGAGCGATTCAGCCCTATCACTTTGCTGCCCAACTCGAACACGCGGAGCAAGAGAAGCACCTCTCCTACTGCGCAGCTTCCTCTTGTGCTCTGGCGGTCGCCGCGACCGGCGAAGTCATGAGCGAACTCAACCAACGCCACTACAGAATCGTGGGCGCTGCGGTTTTATTCGCCGCGGGGCGCCCCCTGCCAGCGCTCGAAAAAATTCTCTCCGCGCATCCTCTCATCCACACCGCAGAAGGGGAATTCTTCCGCCAAACCGCAGCCAAAGGCTTCGAGGGTTTACAAATTCCGGTTACCTCAATTCGAGAGCGAGAGCTCGACGAGCGAGCGAAAGCAACGTTTGGAGACAGGGCAAGCCGCGTGCAAGCCACCATCTCTAACCTCGGAGCCTCCGTAGGCCCACCCTGGACCAGGGATCACAAGACGGCCGCGCTTGCCGCTGCGTTGATTCTGGCCGCGGGCGCGCAGAAGGTCTGCTGATGACAGGTCTCGAACTTTTCCCCGCCCTCCCCGAGCAACAGCCGATCCTCGCCAACTTGCTTGAGTTGTACATACATGACTTCAGCGAGTTTCGAAAGATGGAACTGGGTCCGGAAGGAAGATTCGGCTACCCGAATCTTCCGCTTTACTGGCATGAGCCAGGCCGCCACCCGCTGCTTGTCAGGATGGATGGAGGACTCATAGGATTCGCCTTAATAAAGAGAGGGTCGGAAATCTCCGGGAGTGGATCGGTGTGGGATATGGCGGAGTTCTTTGTCCTTCGTGGCTACAGGGGTCGTGGAATTGGAACCGAAATCGCGCATGAAATTTGGAGGCAGTTTCCCGGGGCCTGGGAGGTTCGCGTCATGCAGTCGAATCGTTCCGCTCACAGGTTTTGGCAACGCGCCATCACCAGGTTTAAAGGTAAGGTCACACATTCCAGGCGTGTCGAAAAAGCTGGCGAATCCTGGCGTCTCTTCTCATTTGCCGCATAGTGGACTAATCAACGACTGGTTCGCATCTCACCGGAAAATTTACCGACCGAGCGATAAAGCAGTTGGCATGGGCCTCATGATGCAGTGACTGTATCTTATCGCGATCGCTGCCCGGCGCCGGCCTTACCCTGGGCCGCAGAACCACCTCTACAAACTGTCCACCTCCGTCCGCAGCCTCCTCCATGACACCGACTGCTTCATCTACGTAAGCCTCCACCACAACCCCCGCATCCGCGCAAAGATGGAGAAACCAAAGTTCGTGGCAGGCGCAGAGTGAGGCGACCAGAAGCTCCTCCGGATTCCAGCGGGCGCCATCGCCCCGGAACGCCGGGTCCGATGAGCCGGCGATACTCGATTTTCCGGCGGCAAAAATCTCATAGGAACGCTGGTAGTCCCGATATCCGCTGGTTCCGGTTCCCGTATTTCCCGTCCACGTCACGGTCACCGCATAGGAGTGTCGTCGACCCATACCTCATTCTAGCGGGAAGCGCCCGCCTGGAACCTGTCTCTGCGAAGACCTGCAGCTAACTAAAATATTTCTTGAGTGGTTCCCAATAGTGCGTGTGCCACCCCCATTCCAGGTGATCGAAGTCGCCTTCAGGAAATCCTTTGTGGTCCAAAACCACCATCGTTCCGGACCCCTGTTGTTTGATTGCAAACTCAACAATCGAGTAAACCCCCGGATCCCAATGGGTGGGCCGCCAAGCCTGCACGATCCGCTGGTTTGGGACCAACTCGACGTTTCTGCCAACGATCTGTCCTGCGAACATGGAAAAGGCTCCGCCCGGCTTCGGATCGATCTCTGCCGGCGCACCCGTGAATGCTTTGAACTGTTTTGCATCCAGAAGAACGCCGTAGATGTGCTGAGGGTCCGTCTTCAAGTCGATCTCCTCATGCAGGGATGTGCGCATTCGATTGGCGGGATTTGCCGGTTTCTCTTCCATCGTTTGCGGCGCTGCCTGCGCAAAAGCTTTGCACTCCGAAGCCAGGCTGCAAAACACCATAGCAATACACGCACCTGCCTGCCGCCGCGTCAGCGTGTTCGGCAACGCAGCAGCATTCGTTCTTCCATTCATCGCGTCCTCCTGAAATTTGGTTGTCTATGCATAGGAGCACGCGGCCAATTTATGTTCAAGATCATATTTTGCTGGACGTGAGAACATGCCCCACGCCATACTTCGGCTCACGAAAACGAGGAGAACGTATGCCCTATCCCAGTGGTCATCGCGACGAGATAAAGGGGAAGATCATTCTGAGCGCGCGCAAACTCTTCAACCGGCACGGTTTTGAAAGCGTCTCGCTGGATCAGATCATGTCCGGCGCCGGGCTCACGCGCGGTGGTTTCTACAACTACTTTGCGAGCAAGAGCGAACTATACGTCCAGGTCCTGGGCTGCTTCTTCACCGACCCTGAATGGGAGAGTTGTTGGGAAGGCGTGGAAGTAGATCTGTCCTCGAAGGACGTAGGTCCCCAGGTTGTGCGCGCCTATCTGTCTCGCCAACACTTCGAGGACATAGAGAATTCCTGTCCCATGATTGCATTACCCACCGATGTCACGCGCAGCGATGAAACTGCAAAGCAAGCCTTCGAGACAGTATTCAGCGCGATGGTGAGCGTTCTTGAGCGCAGCCTGAAGCAAGAAGACCTCAGCCGCTGTACCAGGGCACAGGCGATCGCCGCATTGTGCGTGGGCGGCATGGTCGTGGCTCGAGCCTTCGAAAATCGCGCCCACGCCGACAAATTGCGCGATGCATGCATGTCGGTGGCCCTGGAGCTTGGGGGCTGGGATGTAACTACATCATCGGCGTCTGCCGATTACGTTGCCTCATGAAGCATAGCCGTAACGCTAAGCTCACGCATGCGTTCGAAATTACAGAGCTGTCATCTGTATTGATAGTGCAACCAGGCTAATACGTAGCCCTAACGTTCCGGATGCAGGTGCATCTTCAGAAATTGGAGATAGATATCCCAATCCGACGCCACCATGCCGTGGCCGCCGTCATGCATGTAGTAGCCAAGGTCGTGCAGAATTGGCTGCTTCGCCGCCGGCCACACATCCGTATCCAGTCCGTCCTTGCCCAGCAACGCGTACACCGGCCCTGCCGCTACGGCGGACAAAAACTCTCCCTTCGGATCAGACCAATGATCGGTATTTCCTGTCTGCAGTAGTAATGGCCGCGGAGCAATCAGGGCCACAAGCATGTGCGCATCCATTGGCAACTGGTCCACATGCTGCGCATACTTCTGATAGTTGATGGCAAACTGATACGGAAACCGGGTGGGAGCCACCAGGTGCGCGACCGTCTCCCCATAATCTCGACGGCTCAGCGCCGCTCCTCCCTCGCCCGAGCAACTTGCAATCACCGCCGCGAAGCGCTGATCGTGTGCCCCCGCCCAGAGCACCGTCTTGCCCAGCCGGGAAACACCATGGATCGCGACCCGATGCGCATCGATGCTCTTGTCCGTCTCGAAATAATCCTGCACGCGGCTCATCCCCCAGGCCCACGCTGCGATCGAGCCCCACTCATCCGCTGCCGGTTGCGTCTGTCCTGGCTTCAGATAGCGGGCGCGAATTCCATTTGAAAATCCAGTTGGATAGTCCGGTTCCACATCGCCGTAATAGAACGTGGCTACCCCAAACCCTGCATCCAGCAGCGGCTCCACATCCAACCGTCCGAAGCCTCGCCCTTTTACCGCAGGAATCCTGGTGTTCGTTTTGGGATCCCAGACCTCGCCCGGCTTGACCTCTGGGTCATCGACCGCGTTCGAGACCGCGCCAAAGTTAATACTCAGCAGCACAGGCACGGGCTTCTTGGCCGCTGCCGGCAGATAGACCAGCAGATCGATCTTCGGCCAGGTCTTGTCTTTCGACAGATAGATCGTCACCTGTTTGCGAATGGCCTTGCCATTCAGGGCCGCCGTTCCCTGGTCAATGACCTCAAAGCGCTCATCCGCCGGCCGTCCGGGAGCTCGCCCGAACTGTTGCGTTTCAAACATCTGCACAATTTCCGGCCGCCGTTTCTGGTTCCAGGTCTTCGCATCGTGAACGGGCTTACCGTTGTTGAGTTTCAGCGGGTCGGGCAGCGTGTAGGTCCCGACCTTGGATTCATCGTAGTTGACGGGAATCCCTGCTACTTCGGCCGGCAATGCTTTCGGTGTTGGGGGAGGCGCCTGGGCGCTCAATACGTGCAAGGCAGAGACAAGAAGACAAATCGACGATGCACGTTTCAGCAACATACCGGCGTTCACCCTCAAAACACAGTTCGAATAGTAACCGCTATTTGCCGGCTGGAGCGAACCCGGAAAGGACGTGATCGATGATTTCTCCACGCAGAGTGATGCGGAGATCGGTGCCCGCTTCAGGCTCAGTATTGGATTGGGGGTGCAGCGCAGCGGCCGGCGCGGGGGCTCCGGTATCGGTCGTATTCACCACGAGAATGCTGCCTGCATGCCGGGCCGGGTCGATGAGCATCTCGGAAGAAAAGCCACCCTGGTCGCCATCGTGATACACGTAGCCATGGCCGCCAAGGTTCTGCACAAAGAAGCCAAGGCCCATCAGCGGTGCGCCTTTCGTGTAGGGTGTGGCGGGTTTACCCGGCTCTGCAACCGGCAGAACCCCTGTCCATGCTTCCTCAAGCGAGCTGCGCTGAAGGACGAAGTCATAGACCGGGTTCGTCGGATCGCCAATCAGAAAACGTAGATATTTCGCCATGTCAGTGATGGGAGCTTTGAGGCCGCTGTTGGACGTCGTGATTCCGGTGTCGAAGTTAAAAGGCTGCTCTGTGAGCTTATCGCCGGCGCGCAGGTAACTGGCCGAGACATGCGACTCGAGAAAATATGGCGAGCGATCGAAGTAACTGTTGGTCATGCCGAGCGGCTTGAGGATGTTCTTGTCCACGTGCACCTCGAAGTCATCGCCCGTGAGCCGCTGGATGATCTGGCCGAGAAAAATGTATCCGAGATTGGAATAGCTCCACTGCGTGCCAGGACTGAAGGCAATATGCGTATAGGGCAGCATGGCTGAGACCTGCGCCCATTGCGTTGGTTCGAATGGTTGCCAGTCGCAGTTGGACGCATCATCGCAATCCCACGGCCATGTAGGATTGCGAAATCCCGCACTATGCGTCAGCAGCTCGCGAATCGTAATCGCATCGATCGGGCCAAAAGCGTCGTGCACCTGCCGCAGCTCAGGTATGTAGCGAACCGCAGGGTCGCTGAGCGAGAGCTTACCGCGGTCACGCAGCTGCAGTATGGCGATTGCGGTCATCGTCTTGGTGATCGAGGCCCAGTTGTACGAGGTTTCGTTGTCGACGGGCTGGTGCGCGGCTTTCCGAGCCTCGCCAAAGAAGAAACTCTTTTCCGGTTCCTGTAAGTGGATGATGGAGACACCTCCGCCCACCACCCCATGTTGCGACAGAACCGCGTTGAATCGCTGGGGAAACGCGTCTCCCTGTGCGAAGCCAGATGTTGAAACAAGCACCGAGCCGGCCAGCAAGGCGGCGCACACGATTGAGACGCGGGGAAACATGAGGCTCATCATAATACGTCGCGTCGTCGTATCCTGTCTCAGGACTTGTGACCTCATGCGCGTTGCACCGCTTCTTCTTCCAATTCTTCTTCTGCTGGCACAGATTGGCCGGGCACAATCCTCAGCCCCTGCACAGACTATCCGTGTGGACACCCAACTCGTCCTGCTGGATGCGCTGGTCGAGAACAAGAAGACAGGCCTTACAGTTGATAGCTTGTCGGCAAAAGATTTCCGGCTTTCCGAAGACAGCGTCCCGCAAACCATCACCTATTTCAGTCGCGATCAACTGCCTCTTTCCGTGGTGCTGCTCTTCGACATGACCGAGACCGTGCATGCTGCGCTGGGGCCCCTGGCGAAAGCCGGACTCGAAGTTCTTGGCCATCTGAAGCCCGAGGATGAAGTGGCGGTGATGATCTTTTCCTCCCGCACCGAGTTGCTGCAGGGGTTCACAACTAACCGCCCGCAGGCGGCCTACGCGATCAAAACGGCCTCATGGATGGCCGATGTGGAAGGCACCTTCCTCGACGAGGATATGTTCGAGGGCGTGGAACAAGTGCTGAAAGCGAAGCCAGGCAGTCGCCGCGTTCTGCTGTGGCTCACGGACGGCACTGCAAACGAGCAAAACGCCTTTACCAGGGCAACGATCGGTCAGCATGCCGCTGCCCAACTGCATGCTCAGCCGGAAGCTATGGTGAAATTGCTTCAGTCGGGAGCAGTCGTTGCGGCGCTCATCGACAGAACAGCGGAGACCAACCGGGCAATCATGGACTCGGGGATCAACGGAACTCGACTCGGCGACATCGATCAATATTCCAAGGCGACCGGAGGCCCCGTCCTGAGCACCAGCTCGAAAGACGCTGCGGACCGTCTCTCCCTCTTAATCGATCAGCTCCGCTCTCGTTACACAATCGGATACAAGCCAGCTGCCGCCGCACCCCAGGGTAAGTTTTGCAAGATAAGCCTGCAACTCACTCCGGACTGGGTCCGCGATCATCCTGAGCTGCGCAAGCAGGGCGTGGCTGTTCTCAGCAGGTCCGGCTACTATCGTTAGTACCTGGTCTAGCGGTGACCCCGCCCCCTTCGAGTAACTCTTTACTCATTACGCAGGGCAGAATCGCCCCCTCGGCAAACCGCACCCGGCACCCTTATCTCTCTTATCGCTCACATTGTGCATACTTTTTCTCGAGGGCTCATCGCTTCTGATTAGCCACACGAGAACCAACTCGCTATCTTGAATGGTATGGCGTTGCGCGTTCAGCTACTCATTGGCCTGGCAGCGCCCTTGGGGCTGACGGTCCTTTGCTGGCTACTGGGCCGGCGATTGGCGGGCTCGCGACGCCCCGGCTCCAGGATGTGGAACGAGGCAGGCTTTTGGGCCATGCTCATTGCCGCCTATGTCATTTTCGCTCTTGCTCTCGCCGGCAGCCGCTGGCTCAACAGAGTTGACGAGACTGACCCGTCCCCGCAGTTGGTCCAATAGGCCAACCCAATCGCAAAACCAAGAACGCAGTTTGCCCGTGCGATCATGGTGCTGTTCAAGGAGTCAACCAGTTCCCGCATGCAAGAGCGCAGGGCCACAGATGCAGGAGAGCACCTCTCTCGCTCCGTTCTCAGCCTATTCGCTGCCGGAGCCCTCGTATTCCTCTACTTGCGAACCTTCCTGCTTCCCGCTACACCCTTTGTCGCAATTGGCGACCAGGTTCTCTTCTTTACTCGTGCCGCGCGGATCGTGGGCAGTCAGGTTCTGTACCGCGATTTTTTCGAACTCGTTACCCCCGGCACCGACCTTCTTTATGCCTTAGGTTTTCGTATCTTTGGCGTCCATGCCTGGCTGATGCAGGCTTGGGCCATCGCTCTCGGCCTCACCCTGTGTTGTGTCATCACTCTAATCGCCGCCAGAATTGTCCGTGGTCCGCTCATTTTACTTCCAGCGCTGCTGTTCCTGGTCTTCGACTTCAATAGCGCCATGGACATCACCCACCACTGGTACAGCACTCTCGCGGCTATGGCTGCCGCGGGCGTTCTTATGGGTGGACCTAGCCTCTACCGCATTGCCGCAGCCGGCTCGCTGTGCGCCTTAGCGACCCTCTTTACTCAAACTCAAGGAGCGCTGGCTCTCCTCGCTCTGTTGATCTATTTGCTGTGGCTCAAACGATCCCAGGCACAAGGTCCCAGTATCCTGAGTGCGCTCACAGCTCTGCTGCTGCCGTTCCTGCTGATTGTGTGTTGCGTTCTGGGATACTACGTCCACAAAGCAGGACTTCAGACCATCTTCTTCGATCTGGTTTTGTTTCCTGCGAAATTCCTGTCCTCTGGTGAGGTCAACTCACCGCGAACGTATCTCCGTCAACTACCACCGGTGCATGCCCTCTCTGACGTCCTGCTCTTCGTCCCTTTTGTCTTCATCTACGCTCTGGTTCCGTACATTTATCTCCTCGGGTTTTACCAGTTGTGGCGCAAGCGCGGACTGATGAATAGTTCAGTTCGGCAGCACCTGGTTCTGCTTCATCTCCTGGGTCTCGCGCTTTTCCTCGCTGTTGCCAGCGGCCCGAGATTTTTTCGTCTCTGTACCGTGGCCCCGCCCGCGATTCTCATTTGCACCTGGATCATCAGCCAGCAGGCTCGTGCATTCAGGTTTTTCCGCTATTTTTTATGGGTTCTGGCAGTTGCCTTTGCTGTGTTACTGCCGTTCCATCGTCAGACCCAGTGGCACGCCGCGTTAGATCTGCCGATAGGCCGGACCGCATTCGTTGATCCCCTGGAGTTCCACGAATTCGCATGGCTGGCTCAACGGACCCATCCATCCGAGCCCTTCTTCAACCAGCCTGCGCTCTCGCTCTACCTTTCGCTCGAGAACCCAGCCGCTTCTGAGTTTGTGAACTACGATGAGTTCACGCGGCCTGATCAGGTTACGGCCGTGATCCGGTCGCTTCAACAGCGCTCCCCACGCTTTGTCGTGATGTTTCCCCAGACCGCAGATTTCTCAGCTGTCCACGACCATTCCGAACCCTTTCGCAAATACATCCACGACAACTACCATTTGGAACAGACCTTCTACCTGAACCGCAACTCTCGCTACGAAGAACTCTGGGAGATTGGACTTGTGTCCGCGGAGGACCCGAGCCAACGTTGACGAAGCGCGTCGCCGTGTCTGGCAAACCATAGCAGCGCTACTTGCGCCATGACGTTCACAACGGTGCCATGATCTGCGGCTGCAAGAGCCTCTTCAACGGTGAAGACGATGGTGCGAATGTCTTCTCCTTCATCTACATGCCCATGAATGCCACCGGCTTGCGCAGCGTCCACCTCGCCCACGTAGATGGTAACCATTTCGTCGCTAATGCCAGGGCTGCTGAGATAAGCACCGACGTACTCCATCCGTCCCACCTCGCAGTTGGTCTCTTCCTTCACCTCTCTGCGTGCGGCCGCTTCACTCGTTTCCCCCGGATCGACCAATCCAGCGGCACACTCCAGAATCCAGGCAGACGGAAGGTGGTTTAGATAAGCGGCGATCCGGAACTGCTCAATCAAGACCAGCTGATGCGTGGCAGGATCGTACAGCAGTACCGCGACAGCAGCCCCAGAGCGCAACGCTTCCCGCTTGAATGGCTGAGACAACTTGCCGGCGAAAGTTTCTGTGCGAAGTGTGAGCAATTCATACCGGAACCGACGGTCCGCCAGCACCTCGGTGTTGAGCAACTCAACTTCGCTTGGCTTCGATTCTTCGGTGGCCAAGTCCGTCTCCTTTTGCATTCGTGGAAAATTCATATTTCCTGTCAACATTCCTCCAAGAGAGTCCTGATCGCCATCCTATGGTGACATATCCAATGGGGCGCCCACGCAACTTCACCGCTGGCTCAGTCCTGAACTGGGACAATCAGACGTTTTGGAATTTGTCTTCAGGGTTTTTCCCGGAAGCCGGGATTATCTCGGATGCGTGAATCCGCATTCCTTCCAAAGTCTTTCCCAACTCCACATTGCGGCCGTGGCTTTGCCTGGCAGTGGGAACCCGAGCTGATGGGCCAGCATACACACCTGGCCGCGATGATGCGCGTCATGCGAAATCATGTAGGCCAGCATGGCAGCGCCTGCCGGCCACGGTTTGGCCCAACCGTCCCGGAGAAAGGTTTTCACCCGGCTCTGCGGCTCGCACAGAGCTTCCGCAAGCATCTCTGAGCAGCGCGCGGCACTTTCTGCCAAGGCAGCCTTGGCCTGTTCCTGGGTGCAGCGTGCGCGGTCGAGTGGAGCGGGGAGCCTGAGATGCGGGGCCGATAGCCTTAGCCATTTGCGGCGGATGTTATGCACATGCGCGACGATCGCGGCGATCGTCCGGCCCTTACTCCCGGGCAGTTGGGCACGCCATGCGGCGGGATCGAGATGCTCCAGGAGGACTTGATTCATTCGCTCGTTAACCGCGTAGCTCTCCACCATCACCTGGCAATCGAATTTGCCGTCAGACTGTGACCGAGTCATGGGACCACCCGCCTACACCCTTTCACGCCCGCCCGGCATCCAACGCCAGTTAGCATGATCAACGATCTATGGTACAAAAACGCCGTCGTGTACTGCTTGTCGGTCGGTACTTACCTCGACTCTGACGGCGACGGCATCGGTGACTTCCGCGGTCTCATGGGCCGGCTGGACTATCTGCAAGGCCTGGGGGTGACGGCTATCTGGCTGATGCCATTCCAGCCCTCACCCGGCAGAGATGACGGCTATGATGTTGCGGATTATTACGGG
Organism: uncultured Acidobacteriaceae bacterium; assembly: GCA_963763905.1. Classification (GTDB taxonomy): domain Bacteria; phylum Acidobacteriota; class Terriglobia; order Terriglobales; family Acidobacteriaceae; genus PALSA-350. The sequence continues at coordinate 7,707 of CAVXRU010000013.1, read as the reverse complement.
GTCAATCCTCGCTTCGGTACGCTAGGGGACTTTGTGGAGTTTGCCCAGGGCTGCAAACAGCGCGGATTGCGGGTGCTGATCGACCTGGTCGTGAATCACACTTCCGATCAGCATCCCTGGTTTCAGGAAGCGCGCCGCGACCCTGATTCGAAATATCGCGACTGGTACGTGTGGTCGAAGAAGAAGCCAAAGAACGCTGCCTCCGGCGTCGTCTTTCCAGGAGTCCAGAAGACGACCTGGACCCGCGACAATGTCGCCAAAGAATATTACTTCCATCGCTTTTACGACTTTCAGCCCGACCTTAACACCGCCAATCCCGAGGTGCAGGCCGAGATCCTCAAGATCATGGGCTTCTGGCTACAGCTCGGAGTTTCGGGTTTTCGCATGGATGCCGTTCCGTTCGTGATCGCCGCCAAGGGAGCGACGGTTACGAAACCCAAAGAAGATTACGAGATGTTGCGAACCTTCAGCCAGTTTCTAAATTGGCGGGAAGGAGACGCGATCATTTTGGGCGAAGCCAATGTGCTGCCTTCTACGGACATGGACTACTTCGGCAGTGCGGGTGAGCGGATCCAGATGATGTTCAACTTTGAAGTGAATCAGCATCTCTTTCTGGCCCTGGCCACCTCCGACGCCCGCAAGCTGAAGAAGGCCATGTTGGAGACCAAGCGCCGTCCTGCTACAGCACAGTGGGGACAATTCCTTCGCAATCATGACGAGCTCGATTTGGGCCGCCTGGAAGAGAAGGAGCGTCAGGCAGTGTTCGCGGCCTTCGGACCAGAGAAGGAAATGCAGCTATACGATCGCGGCATTCGACGCCGTCTCGCGCCCATGCTGGAGGGTGACCGCAGGCGTTTGGAGCTTGCTTACAGTCTCATGATGACATTGCCAGGCACGCCTGTCATTCGCTACGGAGACGAGATCGGCATGGGCGACAATCTCAAGCTGCCGGAACGCAACTGCGCCCGCACTCCCATGCAGTGGTCCACCGAACCGAATGCAGGCTTCACCGGGAGCGATAAGCCCGTCATGCCCGTGATCAGTGCCGGCCCTTACGGCTTCGAGCACGTCAACGTGGCAGCGCAGCGCCGCGATCCGAATTCGTTAATGAACTGGATGGAACGCATCATCCGCATGCGTAAGGAAACTCCGGAGATTGGTTGGGGCGACTTCTCCTTTATTTCCGCGCAATCGACCTGCATCCTGATCATGCGCTATGAGTGGCGCGATAATTCAGTCATCTTTGTTCATAACCTGAGTGCATTGCCGCGGGAGGTGAGCTTCCCGGTAGCCACCGGCCAGGAGCAGGCATGTTCGCTCATTAATCTTCTTTCTAACGACCACAGTCAACCTATAAACGGTAATAAGCATCAAATTCTGCTTGAGCCCTATGGATACCGCTGGTACCGTGTATGCGGTCTCGATTACCTGCTAACAAGAAGTCCAGCATAAGTCATCCGTTGTAATTCTTCCGGCCCATTCTCGCGAAAGTTGCATCTTAGTTTTCAGCAGAGGTCTCGAGAAGGTTAAGCCTCTCTATGAAAGTCGAGAATGCTATATGAAAAGAATGATGATTGCTTCGCTGGTTGGCATCGGTCTTTCCTTTGCTACCGCCGCTCAAGGTGCGGATGTCCAGAAACTGGATGACCGCATAGCGGCTGCCCATGACGTCCTTCACGAATTGATGGCCACTCCCGATAAGGGGATCCCGTTAGACATCGCTGCCAAGGCTCACTGTGTAGCTGTGATCCCAGGCCTTAAAAAGGGAGCATTCTTGGTCGGTGCAGAATACGGCCAGGGTGTGGCGACATGCCGTACCAGAGCAGGCTGGAGCGCTCCCGTATTCATCCAGCTAACTGGGGCGAGCTTCGGTTTGCAGGCCGGTGGCCAGTCCACAGATCTTGTCCTGGTCGGCGTGAACCACAAGAGCATAGAGGATTTGCTTAAAGATAAAGTGAAGCTCGGCGGAGATATTGCTGCTGCCGCAGGGCCGGTGGGCCGTGACTCTCAAGCCGCCACTACCGAACTCGCAAATGCTGAGTTTCTTACTTATTCCCGCAGCAAAGGGTTGTTTGCTGGTGTCGATCTGACCGGGGATGAGGTGCACCAAAATAAGGCTGACACGGCCGCGTTCTACGGCAAAGACATTCCGTACCGGACAATTCTGAGCGGCCAGGTTCCGCCGCCGCCAGCTGCTCATCCCTTCGAAGCAGCGGTAAACGAAATGTTCCGTAGAGGAAGGGCAGATAGAGCATCCCGCTAAGCGATTGCTTACGGTGGTTCGAACCCGATGTCTTCTGAATGCCCAGACCTGGCGCTAACCGTGCGAGATCTGGGCATCTTTGTCTTCCGCGAGGTGAGGCCCAGAGTACCTCGGCCGAAGAAGATGGGTTAAGCGTGGCATGTACACACTTTTGGCTCTAACCCCGCCACCAAGCGACGGGTGCCTCATCCTTCCCGTTGGCTGCGAAGGGGTGGGATAGTCAATCTCACCCTCCCACCCCCACAAAGACATAACGGAAAGCGGATTTGTTCATGAGCTTCACGTGAAAGCAAAGCCCGCTAAACGGGAACAGCTTTCAAAGGCACACCAGCAGCCAGGCCGGCTTGCAGTGTAATCTGCGACAGCGTAGTGCAGATCAGATTCTGGTCTCCGCCGCTGATCTCGGATGCAGCCTTAACCGGGTCCTCCGTATAATTCCACAACCCGATAATGATTCTTATCTTGGGATACTGGACACGCAATCTTCGATAGATGCCGCGGGCGTGCGAGATCGCGTACGGCGGCAACGCAGACAGGCAGACAACTTCAGGCTCGACTCTGCCCACTTCCGCCAACATTCCCTCCACACTGCCAATCGGTACAGCGATCGCGGAGTACCCCGCTCGCTCCAGCAGTTGAGCCAGCATGATACCCACAATCTCATCCGCGTCATCCCGCACCGGAAGGCACATAATCTTCTCTGCCGCGGCCCGATCCAGGGAAAGCTCTGACTGCTTGGAGTCGTCCTGCCTCATTCCCAATTCTTCCACCAGGTCCTTGGTAGTTTGCGTAATGAAGCTCACCGTCGCGTCGTCGAGTTCATTTCGGTGGCGATCCTGTTCGGCCAGATGGAGCGCCGGCACTAACACGGTATCGTAGAGGCTTTCAAGTGAAGTGCCCTTCAGATGCGTCTCCAGCACCTGGCTTGCTTCGCGCTGGTCGTTAGCCAACAGCCGCTGATAATAGTGCGCATCCGGCTGCATTACTGGTTGGTCTCCTAGAAGGACGGTAAGAAACTGCAGGCTCGGTACATGCGCGCCGACAACTACCAGGCACACGGTCAGCGGTATAGAAAGAATCAGGCCGATTGGTCCCCAGATCAATGCCCAGAAGATGGCCGCCACCAGAATGGCTAGCGAAGACAGGCCCGTGTGCTTGCCGTAGATGTGAGGCTCCAGCAGATTAGCAGTCACCAACTCCATACAAAAGAAGATTGCCAGAATGAGCAGGGTTTTGGTCCAACCGTTGAAGACCGCCACCGACAGCGCCGCGGGCATGAGAGCCCCAATGGGGGCGCCAATGTAGGGGATGAAGCGCAGCAGCCCGGCGAGCGCTCCGAACAACAAAGCGTGAGGCAGGCCCATGACGTGGAGAACAACAAAGGCACTCAAGCCAAAGCCGATATTCACCAGCCATTGCAAGGAAAGGTAACGGCTGATGCGTTGGCTGGTCTCGTCCATCGCTTGGGTCATGAGGTTGAGGTGCCCATGTCCGGTGAGCTCAATCACACGGTTGCGCAGATCCTCCCGCTTCAAAAGCATGAAAAAACTAAACACTGCGACCAGTGCGACGGAAATGACCACACCCAGTAAGCCGCTAATCGCATCCAACCGGAACTGATCGCCCGACACTTCACGCACTGCAACGGGACGAGTGGGAGAAGATCCCAATTGTCTGCCAGATCGGTCGCCGGTCAGGTTCTCACTAAGATCGCTGATTTGTTCGCTAAGTGTTTTTAACTCCTCTTGCGCGCGGGCGAAGCTGGCCGTCTTCGACTGGTTCAATGACTGAATCTTGTTCTGGATATTTGTCGTGTACGCGGGCAAATCGTTGGTGACTTCGACCAACTGCACAAACACTGTCCAGCCGACCGCCCCCACGGCTGCGCCAGTGGCGAGAAGAACGATTGGGATGGCCACAATCCTGGGCAGCCGGATGCGCTCCAAGCCGGTAACCACCGGTGCCAGGACGAACGTAAGAAGAATAGCCAGGGCGAGGGGCAGAATGACTGTTTTTGCCAGGTAGAGCAGCGTGACCACGACGATGGCCACAATCACCGCCAGCAGCTGCGAGAGTATGCGGGATGCGCCTGTACGGACCATGACAAGACTTACAGTCGAAGTATACGGAGTGATAGCACGAAGATGGATGCGGTGGCCAACCAGCGTGTTGCCCACGGGGCAAACGTTTCTCCTCGCCTGCGTAAAGTGACCCTTCGGCGAAAAATGTAACGGGCGGCTACGCTCTGGTGCGGCTTCTCGCATCTATGAGACGGAAGGCAGAATGTAATCGCCTGGAGGGGCAACACATGAGTGTCGGGAGTTTGGAAGAGTTATTTATCGATGAGTTGAAGGATCTCTATTCCGCAGAAAAGCAGATCACGAAGGCGCTTCCTAAAATGGTGAAGGCAGCTACCTCACCCGGCCTGAAGGAAGCTCTCCAGAATCACCTCGAAGAAACCAACAACCAGATACAGCGCCTGGAGACCATCTTCGAGAAGCTGGGGAAAAAAGGGACCGGCAAGACCTGCGAGGGGATGAAGGGCGTCCTCGCAGAAGGCGCCGAAGTTATGCAGGAGCTGAAGAAGGGCGAAGTTCGCGACTCCGGCATGATCACGGCCGCTCAGCGCGTAGAGCACTACGAAATGGCCGGCTATGGCGGCGTCCGGGAGTTTGCCAGGCTGCTTGGTCAAAAGGAGATCATGGCCCTTTTGGACGAAACTTTAAAGGAAGAAGAAGCCGCTGACAAAAAGCTGACGCAGGTTGCAAAAGACGTTAACTCAGCCGCACTGGATGCTGGTCCTGTCCGCAAGGCAAGCTAGCTTTCGCTCAAGCCCGGCTGCTCCGCTGGGCTTGAGCACCTCCGAAGGAGCTGGCAGGGAGGGCCACCATGGTAGCTACGGAGTCAGCAGCATTTGGTATTTTCCCCAACCGCTCGAACGCCGCGGCAGCTGTCGACCAGCTGACACTGGCAGGATTTTCCAATCAGGACATTTCGGCGTTGCTGTCCGACAAGGTCGAATCACAGGAGTTCGCGACAGAAAACCAGACCAAAGCGGCTGAGGGTGCGACCGCCGGCGCAGGGGTTGGCGGCATTGTTGGCGGGGCTCTCGGTCTGCTGGCAGGAATTGGTGCACTGGCGATCCCCGGGGTCGGTCCGATCATTGTTGCCGGACCGTTGATGGCGAGCCTCGCAGGCTTAGGCTTAGGCGTTGGCGGAGCGGTGGGGAGTCTGGTCGGAGCATTGGTTGGGATGGGAATCCCCGAGTTCGAAGCAAAATGCTACGACAGCCGGGTGAAGGATGGCGCCATTCTGCTGGCTGTCCATTGCGCGAACTCGGATGACGTATGTAGGGCAAGAGAAGTGTTGGAGGCAGGCGGAGCGGAAGACATCGCCTCTTCTTTAGGGGAATACCGTGATCCTGAGGAGGGGACCTCTCCAGCCGCTGCCTAAAATGAAATGGTGGGCGAGGCGGGGCTTGAACCCACAACCCCCGGCTTAGAAGGCCGGTGCTCTATCCAATTGAGCTACTCGCCCGACTCCGCCATTGTATCGTCATCGGTCCTCGAGTCGAAGCTACATCAGGTCAGCATCCATGATCACGGGCAGCGCGAGGCCGAGCGCCTCGCTCCACGCCTGCCGGGCTCGTTGCGCCGTCGCTCCGCATCCTTCGACAAACCAGCTCACTCCGTACCCCGCTATACCATTGACTTCAGCTCGCCGCAGAACGACGTCTACGCGAGCCGCTCTGGCCGGTACCGCGCGAAGTGTCTCGGCTAACGCGCGGACCCACCGTTCTTGACGGTCGAAGCTGGTCTGGAGTCCGCTATCCCGGGCCAGCAAATCAATGTAAGAGCCCGCGCTGAGACGGGTGTCTGCGGGCGCCGCGTCCATTTCATAAGGGTCCATCGGCGTATCGCTTTCCCAGGTGTCGCACTTCACCGTCCACAACGGCGATCGAGCGCTGTTCAGCAAGAGCAACGCAGCTTTCAGCTCAGGCGTCCGCCTGGCCTCCTCTATTTCGTCGATCTTGTTTCCCCCAGGACGCAGATCAACAAACTCACACTTGCGAGGGTCCTGGCTTGCGGCAGTCCAGGGAACGAGGATGACCGGGTCACCGGCCGTCAACTCAACGGACCAGTCGGCTTCCATCAGGGGGTGGTCACCGAGAGCAGAAACTCCAGCAGCACCTTCTCCGCCCAATAACCGTCATAGCCCGCTGCCGGTGCGAGGAACGCACAATGGCCTCCGTGCGCGGTTTCGACCAGCCGCACCCGATGGTTCGCCAACAGCGCCGCTCGCGTGGCAGGCAACATTCTGACAAAGGGATCGTCGAGCGCGTGAATGACCAACGCAGGCGCGGCTATTTGCGACGCGACCCGGGAACTGGCCGCGCGATCGTAATAATCATCCGCGCCGGTGAAACCGGAGTAACGCGCGGTGACCTGATCGTCAAACTGGCGCAGCGTGGCGAGCCGCTCCAGCCCAATCGTCGAATAGATTTCCGGAAACAACTCCGCCTTGCGGCGAAAGCGCCGCTTCAGGCCAAGCAGGAACTTCCACTCATACACCCGGTTCGAGATGTTGTGCAGGGCATCCGCCGAGACGCCCAGGTCCATCGCCGGCGATACGCCGACCACGGCCTTCAGATAGTCCGGCACATGCTCGCCCATCTCCCCAGCAAGCTTTAAGACCAGGTTGCCACCCATGGAGTAGCCCACCAGCGCAAAGGCGCGGAGGCCTTTCTCCCGAACCAGCGTCCGCATGACTGCGGCAACATCGCTCGAAAGGCCGGAGTGATACAGTGTCGGCGACAGGTCCTCTGTGCCTCCGCAATTTCGCATATTCATGCGGATCACATTGCAGCCCGCGGCCCAGGCCCGCGCTGAGTTGCCCAGCACGTGTTGAGAATTGGAGGACCCTTCCAAGCCATGCACCAGCAGAATGGTGAGGCATAGGCTGGGGTCCGGCTGCCAATGGCATTGGCAGAGCACATAGCTCGCGCCGTGACGACGAACGTTCGCCCGTGCTTGCTCCAGCCCAACCGTAACGCTTTCGGGGATGCCCGTCCCCGGCTCGACTTCAATAATGTGTGCCTCAGCTTCAGGCAAAGCATATTGCCGCGGCTTGTAGTTGGCTATCAGGGTTTGCAGGTGACCGTTGCGCAGAAACCGTCGCGGGAAAAAATCCTCTATTTGTGCGACGACGCTGCGATCTGTTTCAGCCACAGACTCAGGTGTTTTACTCACTGCGCTCTCAACCTGGTAAGGAGAGCAGCCGCCTGTAGCGCGCCTTTGGGGGAGTCCTCGTGCTTAATGTAGGCGAACACATCTCCCAGCGTGACCTTTTCGCTCAACTGCTTTTCGATCTGCTTGAGCTCGGCCGCGGCATAATCACTCTTGCGCAGCCGGTAGCAGCAGAACGGAGCGGTGACTACATCGGGC
>CAVXRU010000012.1:0-105255 GCA_963763905.1 uncultured Acidobacteriaceae bacterium | reverse complement strand
TCGAGGGTGCCGACCATACACCCTTCAGTGGTCACGCGCGCCGTGCCGAGCATGCGGGCGATGCCGAAGTCCATGACCTTGAGCGCGCCCCAGGTCGTTAGCATGACATTTGCCGGTTTGATGTCGCGATGCAAAATGCCGAAATCGTGCGCCGGCTGGACGGCATCCAGTATCTTTTCAAAAAGTGGAACCGCGATCTGCCAGGGCAACGGTCCGTGCTCGCGCTCCACCACCTCCAGGGTCTTACCGGGGACGTACTCCATGACCATGAAGAAGTCGTCTCCGTGCTGCATAAAGTTGTAAAGAGTCGCAATGCCGGCATGGTTGAGCTTGGCAACGGTGACGGCTTCGGCACGGAAACGTTGGAAAAGATTAGGTTGGCGCGCGATTTCCGGCCGTAGCATCTTGATCGCGACTTCGCGATCGATCAGTGTGTCGACGGCCTTATAGACCGCTCCCATGCCGCCCTCGCCCAATTTCTCAGTGACTCTATATTGGCCTACGAGTTGTCCGATCATGGCAGGGCCTCGATTTGTCGCGTAATGGGAGCGCCCAGTTGGGAAAATTCCGCGACCGGTTGCAACCCGACCACGGCGACTGTTACATTATCCGGTGCGCCCCGTTCTTTTGCCAGTCGGACGAGTTCCTCGCAGGCTTCAGCAGCCTTTCGGGGCACGACAACTGCGCAAATCTCGTCGTCTTCCACCTGGTCGCAAAGCCCATCGGAACAAAGCAGAAAATGGTCGCCAAGTTGCAGCGGAAGGGGCTGAGGCCAAGCGGAGACTTCAACTTGTGGTTGTGTGCCGAGACAGCGGGTAACGACATTCTTGTCGGGATGATGGCGCGCCTCCTGTAAGCTGAGTTCCCCCGTTTTCACCAGTTGCATCACGGCGGAATGGTCCTCCGTCATGAGATAGATCGCGTCATTGCGGATGAGATAGAGGCGGCTATCGCCAACGTGGGCCGAATAGGCAAAGCCATTCTGCAAGAGCAGCGCGGTACACGTCGTTCCCATCCCTTTTGTCTCGGCGTCCCGGGTCGACTCGCTATGGATAGTAGAGTTGGCGCTCTCAAGCGCGTCCTTGAGCCGGTCTGCGGGTTCGGTCCGCATCTCATGGTAAGCTGCCTCGATCACTGCGACAGCCGTGGCGCTTGCGCGCTCGCCCGCGTTGTGGCCACCCATTCCATCCGCCACCACGACAAGCATGCGGATCCCTCCATCTGTGTTGAAGTCGCGAAAGATGCGGCCGGAGTCCTCGTTATTACTACGGGCGCAGCCGACATCGCTCAGCATGTCCGCGTCGAGCACAAAGCGGGGCGAGATGTGCAGGCCGGCATCGTTCCCGTTGGACAACTCGGCGGCGGAGTCAGCTCTTCTGGTGCGAAGAAAGCTTAGCCATCTCATTTCGGTGGTTCACTCCTGTGCATAAGATAGACATATTCGGACCGTTGACTGACCTCGAATCGAACCGGCAACTCGTCGTAGCCGGGTTGACGCAGGAGCAACTCTACGGAATCTCCATAGTCCTTCGAAATGACGAAAGGCGTCTGGCCAACCATCTTGCCGTCTTCGAAAACCTCAGCAGTACCATCTGGGATATCCACCGTTACCCGTTTTACATCTCCTGGCGGAGGAGGATTCGATACGGAACCCGATGCTGGGTTCGAGCTGGCGGAGCCGGAGGGCGCGACAGCTTGAGACGAATATCCTCGCGAAGAGCCGCTCGGGGGGCGCATCAAAAAGAACAATTCGGCGATCAGCAACAGAAGAGCCGCTGCCCCAATGAGTGTCTTGCGGCTGATCGCTGGTTTGCGCCGATCCGGAGCGCCGATCCGCAACGCCAACTCATCGAGATCTGCGATGAGTGCGTCCATGGACGGGTAGCGGTCCGCGGGGTTCTTGCGAAGACAGCGCAGAATCACTCGCTCGAGATCGACGGGAACGCTTGGCTTGAGCACAGTTGGCGGCGTAAAGCTCGCCTTCATGATCTTGGAAAAAAGCTCCATCTGGGTGGCGCCTTCGAATGGAAGCGACGCTGTAAGCATTTCGTACGCGAGCACGCCAAAGGCCCAGATATCGCTGGCGGCGTTGGCCGGCTCTCCTCGGGCCTGCTCCGGAGAAAGGCTCTGAAACGTGCCGATGACGAAGCCAACTGTGGTCAGACGGGAGGCCATCTGCGCCGTTGCGATGCCGAAATCGAGGAGCTTTGTTTCGCCTGCCGGGGTTATCTTGAGGTTTGCACTCTTGAGATCGCGATGAACGATTCCCTGCGCGTGGACATACGCAAGTGTACTGGCGCAGGAGCGGAATACCGGCAGCGCCCGTTCCACGCTCCATGGACCTTGGCGCGATGTGATCTCCTGCACCGTCTCGCCGTCGATATATTCCATGATGATCACGCTTCTGCCGTGGTCTTCCGTAAAGTCGTAGAGAGCAGCGACGCCGGGATGGCGCAGGCTGGCCTGTATGCGGGCTTCGTTGAGAAACCGCTGTACGAGAATGGACTCGCCCGAAGTTTGAGTAAGAACTTTGATTGCAACGGTGCGGTCAATGCGAGTGTGGACCGCGCGATAGACCTGCCCCATCCCGCCCTCGCCGAGAAAATCGACAATGCGGTATTCGCCGATAATGGAGTTCCGTTGCAGGTCCATCGCGATTGCCTTTGCAGAGTCTACTTACCGTTCACACTGATTCCCATCAGTTCCATGCCGTACCGGATCGGTACAGCGTCTGTGACCGAAGCTCCCCCTACCGTCGCCCCGCCGAGTGTGAAGATAGCGGTGACCTTGCCCTGGTCGTCAAACACCGGACCGCCGCTGTTGCCGGCCCCGGTGGTATTGATCTGGAGCTGGTAATAGTCGCCGATTTCGCTGTAAATGCCTTCATCTCCATTGTTGTTGGCCCCGTTACGCAGAACCCGACCGATATTTCCATTGGTGACAGTGGGGTTGGGGATGGTATTTTTGACCACCTCACGGTTGAGGGCATCAGCGGAATTAGTGATTTGAACAGCTTCCGGCGTAACCGCCGGATAGCCCATCACCACCACTTGCGCGCCCGGTCGGATGGTTTCGTAGTTGTCATTCAGCTCAAGCTTGGGTAATGAGCGGGGTAGGTCTATCTTGATCATAGATACATCCGCACGGTCTGAGCTGCGAGCCACCTTGGCCGGGATGCGGATACGGTTCCCGGCGAAGGTGACGTCCAGCACATTATTGCGCCCCTGCACCTGCCGGGCCTGTCCCAACTCTCTCTCCATGAGGCGGAAGTTGTCCAAGCCCAGGGTGCCTTCACACACAATCTTGGCGTGCGAGGGGACCCAAGCCTGAGGAAATTGACTCGCGGAAATCACAGTCGTTGTTAGACCCTTGTCACCGGGTACGAGCAGGATGCCGGCAGGAATCTGGTGGTCGCGCCAGAATGTATAGCTGGTTTCCCAGCCTTGGGCCATGTGACGATTAGTCAGAATAAAGCCATCATTGCTGACCACGAAGCCGGAGCCTCGTTCGCTTTCGCCAATATGCACATATAGCCCGCCGCCATCCTCCGTGGACAGGACCGGCTCAACCGCGCCTTTCAACTGGAAAAAGACCGGCAGCGACGCTGTCTTCGCGAGGTTGGCGACGATCGGAACGCTCTCGTCGTTCTCGTTCTTCCTCTCATTCTTGAAATACACCTGGCTCAGAGTGCTGCCGTTACCCACATCGATGAGGCTCCAGGCCATCTCGACATAGACCACGGCGCCGGTATTCGCGGCCGCAATCTGCTCTGAATTCATGCCTCCCGGGCCCGATTTCACAATGGTGGTGATGGTTTGCGGGCCCGGCTTGGGCCTGGTCAGCTGGTAACCCGAGACGCCGCCAACAACAACCAGCAGCGCCAGACCGACAATGAGCATCATGTTGCGCGTCTTATTCTGGTTCTGCGTGATCATCCGCTCAACCGTGGCTTTACCCACCGAAGTGCTGCCGGATGGTGTGTATGCGGGCGGATTCGTCACACGCACGGCTCCGGCCGCGGCTGCCGTCGTTGTCGGTGCCAGAGGGACCTCGCGGGTGGGCGGGATGACGGCACTTGGAATATCCGCCATGCGGGTCGGCTTGACGGTGGCAGGCCGCGGGTTTAAATCGAACTGGAACTCCGGTCCGCCTGGGCCAAGCTGAACAATGTCCTCCGGATTGAGCCGCACCTTACTGAAAAGACGTTGCTTGTTAACAAAAGTGCCGTTTCTGCTGCCCATGTCGGTAATCGCGACCCCGATAGGATCGGCCTTCTCGACGATAATTTTGGCGTGGTGCCGGCTGACCAGGTCTTCGCGGTCGGAGTCATAGCGGAGCTTGCAGTCGCCCTCGCGCCCGGCCATGACCTCCAGGTTATCCTTGACCGAAAACTCCTCAGTCTGGTTTGTCTTGCTGCTATTCAAATGCCGGATGATGATGCGCTGATCCATTGTCGGCCTCCTCAAGCCATCCCACTCTCACACTAGTGGCCCGTCGCAGAGTAACCATTACTGATGTTTATGCGTTTAAGCTATAACTATGTCCGCGAGGCGGGTTTATTCGACCGGATATGCCCAGTAGCGGGCTCCCGAATACATATCGGCGATGTAACGACCATTTCCGGCGGCCACGATGTGGCCCACTGGGCTGTAAGGGTTCTGCCCAAAGACAAATAGGCTGTCATCGACCCGGTAGATCGCGCCGTTGATATTGAAGTGGTGCGCGGACGCTCCGCGGTCGAGCGCCGGTTGTTGGTGTGGCCCGTAGTTTGGCATAGGGCAGCAAACGACCTGAGCGGAAAGGGCCGGCGCGCCGAAGCTGGCGAGAGCCAACAGGGGGATGGTAAGCAAGCGGCCGCTCTTCAACATCGGCCGGGAAAAACGCGTCGTTTGAAACATGGGATTGATCTCCAGTCTATTTTTTGATTGAGAGCAATTTGCTTCTCACCTCAAACCGCGACAACCCCGAAGAAACTGCCTCACGGCCTCGCGAGGAAATGCGAGAAAGTTTGTTGGCCGCCAGATTCCGCGCGTCCGAGATTCTATCTGGCCGCGCGCTTTGCGCCCTTCTCGTACTCGGCAAGGCTCTCTTCCACCTGACGCCGCGTGTTGGAGGCGCTCGCTCCCGGCCCCGCTGCCGGAAGCATCGCCAGCGCCTTTCTGGCGGTTTCCACGGCTGCGGAAGCGTTGCCGTTTCGCCAGTAGGCTTCCCCCAGATAAACCAGCGTTGCCAGGTCCTTGCCATTCGCCAACCCGTCGGCCCGCAAAGCATACCGCAGCGCCAGCGGGTAATCCCGCAACGTCTTCACCGCGGGGTCCAACAGAACCCGCACTGCTTCGACCAGTTGTTGGACCGCCGCGTTCGGACTCTCGGCGGCCTCTTTCAGATAAGCCAGGCCGGCCTCCGCATAACGGCGCGCCTCCTGTATTCGTCCGGCGGCGGCCGCCAGGTTCCCGATTCGCCCTTGCAGCGAGGCGCGCAGCACGCGGTTGGATGTATTCAACGGATCCCGTTCCACCAGGCGGTCCAGGATCTCCACCGCCCGGCGCAAGTTTTCTTCCGAGGCGGCGGCATTTCCGGCGTAGCCTTGCACGATTCCTAATGAGCGATACACGTCCACCTGGCGGAAAGCGGCGGAGGCGTTCTGTGGATCCGCCGCCGCCTGACCGTCCAGGACCTCACGGGCTTCGTTCAGGCTGGCCAGAGATTCCTTGAATTCCTGCAACTGCCCCTGGTTCCATCCGACACGCACCAACATCATGGCGCGCCGGCGCCGGACGTCCGGCGTCTCCTGCTCGGCTGGGGGCAGACGCCGGAGAAGGGCGAGCGCTTTCTCGTAAGTCTCCACTGCCTTCCGCGGGTCCTGGGGAGTTTCCAGCTTGCCGATAGCCTCGTCGGTCGCTGACAAAAGCTGCAGCGTCCGCCTGTTGGAGGGATCGATCTTGAGAGCGGCATCGAAGTAGCCGGCGGCCTTTTGCAGAAACCCGATGGCTGCGCCGGCCCCCGCCAGGGTGATGAATCCGCCGCCTTTTTGGCTGAGATGCTGGCCCAAAGCCTGATCGGCGGCCCCGGCGTCAATGAGCCTTGGGAGATCGCGGGGGTTGACGCGGGCCAACTGCTCGAATGTATCCGCGGCTCTTCGGAGCATCGCAATTCCATCGTCCGGCTCGGCGGTGAAAACCAGGGTCCCGCCCATCTGCTGATAGATCCTGGCCAGGGTTTGCTGAACGCGTACGTTGCCGGCGTCTTCCCGGCTCAGCGGCTCGACCAGAGCCAGAGCCTTTCTGTAACTCGCGAGGGCCCTGGTTGTGTCTCCCAAGCTATCGTCGGCGCCATGTTGGCCCAGCACGTCCCCGAGCTTCAAGTAGCCCTCCCCAAGCTCCAGCCGCAGGGATCGATCAGCGCCCTTCGCCACCGCCAGCCGGTCCAAGTATTGCAGCGTGCGGCCCGCCAGCTCGGCCTGGACCGGCATGGCTCCGGGCACCTTCTGGATGGAGTCCTGGAGATCGAAGAGGACGTAGTTGGCGAGTTGGCGGGCGTCGTTAAAACGGCTTTCCGCGTTGGCTCGCTCACGCTGCGCCACGTGGGCCTGCCAAAGGGTGCCCGCCAACCCGCCCAGCAGGGAAATCAGCAACAATCCAGCCAGGGCGGCACCGGCTGCGTGACGGCGCACGAACTTGCGCGCGATGTAGAGTCCGGTTCCCTCGACCGCGCTAACCGGCCGCCCGGTGAGGTAGCGGCGTATGTCGCTCGAAAGCTGCTCCGCCGAGCCGTAGCGCTCCTCGGGCGTCTTGGCGAGCGCCCGCAGCGCGATACCGTCGAGATCGCCTTGCAGCGCGCGCTTCAGCTTATCCGCCGTCGTGCCCCGCAGTGCAGCGGTCTCCGCCATGGTGGCGCCGGTGTTTAATGGCTGCCGCTCGACCGCCGCACTGGGACGCTGCGGCTCCCGGGAGATCGCCGCGTAAACCAAATCGGCCGGATCTTGTCCGCTGGAATCGTGGGGGCGCATTCCGCAAAGCAGCTCGTACAGGATTACGCCCAGGGAATACACGTCGCTTGCCGTCGTCACGGGCCGCCCCAACAATAGTTCGGGGCTGGCATAAAGAGGCGTAAGGTACAAGCCGCCGGCGGCCGTTTGTTCCAGGGAGCCGCCGGGAGCCTTCAGCACTTTCGCGATGCCGAAATCCAGCAATTTCGGCTCTCCTTCGGCGGTCACCAGGATGTTGCCGGGCTTGAGATCGCGATGAATCACCATGTGCTGGTGCGCGGAATTGACGGCCGCGCAGACCCTGGTGAACAGCTCCAGACGAGCCGGGATGGAAAGGCGGCGGCCGTCGCAGTATTCGTCCAGGCGCGTGCCTTCCACATATTCCATCACCAGGTAGGGCTGCCCCGTTTGGGTTAGACCTCCATCCAGCAACCCGGCGATGTTGGGATGCTGCAAGTCCGCCAGAATCTGACGCTCGGCCAGGAAGCGCTGGATCAAGTCGCCGCCGCCGGCTCCCGGACGAACGAGTTTGATGGCAACCTTCTTTTCGTATTGATGGTCGGCCCGGCAGGCCAGCCACACTTCGCCCATTCCGCCCCGGCCTAGAACACGCTCTAGGCGATAGGGTCCGATCGGCGGCGGCGCCTCGGCGGCCGTAGCCGCGTCATTGGCCCGCAGGAGGGACTGCACCTGTTCTTCCAGACCGGCGTCGCCCGCCGCTGCTTCTCTCACCCAGGCTTCGCGTTCATGCGCTGGCCGCTCCAGCGCGCCGAAAAAGATTCGCTCGATGCCGGTCCAGTCGGTCGAAGGAGAATTCACTCGCCGGCCTGCTTCCCGCCCTCCCCCTTCAACTCGCGAAACAACCAGGCTTTCGCGAGAGTCCATTCGCGGTCGGCCGTGGCCTTGGAAATCTCCAGGATCTCGGCGGTCTCCTCGGCCGTGCAGCCCAGAAAGACGCGGAGCTCGATGACCCGCGCCTTTCGTTCGTCATGCCGCTCCAGGCGGTCTAGCGCCAGGCTTAACCCCAGGATCTCCTCGCTTGAGCTTCCCAGCCAGGGAACGTTTTCGCTGAGGGGCACGCGTTCCTGACTGCCGCCGCGTTTCTCCCGGTGGACGTGTTTGGCGTGGTCGGTCAGGATGCGGCGCATGAGCATGGCGGCAAACGCGAAGAAGTGGCCGCGGTTGTTCCATTGCCCGCCATACTGCTTCGCCAGCCGCATGTACAGCTCGTTCACCAGCGCCGTGGCTTGCAGAGTATGCCCGCCGCGCTCCCGCCGCATCTGGTTTTGGGCCACCGCGCGCAACTGGCGGTAGACGAGCGGCATCATCTGGTCGAGGGCCCGGACGTCTCCGCCAGCCCACTGTTGGAGCAGTTGCGTGATCTCAGCCGGGTTGCTCGCCATTTGGTCGAACATTATATACCGGCCTTCGTTTGCGCGGAGGACCATCGCGCGCTGGACGACGAGTACGAAGATCTCAGGGAAGACATGGACGGCAATCGTGCGTTAGGGCTCTCCGACCGACGAACGCCCGCATTGGTAAACACATGCCGACTCGAACGAACCCCGCTGCGGCGGCGGACGCAACCGTGTGTTGCTGAACTGAAATTCACGGAGGCAGTCTCTACGCCCCTTTTGATTCCGATCTGATAGGAAGCAACCCCGAGGGCTAAAAAGATGATGTTAAAACAGGGCAGGATTTTGTACCTTAAGATCGCCCGATCGCTGTCGCGATAATGGGGTCCACCATCACTGGATGCGGTGCCACAGCGCGGAATCGTCGATCGCAATCTCTAGGCTATTCGACGCTTCGGGCTTCCAATGTCGAAGTGTGAGGTATCTTGACGTACACAAAACGGATGAGCCAACTCTGCGCTAAAAGAAAAATCACGGCGGCCAGTATGAACACCAGGTCGCCCTTGAGAATCATCAATCCCAAAGGGACCAGCGTACCGGCAGCGATGAGCACGCCAACGCGCCATTGTTGCTCGCGGGTATAGAGCAGCGCATGGGCCGGCCGCAGGTTCGCAAACAACAAACTTAACGGAATCACATTGAGCACGAGCAGCACAATAAAGGCGGTGCGGAGGATGGCGGCCGCCTGCGTCTGCCCGATCAGGGCCGACAGGACGAGCAGCTCGGCGCAGCCCATCACCAGGGCCGAATTGGTGAGATAACCTCCCAGCCAGCGCGCGTCTTTCCAACCTGGTTGCGCGTTCGTACTGAGCAAGACACCCTTGTAGGCCGCAGAGGCGAAGCCAGGCAGCAGTCCCACCACCACCGCGGTTATGCGAGCCCACTCGCAGTCCCACCCCACTTCGGCCAGCAGGCTGAACGCTGCTGCAGCGGTTAGCGGTAGCGAAAAGATCGTCAAAGACCACGTCCCTAGCGACATGGGCGAGCTGGGCTTGAAAACCCTCAGCATGTGATGGAAACGCAACGGATCGCCCAGATCCAACACGAGCAATCCGAGGTCAACGATCAAAAGCACGAAAGCGAGCGGATAAGCCACTTTCGCCACCCGCATGAAGACCCCGGGCGCTGCCAACTCGCTGACGGCGGCGGCGAGGAACAGTCCGGTCGCCAAGCCGTTGAGCAAAGCGTCCCAGGCGATGATGCCGTGCCACCCCGGCACCTTGGTCACTGTCATGTTCGCATAGCCGCTCTGGCCCCCTGGTTCCGGCGAGGGAGTGGTGAGAGCGTGCTGCGGTCTGGAGTCTGTGTGCATTCAGGGCTTCAAAAGAAACACGACCACGAGGAGTACGGCAATAGCGGCCAAGCCGCCCGCGACGGAACGAACGTAATCTCCCATCATGTGCAGCCACGGATTGAATGGAGCATCCGGCAGCCCATAAACGGAAGGGCGATCGACCAACAGATAGAAGGAATGCATTTCGGAATAGGTCTCACTCGGGACGTCGCCATAAAGGTACGCCTGCGGGACGCCGCGCTCGTGAAGTTGCTCCACACGTTTGCGGGCCTGCTCGCGAAGCTCGTCAACCGGGCCGAAGTGGATGGACTGGGTGGGACATGCCTTAGCGCAGGCCGGCTCCAGACCGTCGCGTTGGCGGTCATAGCAGAGCGTGCATTTGTGCGAATGACCGCCCATTTCGCTGCGAGTGATGACGCCGAAAGGGCAGGCCGCTATGCAGCACGAGCAACCGTTGCAGATGTCAGCCTGTATATAAACGTTCTGGAACTCATTTTGAATAATGGCGCCGGTCGGGCAAGCCTGATGGCAAGGGGCCGCCAGGCAATGCTTGCAATGGTCGCTCATCATGAGCCAGCGGTTAAGAGGCGACTCGTTGGACACCGTGTCGAGGGAAGCAAGCTGGTCCAGCGAAGTAAGACTAGAAGTAAGACTAGAAATAAGACTACTGGAAGCAAGGTTGCTTGACGATTCGTGGGAGAATTGCTCAATGAATTTCACATGGCGCCAGGTTGTCGCCGACAACTCAGACGTATTGTCATAGCTATTGCCGGTCCATTCAAAGCCATCGGAGGGTAGCTGGTTCCACTGCTTGCACGCCACCTCGCAAGCCTTGCAGCCGATGCATACGGTGGTGTCGGTGTAAAAGCCAGTAGGCGTTTGGGGCTTGGGCGCTTCACCCCGCAGAAACGGATAGATCAGTCGTCCCAGCAGCTCCGGCAGCGGGCCGCGCGCTTCACCATGCAAAAACGGCTTGATCATGCGTCCTAGCTGCACTGACAGCCAGCCGCGCGGCGGGTCGCTGGTCTGGGGCAAGGCGGACAGTTCCATTTCTCTACTTGCCATGTCCGAGCCTTCCTTCTGGTTGGGCGCTGGCCGGCGTGTCCGGAATCGGATCGAGGGTCGGCCAGTGCGCTGTGGGTACCGTCGGTTGCGGAGCCTGGCCTTCGAGCCGTCCGGCCTGGACCTGGCAAGTGAACGCCTTGCTTTCGTGCATGCTCACGTTCGGGTCGGCCAAGAGCGCGGTCAGGTCGTTGGCGTTGCCGCCGACGACCTCCCCGGCGAAAGCCCAGTGGAACGGGAGGCCGATCTGGTGGATCACGCGCCCCTCGACGGGAAAGGGCCGCAGCCGCCGGGTGACCATCGCACGGGCCTCGATTCGACCGCGTGGCGTTTGGATCGTCATCCAGCCCCCGTGAACAATACCGCGCTCGGCGGCCAGCTCGTAGCTCAGCTCGGCGAACATCTCTGGCTGTAATTCGTTAAGCCAGCTATTGAAGCGGCTCATCGGCCCACTCAGGTAATGTTCGGTGAGACGGAACGTCGTGGCCACCACGGGATACTCGGCTGTCGGCATATGGGCGATCTGGTTCAGCGGTCCTGCGAAGAAGCGCACCGTCGGGTTGGTATTGTGTTTGGGATAAAGCAGGTTACCCAACGGCGACTCGACCGGCTCGTAATGCGTGGGAAGCGGCCCATCCTTAATAGCGGGGGAGTACAGCCAACCCAGTCCGTCGGCCTTTGTAATGAAGGGCGCTGTCCCGGCAATGGCGGCCATGCCCGTCGCGCCTGGAGGCGGTTGGTAGTCGGGTGGCTTGTTGAGCTCGAAGTCAGGTTTGTCCTGTCCGACCCAGCTCCGCTTCTCTGCGTCCCACCAGACCAATTTCTTACGCTCCGACCAGGGCCGCCCCTGGGGGTCGGCCGAGGCACGGTTGTACAGCACGCGCACATTGTTCGGCCAGGCGTAGCCCCATTCCGGTTGGATTGGGTTATCCGAGAGCTTGCGTTCGTCGGCACGGTTGCGGCCCGGCTCGGGGAAGACGCCGCTGTAGACCCAGCAGCCGCATGCCGTCGTGCCATCGTCCTTCAACTCCGAGTAGCCGCTGACAAGACGAGGCCGCCCGGTGCGCGGGTCGGTTTCATCGAGCCGGTGACCGTTTATCTCCATAAGGACCTTCTCCAGGTCCGGTTCGCCTTGAATGCGGCTGAGCGTTCCATCGGGCAGACGCGGCTGCTCGTCGAAGTCGTAGTCCCAGGTGAGGTTCAGCAGCGCCTGATCCCTGGGATCGGTGGAACCGGCGTAGAGCTGCTTGAGGCGCTTACCCAGGTTGTAGAAAAACCAGGCGTCGGAAACGCAATCGCCGGCCGGATCGATGGCTTTCTTGTGCCATTGGATGAGCCGCTGCGTCTGGGTTAAGCTGCCCTCCTTCTCCTGAGCGGCTGCGGCGGGGATGAAGAAGACCTCGGTGCCGATCTCGGAGGGCGGCGGCCCCTGCGGGTCGCTCTTCCAGAAGACGGCGCTTTCCGTCTCGAACCAGTCGAGCACCACCAGCCACTCCAGGTTGCGCAAGCCGGCACGGTGCACATTGGCGTTGGGTCCGCCGCCGCCGGGGTTCTGACCGGCCAGGAAGTAGCCCTTCACCCCACCCTTTGACATGCGATCGAAGTAGGCCAGTTGCGAATAGTCGCCATCCACGCGCGGCACCCAGGAGAACCCGAAATCGTTGTCCGGCGTTGCTGCGTCCCCGTACCACGCCTTGAGCAGGCTGACAATGAATTTGCTGAAGTTCGCCCAGTAGCCGGTGGGCATCCCTCCATTCTCGATATAAGAACTTAAATCCTCGTGCGCGGGGTCGTGTGCCGCGGGTTGCGGCAGGTAGCCGGGCAGTGAGTCGTACAACGTCGCGATGTCGGTCGCGCCCTGGATGGTAGAGTGGCCGCGTAGGGCCATGATGCCGCCGCCAGGCCGGCCCATGTTGCCGAGCAACAATTGCAGGATGCCGGCAGTGCGTATGATCTGCACGCCGGTGGTGTGCTGCGTCCAGCCCAGCGCGTAGGCAATGCAAGTGGTCCGCTCGCGTCCGGAGTTGGTGCAGAGCAGCTCGGCGACGCGCAGGAATTCTTCCGGCTTGCAGCCGCACACCTGGGAAACGGCCTCCGGCGTGTAGCGGGCAAAGTGCCGGCGCAGAATCTGCATAACGCAGCGCGGGTGCTGCAAGGTTGGGTCGCGCTGTGCGTTTGTCGGATCTTTGTGCGGCCAAGGATGTGGTGCCCTGCTGCCATCCGTGGAGTGGCCGCGAGGGTCGTGCGCTTGAGACGACTGCGTCGAACCGTTCTGGTGCGCGTCATCGTTATTTTCGTAGCCCCAATGGCCCTGCTTGGAATCATAGGAGTCGTGCTGCTGGTCGAAGCCGCTAAACATCCCTGCCAGATCTTCGGTATCCCGGAAACCTTCGTCGATGATTGTCGAAGCATTGGTGTAGGCCAGGACGTATTCATGAAACCAACGGTCGTTCGTTAAGATGTAATTCACCAGGCCGCCGAGGAAGGCAATGTCGCTGCCGGAGCGGATGCCCACGTATAGGTCGCACACGGCCGACATGCGGGTGAAGCGCGGATCGACATGGATCAAGGTCGCACCTTTCAGCTTGGCCTCCATGGGCCATTGGAAGCCGACAGGTTGAGCCTCCGCCATGTTCGATCCCATGAACAGGATGCAATCGCTATTGGCCATGTCCTGCTGATAATTTGTGGCCGCGCCGCGGCCGAACGAGGCGCCCAGACCGGGCACCGAGGCGCTGTGTCATATTCGCGCCTGGTTCTCGATCGACACCACTCCCAACCCGCCGCCGAGCAGCTTTTTGATGAGGTAGTTCTCCTCGTTGTCAATCGTTGCCCCGCCCAATGAGCCGATGCTGCGCACCGAGTTGAGCAAACGGCCTTGCTCGTCGCGAGTCGTGAAATCAGCATCGCGGGTCGCCTTGACGCGCTGGGCAATCTGCTCCAGCGCCCACTCCATTGTTTTCGTCTCCCATTGATCGGAGTAGGGAGCGCGGTAGAGGACATGGTGGACGCGATGCGAATTGACGGAGAGCTGATAGGCGTTGGCCCCTTTCGGGCATAGGTGGCCCGTGCTGATGGGACTATCAGGATCGCCCTCAATGTCGATGAGTTCGCCGCCCTTGCTGAAGATGAGCTGCCCGCAGCCGACGGCGCAGTAAGGACAAATGCCCTGGGTGACATGGGCGCCGCGCAGCCGCGAAGCCTTCGCCAGCGTCTCTACGCTGAACGGTTCCCGGGAAGTTTGTGGTTTCCGGGTGAGTGGGAAGCGGAACATAGCACCTCGTCCTTCAGAGTTTCCTGATCCTATGATGTCTGAGAGCGAACTTGGTTGCGGCATCGTAGCACAAATGCCTCCAAACAGAGGGAGATGGGAGACAACAAGTGTGCTGCAGAAGCACGTAAGGAGTCGAAGGTGGAATGAAATCCGTGGCTTTCTGGAGCAACTAACCTGGGCAAGGTGCACTCTTCGTACACTAGCGTCTCGCCACGAATGGCCTGAACGTTGGGGCTTGATGAATCGCTCGAAGGGACCCAAGCGGGTGCGATATTTCGCAGAGAGGCTGGTTTCGGATGCTGTGTTTGACCTTGTATCAGGGTACTCACAAATCCTCTAATGCCCCTGCCACTGCACATCCCACACGAAATGCTCGTCCGCAGGCAATGCTAAGCGGTTCACGGGTGCGTCTCGAAGCGATCTGTTTAAATTGGGCGAGCCTCTCCCTGGATCGTGGTGGACCCACGCTGCCCCTGGCGGCCTCTCCTTCTACTTGCTGATTTCCTCCAGCATCTGTTTCCGGAGCAGGCCGTTCAACTTCGTTTGATAACCGTCCCCCTTCGCTTTGAGCCATGCCAACACATCCGCGTCTAAACGAATGGATACGGCTTGTTTAACAGGGCGATACCACTTGCCGCGAACCGCCTTCTTCCATGTTCCCGGAGGGAGTTCGGGTATGTCCGAAGTGTCGATCTGGTCTTCGGGCATCTTAGCCAGGGCCTTAAGTTCCTTTTTCTGGCGGGCAGTCAGCGGCTGGTCAGGCTTCAACTCGTGGACCACTGTTTTAGAATTGGCTCGCTTCTTCATATTCGATTCGCTCCTGCCGAGTAACCCTGCGTGCTGAGACAATACGAAGGACTTCTTCCTCCTCGTCAACCACGGCGTAGGCCACCAAAATGAGCAGGGCGCCGTTCACCATCCCGATGGTCTGCCAACGTCCCTCACCTTCAACAATCCGATCCTGACGGGTAAGGTGCTAGGGATCGAGAAAAACCCGCGAGGCCGTATCGAAACTGATGCCATGCTTTCGCTGGTTGCTGCTGCTCTTCTGCTCGTCCCAGCTCAAAAGCATCTGTATATACAATACTGCATATACGGTTTCCCGACAGCTCCTCTGGATTTGCCGTCGAAAGAAAGTTCAAAATTACCTTTTGCTTTCCAAAAGGAAGCATGCCATTATTCCTGTTGGAAACCTAAAGAAGGGACTCCCAATGAAGGAAAAGCCGGACGTCTTGCAAGGAACGCTTGCCCTGATGGTCCTCAAGACATTGGACCTCCTTGGGCCGCAACACGGCTACGGTATTGCCCGGCGCATCGAGCAGATCAGTGGAGATCTTCTCGAGGTGAATCAGGGCACGCTTTATCCCTTGCTGCTGAAGCTGGAGCATGAAGGCTCGATCGCTTCGCAATGGGGAGCATCGGAAAACAACCGCCGAGCCCGCTTCTATCGTCTAACAGCGGCTGGCCGTAGGCAACTGCAGGCAGAGACCCGCGATTGGGAGCAAACCGCGGCGATCATCGCGCGCTTTTTCGAAGCCAAAGCGGAGGACCTGGCATGAAATTCCTACGACGCCTCTTCATACGCCTGTCGAATTTCGTGACAGGGCAGAGCGCCGACCAACGCCTGCAGGATGAAATCGCCGAACATCTCGCGTTCCAGACAGAGGAGAATCTGCGCGCCGGAATGTCGCCCGCCGAGGCACGGCGCCAGGCCGCAATCAAGCTTGGCTCGGCCGAAGCGATCCGGGAAGGCCACCACGCCGAGCAAAGCCTCCCCTTCCTCGAGAATCTGCTCTTCGACCTGCGGTATGCGGTTCGCATGCTTCTGAGATCTCCTGGATTCTCTTTCATTGCGATTGCCACAATGGCGCTGGGCATCGGAGCCACCACCGCGATCTATAGTGTGATCGACGCCACGCTGCTGCACCCTTTGCCGTATCCAAACCCTGCCGAGCTGGTGCGCCTTGAGGACAACCTTCCCGGCGTAGGCGCGCACGACGTCGGCATCTCCGTCCCTGAGTGGAGAGACCTCGAGAGTTCCGGGATATTCCAGTCCGTGTCGTTTTCCGGCACCGGCGCAGACGTGAACCTCACCGGCAGTGCACAGCCCGAGCGTCTCAGCTACAAGCATGTTACGCCGAATTACTTCGCGGTCCTCGGTGTAGACGCGCAGTTGGGTCGGACATTCGATCCCCACGACGCGACTCCTGGCTTCAACTTAGAGGCCGTGATCAGCGACGAGCTGTGGAGGAGAGAATTCGGAGCCGATCCGCACATTGTCGGCAAAGCTCTGCGACTCGACAACGACGTTTATCACGTCGTGGGCGTCATGCCGCGCGGTTTTCGCGATCTGGGCTCAACCAGCGAGGAGCGGAAAACGGAAACGTGGTTGGCGGCTGGCATGGCCGGTCTGCCGTTTCCGCCCCCGCTGCGCGGTACACGTCTGCAGGGTCGCGCGGTCGCGCGCCTGAAGCCCGGTCTCTCGATTGCGGCCGCGCAGGGGCACCTCGATGCGCTGGTTGAATCGCTGAAAAAGCAATATCCGGCGGAGTATCCGCCACAGGCCGCATGGAGCGTGCGCCTGAGTCCGCTCAGCGAAAGCGTGGTCGGCAGCGTTCGCCAATCTCTCATTCTGCTGTTCGGCGCGGTAGGGTTGGTCCTGCTGATCAGTTGCGTCAACGTCGCCAATCTTCTGCTGGCCAGGGCCAGTGTGCGAGGTCGTGAGGTCGCGGTTCGCCAGGCTCTGGGAGCGCAAAGAACGCGCCTCATCCGCCAGTTTCTCACCGAGAGTCTGCTGCTCTTCCTGCTTGGCGGGATCGCCGGTTTTGCGATTCTTTTCTTCACCAGGAAATTCCTGCTCGGATTGATTCCGGAGAGCCTCCCGCACATGAACGACATATCGATCAACTGGGGGGTGCTGGTGTTCGCTCTCGTCGTCTCCGTCGCAGCCGGAACCGTCTTTGGGCTTGCCCCCGCCTGGCTCATGAGCCGCTTCGATTTGATCGGTACGCTCAGACAGGAAGGCCGCGGATCAATTGGTTCAATTGGACGTTCGCGCGCCCGCCAGATTCTGGTCATCAGTGAATTGGCGCTCTCGCTCGTGCTCATGGTCGCCGCGGGCCTTCTGCTGCGCAGTTTCTGGGACTTGTTCAAGGTGCAGCCCGGTTTCAATCCTGACCGCGTCATGGCCATTCAAACCTGGCTGCCGGGGCCCAACGATCCCGTGCGGATATCTACCGAACCGCCACCCAGGAATCGGTCTTGCTGCGCGAAATTCTTCGCCGCAGCCGAACCCTGCCGGGAGTACAAGAAGCGGGCGTCGGCGACGTGGCCGCTCTTCCCCTGGGCCACAGCCATCCCAGTCCGCTGCCATTGATCCGCGAAGGCCCCAACACGAGCGATGACACGATGGACAATCAGGCTCCTTTGATCGATAGTCCCATCGTTTCGCCTGAATACTTCCACCTGTTGGGCATGCCGCTGTTGCGCGGACGCCTTTTCAGCGACCACGACCTTGAGGATACGCCCCAGGTTGCGGTCATCAATCAGGCTGCGGCTCGTACCTACTGGCCAAACCAGGACCCGCTTGGCAAACGCGTCCGTTTGCGCTTGGATAGCCGCGAGCCGTTGAGATCTGCCAAGCCAGCCTGGACCACGATCGTCGGCGTGATTGCGGATGCCCGCACGGAATCGTTGGCGGATGCGGCAATTCCGCAGATCTACCGGAGCTTGTACCAGCACCCCGGCAAAGACCTGGCCATCTTTCTTCGCGGACAACTCGATCCCAGCGCCATCTCCGCACAAGTGCGCGAGCAGGTCCAGTCCATCGATTCGCAACTTCCCGTCTTCCATGCTGAGACCTTGGATGATGTGCTCTCCACCTCGCTTTCCGTGAGGCGATTCTCGATGGAAATGGTGGCGTCTTTTGCGGCCACTGCCTTGCTGCTCGCGGGACTTGGAATCTACGGGACTATTTCCTATGTTGTGAATGAACAAACCCGCGAGATCGCCATTCGCCTCGCGCTGGGAGCACAAAGAGGCAATATCCTCAACATGGTCCTGCGCCGGGGACTCGTTCTGGCCGCCGCGGGCGCCGGATTGGGTGTGGCCGGTGCGCTCATCGTCTCTCACCTCATGACCGGGCTGCTCTACGGCGTGTCGCCCACCGATCTGCCCACCTTCGCTGGCGTCACCCTTGTACTTACCACTGTCGCGCTCGCCGCCAGCTATATTCCGGCGCTGCGCGCCATGCGCCTCGATCCAATCACTATACTCCACGCCGAATGACTTAGGGCCGCCGCTAGTTTTCCGGTTGCCCGATTTTGTAGCCGGCAAGATAGACGAGCAAGCTACCCTTATATCTCATGACTATTTCCCGAAGGCAATTTGCGTTAAGTTCTGTCGCGCTCCTGGTCGTTTCACCTCGCAATGTTTCATCCCAAAATAAGAAAGTCCGCGTCCTTATCGTCGATGGGGTGAACAACCACGACTGGATGGCGGCGACCCATGCTGTCGCCGAAATCCTGGCCGCTACGGCCGTCTTTTCCGTCGATGTATCCACGACCCCGCCTCGGAGTGCTCCCCCGGAGACTTGGAATTCCTGGCGTCCCGACTTCGATCGCTATGACGTGGTCATCAATAACTTCAATGGCGGTGAGAAGGCAGACGGAATCGAGTGGCCGATTGGCGTGCAACAGTCTTTGGAAAAGTTCGTCCATCGTGGGGGCGGCCTTGTCGTCTATCATGCGGCCAACAACGCCTTTCTCAACTGGAAGCAATACAACGACATGATCGGCCTGGGGTGGCGCACGAAATCATTTGGACCCGGCCTGGCGGTATCGGATGATGACAAAATCGTAATCATTCCCCAGGGAACAGGGTTAGAGCCCGGTCATCCCAAGCGGCTGGATTTTCAAATCCACGTCCGCGACACCCACCATCCCATCACAGCGGGGATGCCGAAGGTTTGGTTGCACCCTTCTGAGCAGCTGACGCACGGTCAACATGGTCCTGCGGAAGGCCTGACCATTCTCACTTATGCCCACTCCCCGGTCTCGAACCAGAATGAGCCGATGGATTGGGTCCGGCGCTACGGAAGAGGGCGTGTCTACACCACCATGCTCGGTCATACCTGGGCAGGCGAACCAAGTCCTAATCTTGATTGTGTGGGCTTTCAAACACTGTTGTCGCGAGGTGTCCAATGGGCTGCTACAGGAGCTGTCACCATTCCAATACCACCGGATTTTCCCGGGCCCGACAGAATATCTCTCCGCAAGCTCACCTGACTGAAATTTCGCTGAGGCTTGGCGCCACATTTCAATGCCAGGACTAGAATCAGCCATGCTTTCTCCTGGGGAGCCGGTGTGAGCCAGCCACGATTCATCCTTGCAGCGATATTCCTCGCCTGCGCATTCTTGCCTGGGTTAGCTCTTGCCGCCGAACCAGAGAACCCGGCCATTCGCGCTGCGATAGAGAAGTTTATCGACGCACAGGATATCTCCGGTGCAGTGACAGTGGTTGCTACGAAGGAAAAGTTTCTCGCTGTCGATACCATTGGCTGGGCGGACATCGCGAAGAAAAAGCCCATGGAGCCCGATACCCTTTTCTGGGTAGCCTCCATGACCAAACCATTCACCGCGGTTTCGATTCTCATGCTGCAGGACGAGGGAAAACTGAAACTAAGTGATCCCGTCGAAAAGTTCATCCCCGAGTTCGCCGCCCTCAAGACACCCGCGGGCCGGCCTGCGCACATCACCATCGAGCAGATCCTCACCCATACTTCGGGGCTGGGCGAAGGTGATGGCGCCGCCATCAAGCGTGCCCCCACTCTGCGCGATCTGATCCCTATCTATCTTGCATCGCCCATGCTGTACGAACCCGGCGAGCGCTGGCGATACACGCAGTCTGGCATAAACGTAGCGGCGCGTATCGTCGAAGTGTCGAGTGGAGTTTCGTTCGACGAGTTTGTCAGCAAGCATCTTCTCAAACCTTTGGGCATGAAGCACACCACCTTCTACCCCAACAAGAAGCAACGCTTTCACCTGGCAACCCCGTATATAAAAAATATGCAGACCCGTACTCTGACCGCCGCTCCCTACGCTGGCTACGGAAACCAGGGGCAACCGCCTTTCGGCAATGCGGGGCTTTTCTCCACTGGCCCGGACTATGCGCGCTTCTGTCAGATGCTGTTGAACGGCGGTACCTTTCGAGGCAAGCATTATCTGAGCGCGGGCGCCTTTCAACAGCTCACCACCGTGCACACAGGCGAACTCAAGACCGGCTTCCTGCAAACCGACGAGTATGGAAACCGGGGGATGAACTATGGTTGGGGAATCGGTGTGGCCATCCTCAAGGCCCCGCACCCTGGAGTGGCGGAGATGCTTTCACCGGGCACCTTCGGTCATGGAGGTGCCTGGGGCACCCAGGCGTGGATTGACCCGGTCCGCGGGCTGGCTTACATCCTCATGGTGCAGCACCCGGGCGTTAACGGCGACGCCGGCAAGCTTCGCCAGTCCTTCCAACAGGCCGCATCCGACGCATTTCCCCAGCCCTGATCTCCGCCGCAGCGAGGCTATGGGTTGAGGTCAGGATATGTGCAGTTCCTCGACGTGCTGACGGCGAACCTTGATCTTGGCTTCGTTCTTACGTGCGGCAGCGAGATCGTAGGCAAGTTGCATCTGCAGCCACGTCTCGGGCGTACTGCCGAAGGCCTTCGATAACCGTATGGCCATCTCCGGGCTGATACCGGACTTTCCATTCACGACGTTGTTGAGGGCTTGGCGGGTAACGCCAAGCACCTTGGCTCCCTCGGTGACCGAGAGCGCCAAAGGCTCAAGACAATCATGCCGAACGATAAGTCCGGGATGAACAGGGTTTTTCATGGGCATGGTACTTCTTCCTAGTGGTAATCGATCAGTTCAACGTCAAAAGCATCACCGGATTCGAAGCGAAAAATGATGCGCCAATTGGCCCGTACCGATGCTTAAAGCTCTTGATCGCCCCGATCAGAGTATAAGGCGCAATTGTCACTTGTCTAATAAGGTCTATCTCCGGATCGATGCGAAACGAAGAATGTGGATGAAACCGATCATGGAGACTTCACCCGTTGAGCACGGGCTGATCGAGATACAACTTTCCTGCTATGAAATACGCCTGGAGTGTGTCGAAAACTAAGAGGGCAAGCTCTTTATGCTCTCCCATAGTTTCCTGATTACAAGGTAGGTGCCAAAGTGAGTCAAGAGGACATTCTGGTCGTCGATGACGATCCCGACATGCGGCAGACCCTCCAAATACGTCTCGAGGCGAGTGGCTATGATGTTCATTGTGCAGAGGACGGAGTGGGAGCAATTTCGGAAGCACGCAAACATACGCCGGACTTGATCGTCCTGGACCTTGGCTTACCGTCCGGGGATGGGTTCGTTGTCCTGGATACATTGAAAACAACCCTCGATCTCTCGTCCATCCCGGTAATTGTCTTGTCCGGGCGTGACCGGAGAGCAAACGAACAACGCGTACTCGATGCTGGCGGTAGAGCCTTCTTGCAAAAGCCGGTTCAGACCAATGAATTCTTGGCCCTGATTCGGCACACGCTCGACGAAACGCATCAGAAATCCAACGTGGTGGATGACTTGAACCATCGTGGTACCCTTCGCCTTTAATCGCGGGCAAAATACGGCGACAGGTTTGGGGGTCCAGACCCGAAAACAGTCGAAGTTGCAAAGTGGTCCGACGGAACGGCCGCACCCATGCAGCAAGAGTAGACTGACCACTATGCAAATCGAAATTGCTCAGCTTGCGTCATGTGCCGTAAATTTAACTGACGAAGAGAGGAGCAGGTGATGCGTTCACAGTTGATAGGGTGCATCGGGGTAAACATCGTAGCGGCACTACTTTCGATCGCTGTCTTGTATTTTTACCCGGCGAGGAGCGGCTTTACCTTCACTTCCGGGATGACAACACATTTTGTCCAAGGTGGTCCTTTCATTGCCGCCCTTTTGACTATTTGCGTCAGTATGGTGATCGCCGTTTATCTGGCGTTTCGGATTTACGCAGCGTTGTGAGTGCTCAGTGAATGGCATCAGCACTTTATGTATCAGGGCTATTGTCCTTGCTGTATTCCTGCTTGGTCCGGGAACGATTGGTCGAGCACAGGATCTAGCGATAACGCGCGCCACTGTCTACTCTGCGCCAGACGCACCGGCGCGTAGGAACGTGACGGTTGTGATCCGTCATGGAGTGATCGCGGGGGTCGGGGAGCATCTGCGCATCCCCAGGGACATCGAGACGATTTCCTGCCAAGACTGCGTTGTGCTGGCCGGGTTCTGGAATGCGCATGTGCATTTCATGGAGCCGAAGTGGAACGAAGCCGCGAATCAGGCCGCTGATAAATTGGCACGCCAGATGAGCGAGATGCTCACCCACTCGGGCTTTACGACAGTGGTAGATACCGCCTCGGACGGAGAGAATACGATTGCACTGCGGCGGCGCGTGGACAGCGGCGAAGTGCTGGGACCGCGTATATTTACCGCGGGCATCCCTATCTTTCCCGCGCATGCGTTGCCGTACTACTTAGACGAGCTTCCCGCAGAATTGAAGGCAAAGCTGGGGCAGCCTGAGACGGCTGCAGACGCAGTGAAAATCGTCGATAAAAATCGAGCGGCCGGATGCGACATCGTAAAGCTCTTCACCGGTTCGATTGTGAGTCCAGGTCACATCACTCCGATGCAAGTGGCGATCGCGCGTGCAGCGGTCGATGAGGCACATCGACACGGGCAGCTGGTCTTTTCGCATTCCTCAAACCTTGAGGGGACGAAAGTGGCAATCGATGCCGGTGTAGACGTCCTGGCGCATACGCCGGAGGTTACAAGTGGAATCGATGAGGCGATGCTGCGGCGCATGATTGCGCAGCACATGACGATCATCCCGACACTCAAACTGTTCTCGCGCGACGATGATATCGCGAACATTCGCCGGCTCGATTACCGGTTTCACCAGCTTGGGGGAAGGCTGGTTTACGGTACCGACACCGGATTTCTCCCGGATTACGACCAGAGCGAGGAATTTCGTCAGCTGAAGCAGGCTGGGTTTGGCTTTCGCGAGGTGCTGGCAATGCTGACGACGGCGCCGGCGGAGCTGTTTCATCTCTCGCAGCGCGAAGGCAAGGTGATGCCAGGAATGCGCGGTGATCTGACGATTCTGTCGGAAGACCCGGCGTCGGGGCACCCGGCAGCGTTCACCAAGGTCAAATATACGATCCGTGGCGGTAACGTGATCTGGCGCTCAAATTAGGCGGCCGAACCTACGATTCATTTTCTGAGCAGTTCGATACTCGTTGCATGCCATTCATAACACCGCGTCGAACAATATCTGCATAAGGGCTTGCGGGGAGACGGCCCATTAGATCTGCGGCCAAAGCATAGAATCTTTTGGCATCTTTCAGGCTGCCGAGATCCTCATGAGACTTTCCCATATTCAAATACAGTGAGGGATAAAATCCCTGGACGCGGTCGTCCCCGACTGCATCGGCATTTATTAGCGATTCCTGATTCCAGTGAAGTGCCCTTTCAGACGTGGTCTGATGCCTCGCGACATAGTGAGCAGCAATCGTTCTGTCAAATGCATCCTTACTCTGATCCCATGCAAGCATGAAGAGCCGCAATGCCTCCTCGTGCCGGCCCTCCTGCTCTCTCTCCATGCCTTCGACACAATACCGTACAACTCGATTCTGTGGATCGATCATATTCGCCAAGATCCCCCGTTAAGGTGTAGCCGCCGCCAAAGCATGCGAGAAGAAGTTACTTGCATTTCTGTCGACATTCCTGCAATGTTGCTGGAGTCTGGAGATGTGGTTACTGCCGTCCACTGTCGCGTTCGACCCTTCTATGAGCGTTATCGATGGCCACGATCTTGATGCCACCCGCCAATGAAGATTCTCTCAATCCTGGAGAACCCGGGCAAAAACATCGTGGTCGACGTTGCCACCAGTCGCTACCAGGCCTATGCGCTTCCCCCGGATAAGCTGCCTCTCTTTCAGCGCGGCGGCCAGGCCAGCCGCACCCGCTCCCTCCACCACGTTGTGCGTATCGGTAAAGTAGAACCTCATGGCCATACGAATTTCTTCCTCAGTCACGCGCACGATGCGGTCTACGTTGCCGAGTATCACTTCAAGGGCAGCATCGTCGGGCACACGGCAAGCCATGCCGTCGGCAAGGAACGTGGTCACAGGAGCTGCGATCTTGCGTCCTGCCTCGAACGAGAGTGCATAAGCGGGCGCGCCTTCGGCGACAACACCCACAATTTTCGTCTTCAGGTTTAGCCCGTTGCGAACCGCGCAGCAGGAGCAGATACCCGAACCCTGCCCGATGGGCACGTAAACTAGCTGCAGATCGGCCACGGCAGAAAAGAACTCCAGCCAATAGGTGGCGACTCCCTTAATGATGTCGCGATGATAGTTAGGGACGAAGTGCCAGCCATGCTGCTGGGCAAGCCTTTGCGCATGCTCTTTGGACTCCTGGAAGTCCTCGCCGAACTCTACGAGCTCGGCTCCCTGCGCCCGCATCGCTGCATTCTTTTCCGCACTGTTTCCCTTGGGCACGACTATGTGCGCCGGCACCTCGAACCTGTTCGCCGCCAGCGCCACCGCCTGACCATGATTGCCGCGCGTGGCCGTGACCAGTCCCGGCAGACGTTGCACATCACGAAAGATCTGTGCCGTATAGACGACCGCTGTGCGCGCTTTGAACGCCCCGATGGGGGTGTGGTTCTCGTGTTTGACCCACACCTCGCCACCCAGGCGCTCACACAGCAAAGGCCAAACGTACTGCGCAGTGGGCGGCATAACCTCATACACCAACTCCTGCGCCTGTTTAATTTCATCAATCGTTGGCAAACCCGTTTCTTGAAGGATTTCTGCGCTCATAGAAGTCTTGTTCCAGCCTCCTAACCATTATGCCCCGGCTATCGCGTAGTCAGGGATTTGCCTCTTATGTCCTGTTTCGACAAACTGCTAGCCGTCGAACGTCAGCTTGCCTGCTTGGTAATGACGGGAAGCATGATTCCTCTGCCGCCAGCTGATTCCGGGGGCTTGTTTTTCGCATCGCGATCAAACGCCTTTGAGCCATCCGGGCGCGTCGCTTGCCTTCAAATGCACAGGGAATGAACCATCCTCGTTCAGATGCTGCGCACAGGACCATTGGATTGGCCTGCGAACATTGGCCCTCGTCTCCAGAGAAGCCGTCAACTTGAATTCCGCAGCGCCGAGTCCCGGGGGCAGGATAAGAGAAGCCTGTCGTATCTTGCCGGCGAACGGTTGTCCTGGATCAAGAACGCCCGTCTGCCGGACGGCGCCATCCGCACTCTCCAGTGTCAGGCGAAGTACGCCAGGCATGCTCGCTACACCGTCGTTGGCCACACCTACGATCAGCTCTTCTGTGCCCCAGCGCTTTCGTTGCCAAATCCAGGCTGGTCGAATGCGATATCCCATTCTTTGCTGCAGAGCTCGAAAACCCTCGGGAAAGCGAGAGTTGTATTGCTCCAGATTCTCTGCTTCCGTCCATAAGGACCAGTAATTCGCACCGAGATCAAGAACATGCAGCATCGCGTTTTCACGCAGATTGACACCCGCGCTATCAACTGGAATTGTTTTGATGTCGTAGTCCCGGTGGGCGCCATCTTCCATGACCGCAGCTAACCAGGGCGGCCGATTACCCAATTGGTCAATCTGGATAGGCTCCTCGTCGATGATGCTATCGGACCGTAACCAGCAGCCTGAACGTATCGCCAGGTCCAGCACTTCAGC
This sequence comes from uncultured Acidobacteriaceae bacterium, assembly GCA_963763905.1. Lineage (GTDB taxonomy): Bacteria > Acidobacteriota > Terriglobia > Terriglobales > Acidobacteriaceae > PALSA-350. Next base: position 79,425 of record CAVXRU010000012.1, on the reverse strand, counting down.
GTTTCCAACACTGCTGATGTCAGGCTGGGTATTTACGGCTAATTGGGTCTTCTTCCAGGTGTCGAGCTGATATTGCGTCATGCGGATAAACGTCTGCCGGGCAGTAAAGTAATCCGGAAAGGGATTGTGCAGATCGCTCGTGTGGCCCTCTCCCCAAAATCCGTACTGCATTAAATCCATCCACTCGAGGAGGGGATCCCCATCGAAGCGCGCTGCCAAAAGATCGTTCAGCTCGCGGAAGGCGCTCTGAAAGGCTGGATGGTCATACCTCGGTTCTGCGAAGTTGGCTTCCCGCCCATCGACCTGTCTGTGGCCGATAGGCACCATGGGAACCTTAGAACGCAAGAATGCCGGCAATGCAATCTCTTTCGGTTCGAACTGGGGATTCGAGAGCTGAACGCGGAAGGCAAATCGTAAGCCATGACGCCTGGCCGCATCGCGAGTCAGCTCCCACACCGGGCCGAGCTCCAACTTGCCCGGGGCTGCTTGAACATCTCTCCAGTCGCATCGAATATAAAGCACATCCACGAACGGTAAGCTGGCCATTTGCTCTACTGCCTGCTCCAGCGTTTGCAAACCTCTTCGCACACGCAGTGCCGGACCATTCTCTTCCCAGGTGTATCCGACCAGACCCAAGCCGAAGTTCCTGAGCGGAGCTTTTGACGGAGTGGTCACCGACAGTGTTCGCCAGCCATCGTCCTGGCTAATTCCAAATGGGCCCTGATCCAGCCGGTCCGTCTGCGCAGGTGAATAGTTGAAGCTATAATCTGCCCGGCCCTGCGATAGAAGCCTGGTGCAAGCACCTGCGGCCAATCCAGTTCCTAGAAAGGTTCTCCTCGACAGCATGCGCTTACCCAATGTAAGTCCAAGAGGATCGGCCACTCTTTGTTTTTGTTTCCTTTCATTCTCAGCCATATATTACACTTCATCTCCAGATAGAAAACCAACTGAAACAGATCTGGTGGCGAATGCTCGAACGAGTTGGTCCTGCTCTGCTTCAACGAGCTTTTGAACGCTGCAGCACACACCTAATTGAAGATCGAAGGACAGGTAAATGACTCAGTTTAGCCGTCGAAGTGTGTTGGCCACTACCGGCCTGGGGATGTTGTTCAAAGGTGTTCTAAAGGGATGGGGTAGCGAATCTGCCAGGGATTCGCAGGCAGCCAAAGCGCAGGACGAGGGCGGCGCTCAATCCCTCCCTTTGGCGAAGTATCAGCCGGTCAGCATGGTCCACCTGAAGGAAACGCATGTGCCGCGGGCAAGATACCCGGTCATCGATTTCCATACCCATCTCACTGACGCCGCAAAAGCCGTCAATGGTGTGTCCGTGGAAGCGGAACGGGTCATCGCGGCTCCACCAAACGAACTGTTGCCCGTAATGGAGCGCAGGAATATTCTCGCCCTGGTTAACCTCACGGGCGGTTTTGGAGCGGGTCTGCAAGATACAGTTGCCCGGTACGACAAGAGCTTCCCCAAACGCTTTTATACCTTCACCGAACCGTCGTATAACCTTTTTCAGGATTCGAAGTATCCAGAGCTCCAGGCAAATGCGATCGTTCAGGCGCACCAGGCGGGGGCGAGTGGTCTAAAAATTTTGAAGACGCTTGGCCTATATTTGCGCGAGCAAACGACACAAGGGAAATTGGTCAACGTGGATGATCCCCGTTTTGACCCGATGTGGGAGACCTGCGCACACTTGCAAATGCCAGTTGCCATTCACGTATCGGACCCTCTCGCATTCTTCAAACCCACGGACCGTTTCAATGAGCGTTATGAGGAGTTAAGCAACCATCCGGACTGGTCCTTCGCGTCTCCCGAATTTCCGTCGAATGAGCAAATCCTCGAAGCGCGAAACCGGGTGTTTGCCCGCCATCCAAAGACGACGTTTGTCGCCTTGCATGTGGGAAACTTCGCAGAAGACCTCCAGAATGTTTCAGAGAGCCTCGATCGCTTTCCCAATATGCATATTGACATCGCAGCCAGGCTCAATGAACTTGGGCGGCAGCCAAGAGCTGCGCGCAAGTTCTTTGAAAAATACCAGGACCGCATCCTTTTTGGAACCGACGCGACACCCCATGGGGACGAATATCCGCAGCAGGTTTTCAACGACAGCCTCTACGAAATCTACTTCCGATTTCTGGAAACGGACGATGAATACTTTGATTACGCTCCAGCCCCGATACCGCCTCAGGGTCGTTGGAAAATATCCGGGATCGATCTCCCCGATGTAATCCTGCGGAAAGTCTATAACCAGAATGCGGCCCGGCTGTTAAGCCTTAAGGACTAGTTGCCAACGGCTTCTAAAAAGTGGCTTTTAAGGCCATCTGCAGAATGCGAGGATCCTGGGCTGAAGTGATTTGACCAAAGCTGCTATCAGTGAGGCCGCTATCAGGGGTGCCAAAGTTTATATTGTTGAAAGAATTATAAAATTCGGCCCGGAACTGAAGCGACACACGCTCGTCAATCTTGGTGTTCTTCAACAAGCCCAGGTCGGTATCAAAATATCTAGGCCCGCGGATAACATTCTTGCCCGTATTGCCAAACGTGCCAATCGCATTCGGACCGAAAGCCGAAGTATTGAACCATTCATTGACCAACTGTGCGTGAGACCGCCCCGAGCTAAGCAAAGCATCTTTGAATTGCGGTGCCGTCAAGTCCGCGCGGTCTGCCCCGTTCTGGCTGAAGGAATTATCGTAGTCGCTAAAAATCGTGAATGGAAACCCTGTTTGCCAATTCGTTATACCACTCAGGCTCCATCCATTGATCAGCTTATCCGCAAAACTATGAACCGGGAGGCGAGGGAAATTATAGTTCCCTGAAATCCTGAACGTCTTGTTCACATCGCCGTCGCTGGGGCCGTAGTCAAAATAGCGCCCGCAGGTGCACGTATTGGTACCATTCCCTCCCGGTGATCCGTTCGGACCAAAACTATCAAGTGCCCGCGCCCAGGTGAAATTGGTCAGAAAAGCGAATCCTCGAGAGAAACGCTTCTGAAGGCCTAGCTGGACTGCGTCATAACTGCTGTTCACACCCGAATTGATTGAATCTATAAATCCGAACTGTGGATAAATCCGTCGTTGCTGCGTGTTATCTTCTGTCGATTGTCCGGGAACGTAGATGGCTGGGTTTATTTGCAGCAGCCCAGACTCCTGATCTCCTGTACCGCCCAGGTGAGTTCCTTTGTTTCCCATATAGGCGGCACGAATCAGCCAGTCCGATCCAAGTCCGCGTTCCAAAGTGAGGTTCCAGGTAAATACCTGCGGAAGGCGAAAATGCCGGTCGAAGATTTGAGTAAACGAAATATCCTGGGGGAAGGTCGCATCCGGTCCCGGATTCCTGGGGCCAAATTGTTGCGGGAAGGGATTCGCCACACCTGCGCTCCCATAGGGATCAGTAAAGTTCACGGCTGAAAGACCCACGATCGGAGCGAATGGGGGAACTCCAACGATATCTTCAAAGGATACGGTGTTAGGTCTTTCGTAATAGAAACCTGCTCCGCCGCGAACGCTGGTATTTCCATCCGCTGTCAGCCGGGACGAAAATCCGATACGTGGGCCAAGATTCCCCAAATTGTTATAGATCGACGATTGAGGACATCCGGCGTCATGGTTGCTTCCCCCAAAAATCAAGTCTTGTGGAGAGTTTGGATAACGCTGAGATTGCGCTCCCGGTACGAAACATGCAACTCGTCCCTGACTGTCTGTATAAGGAAGGAACGGGTCCCAACGTAGACCAGCGGTAAGGGTAAGTCCTGGACTCACGTGCCAGGTGTCCTGGACAAAGGTATTCCAGTTGTAACCCGTAAAATTAAGGTATAGGCCACCTGCTTGGGTAAAGCCTGACACATCCCCCAACATGAAATCTGCGACATTGTCTCCGGAAAGAGTGTTATTGAAAGAGAAGATCCCGGCCGCCTGATAGGTATTGGACATCGGAGCTCGAATGCGCAAAAACTCGCCCCCGAATTCTATTTCATGGGAATTTCTGACAAGCGTGACGACTTCCCGAAAAGATTGGTCACCACGGTCCCAAACGCCGGTACTATGCTGTTTTCCTATCGTAAAGTTGCCGCCTACGCTCACACTCATGACTTTAGCGCCTGAAACCTGCACCGGCTGCGCGATTAGTGAGCCGGCGTCCGCAATGGTGAAAGGCTCAGCAGAAAGCGTGTCGCCATTTTGGCTGGTATAGCCGAAGTAGCTATTGAGCAGGGAATTGGAGGAAATCGGGTAGATGTCAACCACACTGACGTGTTTCAAGGTAATGCTTTGCGGACTTTCTGTATTTGCCTGAAGGAGATTGGACTTGAGCGGGGTGACGAGAGGAATATCGTAATTCATCTGAAAGTAATGGCCACTCAGATGGTGCTTCCCAAGGATGTAATCCACTTTGGCCAGATATTCGTTGGTGTTCGCTATCGTTGGAACGCCATTGTAGCTAAGCTGACGGCCCGGCCCGTTTGGAAGAGGAATGTATTGCAGGAGATATTGCGCTACGGGGTTTAGACTCGGCAGCTGGTTATTGGGAAATGGTGCACCCGTGGCGGGATTTACTAATTGCGTGCCCGCCGGCAGGAGGTCGGCAAAGTTACCCTGGCGTTCGGCAGCGGTGGGTACAAAGGAAATTTGCCCGTTTGCGGCCGTATTTGTACGCGTCCCCTGATAGGCGCCGAAATAAAACAACTTGTCCTTGAGAATAGGGCCGCCAATGGTTCCGCCAAACTGGTTTTGCTTCAGCGGATCGGGAGAGGTGGCAAAGTAGTTTCGTGCATCCATTGCATAGTTACGCAGAAATTCAAATGCGTCGCCATGAATTCGATTCGTGCCGGACTTGGTTACGATATTCACTACGCCGCCGGTCGCGTTCCCAAACGCGGCGCTCATATTGTCAGTTTGTATGTTGAATTCCTGCAGTGCGTCCGGGTTAGGAAAGGGAAGGTTCGCGTTAATGTAGGTATCGTTGTAGTCCACACCGTCGAGCAAATAATAAACGCCGTTGGCGCCCCCGCCATTTATTTTCGCGTATTGCTCGCCAGGGAAAACGCCGCCTTCCGCAGAATATTGTGACGTCACATTGACTGTACCGGGGGTCAGGAAAACGAGCTGTTGCGCTTCGCGTCCATTCAGCGGCAGAGCAATCATGCTCTCCTGGCTGATGAGCTGGCTAACCGATGCAGACTGTGTCGTCACCAGGGAAGAATTCCCCTGCACTGTTACCTCTTGGGCCACCGCACCCACTTGCAAGGTAATGTTCTGGGTAGCTGTCTGTCCGACGGTTAAATCGATGCCGCTTTGTACATACGTGGTAAAGCCGTCCATTTGAACGGTCAATCGATAACTTCCAACCGGCAGACTAGGGAACAAATAGGCGCCATCGGGTCCAGCCTTTCCAGTCTGCGTGTATCCAGTAGTAACCTGTTCGATCCTCAGCGTTGCGCCGGCAACCGCTGCCCCTGCTTTATCCGTGACGATGCCGCCCAGCCGCGCAGTCGTAAACTGGGCGACCGCAGAAGGGCTCCACACCGTGGCTACCAGGCAGAGCAAGAAGGAAAGTAGAACCTTGAATCCCGAACTGTTGCCAACTTGGTGTTCCACGACGATTCTTTTACAGGCTGTTGCCATTTCCGCCCTTCGTACAAAAGGAGTTTTTAGAGGACCCGGATCGCTTCAAGGTAAAAGGCAAAATTCCCCGCGTCAAGAAAAATTTCTCAATTTTGTGAAATTAGCAGATAATCTGCTGGAGACTTTCTTGACCACTGAGCAAATTCAAGGATAATCGTCGCTGACATTCGATCTTCCACTTTGGAGGAGTGTGCCCTTCAGGTTCGCTCCCGGCCAGTCCCCTCCAAAGAGGGCCGTTACAAGAAAGGAATTATGAAAGCGCCAACAGACAATGTGATTCGCTTCACATCGGGAACCATGAAATTGGAGATCCATCCCAGCAAAAAGGAACTGGGCACCGCAGCCGCCAACGCAGCTGCCGAAGAGCTCCGCCGGCTGGGCCAACTCGGCTTAGGCATTGGAGTCATCTTCGCCACGGGCGCATCACAATTTGACACCCTCGCGACCCTGACCTCGACTCCTGGGCTGCCGTGGAACCAGGTGCGGGGATTCCACATGGATGAATATCTTGGGCTCGACGAGAATCATCCAGCGTCGTTTCGCCGCTACTTGCGTGAAAAGCTGACGCAGCGTGTAGCCATGCGGGAATTCTTCGAGATGCAGGCAAACGTCAAGGATGTAGAGGCGGTTAGCCTGGAATATATGCGCCAGCTGAGCCTGGCCAAGCCGCAACTCTGCCTACTGGGCATCGGCGAAAATGGACACCTGGCATTTAACGATCCCGCCGAGGCCGATTTCGACGATCCTCTCGCAATCAAGGTGGTTACACTTGATGATAAGTGCCGCCAACAACAGGTGTCGGAGGGTTGGTTCAAGACAGTGGAAGAGGTGCCGAAGCAGGCGCTCACCCTCACTATTCCAACGTTGTTCCGAGTTCCGAAATTGATAGTTTCGGTCCCTGGTGCTCGTAAGGCGAAAGCGGTGCGGCGCACTCTGCAGGAAGCTATCTCAACGAATTGTCCATCAACTCTTCTGCGCACACATCCGGACGTCACGATTTATCTGGACACGGATTCCGCGGCCGAGTTGACCGGTCTCTACTAACCCCACCGGATTTTGCGTCCGTCTTCACAGGGCGGATCAGTAGTCTGCTGTGAAATTATTGCCGGCGAGTGTGTATCAAGATGTCGCGCTCATGGCCCTGCAAGAAGAACAATAACACCTGGAGCTGGACGAATAATGACGATGACACGCCGCCAGATGATCGCCGCCTTATCTGTGGTTCCACCGCTTGCTACCCATGACCAATTGTTCGCGGCGCTATCCGCACCTTCACCGCCCGATGGGAAGCGGACAGCGGCGGCGGCGTCCTACCCTGGCCTCGCCTATCGCGACTACTCCCGCTGCCTGCCGGATTTTCTGGATGAGCTTGCCGCGCGTGCCTATGAGGCCCGCAACCAGAAGATCGTCGCGCTAGCAACACCGGCGGCCGTGCGCCGGTATCAACAGTGGTCTCGAGAGACATTCTGGAAGCTGGTGGGAGGAGCGCCGGAGCGGACGCCGCTCAACCTTCGCTCCGTCGGAGGGTTTGAGCGGGAACACTATCGCGTGGAGAAACTGCTCTACGAAAGCCAGCCGAATTTGTACGTTTCGGCGAATCTCTACATTCCCAAGTCATTCAAGCCGCCGTTCCCGGGCATTCTGTTTCAGATGGGGCACACGGCGAACGGCAAAGCCGGCGCCACTTATCAGCGGTGCTGCCAGGGACTGGCGCAATCGGGCTATCTGGTCCTGGGCTTTGATCCGATGGGACAGGGGGAGCGGATCTATTATCCGGATGCCTCCGGAATAAAAACCCGGCTGGCTCACCAGGACGACGAGCACTCGTATGCGGGCCGGCCGATGCTGCTAGTGGGCGATAGCGCCACGCGAATGCATGCGTGGGATGCGGTGCGAAGTCTGGACGTGCTGGCCTCGCATCCGCTGGTGGATGCAACACGCATTGGAGCCACCGGCCAATCCGGTGGGGGGACTACGACCATGTTTCTCGCCGCTATCGATGACCGCATCGCCGCGGCGGTGGTGTGCAGTGGCATTACCGAAAACCTTGCGTGTGCGAATTTTGACGCGCCGGGCTCCACCGATGACGCCGAGCAGAACTTTGTAGGCTCAGGGCCCCTTGGCTTCGATCGCTGGGACCTGCTGTATCCGTTGGCCCCAAAGCCGCTGTTGGTGAGCGTAAGCGACAAGGACTTTTTCGGCACCTATTCGCCACGCTACATTTCCAGCGGTTGGGAAGAATTTCAAAAGCTGCGGACGGTTTACGCCGTGCTCGGCAAGGAGGATCAGATCGCCTGGGGTGGGACCCCGCTTCCACACGGGCTGTCTTACGACACGCGATTGCAGGTGTACAGCTGGTTCGGTCGCTGGTTCAAGGGCGAGACCGGTCGCGTCGAGGTGGAACCAAAGACTGTGGTGGAAGAGGACGCAACTCTGTGGGTGTCCGCCTCTGGAAGCGTGACCCGCGCGCACTCGGGTGCTGCGACTCCCTTCTCCCTGACGCTGGCCGCAATGCCTAAGACTTTTGAGACCCAGTCGCCGGAATCCCTGAAGACGCTTCTCGGAGCGGAGATGCCGCCTCGGGATTTGGCGGCTCGCGTTCTGAAGCGGGTACCGTCTGATGGCTGCGAGATCGAGGCTCTGGAAATTCCATCGGCAGCACAGGTCTGGTTGCCGGCCTGGCTGATTCGACCGACCAGAGTCCCTGCGAAATCCGTGCTGTTGCTGTTAGAGCCGGCCGGACGCAACTACGATCACCGCTGGCAGGAGGATAGCCTATACCAGACGCTGGCAACGAAAGGCCATATCGTGTGCATTCCTGATCTGCGCGGCGTAGGAGACCTGAAGCCTGAGTTGGGGCGTGGCGCTGCGGTCTGGGCGGAGGAGCACGACGATGAAGAATCCTGGGCGTGGGCATCGTTGATCCTGGGAAAGCCGCTGCTCGGACAGCGTGTGACGGATATCCTGGCTGTTTTGCAGGCGCTACGCCATCACGACGGTGTCGCAGGTCTTCCTCTCATTGTGGCCGCGCGAGGTGAGTGGACAGTGCCGGCGCAGTTCGCCGCCGCACTCGATTCCAATTTCGCGGCTCTGTATCTCTCAGGGGGACTATTGTCTTACCGCAACATTGTGGAGACAGAAAACTACACTCATCCGTTCGCCAATTTCGTGCCGGGCATCCTTCACCACACCGACTTAACAGACTTGCCCGGCCCGAAGCGCGTCGTTCTGGGTGGCGTGGTGGACGCAGCCGGCAACGCAGTGCCGGTCGACGTGGTGCGGACGGTCTATTCCAGGGCGGCCAACGTGGAAGTGGTGGCAGATGCACGCTGGGACACGGTCACGTTGGCGGCGCTCGGCTCCTGATGGTTCCGCTTGATGAGCCTGCATCCATCACACTCACAAACAGTGTGAACATCCAGCTTGGTTGCATCCGGGCTACTTTGAATGGCAAATGATCGCATCGGCTGTTCGTTTTTGGCCAGCGAGTTGCGATCCCGGACAAAGAGCGCGTTTCCGATCGCCACCCTGGAACTGAACTTACTTACGAATCAGTGAGTTGAAGTGAGAGCATTTTGGCTGGCTACGTGCACAGTTCCAGGCAGATCGCACCTCGTGCGGAGACCGGTCAAAGGAGACCTGTGAGTCTCAAAAGCCCTTTTCGGCGTACGCGGAGATGTTGGAGGATTCTTAATGTTCCGACCTATTGCTCGCGTCGTGGTTCCTGTTGGCATAGTAGCTGTTTTCGTCTCGGCGTCCTTGGCCAACGCCCAACAAGGCATGCCCAATCCGATCGCGGCGCCGAATCCGTTGACGACGACGATTTCCATTTTTCGCAGCAATATGCAGGACAAGATCATGAAGTCGGCGGACGAAATGCCAGAGTCCAAGTACAGCTACCGGCCGGCCAAGGACGTTCGCTCGTTTGCCGAGATCCTGACTCATGTGGCGGATATATCCTACATATTGTGTTCAAACGTCAAGGGTGAAGCGACCCCCGCCCCAGCTACCGCGAAGGGTTCGAAGACCGAGATCATGGCCCATCTCAAAGGCGCGTTCGATTACTGCGACGGCGTGTACTCAGGGTTCACCGATGCGCACCTCAATGACCCGGCGGACTTCTGGGGCGCGAAGACGAACAAGATGTTCGTCTTGACGCAAGTCGCAAATCATGACGCCTTGCACTACGGCAATCTCGTCACGTATCTGCGCCTCAATGGCCTCGTGCCGTCCGGGGGCTGGTTTTGATGGGAACAGGGGCGATCCGCCGAGGTGGCAGCTAGGTCATCCGCTTATACACCGCAACGTAGGGTTGGTTAGAGAGCGTCTCGTTAAAGCCGGGGTATAACCACGCGGAGCCTTCGTCCTTCAGCTCGAAGTAATACTGCAACGGGTATTCGGAAGCGGTATACTCCGCCGGAATCGCTCCCGAAAAATGGCCGTCGTGGCCGCTCATGGCGGTGGATTTCCAGCGTTCCGCCTGATTGACATGCCGGTAGCAGAGGCTGACGCTGCTCACTCCCCCGGTGGGCGGCGCGATACCCAGAGACAAGGAAAGAGGTTGTCCCGCCTCAAAGAGATCCGGCGGTGTGTGGGTACAATGTGCGTCGGGCCGGCTCGAGCGGTTGGTGGCAGCGCGCATGGCCTTCGCGGTGTTCTGGCCCGCGGGCGCATCGGCGGAAGACCCCTGTACTTTGGCGCGCATCGCTGCCAGATCGGTATCGATGCCGGCCAGACGGTCGCTCCAGTGACCGCGTCGCTTGGGCACGCCACCATAGGAAACGTTCGATCGATAGACGCGAGCCGCGCGCGCGGCCATCGCTGCCCATGCATCTCTTGCCGTCTGATACTGCATGGTTGCGAGTGCGGCCGCCTCAGCATCGCCGGTCTGCTGCCAGATCTCAAACAGCACCGCGCTGCGCAGCTTGTGCGCAAAAAAGGTTCCCAGCCCAATCTGGATAAGGACATCCTCTTCGATGCGCCGGAACTCAGGCGAAGTGCGCGAGCGGCTTGCGCGGAGTGCTTCGTCCAGAGCCGCACGCGATGCCGCTGTGCAATCCTCGATCCATTGTGCCACCTCAACGGGCGAGTACTTCACGCCGGGTTGATCCGCGAGCAAAGCCCCTGTGTACTCGACGACCGTTGAGAACATCTGAGGGTCCAGCGGACTTACCGTTGCGAAGATTTTGGGGGTAGGTGTGTCGCCGTACGGTGAAGGTTCGCTGCCCTGCACGATCGGCATGTTGGTTGGCATTTCGTACCAGAGGTCGTGATTGCTCGCCGAATCCAGATGAGCCGAAGTAAGCAGAGGCAGGATGCGGCTGGCGTTGGCCAGCGAGGATTCGATGGCGATGGCGCCCCCTCCGAAGCCGGAGCGAAGGTACCTGCGCCACGCCTCAACATCGGCATCAGGATCATAAAGTTTGCGACCCCAGACGCGATAATAATACTCATACTTTTGCCAGTCGGCTTTTGGGTCGAGCGACGCGTCGGCATACGCACAGCGGCCCCCGGCAACTCCCGAACCCTCCCGGCCTTTAAAGGTCAGTGGCTCCATCAGGTCGAGGCCCGCAGCGCCGCAGAAGCTGGCTGAGCGCGCATAGGCGGCTGCCATCTCCGGATCAACGGAAAGAAGGTGGCGCTGGGTTCCGGGCCATGAGCGAAAGAGAAGGCGATACTGGGCGCCCTGGTGCAGAAAGTCTCCGTAGCCGTAACGGGTAAAGAGTCTCGACCCGCTGCTGAGGCTGAATATCGCCGACTCAGTCTTCGTCAGATTGGCGTGCGGAATTTCAAGGGCCCGGATGTCGGCCTGCTGATAACCGAGGCTCTGATGTTCTGCAGAATACTTGGCGCCCAGCTTCACCGGCATTCCTGTAGCAGTGGCGATGTCAATCATCGTTTGATTCACACCCTTGGCGTGCATATCGATCTCTATCTCTCGACCGGCGCCTGAGATTGCTTCGAAAAGGGTCTTCCAGAAGGGATAACTTCCCTCAGGGATGCCGCTTTCGCCGTGTACACGCAGGGTGAGTCCCTGAATTTCCGGACATTCTTTCAGAATGACAGCGAGAGCATCGCGACAGTAGGCGGCATGCGTTTCTGGCGTAAGTCCTTCGATCTGGTGGTAGGCATTCGGACTATCGGTCCATTGGTAAGCGTGAGTCCAAATGCCGAGCTGAAAATGCAAACCGCGGGCTCCGGTTTCCGCAGCGATGAAGCGGAGCATTTGGAAATTGCGCTCGCGCTCTGCTTTGCTGACGGGCAGCGGCGCAGGCAGCCGGGTGCCATCCGGCGAGGCGAGCTGCATGACGCGAACGCCGGGATATCCCGGCACGTCCACGAGGTAAGGGTAAGGGAAATGAAGATAGTCGTCCGTTACTCCCCTCGGGAAGTCATACTCCAGGCCATAGGCCATCGTAAAGCGATTGAACCGATTTGCAGCGATCGCATCGAGATATCCGGACCAGAAGGCTTCATCGTAATACCAGGGTTTATCTTCGAGTTCGGAACAGAAGTAGCGGCTGACGGAGCGCACATCGTTCGCCGGCTTCTCCTCCACCACTTCTGTGAGGCGCAGAGCTTCTACGGGATTCGAGCCGTAACGGACGCGGTCCGCGAGTTCGAGCAATCCATAGACATAACCTCGCACGTCTCCTCCGGACAACAGAAGTGCGGGCGTACGGCCTATCTTTCCGGAGGAAAGTCGCAGACTTTCTGCCGCGGTGAGCGCCGCGCCTTTGGGAAAACCGCGAGCGAGCTGCGACTCGGGACCGGCGACGACGATGCACAGCGAGGCTCTGGCAGCAGCATCGGAGGACGAGGCTATTTCGCAGGTCACGCCCTTCGCGGCTAGCGCGTGACGCAGTTGCCCGGCGGCTCTCTTTGACGGTTCACTCGAGGCCGCGGCATTTGTTGGATCGACAATAAGTATGCAGCGTTCAGACGGTGCTGCAAAAGCCCGGTGCGTAACTCTGCACGCGGTTGCGGCACCGGCCAATTTCAAAAAGTCTCTGCGATCTACACTCGAGAGGGCATCAGGCTTCATCAGTCATGGTCCTCGGGGTCATACATACGGTGTTCCCCGCAACGCGGCGGTGATCCCCGTGAAACCGCGTTCGATGAGATTTACAAAGGACAGACGTACTGCATTGTTTGCAGCCCCTCTGCGGTGTTGGCGTAAACCTTCACTGTACGCGACCTGCCACGTAGCCAAAAGCATCGAAGCCAGCAGATGGGCTTCCGGGTTAGATTTTGGTTTTCCAACTGTATTCGAAAGCATCTCCGCAAGATCCGTTACAAATGCATCACGCAATTCGCGGACCCGCGCCGATAGCGCCGGGCTCAGCGTTACTGTGTGCCAGAAGCGCGCCGTGCCGGCCGTAAATTTCGCGAAAGGGTGATTCTGTTCCACGAGTTGATCGACAAGAATCCGCAATGCCGCAACCGGCGGCTGGCTGCGAGGGCGCTTCTCAAGAGCATCCCGCAGAAGAACTCGCCCTTCTTCCTCGCGATCGAAAAAAAGATCCTCCTTGCGAGGAAAGTAGTTAAAAACGGTCATCTTGGCAACGTTAGCGGCTTCTGCAATTTCGGCCACCGTGACCTCGTCGAACCCGCGTTCAAGAAATAAACGGGTAGCAACATTGGAGATTGCCTGGCGGGTGGCGCGCTTCTTGCGCTCTCGTAGACTCTGCTGATCAGACATCAAATAATTCTAGAGCAAGATTATTTTTGTACCCGGTACATAAATACAGTACAATCGGCTGCATGAGTATCGAACGAGCGGATGTTGCTATTGTCGGCGCCGGACCGGTGGGATTAATGCTGGCAATGGAATTGTCCCTGCCTGGCATAAAGGTAGTCGTTCTGGAGCGATTAGCCCAACCGGACCAGACCATTAAGGCAGGCGCCGTCGGTGCGCTCGCCGGCGAAGCTCTGGAGCGCCGCGGATTCGGCCCGGCGATGGATGCCGAGGAAAACGCCTTGACGGAAGCGATGATGGCAATGGCCAAGCGCAATGGCGCGCCTGAAAATTTACTTCAAGGCCCGTCTCCCTGGACAAAGATAGGTGGCCACTTCGCGGGCCTATTTCTCATCGATCAAACGCGCCAGCGCGAACCGAAGCGGCGCTTCCGCGGTGTGGGTCAGCAGGCCCTGGAGCGAATGCTCGGCGAGCGCGCCGGCAAACTCGGCGTCGAGGTGAGGCGCCCCTGCGAGGTCGTTGATTTCTGTGAGGAGAGTGACGGAGTCATAGTGGAAGGGCAGGGTCCGCGCGGCGCCTTCTTGCTGCATTGTGCGTATCTTGTGGGATGCGATGGCGGCCGCAGCATGGTACGGAAACGAGCCGGCGTCGAATTTCCCGGCACGGACCCCACGCTCACTGGGCATCAAGCGATTGTAGAACTCGACCATCCTGAGCGACTGTTGCCCCTTGGCTGGCGAAGGACAGCCAAAGGCATGCTCGCGTATGGTCCCGTCCCGGGCCGGGTTTTAACCGTGGAGTTCGACGGACCCCCTGCCGATCGCAATACGCCCGTTACTGTAGAAGAAGTACAGTCCAGTTTGCGCAACGTCAGTGGCGCCGACGTTACGATAACTGCGATGAAATCCGCTACCCGCTTTACAGACAATGCCAGGCAAGCGACGACCTATCGCCGGGGGCGAGTGCTTTTGGCAGGAGATGCAGCCCATGTTCACTCTCCATTTGGTGGGCAAGGATTAAATCTTGGCCTGCTCGATGCCGTAAACCTGGGATGGAAACTTGCTTCCGTCGTGCGTGGCGACTTTGCTGAGGAGCTGCTCGAAACTTATACCGCCGAACGCCATCCAGTCGCAGCGCGTGCACTGGCGAACACGCGTGCACAAGTCGCGCTCATGAGACCAGATGCACTTACCAGCGCACTACGCGACATTGTTGCCGACATAATGAATCTGGACGAGGGTAATCGTTTCTTTGGCGAAATGATGAGCGGTATCACGACACGCTATGAGCTGGGTGGTTCGCACCCGTTGGCCGGGCGCATTTGTGGCAATCTCACGCTTGTGACCATGGAAGGCGAAAAGGAATTGTTTTCTCTCATGCTGAACGGCAACGGCTTACTCGTGGATGCGGCGGGAGGGGGTGCGTCAGAAATTGCCGCAAAGTGGGCACATCATATCCGCTGTGTGCAGGTACCCGACGGCGTGTCAATGCTCCTTCGCCCCGATGCCTGCATCGCCTGGGCCTCGAATGACAAGACCGTGGACGGTCTTGAATCTGTACTTGAACGGTGGTTCGGCAAGTGCAAGGTAACCGCTCATGTGCATTAGCCCGTCTCCCAAATCGCCATCTATAAAGCCGGTCGTCCGCGTTACGCCAGCACCTTTCGCAGATAGGTGTAGCTGGCGCGGAGGCTGTCGATTGGAGAGCCTTGGATCCGGTCCTGCTCGATGAAATAGTGCCTGATATCGAGCTTTTCGGCGATCGCGAGAACCGCAGGCCAGTGGATGCTCCCGGTCCCGACCTCGGTGAAGTGCGCTGAGCTGTCGCTCATATCGTAGGACGGCGGAAACCCCGGCTGGCGGTCTTTAATGTGGAGCATGCGCACCCGATGGCCAAGTCGGTTCAGCATCTGCTCTGGATCGTACCCCGCCTGAGTAATCCAATAGCAGTCCATCTCCAGATACACCAGCTTGGGGTCGGTCTCCTTCAACAGGATGTCGTAACCCGTAACACCATCGAACTTGCGGAATTCGTAGTCGTGGTTGTGGAAGGCAAACTGCATGCCCATGTCGTTCACACGTTTGCCCCAGTCGTTAAACTGCTTTGCCGCGGTGCTGAACCCTTCCGCCGACATCCACTGCGACTTCGGCAACATGGGGCAGACCACCCACTTGAGGCCGAGCGCCTTGGCATAGTTCATCTGGCCTATGAAATCGGTCGTCAGATCGGCATACTCAAAGTGGCCGCTTGAGACCGTCATACCGGCGTCGGTAATGTCTTTCAGCAGCTGTTCTGCCGGAATGGTGTAGGCGGCATGCCAGGGCTCAACCTCCTGAAAGCCGATCGCCGAAATCTGGTGCAGGTTGTTCACCAGCTCTGCTTGGTCGACCTTGTGTTTGACCAGCGTGGAAAGCTGGAGCCCGATCGGAAAATGCTTGGCAGCTTCCGGCCAGAGGGATTGCGTCAGCAAGGGTAATGATGCTGCCGTGGACAATTGCAGAAAACTCCGTCGATTCATCGTGGCCTTACTCCCTATGGAATCTAATTATGAACCATGTAGCTACAACTGCCACGGAGCGCGAACTGGTCGCTGCGGCTCGGTCATCATCCGTATCCCTCCGATTACCGGGACGGGACCGATCCGCCTGGAATCCACACATCCCAGTCGCAGCTTCCCAGGTAAGCCACTACCCTCTCCTTGTCATCCCGACCGGACTCCGTAGAGGAGGGATCTGCAGTTTTCCCCACGGGACAGAAGATGAGGGGATAGCATACCTATTGCTGCAGTTCTGGGTTCATTACACCTATGCCTCAAGAATTGCTGCAATAGGGATGCTGTCCCTTTATCTCCGCCGGCTTGTGCCCAAAGACGTTCAGTGACAAAAGGGCGCGATCTTGTTGATCTCATTCACTGCCCCAAACCACTCCCACTCGTCGCCGTCGCTGAAGATGTAGAAGGTTGCCCCATTCGGCAATAAGAGCACAGAGTTCCCGCCGTACCCGCTCATGAGAGGCACCCAAAAATCGCAGTGGTACTGCGGAAATTCCGCGGTCGTCATGTGCCTCGCCCAGAAATAGTTGTGATAGCGGTAGGTGTTTTGCACAAGCGTTTCGCTCCACGGAACGGGCAGGCTCACGCTGGTAGGATCTGCAGTGCGGAACAACGACTCTTTCAGCCGGGTTGGTTCCAGCACCTGCTTGCCGTCAATCACGCCCCCGCTGTTGTTGAGCAGACGGCCGAGTTTGGCAACCTCGTCCTGGATAAAGTACAGCCCCCAGCCTCCAAACGGCTTTCCCGCAGGGCTGTTATCCGTGCGCAGCATGGTCAGTCCACCCTGGCTCAAGTGAATTGGTTTGTAAACCATATCGCGTATGGAATTGAAAATGTCGGCTCCGCTTCCTTGCCGCTGTTGCAGGTAGCTATTCATGGCCTGGGTCAGGATGAATGTCGCGGACGATTGATAGACAAAAGTCGTGCCCGGATTTGCTTTGTGAGGAAATGGCGCAAAGGCCTCTCTAATTTTCTCGGCGTAAGGCTCGGCATCAATAAAGGTCTCCTCCAGAGGGCTGTCCTCATCCTCTTCCTCTTTTGTGCTGATGTAGTTGCCCGTGGCCATATCGGACGTGTTGGCGAAGGTAACGTTCGTCCAGTCGCCACCGTCCACGTATTGCGGCACATGGTTTCGTATGAGTTCCCCATAAACAGAACTCCCATATTGCTGCCCTAGCCACATCAAAGCCAGGCCGGCAAACGCCGACTTCGCGACCGAATACGACGCGAACCGCATGTGGTCGCAGAACGCATACATTCCGTAACGCGTCTGGCAGGTGCCGACATAATGGACGCCGTTGATGAACAGCCCGTACGTGGTGACGTCTTGCGGAAGTTTGCGGCCGCGCAAGAAGTTCGCCAGATCGAGACCAGAATTGGGATAGTCGGCGGCAAGCGCGCTGAAAGGCTTGGTTGGCAGGCGATTTGCCATCTCGGCCGCTGTTGCTTTCCGGACTTCGTCTGCCCCTGCGACCTTGCTGGGAACGTAGGTGGCCGATAGTTGTCCCCACATGTTGAACTTGAAATATTCGCAAGTTTCCTGAGTGATCTGGTACCGCACCTGCGAAACATGGGGGCTCTTCTTGTTGTTGAAGAGGAACGTCATCTCCCCGTTATGGACGCAGTTTTGATTTCGCAACACCAGAGCAAAGGGCAAAGATGCCCGCATGTAACCGTGGTCGCCGTCCTCCTGCCAGACGCGTCCCGGATCCACAATGTAGTTCCACGCCGAACTGCCGGTGATGACAAGTCCTTGCTGAACGGGAATGAGATAGCTGCCGTTCTGCACAAATTGGAAGCTGAAGCTTGCCAGGTGCCGCCACGGGGAATCGGTTCCGGTGTCGATCTTTTCGTCGTCGCGCAGAAGTCGAAAACTGCCACTCGACGTAGGGTTGGACAGCGTCAGAGTACCTTCAAAAATCTGCGACGGTGCAGCCGCACTGGCGGGCACGGCAAAGCCGGCCCTGTCGTCGGCGGGAGACGCGGGGCCAGTGTTCGAGAAGAGCTCGCTGTACGTGAGAACACTCCGATTTACATTGCCCCTTCCTGTCAGCGGATCGCCGGGAACAGCCGCAGCAGGGGCCGAGACGAAAGCGGGACCCAGAGAGGCTAACGTCGCCCATGACAACAGTCTGGCCAAATGTATAGGAAGCTTCATGAGCACAAGAGAGTGTGAACTGGGCCCGAATTCTTCCCCGACTTGCGCCTCATGATATCCGAATGGGCGTTGGGGAGCTATCCATTGCCCGGCTCGACCGGTTCTTGAGCGCAGGTGTACCGTCAATGGAAGTGATTTCTTTACCTGAGGAGCCGGTAGGCCGACTTCTGCTGGCTCATCTCCGTCGTTTTCCGGGGGTGTCGATTTGCGTGCCCGCTCCGTAACGCAGGCCATCCACCAGCAGTTCCACCATCTTTCGCGCATATGCGGGCTCTTCGCCGTGAGCTCCGTGGCATAGGTTTGCGACTGCCCGTAACAGGTCGTCGGCTTCAATAGCTGGACGCACGACCTTCGCTCGAACGGCCGCATCCAGCAACGTTCTGAGTGCTGGCCGGAGGCGTTTGTCGAAGTAACCCGGCAGAGCGCTGTAGGCCGGGTCGCCCGAATGGAGTGCTGCTGCAAGCCCTCGCTTAGTAGCGATGAAGTCAACGTAGCGCTGCATCCAGCGAGCCAATGCCTCACCAGGCTCGTACTTGCTCGCGATCACTGGAGCCGCATCCGCGCAGCCGTCCATCTGGCTCTTAAATACGGCCACGATGAGATCGGATCGCTGCGGAAAGTGACGGTAAACCGTTCCCAAGCCGACGCCCGCGCGCTCCGCAATCTCGCGGACCGGAGCGTCTACTCCTGACTTTGCAAAGACCTCCATAGCCGCCTGGAGCAATGAATCCATCTTGCGCAGTCCATCGGCCCGCTTGCGGCGAGGCTTGTTGTCGCTCGTCTCCTGCTTCTCCGTTTGTGCTGTCGTAGATCTCTTCATGGGCAACCTTGCAAACGGAACGTTGTTCCTTTTATTATCTGGAACAGTGTTCCGGCTGACTCCAGAATAACAGGGGACAGCCACACATCTTGGAGGCGGATGAGATGCAGGAAAAACGCGTCGCCCTGATCACCGGGGCTAACAAGGGAATCGGGCTTCAGATCGCGAAGGATCTTGCGAAGCATGGCCTCACGGTACTAGTTGGGTCGCGCAACCTCGCGAATGGAGAGACGGCGGCCAGGACCGTTGCAGAGGATGCCCACGCCATCCAGCTCGACGTCACGGATGCGGCGTCGATCGCCGCGGCAGCCGAGCGCATCCGGAACGAGTTCGGCCGGCTTGACGTCCTCGTCAACAATGCGGGTATCACGAGTGTGGTACCGCCAGGCACGTCGTTTGAGGAACGCATGAAGACCAACATCCCGAGCACTTCGCCGCTCGACAACATACGTGGGGTCTTTGAGACGAACGTGTTCGGTGTGATAGCCGTCACGCAGGCAATGCTGCCGCTCCTTCGCGAGGCGCCGGCCGGGCGAATCGTCAACATCGGAAGTTCTTCCGGTTCGCTGACTCTGAACTCAAATCCAAACTATCAGTACCGCCATGTGTTCGGCGCCGCCTACAGTCCGTCGAAGACAGCTTTGCACGCGATCTCGCTGGCCTTCGCGCTTGAGCTGGAGAAGACAAATATCAAGGTCAATGTAGCGTGTCCAGGCTACACCGCGACCGATCTGAACAGCTTCCGCGGCACGCGCACGGTCGAACAGGGCGCCCGTGAAGCCGTGCGCCTCGCCCTGCTCGGCCCGGACGGTCCAACGGGCACGTTTTCAGATGAGGACGGCACGGTCCCGTGGTGATGTAAGTCGCTAAGCTCTAACGCAATAAGGATCCGGGGGAAATCGCAACCGCTATCAGCACGTGACCGCACATCGTGGAGGAGAACATGCAAAACAAACCCGTCGCCCTGGTCACCGGGGCTAATCAAGGGATCGGCCTGCAAATCGCAAAGGATCTCGTAGCGCATGGCTTTACTATGCTGGTTGGGTCGCGCAATCTCGAGCGCGGCGAAGCTGCGGCCAGGGAGGTTGGGCCGAACGCCATCGCGCTCCAACTCGATGTGACGGATCAAGCGTCGGTCATCGCCGCGGCGGAGCGTATTCGCAAGGAGATTGGCCGGCTCGATGTGCTCATCAACAACGCGGCTATCTCGAATACGCGAAAGTTACCGGGCATGTCCATTCAGGAGTACACGAAGACAACCCGGCCGAGTAATGTATCCCTCGATGAGTTGCGCGCGGTGTGGGAGACCAACGTGTTCGGTGTCCTCGCCGTCACCCAGGCGATGCTGCCGCTTCTGCGAGAGGCGGCGGCAGCTCGCATCGTCAACGTTTCGAGCGGCGTCGGCTCGTTGACTGCGAACGCGGATCCGGCCTTTCCCTGGCGCTCGATCTTCGGCCCTGTCTACCCTGCGTCCAAGACGGCTCTGAACGCGATCACTCTCGCCTTCGCAATCGAACTGGAGCCGGAAGGGATTAAGGTCAACGCCGTCTCGCCGGGCTTCACCAAGACGAACCTGAACGGCTATGAGGGTACGGAGACCGTCGAGCAGGGTGCGGCCGAGGCGGTGCGCGTTGCGCTGATCGGCCCGGATGGGCCGACGGGCACCTTCACCCGCACAGGAGGCGTGATTCCGTGGTGATTGGTAAGGCCGCAAATATACCCGTCAGCCCACATAACCCGTGAAAGTGTCAGGTCCGTCTGTCAAAGACACTCTTCGACAATGCTGGAATGACAGCGGAGGGACACGAATTTTGCACAGCTTCCTGTCCCTTCAATATCACAGCCCTTCGGCAATGATCCAACGGCAACCGGGTCTCGCTGTGAAAACTGAATCGAGCAAGGGACAGACCTAAGCCGGGACGGATTAACCCCGAAAGCAGACCCCAAAGATTCGCGAACTTGCCCGCCCGGCTAAGTGTCTCGCTCCTAATTGTCTGGATATGGGAAACCAGGGATGGTCTCGGGGCGCGTCGCCATTCCTTGTTCATGGCGGATTCAGAAGATGCCGCCCTCGTTTATCGTTCAACCTTCACTACTCTCGTCAAAATCGCCAATCCAGTGGCTTCGCGTTTTACGAAGACAGCGGATTGCGGAATACTGGCGTCGCGGCACAGTTCGCGGATCTGTCCTTCTGTACGCCTCCGATTTAAACAGGCTACCCGAGGTGCTGGAGCAAAAGATCAGGACCGGGCGCTACCGCACAGCGGCAGTTGGCTCATGCAATAGCGGTAACGAGGGGCCAGGATTTACGACGTACCACCTTGCCGTACTGCTCTTCTGAGCGAGCAAATAGGGCCCGTCATCCGGCCCTCGGGCTACGGCAAGTAAACCCTGCGAACGGATCGCGCACCATTATTCAAGAGCCTCGGGGGAGGCCTGCCTTGTTTTCTCGTTGCGTGGGAAGCAAGATCTACTGTGTAGGCATCCAAAACGTTTTCGCACTCGGAAACCGATTTAAGGGTCTGTGGGAGCAGGGTCAACCCGCATTTCGTTTTCCACCGCTCCCAGCAGTGCCGTACCAATTCAACTGTCGGTCCATTTCAAAACGACATTCCAGTTCCATCAGACCTGCAACATTGAAATTAGATAGGAAGGAGACGGTTGAAGAACGACCGATAGCGCCTTAGCACCTGCCGTAGTTCCTCCGTCGAAACATCCCCTCCAGTGTCCCATTGCCTCTCTAGATCTGCGCGTGCCGTTGAAAACTCTTCAGCAAGTCGCTTTACCATGTTTGCCACCAAACCATCCGCCTGTTCTACTGCCAGCCTCGGCTCATCGACGAACGAAGCCTGAACCTGGTCCCACCGGGATCGAAATCCTTGCAGTTCCTCATCATGGAATAAAGGGCCATCCGCCATGCCCTCTTTTTTCTGCGCCACAGGGACAACGTCGGATGAAATGGGGCGCTCGTCGGTGTTCTGTATAACCGGAGCGGGACTCTGAGATGAAATGGGGTGCTCGTCGATTACCGCTGATCGATATTCTCTATTTCTTTGTGGGTTCGCAATATCCGCTGTTGTCAATTCTTGATCGTTACGAAGCTCTTTCATGGGAAACTCCTATCTTTTCGGTTTTGGGTAGATCGAGCAACTCGTCAAACAGCGACCTGAAGTAAACCATGGCCTGCCGTAAGTCTTCGGTGCTGGCTTGTCCTCTACTGCGGCGCACCACGATGCTCCGGGCAGATCGATAATTTTGCACAACTCCCGGGTAATTCACGGAGACATCCGCGGCTCGCTGCTCAAAGTCACCCATGGGGTAGCCGCGTGAAGCCATCACTTCTGTTACCAACTTATCAGCGTCGCCGACTGCTAAGGAAGGATCGTCGACAAACTGCTTTTGCACCTCCGTCCACTCCAGGAGGTATCTTTCCCGTTCATCACGAGTTAAAGGGTGAATGGCAAACTTCTTTACTCGCTGCTCTCTCTCAGCCAGAACTGTCTCTGCGCGGTGTGCGCCCTGTTCTTTTACGGTCCGATCGTATTCCGGGCCGAATTGCTGCTTCAAGCGGTCGCTCTTGCGTTTGCGAAGTAAGAGCAACATTACGATCAAAATGATCGCAACGAAACCAATGACTAACAGGACCATGAGTCTTGTATCCATCGCTTCATCTCCCGTTTCACTCAGATGCCGACATGAGTATGGGTGATGCCAGGGTAGGCAGGCAGCCCGAAAATCCCGGCATCAGACGAAGGCGTCACCCTTGAGGAAGGGCCGTACCGCAATCCCGCTCCTGTCTGAAACACCGCTGCTCCGGCATGACGAAAAGGGGTGACGACAAAAGGGGTTCACTCCAGTGGAGTCACGCCTTCAAGTGTACCTGTGTGGCACTGACTCAAAACCGGTGCCACCCCGGGGGGGCGGCCAGTTACCAAAGATTGCCTGCCGGGGAAGATTCGGCTAGCAACCCTCGTTCAGGTTTCTATTTCTCAATCCCTTGAGACTGGAAGCAGGTGATTCCAGACTGCAGGCGGGAGTCCCTAACCGGGGGGCGAAGGGACTCTCGCCACTAGCACCTCCCAGAGTAGCTTAGGGCCGTCTGGTCTGGAGCCGGCTCATGAGTCCCAGGCCGTCGGTTTTAGAATCGCGGCTTTTAACTGGGGCAGCACCGGAGCTATAACCTGTTTATATGTGCTTCAAAATCACACACCCTCGCTGCGAGGGCACTTCAATCACCGCGCTCTCTCCGCCGAGTTGGAACGGCGTGGCTATGGTTCGTCCAGGCCGCAGCTTGCCTGGGCGATCCGGCAGAAAAAGCATGAACCGGAAAAGCCTGTAGACAAGCAGGCCAAGGTTGTGGATTCGAGTTCGCTCAACGCTCCAGACTCTAACTGACCCACTGCCAATCTTCTGGTTGTCGGCTTAGCATCGACCGAAATGTGTTGGTCGCCCGCACACGCTCTGGCCGGGTCAAGTGCGGATAAAAAGGCCCCGGAGCGAGTGCCTGCGGGCGTTCACTCCGGGGCCATCGATGCGTTTTACCTCAACGTGACTGACGTAATGCGGCGTGGCCGATTCTCTACTGGCGTGGCTGCGCTTCGTCTCTCTTGTGAGGTGCACTCTCCGTGCGAGCTTGAGTGGCAGGTTCCGCACGTTGATGAGTCGCTACAGGCTGCTGCGAATGAGACTGAGTCGTCTTATTCTCATTTGAGCTAGTAGCAGCTGGCTTCTCTCCGGTTGCTTTGTCGGCATTTGTGTGAGGTGCAGCGGCCCTTTCGGTCGTGGCCTTGGTCTCACTCGGACGAGTTGCAGCGGCGTGCTTCTCAGTCTGTTTGTTCTCACTCGTGTGAGGTGCAGCGGCCCTTTCGGTCGTGGCTTTACTCTCACTCGGATGAGTCGCAGCGGCGTGCTTCTCAGTCACTTGGTTCTCACTTGGAGGGGTTGCAGCGGCCCTTTCGTTTGTGGCTTTACTCTCACTCGGATGAGCCGCAGCGGCGTGCTTCTCGGTCTCTTTGTTCACACTCGTGTGAGTTGCAGCGGCCCTTTCGTTTGTGGCTTTACTCTCACTCGGATGAGTCGCGGCGGTGCGCTTCTCAGTCTCTTTGTTCACACTCGTGTGAGTTGCAGCGGCCCTTTCGTTTGTGGCTTTACTCTCACTCGGATGAGTCGCGGCAGCGCGCTTCTCAGTCTCTTTGTTCTCACTTGAATGGGTTGCGGAGGACCTCTCCGTCGTCGCCTTCTCGCTCGGGTGAGCTCGCAGGGGCGCGTTTTTCGGTTACTGTGCTTTCATTCGTGCGGGTTGTCGCTCTCTCAGGCGGGACCTTATTCTCAGTCGGGTGAACCACAGTACCTCGCTTGGTCGCGCTGCTCTCATTCGCGCGGGTTGCTGCGGCCTTCTCGGCCGTTGCCTTGCTCTCACCTGGGTGAGCCGACACCGCTCTCGTTTGGGCTGCTCTATTTTCCGTGGCCGCACCACGGGCTGGCACTACATTCTTGCCGGTAAACTCTCCCGGTCTGGAGGTTGCGGCGACCGGCACTTTACCATGATTCACCGAGGCCAGTAATTCGCGGTTCGTGCTTGCCGCGCGACGCTGTTCTATTTGTTCCGCTGTTGCCGGACTATGACGCTCATGGAGCGCGGCGGCTTGAGCGGCAGTCGGCCGGGCGTTTGTTCCGCCGGTCCCGCCATTGTAACTAACATAGCTTCCAGCAGCGGGTGAGCTTACGTTCCTCACGTACGTGTTCTGAATGACGGTGACATTGATATTATTCACGGCGCGGTTGTAGTAAAACTGTCCGTTGTTCCAATACCCACCCTCATAGCCGACACCACTATAGCCATACCCATAGTCGATGCCGCCGTAGTAGCCAACGGTGCGACCCCAATAGCCCTCATGCCAGTGATAGTGTCCGTTAGCCCAACCCCAATAGCCCGGGGTCCATAGCACATCTTCCGCTGGCGGCTGAACCCAGGTGCCAGGTACCCAGTAATAGCCTTCATCACCGTAGGCCCAGTAGCCTGGGATCCACAAATAACCGCTCCCGGGACAACTAGGTTGTGAGTACGCCACTAGTTCCGGCGGAGCGATGGTGATGGATATGCTGAGCTGGGCGAATAATGTGGCCGGTATGGCCAACATCAGAGCAGCGAACGACAACAAACGGCTTCTACGCATAGGAAACCCCTTTCACGCGTGAGACAGCTTCGCTTCAATGTAAATTTGCACGGAGGCATTGAGAAAAGTGTTGTAATCGTTCGCTTCCACTGCCTCAAAGACTGCGCCGCAATCCAGCATTGAAGCGAAACCCGACTACATTGACTCCGTGTGTCGTGCCCAGTAAAGGGCTAGGTAGTGAGATGCACGCGCGGTTTCCGGGGTAAGCTGAGATGCAATAAATCTGAATTGCCGGTCTATTGAGATAGGAAGGTTCAGCCTCAATGATCAGAAGGCGCCGCTAAAAAGGTAGGGTGGTAACCTCTCGAAAACACGCCGGTAACAATTTGGACTGCTCGAAGGTCCAGCGGTTCCTTGAGGGAGCTCAGCGCGAGAAGTTACCCAATTTCTCGTTCGCGATTCTTGAAAAGAATGTTCCGCTGCTCTTCGGGCACTGGATGATGTGCGACGCAAGGTACATCAGCTAGCATTCTGTACCCGATACGCCGAACAAACGATACCAGCAAGGAACGGAGCAGGTCCCGAAGGCGGCTGCCTTACCACTGTTTGACAGCAGATAGTCGACCATCTACCATCACGTTACATTGAGGGTAGATATTCTTCCATGGAGAAGCAGGCACAACAAAGAACAAACCTTCTCCAGGGCACGCTGGATATGCTTATCCTGCGAACCCTTCTCTATGGTCCGGCGCACGGGCATCAGATCGGCAAGCACATTCAGCGAACCACCAACGATTTTCTGCAGACGCAGCATGGATCGTTCTATCCCGCGTTACATCGGCTGGAGCGAAGGGGATGGGTGACCTCCAAATGGGAGACTGGCCCGGACAGTAATCGAGAATTCAAATACTACCGGCTGATCGGCAAAGGCAAGAAACAGCTGGCGGTGGAAGAGTTGCAGTGGAAGCAGATGACGGAAGCTGTGGCGCGTGTCATGTGGCCCACCGTGGAGGACAGCTGAGATGCGATGGTGGCAAATCGGAAACAGGCGTGCTGATCTCGATCGGGAGCTGCAATCCGATCTGGAGTTGGAGGAGGAAGAACAGCGGGAGCGAGGCCTTTCAGAAGAAGACGCTCGTTATGCGGCACTCCGCGTCTTCGGCAATACGACGGTCATCCGCGAACAAACGCGCAATGTTTGGGGATGGACGTACATTGAGTGCTTGTGGCAGGACATTCATTTTGCACTTCGGCAAATCAGCCACAATAAACGCTTTGCGGCGATCTGCATCCTCACCTTGGCACTCGGGATCGGCACCCAGGCAACTATCTACAGTGTTATCCATGCTGTGCTGATCAATCCTTACCCCTATCGCGGTGCGTCGCGCATGGTGCACATTCACCTCTATGACAAAGAGCCGGCACCCTACGATCTAGCGCTCGATAGCCCTCAATTTGACTTGTTTGCGAAGTCGCCTGTCCTGGATGGAGCGATTGCAGCCGATGGTGACACCGTGGCGCTGACGGGGGGCGAATTGCCCGTCCAACTCCAGGTAGGTCGCATGTCGCGCAATGCTTTCGCTTATTTCGGTGTGCCGGCTCTCCTTGGGCGCGCATTCGGACCATCCGACGGTGCCAGGGTTGCCGTTCTCAGTTATCACTTCTGGCAGTCGCATTTCGCGGGCAGCGCAAATGTGCTTGGTAAGAGCTTGCAGCTGGATCACCAAAATTACGAGACCATCGGCGTCATGCCGCAACGCTTTGCCTGGATGGGAGAGGATCTCTATGTTCCGCTTGGCTACTCCGCGGATCCACGCCGTCCAGCGAACGTGTACGCCCGCGTCCGCGACGGGGTCAGCGATTCACAGGTAGAGCAGGTGCTCGAGCCGCTGCTCGACGGCTTTGCAAAGGACACCCCGGCAATCTTTCCGCCACAGTTTAAAGCGCACGTGGTCCATATCAACGAGATAGCAATCGGACGATTCAAAGGAGTCATGGTCGTCCTTTTCTTTTCCGTGTCGTTCCTTCTACTGCTTGCCTGCGTGAACGTGGCCATTCTGCTGTTGGCCCGCGGGGAGGTGAGGTCTGCAGAAATGGCGATGCGCCGGGCTCTGGGTGCTTCGCGCGCTCGTATCCTATGCCAGCTGCTCACCGAATCACTCTTGCTCTCTTTGTCTGGGGGCGTCGTGGGGGTAATTTTGACGATGGCGGGCGTTCGCCTCGTCCACCTCCTCCTGCGGTCTCTTCCGGCAATTTTCCCACCGGAAACTGCGATTGTGGTCAATATTCCGGTCTTGCTCTTCAGCCTCGCCGTTTCTTCGGGGACTGGATTCCTGTGTGGACTCTGGCCGGCGTTACGGCTGTGCCGCACAGACTTACGCCAGACCATGGATGGAGGTTCGCGCCAGCTCGCAGGCAAACAAGGCGCTCGGAACGCGCATAGGGCGCTCCTTACAGTGGAGGTGACGTTAACCATTCTGCTATTGGCCTGTTCAGGGGCGGCTTTGCAAAACCTTCTGCAGCTCCTGCATGGGAACTTTGGGTATGAACCCCGGAACCTGGCATCGGTGAACCTTGCCCTTAGGGAAGGAACACATCAGGAATGGGCCGATCGAATCCATTATTTCGAAGAGATTCGCCAGGCCATTGCACAAGATCGGGGCGTAGTATCTGCAGCCATAGGCCATCTCCCGCCAACCATTGTTGACTCCACGCCCGTGGCTGTACCAGGTTTGAAGGTCAGTTCGAATCGGGTCACTGTCCAACAGGTAAGTTCGGAATACTTTGGCACGCTCGGGATTCCGCTCCGGATCGGGCGCCATTGGACGTCTGCAGAAACAGCCCATGCGGCGCGGCTGGCGCTGATCAATGAGTCCATGCGTCTCCGGTACTGGCCGCAAGCCAATCCTATCGGTCAAACCATCATCCTGAACGACGGTGTGGCCAATGGGAATGCCTGGAGGCTGGTTGCTCCGGGAGACGATCAACATTTTCAAATTATCGGGGTGGTTGGCGACACTCCCAACAAGGGCTTGGAAGAGGCCGTCTACCCCGCCGCCTATATCCCGTATTCCATGTCCCCTTTCGATGGATTCGATTTGGTGTTCCGGACCCTGGGCGATCCGGCTCGTCTTACGCGCGCAATCAACCAAGATGTCCATCGCGTCGATCCCGCACTTGCAGTGGGAGATCTGGTCACTGCAACTGACCTTCTTGAAGAAGATAGTCTTGGCCGAGAGCGCTTTGCCGCGCACCTCTTCCTTAGCTTTGCGATCCTCGCGCTGGTTTTCGCGATAACCGGGCTCTACAGCATTCAGTCGTACCTCGTCGCTGAGCGCCGGCGGGAACTTGGAGTGCGTATTGCCCTCGGGGCGACGCGATCGCACATCGTGGAAGAGATTACGGGCGGCTGTGTCGTGTCGGTGCTCATTGGAACCGCGATCGGCATCCTTGTTAGCCTGGCGCTGGGCCGAGCCTTTGCATCCTGGACCCATGGGAATGTGCGAGATCCCGAGATGCTGGCGGCTAGTGCAGGTATCCTCTTCCTGGCGGCTATCCTCGCTTCCATAGGACCAGCATTGACAGCCACATCGATTCAACCGATGCAGGCATTGCGCAAAGAATGAGGTCGCAATCCCGAAAGGTAGAGCCCAGGAGCAATTCACTGACGAGACTTTCCAGGCATTCGTCCACTTGCCGAAGGATCGATCCGAATAGGTCAATGAGCGCGAAGCCACTGTTAGCGCCAGTTAGAAAAAACCCCCTATGGCCACGCTCAGGAATGAGTTGGCCGTGTAGGGCCGGTCATTCACGTACTGCTGCAGTTGGCCTGCTTCGCCTGCGGGTCCGCGACGGCCCCTTACAAGACCGATTGGATCGATCTCCACCAGGAGCGCGACGGTGCAGCGCTCGTCAGTGGCTTCCGGATAGAAAACGTAAGCAGTGCCGAACGACAGCTCCTCGCTTTGGAGGAGGGGCGGGATTCTTGTGAAGTAGAAATCCGAGGTCAGTGGCCGGTTTATGCTTGGTCGATATCGTGAGGAGCATACAACGGCCGGTTCACGGGAACGGCTAATCGATGGTGCAGCCAAGGGAAGGCCGACGCTGGCACACATGATGAGCGATAAAAATGGCAATCTATCGATCATGAGTAAGCTTATAATGAGCGATAAAAAGGCTGGCTATCGCTCATGACGTGGAACTGGCAACAATCGGATTGGCCAAATTTCAAGTGGGACCGCTTGCGAATATCTGCTGCCGAAGAGCAGTTTCTCCTTGGGACCGGCGTTGCCATTGGCACAGCCAGGCATCTGGGCGAAGACGAACAGAGTCAATTCCTCGTGGAGATAATGAGCGGCGAGGCCTTAACCACATCGGCCATCGAGGGCGAAGTCCTTAATCGGGCCAGCGTACAGTCGTCCATACTAAAGCAGCTTGGACTGGCGTCCCCCGGCAAACGGCGTGTCATGCCTGCAGAACAGGGCATTGCCGAGATGATGGTGGATCTCTATCGGTCGTTTTCACGGCCTCTTTCCCACGAAATGCTGTTTGGCTGGCACCGCATGGTGACTTCTGGCAGGAGAGACCTCGCTGGCATCGGGAAATACCGCACAAGCCCGGAACCGATGCAGGTCATCTCCGGTCCAATCGACGCCCCGACAGTGCATTTTGAGGGTCCGCCCTCGAAACAAGTCCCGCCAGAGATGAAGCGGTTTGTTTCATGGTTCAATCGCACCGCACCCGGCAAAGAGGAACCGTTGCCGGCGATCACACGCGCCGGCGCAGCTCACCTGTTTTTTGAGTCGATCCATCCATTTGAAGATGGGAACGGGCGAATCGGGCGCGTCATCGCTGAAAAGGCAATGACCCAGAGTTTCGGCCAGCCGGTGTTCGTCTCATTGGCGACGGCCATCCTGGCGCACCAAAAAAGCTATTATGCTGCCCTTGAAAGAGCCAACCGAAGCAATGACATCACGCAATGGCTGGTTTGGTTCGCCGAAGCCGCGTTGGAAGCGCAGCGCCGGAGCATTGCGCAAGTGGAGTTCATCATCGCTAAGACGAAACTGTTGGACCGGCTACGCAGCCAGATCAATGAGAGGCAGCAAAAGGCCCTTCTTCGCATGTTCCGCGAGGGCCCTGAAGGCTTCAAGGGGGGTCTCAGCGCAGGCAACTACAGCACGATCACCGGCGCTTCCCCAGCCACAACAACCCGCGACTTAGCGGACCTCACAGAAAAGGGTGCACTCATCCGGACAGGTGAGCGCAAGCACGCGCGATATCTACTCAACCTGAACAAAGTGATGGATCTGAGTGCGAAGCAGGGTTGACGGCCGGCCTAAGTGGCGTGCAGGTACTAACGGCGCTCCCGGTCGACTGTCACTTTCATGTAAGAAATTGGCAGCCGCGATTCAACCGCCATAGCTAACGTCGAAAACTGCGAATCGCTAGCGCGACAAAGCTGCCCAATGTCACATATATACCCTGTGTCTACTAAGAGCACTCTGTTAATCTAAAGCACTCGCCGATTGCGCCAGTCCATCACCCATGGCTTCGCGGGTCTTTCCGCCGACTTAGTTCGCTTAATTTACCCCCATGTTTCGCTTCCTTTTACCACGGGTCACTTTTCGTCCCTTATAGCCAAACGCAATCGGCGGACGCAAACGCGAAAACGAGAATCCCAGTCGCAAGTGTGATCGCGGCGCAATGCTATGGCCAAAATCCACCGGATGGGTTTAAGTCCCTCTTGAGTGCTGCTTCTGAACGCAATCGAAACAGGCTTAAAACTCCAACGGATTCCATCAGCAGGAGGTACGCGACCAGTCCGAGCAGGAGCCAGATCGTTAATTTCCGATCATTATTGAGAGAAGCAATATTCATCGGTACCACCGCAAGGTTGAGATCGTTGCGTGAGATACGAGCGAGCGCCATGTCTACATTCGATTGCGCCTGGAGGACGCTGATCCCGGTTCTGAGACGTCCGATCACAACCACTTGTTGCTGGTGAGAGAGGCATTGCTTGGGAATAATGACGAGCGGGACCGTGACGGCCGCGCCCCGATCACGCAATCCGGCAGCAAGCACGCCGACTACCGTGTAGAGTGTTTCATCCATCGATATGGTGGATCCAACAACAAACTTATCGGCGCCGAGTTTTTCCCACATAGCGTGGGAGAGGATGGCGACTCGGTCATTGTCGACCGCGACGTCGGGGGGATCGAAGTCGTGGCCAAGGTAGAAGCGGTCGCCCATCATCTGGAAAAAACCGGCAGTAACAAGGCTTGCTGTAATGTCTTCGGAACCGGCTCGGGTGTTCAGCCGAAATGCACGTGCGGTCGACGCGCTGAGATCTTGGAACACTGCAGTTTGCTCCCTAAGGCGGACGAAGTCTTCAGCGGACATCCCCGTGCCGCCATCCCGAATTTCGGCCCGAAGTACAACGAGCTGCTCTGGATCAGGATAAGGGAGGTATGGGAAAACCAGGGAATCTACCGCGAAGACTCCTGTGTTTACACCAATGCCGAGGGCAACCATCCAGAAGATGAAGAGAATTGGCCAAGGTATTTTTCGTAATCGCCGCCGAGACTGGGTAAAAACATCCTTCCGGTTCGACA
Organism: uncultured Acidobacteriaceae bacterium; assembly: GCA_963763905.1. Classification (GTDB taxonomy): domain Bacteria; phylum Acidobacteriota; class Terriglobia; order Terriglobales; family Acidobacteriaceae; genus PALSA-350. The sequence continues at coordinate 47,849 of CAVXRU010000012.1, read as the reverse complement.
TTTTATTCATCGCCCGCCTGGTTTAACTTGGGGACATTCTGAAAACCTGACGCGATACTAGTATACTACATAGCGGCAGACGGTTGATTCGGCGGCCGGGATCTGCAGACCGCCTCGTAGTTTGATCTTGACCGCCACGGTCGGGCTCCGATATAGTCGGATTCCGACATACAAATAACCCTGCCTCAAATTCTGAGGTGGACTTTCTGGAGATGACCAGTATGAGCTTTATCGAGAAAGCAAGACCCTTCCGTCTCGACCAAAAGGTGGCGTCACCAGCGGGTTTGCTTGCAGCAGTCTGCATAGTGTCATTACTCTTCGGCACAGCAGTTTCGGTCGCACAAGCTCCTACGAATCCAACCTCCTACGTAGGGATATGGAAGATGACGGCCCAGGACAAACGAGTTGGTACGCTTGAATTAATGAACTATAACGGCCGACTGACCGGCACCCTTACCAATGCACATGCAAGCATGGACAGCAATGGAAAGCTCGTTGAGTTTGACGCTATTCCAGGTGCGGCTCCTATTGTCCAGGCAAGCATTTCACAAGGCATGCTCGTAATTAATACAGAGCAAACTGACGAGGCCATTGTGCCTTGGAATATGACCCTGACTGGGGAAGGAAAAGGGCTCCTTCAGTTGGCCTTCAAGGGACATGAAATGACTTTCCAAATTACGCGGATTTCATGGGAGGAGAATGAGGAGAGTTCGGAAACTGGCAAGTAGCTTGCGGACTGGAATCGAATCGGGGACATCGATCGATAAATAGAAGTCCACGAGAAACTATAATGCACCACAAAAGTGAGACACGGCGGCAGAGGGGAAAACGGGGACGCTCAGCGGTCATAATGGAGATGACCGACGAGCAAACGGAAGCGCTATAGCGCGGAGTTCAAGCTGGATGCGGTAAGCCGGATGGAGCATTGTAAGGCCATCACCGGCTTAGCGGGAGCCCAGACCGCCCGCCATTTGCACACGGTGGAAAGCGAAGGTCCATCAAAGGAATACAATTCTGGTGCCAAAGGAAGGGCGACGATCTAGGCTCATCACATCACATCGCGAACGGGATTCAAAGGGGGATCATTGCGTCTGCTCGGTTCATCTCTCTCCTCTTCGACATTCGTGTTCTGTCTACTGCTTTCATTCTGCGCTCAAAAGGCCGTTCTGCCGGAAACGCAGCAGCAATCCTATGATGCGGAGGAGGGGCTGATCAAGCTGGACGTCGTGGTGACCGATAAGTTAGGCAAGCCAGTATCTGGCATCGCACGTAAGGACTTCAAATTGCTGGACAATGGCCAGCCGGACAAGATCCTCACCTTTCATGCGTACGATGGAACTTCCACCGGGCCGGATCCCCCGGTGAAGACTATTCTGCTGGTCGATACCCTCAACCTGCCGGAAAGATTGGCTTCCTATGAACGGCGCGAAGTGGCGAGGTTCCTGCAGCAGAATGGCGGCCACCTCGCCCAGCCGGTTTCCCTTGTCGAGCTTTCCAACCTGGGGGTGTTGAGGGTTGGCCAGCCATCGGCCGACGGGAACGCCCTAGCCGAAGAGTTCGCCCATAACAAGAATCTGGAATGGATTCGCCGTGTTTCCGGCAGCCTAAGGGGAGAGTCTCTCAATTCTGTGTTTTTAGAGCCCCCGACATTGTCTGCGCTAAAGGCTCTCGGCGACATTGCCGCCATAGAAAGGCAGCAACCGGGGAGAAAGCTCCTGATCTGGGTCGGACCAGGTTGGGGCGTAGGCAGTGGAGCCAACAGTGATAGCAGCGAACCCAGCCAGAATACCTTTGAGGTGATTGAGTGGTTCTCGACGCTGCTGCGAGAGGCTCGCATCACTCTCTACAGCTTCTCCGTGGGAGAAACCAACGCCGATGGCCGCGCGCGCAATTATCTGTCCTTTCTGAGCGGTGCGAGGTCGGACCAACAGGCCACGTTCATGCATCTCAATCGAAAAATTCTCGCAGTGCAGACCGGCGGCCGTGTCTTGGAGCCCACTGAAAATTTGACGGGCGGTCTCCCAGCGGGTCTCACTGACTTCAGGCTGGACTACGACCTGGTACTCCAGATCAATAGCTGTGTCCAGGAGGCCGGCACCTACTACACCCTGTCGTTCGATCCTTCCCGAGCAGACCGTTTTGACGAGTATCACGGCCTGAAAGTGCAAGTTGATCCGCAAGGTCTGACTGCCCGCACGACTACTGGGTATTACGACCAACCCTATTATTCCGATCGAGGGAATTCTGCCGTCAGGCCGGTTACCGTTGAGCAATTGGGGCAGGTGCTCACCACAGCCCACGATAAGTCGGACGCGGAGCTGGCGCAGCAACTTTCAGAGTTGAGGCTGACCGAACGCTTGAGCAGTACCAAACTTTTATTCTGGATGGCAGGCCTTCGCGGCGGAAAGGCGCGGCAGGCACTCGTTGCGTTGGCCGATGCGTCAGCCTTTCTGGATCCCCCTGCAGGCGAAATCCCAGCCGATGCGCCTCCCGATCACCATGCGCAGCAGCGCATGACCTCGCTGGCCCTGGAATATCTGAACCAGGCGCTGCCAAAATTGCCAAACTTCTATGCCACGCGAACCACGGTTCACTATCAGGAAACTCCTCCCTTTGATAAGGGCGATGCAAGGATTAGCTATCAACCATTGCACATCGCCGACACGGTAAAGGACACGGTGCTCTACCGTAATGGCTACGAGATCGGAGAGTCAGATAACGGGAGAAGCAAGAAGCGAAAAGTGGACGAACCATACCTGGTGACCTATGGGACGTTTGGTCCCCTTCTCCGTGGGGCGATCGATACGATTGTGGTTGCTCCCGGCGGTCTCTCATGGAAGCGATGGGAAGAGGGAGCAGGGAAACCCCTCGCGGTTTTCGGCTATGTGATCCCGATGGAAAAATCTTCTTATGACACAGGCGGCTGCTGCTTGCCGGACGGCGACGGAACAAGTGCTTTTCAAAAACGTGCCGGCTATCACGGGGAGATCGCCATCGATCCTACGACCGGCGCTCTCCTTCGACTGGAACTGATCTTCGATCTGCGATCGACTACGCCGCTCATCCAGTCGGAGGTCATGATCGAATATGGCCCCGTGGAAATCGGAGGGAAATCCTATATATGCCCGGTGAGAAGCGTGTCCATTTCGAGGGGGCGGTCGGTAGCAGTTTTAGCTGAAACTCTGCAGGGCGGGGAGAAAATCGAGTGGCACGAAAGCTTCAGAACTTACGGACCCTATGCAACGATGCTGAACGATATCACCTTCGATTCTTTCCATATGTTCCGCGCGGATTCGCAGATGCTGCCCGGTTTCAATCAGCTACCTGAGGGGAAATCTCCTGGTGCGGTCCCCGCGCAAATACCAGCAACGCCCCCGATACAGCGGTGAACGGCAAGCCCGTAGGAAAATGGTGACCGGAAAATCGTGACCAGACCGGAAATGACCCTAACGCAAACGCATTGGAGTACACGCCGAACGATGCTTGCCATTAGGGTCATTTTTCGTCTGTCCGGTTTTCCCTCGGTGCCCGCCCCGAACTTCAGTCCGGGGGAGCGGGTTTTTAAACCCGCGCAAACGCTTTATCCTGCCATTCCCGGGCTTAAAGCCCTGGTGAGAACACTGCGCGGAGACGATGGCTGAGTTCCAGGGTCTCCTCTTAGCGCTCGAGCAGGGATGGGAACTCCTTGAACCGCTATCCGCATAGATAAGTGCATTGGCGGATAATGCATCAAATAACGCCGACTGGGCCCGCGTACCCACTCTGCTGAATGCCGAATCACGCGGCATCCACGGGAGGTTTCGTTTCCGCGGGAGCCGCCGGCAATGTGAAATGGAATGTCGCGCCGCGACCGCCGTTGCCGTTGGCCCAGATGCGGCCGCCATGCGACTCGACGATCGACTTACTGATTGCCAAGCCGATGCCGCTGCCTTGCGGCTTCGTCGTAAAGAATGCGTCGAATATCTGGTCGGCCTTGCCCACGGGCAGCCCGGGCCCTGTGTCTTTTACAGCGATCTCGATCTGGCCGTCCTCACGCAATTGCGACTTCACCGTAAGCACGCCGCCCGTGTCCTTCATCGCCTCGATGCCATTCAGCATCAGGTTCATGAGCACCTGCTGAAGTTGCACCCGGTCTGCCACGGTCATGAGAGGGTCGTCTTTCAACTCGGTGCGGATCGATACTCCATGCCCTCTGGCCTCACCTCTCATCATCCCGACCATTTCGCCGACGACCTCGTTCATCGCAACTAACTCCCGTTTGGGAGGGGCCTTGGTGTACAACGATCGCAGATGGTTGATGATTTCCGACGCAAGGGCGCCCGCTTCGACGATTCTTTCCGTTCCTTTGCGAACTTCCGTCAGATCTGGCGGGTCGCGCTGAAGCCATCGCAAAGATGCCTTGGCATTAGCGGTTGTGACCGTAAGGGGCTGTGCGAGTTCGTGCGCGATGGACGCGACCAGTTCTCCCATCGTGCTGACGCGGCTCGCATGGGTAAGATCGGTCTGGAGCTGCTCGGCGCGCTTGCGATCTTCAATGTCGTGCGAGATACCGTACCATTTAACGATCTTGCCGTTTTCATCCCGCATTGGCACGGCGCGAGTCAGGAACCAGCGATACTCCGCATCCGCTGCGCGGCGGTAACGAACCTCAATTTCGAAGAGCCTGCCCGTCGCCAGAGAGGTATGCCATCTCTCGATATGCCGTTCGAGATCCTGGGCGTGAACGGCGTGCCGCCAGCCCGATCCCACGGTGTTCTCCGTGGAGAGGCCGGTGTACTCCCGCCAATGGCGATTGACGAAATCCACGGAGCCATCCGGCAGAGCGGTCCAGGCGAAGGTAGGGATTGTCTCAATTACGTCCTGAAGCTTTCGTTCCTGATGCCGTACTTGATGGATCCGCAGTTGATACAAAATCCCAATCACTCCCAGGAAAGCAGCTGCGCATAACAGCCGGAACCACCATGTATCCCACCAGGGAGGCAAGATCTCAATCCGGAGTCTTGCCCCTGGCTCGCTCCAGTTCCCGCGGCTTGTCGCGCCCTGCACATCGAAAAAGTACGTACCCGCTGGCAAAGTCGTGTAGTTGGCGGTGCGCTGATTGCTCCCGACCTCGTGCCAGTCATCATCAAGTTCCTCCAGCTTGTAGCGATAGCGATTGGTCTCTGCACTGAAATAGCTCAAAGCAGAAAACTCAATGGAAAACATATTCTGCTCGTGCGTGAGGGTGATGGAGTCGTCGTAAACGATGGATCGCTTGAGAGGAGATTCTGGACCAATAGGAACGGGTTTTCCCGACAGCCGGAACTCAGTCAACACAGTCCTCGGCACAAATGAATTGTTCACAATTCTGCTTGGATAGAAGGCCGTGGCGCCGCTAAATCCGCCAAAGAACATCTCGCCGCTTGGGCTCTGGTAACACGCGCCCCAGCCCGTCAGGTCCGGCCCTGAAAGCCCATCTGCAGGCGAAAAGTTCTGGAAACTATGCGACTGAGGATCGAAGCTTGACAAACCCTTGTTGGTGCTCATCCAAAGCCGTCCACGCTTGTCTTCCAAGATGCAGCTCACCACGTCGCCTGCCAGACCGTCTTGCTGGTAGTAAGCCTTAGCGGTGCCGGTCCTCGGGTCAAATTGGTCCAAACCGTTCTGCGTGCCAATCCACATATTGCCCGAACGATCGAAGTGCACCGAGTTCACCCGGTTATCGCTGAGGGAGCGCGGGTCATCCGGGTGGTGCTCGTACACCGTGAACTGTCGGGTCCGGGGATCGAACCGATGTAGCCCCGATCGCGCTCCGAGCCATAGAGTGCCCTGGCTGTCTTCTCTTATTTCCTGGTATTGGACCGAATTCTCCTTGTCAAGCGTATATCTGATGAAGTTCCCGGTTGTACTATCAAAACGACTGGCGCTGCCGTAAGTCGCTGCCCATAGCGTTCCATCGTGGTCAAAGATCAGTCGCATGATTGGCTGGTTGGCAAGGTTCGACGGCTTGTGGCTGTGGACATAGGGACTAAGCTTGCCTGTTTCCGGATCTATCCGTTCAAGTCCTTGATGAAAGGTGCCGCTGAAGAGAACGCCTGAACGGTCTTCGAGAATGGAAAGTATCTCGTTGTGGACGCCCGATCCCGCGGGCACCGTGTTTTTACCTGTACGTCGATCAATGCGATTAAGCCCTCCCATGGAGCCGATCCAAAGGATGCCGTTGTGGTCTTCAAAGATAGAAGTAACGAGAGCATTGACCAAACCGCCTCGCTGATGTGTAAAGGTCTCAAACGCCTGCGGCCTCTCGGAAAAAAAATTCGGCTCCGTCTCCTGAAAGCATGACCATATGTTTCCCTCTTTGTCTTGATAGAGGGAGAGGACGAGATCTGATGCGAGACTCTCATCGTCTGAAGGCTGGTTGTGATATCTAACCATCCGTTTGTGTTCCCGATCGAGCCTGAATAGGCCGGCCGTCGAACTCAGCCACATCGTACCGTCCCGCGATTCGAGCATATCGGCGATAATGCTTGGGAATGTTATTCCACCCGCTTTGTGGTAGATGGTGTGACAAGTAACGTGGTTCGCCGCTACATTCAGCGTCGCCAGACTGCAGGATGAATCTGAGGTGGCGATCCAGAAGACGCCGAACTTATCTTCGTGGAAATGGGTCGCCTCTGATCGAAGTGGGGCATGCCATATCACCTTTCCTGTTTTGCGATCGAATTCGTCCAATCCACCGCTATTCCCTACCCAGAATCGTCCACTCCGATCTTCCCCTATGTACGATATGCTGTCGCCGCTGATGCTTGCGGGGTACCCTGGATCATGGACGTACCGGGCGGTTTGGCCGGTGGCGGGGGTCAAGCTGTAAAGTCCTCTGCCCGTTGCCAACCATAGTATTCCGGCGTGATCCTCAGTGATCACAGTAGTTGGTGTGTTGATCCGATAGTGAGTAAAGGTTTCAGTGATCGGATCAAACTTATCGAGGAATTCTTCGCAGCCGACCCATAGCGTCCCCGAGTGATCGATAAAAAGGCTATGAATATATACACAGCTCAGACTATCTGAGCGTCCGGGTTCGTGCTTGAATACTTTCGATCTGTAACCGTCAAACCGGTTAAGGCCATACTGAGTTCCGAACCATATAAAACCCAGATTGTCTTGCACTACGGAGGAAACTCGAGTCTGTGATAAACCGGCGCTTTCAGGAAGCCGTTTGAACCGAATGCCCTGTCCATCGACCACGGTTAACTTCGGTGGGAAGGGATCGGTCCGGCTATCGGGCAAGCTGCTCGCTTCCTCTCTCGCAGGAGCGCTAGATTCCACTCTGCCGAAAGTTGGCGCGGGATGGCCGGCAATAGCCGCGCAGAAGATTGCCCAGCCCACGAGAAGCCGCAAGTTCATGAGTGTTGAGAGCGCTCTTGTCTGCGCGGTATTCCGGGTCATCTGAACGGCCACGTACCGAGGCTATATTAAACCTCGACGAACCAGATGCGCTTTCGTGCTCGTGAGCATCGAGCTCAACCAAACGGCTAGAAATTCAAAGTGTTCAAACATGAACCGGGATGTTACGTGTCGGCAGGGACGACGGCGGGTGAGCTGATCGTGGCTCGCGCTCCCGATGTGTTACAGCCGACAAAAAACGCGAATCGCCTTAACAATTTCCGGCTTGCGGCCTAACGGCGCAGGTCATGAGTGGTATGAAAAAAGGAGACCCAGTCAGCGACGGCAACGCTCGTTCAATTGCTGTCGGACCGTGGCGTGCTCGTCTCCTACTTAGCGGCGACTGGACGGCCGATGGCGGTCAACGCCCTTTTCCTCATAGGCAAACACCTGACGGTCAAAGGCTTCTTCTTGGGCGATTTCGATCATGTGTCGAAGGTCCTGCCGGCGCAAATCGAAGCCGCTCCTCTCGTGGAGCCTGGAGGGCGTCTCACTCGTCCCGCAAGAGTCGCCTAGGATCCACGGATAGAACCCGCCACGCAGGAACAGCCGCGGAAATCAGCCCCACGAGAGCCATCGTCAGCACGGCGGCCAGAATCACCCGGGGGTCAGAAGCAGAAGCCTGATAGACAATGCTGGCCAGGATGCGGCTGGCCGCTACTCCCAATGCCAGCCCGGCGACCGAACCGCTCGCAAGCAACACCAGGGTACGCCCCAAAGCCGCGCGCAAAACGTGGCCCCTCTGTGCTCCGAGAGCAACGCGAATGCCCAATTCGCGCATGCGCTTGGACACAGTGTAAGTTGCCATGCCGAAGATCCCGGTAATGGCCAGCATGAGTGACAGTCCGCCGAGAATCCCAAGTGCGATGGTGGCCGCACGGGCGGGGAACATCACCATAGTGAGTCCGTCTGTCCACGTGCTGACGTTAAAAACCGGCAGCTTCGGATCGACACCGGCAATCGCCCGTCTCACAGCGGGGATCATCTCCGCCGGAGCGCGATTGGAGCGGATTAGAATCACCGTGTCGGAGTTAGGTCCCTGCAGAATAGGCCAAAATACGGCAGCTGCCGGATCTTCGCTGAGGGTCTCATACTTCCCGTCTTCCACCACACCGACGATTTCCGCTTGTATCGATGGATTCAGAGGAAAATGTTTGCCAACCACTTCTGTGTTGCGAAACAGCTTCCGGGCAAAGGTTTCGTTTACGATCGCCACGTGCGGCGCGTGTTCATCATCGTGGATAGAAAATTCGCGGCCCGTTAACAAGCGCGTCCCCGTCGTTGCAAAATAGCCCGGTGATACGGAGTAGGGATGTGCGCCGAATTTTACATTGGACGAGGAAAAATCCGCCGTCCCAGGCGCATAGATCCCGGTACCATTTTGGTCCAGACTCAATGGCGTTGTATCTGAATAGGCGGCATTCTGAACTCCGGGAATGGACGCGGCCGCATCGAGCAAACGCTGCTGCAGTGCGGGCGCCTGCGCGCCCTGGTACCCCGCGAGATGAATATCCATCGTGGCCAGCACCACGCCATCCGGTTGAAAGCCCAGCGGCATACGCAAGGTTCGGTCCAGTCCACGGAGAGCCACAAGCGACGCGGTCACGAGCAAGCAGCACAAGGCAATTTGCACTGCCAGTAACAGGTCGCGCAGGGCCATTCGGCGCGATCCCGCATGGGTGCTCCCCGAAGACTTGAGTACCTGGTTGGGATCCGTTCTAAGTGCCTGGCGCGCGGGAATGACACCGAATAGCAGACCAGTGAGGAGGGCTATCAGTGCAGCGAAAGCGATGGTGCTGCCGTCGGGCGCAACCAGAAACTGCACCGGGATCTCCGTACCCGGATGCCAGGCAGCAAGCCCGCGCAACAGGAGACTGGCAACCAGAGATGCTGCCGCGCCACCCATCGCTGCCAGCAACACTGACTCCGTCAGCAGCTGGCGCAAAATGCGTTTGCGGCTGCAACCAATGGCGATACGGATCCCGAGCTCGCGCGCGCGGTCAGCAGTGCGCGCCGCGAAAAGACCACCGAGGTTGGCGCAGGCGGCCAGCAACATCAGCAGCGCCATCCCCATAAGCCCGTATAAAAAAGCATGAACTGGCCCGCTCAGCGCGTCGCCCAGGAACCCGGGTTGCGCTACCTTCAGGGCGAGGTGTTGGTCGATGTCGGGATACTCCTTAGCAAGCTGCGCAGCGATGCGCGCCAGATCGGCATTCGCCTGGGCCACGGTCACTCCGGGCTTCAGTCTGCCTACATCCCAGGAATTGTCATCTTGGCGTTTATCAAGCCAAGCGTATCCCTCGATTTGCTCCTCGTTTTGAATCGGTACCCAAAGCTCTGGCGAGAAAAAGTACTCCGTGCCGTTGAAGTTCTTGGGCGCTACCCCGACAACGGTATAGGGTAGCTTGTTCAACCGTACCGTTTTACCGATGACTTGCGGATCTCCCCCAAAGCGCACCTGCCAGCAGGCGTAGCTGAGCACTGTATTTTGGCTGTCGTTTTTCTTTTCGTCGTCTGAAGGACGCAGAAAACGCCCCAGCACCGGCTTGATGCCCAACATGTCGAAGTAATTCCCGCTTACCTCATAGCCCCATAAAGGCTGAGCCTTTCCGGAGACATCGAAGCCGATCCGCGCCAGCCGGTAGACAGCAAGGCTAGAAAATGTCCGGTTACGATCGCGAATATCCCGATAGTCCAGGTAGGACATCGAAACTCCGTTCGGCCGCTGCACCTGAACGACCCGATCCGCCTCGGGCACCGGCACCGGATGCAGCACTAACGCATTCAAGACACCGAACACGACTACGTTGGCGGCAATCGCCATGGTCAGCGTGAGCACAGAAGTGAAAGCGAATCCCGGCGAACGCCGCAACTGCCGTAGCGCGTAACGAACGTCATGGAAGCTCTGCATGGGGTACCTCGCAAAACAAATCCATAGTAGCTCTTAGATCTACGCATTTGGCCTGTCTAAAGTTCGGTTAAGTGCATAAATGCTTCTTGGACCGCCCAATCCGCTCACTGGTTCGCTATCGAAGAAATGAGTGACCAGAAGAAATTAGTGACCGAAATTAGAAATTAGTGACCGACGGAACGGACCCCAGCGCGTCTTCGGGTCGAATGCAATTGGCCACCCCCCTAGCGGGGCCTTACCTACAATCTGGGGTCGACCGGCTCGCTTTCCAGTGCCAGAACCCCGAAGACACACTCATGGGTGCGCCTCAGCGGTTCTTTGTGGACAAACCTTTCAAGTGCTTCGACGCCGAGGGCGAACTCGCGCCGAGCCAGTGAGCGTTTCCCTCCGACCGCTCTTGACCTCAGCCTTGTGAGGTTATCCGGCAGCAAATACTCTGGGCCGTAAATGATCCTGAGGTATTCCGGTCCGCGACATTTGATGGCGGGCTGGACAAAGCCCCTATGCCCCTTCGCAATGAAATCCAGCGGCTTCACAACCATTCCCTCGCGACCAGCGGAGGTCATGTCTGTCCACCAGGTAACAGCTGCGTCGCAGCTCACGCCGTCGTTCAAGTCAACCAGCTGAAAGGGCGTGGCGAGTAGCAGGCGCTCGTCTGTCTGGCAGAGTCTGGCCAACATTTCCATATGCCACGTATGGCGCTTGTCTATATGAACCGCGCCTTCACTTGCGAGCAGATGAAACGGAGCGAGCTTCAGATCGTCAAGGGAGCTTACCGGCCAGCAGTACTGGCGGTACTCGCGAACATAGTGCTCCAGAGCATCCAAGCGCCGGGCGGTTTTCTCCTTCAGCGAATCGAGCCCGGGAAAACGCTCGGATGCCTTCGCCAGCAGCGACTCTTCGGCTCGAAGTGCCTCAACACCGGAGTTGCCGACCGGAGCATATTGCTGGCGCAACAACTCCTGCGCCTTCGATGACCAGGGCATCAGCTCGCAGTCGAGGCACATCCAGCCGGTCGCCAGCTCTGACCACAGACCAGAGGCTTCCGCCGCATCGCGCAGCCGCAGCAGAAAGGCGCTTTCCGTCGTGTCGTCGTTGAAAAATCGTCTGCCCGTGCGGGTGTAGACCGCACCAAGACTGGCTGCCGCGACGCCGAAGCGACGCTGCGACACGCTCTCTTCGCGGCAGAGAACAACCACCGCCCGCGAACCCATATGTTTCTGCTCGCAAATAACGTGCGGCACGCCCTCATGACGATAATAAGAGAACGCCTCCTGCGGATGCTCCAACAGGGACGGCTCCTTGCTGGTCTCGCAAGGTGACATCGTGGGTGGCAGATAGATGAGCCATTTGGGATCTATGGCGAAGCGGCTCATCACTTCGAGGGCCGCGATCGCATTTTCCTCGCGAATCGTGATGCGCGGCAATAACGCCGTATCCACCAGCCGCTTTCCAATCACGTCGGCGAGGTCCAGCACATCATCGAACGCTTGCTGCACGGATCTCGGCGCCTGCGCCTCTTGCGCCAAAAACGGCCGCTTCGATTCGTAATAGGTTGCCCGCGCGCGGACCGAGACAATTTCCTTCTCCGGATAACGCAGCGCCGTGAGGCTACCGCCGAAGACGCATCCGGTATCGATGTTTACGGTGTTGTTGAGCCACAACGGCTCCGGTTGCGGCGTGTGTCCGTAGACGACAAGCGCCCCCCCGCGATAGTCCGCGGCCCAGTTGTAGCGGACAGGGAGCCCGAATTCATCCGTCTCGCCGGTTGTCTCCCCGAAGAGCGCGAACTCGCGCACCCCGCCCGAGCCGCGACCCTGCATCGACTCCTTCAAGCCCGCGTGGGCTACAACGAGCTTTCCATCATTGAAGACGTAGTGGCTGATGAGGCTGTCGAGGAACTTCGCCATCTCCTGGCGAAACTCTTGAGACTCTTTCTCCAGTTGCCGTATGGAATCCGCGAGGCCATGCGTCAACTTCACGTCGCGGCCGCGAAGTGCTTTCACCAGCTTTATATCGTGATTGCCGGGAACGCAGAAAGCCTGCCCAGCCCGAACCAGGCTAGACACCAGTCGAAGCACCTCGGGAGTTCCCGGCCCTCGATCTACCAGGTCTCCCACAAAGATGAGCTTGCGACCCTCGGCCGGTTGCACGGCATATTGCCCGTCGCGCATCTCTACCAGGTAGCCAAGCGCGCTCAACAATTCCAGCAACTCGTCGATGCAACCATGCACGTCGCCCACAATGTCGAACGGCCCATGCTCAAACTTGCGATTGTTCCACAATGGCTGCCGCTCAATCGCCGCCGAATCCACCTCTGCGACCGTGGACAACTTGAATACATACCGAATGCCTTCGCGCTCCAAACCCCGGAGCGATCTCCGCAACTGTTGCAATTGATTGCGCACCACATGCGGTCCAAACTGGCGATCTGCCCGGGAGGCGTTCCGGTCCTGGCAAAGCCTCTCCGGCAGATCGAACACAATGGCGACTGCGAAGACGTGGTATTCGCGCGCCAGTGCGATCAGCGTCTTGCGCGCCTCCGGCTGCACATTGGTGGCATCGACCACGGTCAGCTTGCCGCGGGCTAGTCGTTTGCGCACGATCACGTGGAGCAGGTCGAATGCATCTCCCGTCGCTGACTGGTCATTTTCGTCATCGGCGACCAGGCCTCGGCAGAAGTCGGAGGAGATCACCTCCGTCGGCAGAAAATGCTTCCGCCCGAAAGACGACTTGCCGGAGCCGGACGCTCCAACGAGGAGCACAAGAGAGAGTTCGGGAATGGCTATCTTCACGCGGCATTCTCACGGCGCGAAAATACTGCCATCTGGGTGGGCGCCCCGCGACCCGCATCTTCCGGTCCAATCGGTTGAAAGCGGACTGCGTAACCGAAGCGAGACGCGACCGAATTACCCCAATGCTCGAACTCGGCGCGGGTCCACTCGAAGCGATGGTCGCGGTGGCGAAACTGCCCAGCCGGGAGCGTCTCAAACAGCTCGTTGTACTCGGCATTGGGAGTCGTGATGATCGCATTCGCCGGCCGCGCGAACTCGAAGACGATTCGCTCAAAGGCCGAGAGTCGCGGGGCATCCAGGTGTTCAATCACCTCCACGACCGCGGCGGCATCAAAGCCGCGAATGCGTTCGTCGCGGTACATGAGCGATCCCTGGATCAAGCTGATACGAGAGCGTTGGCGCTCGGGAAGCTGATCAAGCCTCAATCGCTCCTTCGCGATATCGATGGAGCGCCAGGATACGTCCATCCCAAGGATGGACTCAAATTGCGGATCCGCTATCAGGGATCGCAGCAGCTTGCCTTCGCCGCATCCCAGATCAACGACCCGTTTCGCGCCGATTCCGCGTAGCACCGAAACCACCGTTCCCATCCGCTGCTCATGCAGACCCAGCGGCCGCTCCACCTTCTGCTCTTCTTCGTCGCGCACAGTCTCCTGAGGCTCATCGCTCTCGGGTTCGTCCTCGGACAAACGCTCCAATGCTTCCCGAGTCAGGTGCCGTTGCCGCTTCAGGTAGCGGGACACGATGAGGTCTCTCTCTGGATGCTGCGTAAGCCACCCTTCGCCACGATTCAACAGCTTCTGGATCTCGTCCTCGCCAACCCAATAGTGCTTCTCATTGTCGAGCACGGGAATAAGCACATACAGATGGGCGAGCAGGTCCTGGACGCGGGTCGTCGCCGCGATCTCGACAGAAAAGTAGGCTGACGCACCCCACTCGGGGAACTGCTCGTCGAGCGGGCTTCCGGTAGCCTTTACGCTGTAGCCCAGAGGCCCGAACAGTTTCTCCAACAGCCCGGCGCCTCCACGAGAGGCGACGACGGGAAGACTTGCGATAAGCGGAATCGCAGTGTCGGCGAGTTCCTGCCGCTCTTTGCTGCGACCGCCCATCGCGGTAGAAAACATCTCGCCTATGGCCACGCTCAGCAATGAGTTGGCCGTGTAGGGCCGGTCATTCACGTACTGCTGCAGCTGACCTGCGTCGCCTGCAGGGCCGCGGCGGCCTCTTACAAGGCCGATCGGATCGATCTCCACCAGCAGAGCGACGGTGCAACGCTCGGCAGTGGCTTCCGGATAGAAAACATAAGCCGTGCCGAACGACAGTTTCTCGCTTTGCAGGCGGGCGGGATTCTTGTGAAGCAGATATCCAAGGTCAGTGGCAGGATGGTGAGTGGTCGATAGGGTGAGGAGCATGCAACAAGCAGTTTAAGGGAATGGCTAACTCATGTGGAGCACGAACGTGATGCCGTCCCCGATGGCCAACCTTTCGTTCGGCTCTCAGCAAGATTCTGGTTGCAAAAAGTTCAAAATCATCGCATCATCAATGGGCTCGTTACGAAAGGACGCTCGAATTGCTGGCATTCCAACTCAAACAGCTATGCGGGCAACGCCGGCCGATGAATCGGCTGCGTTGCTATATGGCGTCGTTTCGGTCGCACTAGCCGGCCTTCGGCGCCTTCCCGCGGCTTCGCCGCTGCTTCGCGGTCGACACCGCCGTCTCCGCCTCAGCACACAATTCCTAACATCCGGGGAATGTCAGCTCTCATTCCCTGAGAGCCGCCCCAATCAATGATATCACCTGTGATACCATTGAATTTGTGAGAGCGGTCCTCGACACATCCGTGCTGATCAGCGCGCTTCGTTCGAGCACCGGAGCGGCAGCGGAAACTGTCCGGCTGGCTCTGCGAGGCGAACTAACAACTCTCATGGACTACAAGCTGGCCTGCGAGTATCGGGATGTGGCGCTACGTACGGAACAGTTGCATGTATCGGGCAAATCACGAGCGGAGACGGCAGCGATTCTGGATGCTCTGGAGGCAATTGCCGAGCCGGTTTATCTTGCTCTCCAGCATCGCCCATTATCTCCAGACCCGAACGACGACATGGTTTTGGATGTTGCAATCAACGGGAACGCCGACGCGATCGTAACCAACAATACGAAGCATTTTCGTGATGCAGTAGAGCGCTTTCACCTGGAAGTGTTGACTCCTGCCGAGCTATTGAGCAAAGTCCGAAAGAGGAGATAGAGTCTATGCCTGTGAGTCAGAAGAAAGTCGCTGTGAGCAAGTTTCCTCTCCGCCTCATGCCCTCCGTGCGCCGGGTAGCGGAGAACTTCTCTCAGAAGGAAGGCGTTTCGCTCAACCAGTTCATCAATATTGCCGTGGCCGAAAAGCTCGCTCATCTTCAACATGAGGAATGGTTGGCGCATCGGCCCAAAGCAAGTGCTGCTTTAATTGCCAAGGCGCTCGACATTCTTGACCGTCCGAGCGGCCACGCGCCGGAGGATTTTGACAGGATTCCCGATGGGTATGTGTCTGTCCGCCGTAAGTCTGCTGGCAAGAGAACACTCGACCGCCGCAAGAATTAGTTCTCTCTCGAGTCATTCGGCGCGCAGGGCCCACATGGGGTCGATCTTGGTCGCCCGCCATGCGGGTAGCCACGCGGCGGCAATCGTCATTACCGTAACCGTGGCGACTGTGGTGGAGATGGCCATCGGGTCGAGCGGGCTTAGCTCGTAGAGCAGACTCTTGAGGATCCGCGCCGCTGCGATTCGCAATAGGCGTTCTATTCCGATCGCAGCGCCCACATGGGATCTAAGTTCATCGCGCGGCGCGCGGGCAAATACGTGGCGAACCACGCAACCAGACTGACCACCAGCCCCGCACACAGTGCGACGCTCGGACCCTGCAATGCGAACCCGTTCAGCACTCCCGAGAATAGTTTCGGCAGCAACAGAGCAGGGACGATACCGGCCGCACATCCGATCCCGATCAGCACACCACCTTCTCGCAACACCAGGCCGAGCACGTCGCTCTTTCTCGCGCCAAGGGCCAGTCGAATCCCAATCTCCTGGGTTCGCTGCGCAATAGAATATGCAATCACGCCGTAAATACCGAGCCCCGCCAGCCCAAGCGCGAGACCGCCAAACAGCCCCATTAATCCTTCCATGAGCTTATCGCCGCCAAGGTTGTCGTTGATCAAGTCCTCCATTGGAGTCACTCCTGCTGGCTGCGCTTGATCGATCGACCACACAACATGACGGAGCAGAGGAGCAAGCGCCGTATGCGGAACGCCCGAGCGTACGATCAATGTCATCGTCGAAAATGCGTTCACAGGAACCTGCAGATAACTCTCATAAATCTGTGGACGCGGATGAAGCTGTCCGACGGAGTTGTTGACATTTCCCACGATGCCGACAATCTGCGCAAGCTCGTGATTGCCATCCTCTACCTCAATCTGTCTGCCTTGAGCGTCTCCCTTGGGGAAGAAGCGCCGTGCGAATTCCTCATTGACGAGGGCCACGACGGGATCGTGGGCGTTATCGTCGGCCGAAAACCCGCGTCCTCTCAAAACCGGAATTTCCATCGTGTGAAAATATTCCGGCCCGACAACAAAGAACTGCGCTGACGGAGGTGCCGACGAGGGCTGCGGCTCCCGTCCCACGAAATGAAACGCAGTGTTGTAAAAACAACCCATGGGAACGCAGGAGTCGGCCGCCGCGCTTTCCACTCCCGGAAGGCCCCTCAGCCTCTCAGTCACCTGTTCAAAAAATGCGATCCGCGCGGCTAACTGCTTGTACCGGGGACCGCTCACATCCAGGTTTACAGTTACCAGATGCTGGGAATTGAAACCGTTCGGTTCATTCAGTTCGCTCAGAACTTCGCGCATATCGACGCCGGCGGCAGCCAACAGAATCACGGCAACCGCGACTTCTGCGACGACAAGAATCTTTCGGAGATGGCTGGAGACCGCACCCGCCGAGCCGGTGCGGCTCGTTTGGCTGAGCGCTCCGCGCGGGGGCACCTTCGACGATTGAATCGCGGGGAGCAAGCCGAACACGACCGTAGTCAGAAGGGCGATGAAGAGTGTGAACAGAATCGTCGGCTGATCGATACGGAGTCGATCCCCCACTTGCTGACCGAACTCATTGAAATCGAATCCCGCACGAAGAAGTCTGATGCCCCAAAGAGAAATCAACAGACCAGCCCCACTGCTGATCGAACCAATGAGCAAACTTTCGGTTAGCAACTGGCGCAAAATCCGGCCTCGGCTCGCGCCCAGCGCTGATCGAACGGCCAATTCGTGGGTTCGGCAGGCTCCGCGCGTCAGCAGTAAACCCGCAACGTTGGCACAGGCAATCAGCAACACCAGGCCCACGGCGGTCATGAGCAACACCATCGCACTACGCACGCTTTCGGACCGAATGTTGTATTCCTGGAGTGTCAGAACCGTGACACCCCAATCCTTGTTTGTCGTGGCGTAGCGTTGTGCCAGCCGTTTGGCGACCGAATCCATGTCCGCCTGGGCCTGTGCCAGGGTGACACCTGGTTTCAGGCGTCCCAGGACCAGGTCGATGGAGTGGTTCGCTCGCGCGGTCGAGCTCAAATCGTCAGAGGTGAAAACCAGCGGAGTCCATAGTTGGGTTCGTGATCCTCCACTGATGTTGCCAAGAGGCGGCATCACGCCAACGATTCTGTATGGCGTACCGTCGATTTCCAGATCCCTTCCCACCGCGCTAGGGTTGCTGGCAAAACGCTCCCGCCAGAGGGAAGCACTGAGGATCACCTCATGATTGCTTCCAGGCTCGTCCTCCGACCCCAGAAACGGACGCCCGAGGGCGGGAATGACGCCAATGGCGGCGAAGAAGCCCGGCGTGACACGATCGCCGTGCACCGACTCCGCCTCACCCTTGCCAGTGAGGGTGAACGAACGTCCCTTTTCGATCGCGGCCATCTCTTGGAAAACGTCGTTCTCTTTTTGCCACGACGCAAAATCGGGGGCGGAAACGCCCACCAAGTCATCCCCTCGAAGAACGTTTTTCGAAGACACTGCACATAACGTGTCGGGATCCTTCACGGGCGGCTTGCTGAGGAGAATGGCACTCACCGCGCTAAAGATCGTTGTATTGACACCGACAGCAAGCGCCAACGTCAGCACGGCTACCGCGGTGAAACCAGGATTCCGAATGAGTTGGCGAAGTCCGAAGTGCAGGTCCTGCCTCAGCCGCTCCACCGGCGCCCATCCCCACGCTTCATGCGTATGCTCGCGAATCAGCGTCTCGTTCCCAAACGCTCGCCGTGCCGCATACCGTGCCTCTTCCGCCGGCAGCCCGCTTTCCCGTTGCTCCTCCTCTTCGAGTTCGAGGTCGGAGCGCAGCTCGCGTTCCAGATCGGCGTCTCGCCCTTTGATCTGCCACCACCGCATTTCAGCTCTCCTCAGCCGCGGGCCACATCACCCGCGCCACCGCTTCAGCCATCAGCTTCCACTGCGACTCCTCAACCACCAGCTGCTTCCGGCCCTTCTCCGTCAGCCGGTTACTTAAACTCCCGGTTCCGGTCTGGCGCCGTCTCCCATTTGGAAGTCACCCAGCCTCGCCCTTCGAGCCGATGCAGCGCCGGATAGAGCGATCCGTGCTGCATCCGCAG
The DNA here is from genome assembly GCA_963763905.1 of uncultured Acidobacteriaceae bacterium. Lineage (GTDB taxonomy): Bacteria > Acidobacteriota > Terriglobia > Terriglobales > Acidobacteriaceae > PALSA-350. The sequence continues at coordinate 29,077 of CAVXRU010000012.1, read as the reverse complement.
AAACTCGTTCGTGGTCCGCTGAATGTGTTTGCCGATCTGATGTCCGTGAGCGGGACCATAGAGCAGGGTCCGGAGGATCAGCATATCCAGCGTTTCCTGCAGAACTGCCATGCGCTGCTGTTGTTTGCTTCGTGGTGGAAGACATTCGACCCTCGATGGGAAGTGATGGTAGATTGTCGACTATCACTTCGTCAAGGTGGTTTTCTCAATTGACGCCTTCGGGCCAAAGGACTCATTGAGAGTATTTCCCACCCGCTTGGCAGGATAGGTCCTCCTAAACGCCGACTTTACGGCAGCTTGCCGAAGACATAAATCCCTCCGAAGATGTCGATCAGCGCATTACCCCGATAGCACCAGTTCAGAATTACTTTCGGTTTGTCCGTCGCTCGGGAATGATTGCCAAAAGAAGTGAGGAGGATCTTAACAACTGGTTTGCATTCATCGCAAATTGCTATAATCGCGGATCGTTCTAGCGGATTGTTCGATTTGTTCTACATGCGGCACGGGAGAGGGGAATGAGTAGCACAAGAATCCATTGGGGACGAATTTTGCTCGGCGGGCTCCTCGCGGAAGTGGCTCTCATTCTCGCCATTGTTCCTCTCGGCTTGCGTCTTGGCGACAATTTCCTACACTACACTGCTCCCCCCGGATCCTTCGTCATGTGCTTCCTGGGAGCGCTTTGGGTGTGTCGGCGGATCGAATCCCATTTCATTCTGCATGGGACGTTGGTGGGAGTGGTCGCGGCGCTGATCTACGTTGCCTTGACGCGCGCGCAGCCTGAACCTTTCGCATACATTGTGGCCCACGCGCTGAAACTCGTGGGTGGTGCATGCGGCGCCTTCGTCGCCCAAAGGCGTCGATCACCGTCTCCACCGCAACCCGTTCACGATTGATTTACTGCCTTACCAGTTCCCCTCGCGGTTTAGAGAATTCACCGTCCACCGGCTTGCGCAGCTTTCGGCGTGGAGCAGGGCTTCGGTAGCAGTTGTTTTTGCGTTTTTGGGACTAAGGGAAAAGCGCCGCGGGTGATTACGGTGACAGGTTACTTATTCACCACAGTTCGCCCGGCAATAAAGGCAGGGATACGGTGCTTCGGCCTCCTGAATCGCTCCAAGCCAAGTAGGCCCTGCAACGCCAAATGGGGCGTGGAGTCGACGTGGGGCTGATGGGAAGTCGGTGGCGCAGGAGAGGCGAGGCATTGAAGGAACAGCGAGCGCCGGGCTCAAGCGGCACGAAGACGTTCCCAAACCCTTGACCATCGGCCAGCCTCCTGCCCTAGTGGATATTTTGCAGCACATCGACGGTGTCAGTTTCGATCAAGCCTGGGAAAATCGAATCGAGGGCCTTGTCGACGGCGAAGTCCGAACCGTCGTTATATCCAGAGATGACCTCATCCAAAATAAACTCGCAAGTGGATCGTTCTGCGAATCTTCGGCTTAATCGAAATAGTATGAGAACTCGGACAACCCGGCACCGGTCGAGTCACCGGCAAGCAGGAAGTTACCCCAGAGCGGGTGTCATGTCCGGGTCTTTGAGACTTCGGCGGAGTGAGCATCGATCGGAGCTAGAATGAAGGCCGGCTATGCGACAGGCTCACAAGGCGACGGACCGGAATGCCCTTGCCTTGGCAGGATTGCGAATCACAGTCGGCGGCCTGTTCGTCATTTTCGGCCAATACAAAGTCTTTGGCACGCAGTTCACTTTGCACGGCGGATTTGAGTCATGGATCAATCAGTTCTTGCAGAGTGGTGCGGTCTATCCATTTGTCGTTCCGGTACTGCGGCGGCTTGTGCTACCGAATGCGACTCTAATCGCCTTTCTTGTAGCCTACGGCGAGTTAGCCATCGGGACGGCTCTCGTGTTTGGAATCTTCGTGAGGACAGCCAGCGTTTTCGGCCTGATCTACATGCTTTCGTTATTGTTGTCTTCCAACTTTCCGGGAGATCACGTTCAATTTTGGCAATACTTTGGAGCCTCGCTCGATCATTCTGTGCTCGCCCTCTGCTTTCTCTGTTTCATCATTGGTCGAAGCGACGAACGTTTATCGCTAAGGCGACTTCTGGCCAAATTCCACTCAAGTAGAAAGGGGACGTGAGCTATCAGGTTGGCAAGCGATGGTCACATGTCTTTGGTCGGCGACTACAGGGCTGGTTGATTCACGCACTTTGAACAAATCCGGTGACGAACGGGACGTTTCCGCATTCATGGAAGATTGCAGGGTAAACGTTCTGTCACCTGGTTTCTTTAATTATTGGCGGAATCGAATTGCAGGCAAAGCCAGGGTGCCCCAAGTCTCCGGTTTTTGGACCTGGGGCACCCTGGATTGGTACAAAATCGAACGGTCATCGACCCAACTCCGCTATCTTCCCTTCAACCCCAGCGCCTCCACCACCTTGTCATCCACCTTCGTGGGCTGGCCGTCTTCCTTCCACACCACGCCGAAGCCACCGCGGTAGTCCCACATGGTCCAGCCGATCGAGTCGGCTTCGAGGGCGGTGCGGACGTCGTGGATCCAGTTCATGCGCGACGCCGGATCGGTCACCCGACGATACGCGCCGAATTCATTGCAAATCAACGGCACGTTGTAGGTCTTACCCCAGGGGGCGGCCGCATCGATCTCCAGCCGGATGCGGTGCGCGTCCCAGTGGTCGAGCCAGTAGCGCTCCAGCGCGAACCGGTCGGCGAAATCCGGAACCTGCTTGAGCACTTCGTTCATCGAGGATTCGTCGGCCGGGTAGGCGATGCCGTGGGTATAGATCAGGTAGGGATTGCTCCAGCTTGCGCCCTGGTGCGTGAACTGGTTCGGCTCGTAGAAGTGGAAGTTGTAGATGACGTTGCCGTCCGGCAGGGGGTGCTGGGTCAGCAGGTCGATAATGTCGGACCAGTTGGGGCCGGTGGCGATGATGGTGTGTTTGGGAGCGACTTCGCGAATGGCCTCCGCGGCCGCGGCCTGGATACCCGCCCAGCGGTAGGGATCGTGGACCTCGGGCTCGTTCATAACCTCGAAGAAGACTTTCTCGGGATCGCGGTTGGAGTAGTGGGCGGCCAGCCGGCGCCATAACATGACGAATCGCTCCACGCCTTCGTTGTCGTTCTTCACCGCCTGCTTGTAGGGCTCTTCGGGGTGGATGTCGATCTGGACGGCGAGGCCGTTGGCCAGCATAGCGTCGACCGCGCGATCGAGACGGGCCAAAAAGTCTCCGTTCGAACTTCCCCAATGGTTCATTGACTGCTCCAACGGCACCGGGTCGATACTGAGTCGGACATTGTCGAATCCGAGCTTGGCCATGAGCGCGATATCCGCCTCATCGGTATAGCGGCCGGTGAAATCCGCAGAGTAGTCACTGGCATGTTGGGCGAACCACTCCGAGGCGTTGATGCCGTGTTTCAAATGCTGGACGCGGACAAAGGCGGTCCGCATATCGGCTCCGCGATCCTGCGCGGCGGCGGGAACAGCCAGGGCAAGCAGAAGGAGAGCAAGACGATATCGCACTTCAAACCCCTTCAAAACCAGAATGGAAGACCGTGGCGACGATAACAGGCCGGGAGTTGCTTTGAAGCATTTCCTTTGCCAGGGCAGGACGTCTACCTGAAGAACAAAGTCCGGTTGTAGGTACTACATCCGTTTACCAGGCGATCGCAGAATAGGCGACAGCAGACCCATTCGGCGTCTAGAAAAAAGAAGCCCGATCCCCGCATATGAGGATCAGGCTGTGGAGGTTCTTACGAGCGGGTAGACGGTTGCAGTGCCTCGTGAGTTTCAAAGCGATACCCTGTGGACATATTCGCTTTTTATTCGCCTATACTGTTTTGCATGAGCCGCTATGACCGTCCGAGCCACCGAGTCTTCATGACCTTCTTCCTGCGCTCTGGTTGGCAGGTTCAATTCCTCGAAGCCGACTTGAGAACTCCACTGCCGAGAAAGTTCACGTTCACCGATCCTGACAAAATCAGGGAGTTGGCCAGGAAAGGCGAGGCTTGGGGCGATTCAGAAAGCCGGCAGATGCTTGAGTACGCGATTGAGAATGGCCGCGGTGGGGTTTACTTGAGGCTAACGCCCGATCAGTACAAGAAGCTTAGACGGTCGTGATGTGGGTCAGTGGGTACTGATGCGCATTAGGCCATTGGGGGTTACGCTACATGCACCTGGTGAAGAGGCGTGCCAAGTGGAGCCGTCGGCGTAGGTTACCGAGTCCACGTCAAAAGTCCTGATACTCGAAAAGCGAGCGAACGAAAGTTCACGAGAAGCGCTGCCATTTCCCTTCACATCCAAGGCAACGTCAACCGTCTTCCAGATGTTAGGTGTTGCGTCGGAGATAGGGATAATTCTCCAGTTGTAGCTGAACCCGTGAGCGGTGATCTCCGCAGCCACGATGTCGTGAGGCAGAAAATTCGTCACTTTGAAATCAAATCTCTTCGAGAACCGCTGGTCAACATCGTCCGCTGGACCGGATTTGGCACTTTTGTAGCCAACGATGGTGCCGTTTTGCTCCACTTCAAGCCCTACAGGACATTTGGAAGGATCAGTGCGCGTGAGACTCTGACCAAATATTGATGTGGTTGCGAACACGATAGCAAGCGAGAGGATGTTGGCTGGTTGCATGTCTGCCTCCAGGTTCGTAAATAGGCTACTCCTTACGCGTTTTCGTGAGCAAGTGGAGCTACCTAATATCCTTCCGAACCTCTTCGGGAAGACCTCGGGACATCCATGATAGGCCGCCTATAATGGTGGGGTATGGCAGACTCTCAAGGGAATGCTTTTCACCGGTTACGTGCTTACGTACACCCACACGTAAAACATGTCATCACTCAGACATTGCAGCAAGCCGGGGAGGGTGACGTTGAGAGTTTGGACGAGAACGAATCGTTCGTCCATCTGCGCCGTCAGGCGGTAAGAATTCAGCGTGGCGAACAAGTTAACGAGATAACGGCTTTGCAGCCAAAGGAGCGCAGCCGGTGATTGCCCACGGCATGGTTGATTGCCAAAGTCATCACGCTATTCGCCGGGTTCCCCTTCTTAGATAGCATCATGGTCAGTAGCCTTGGGGCGTTGGCCTTTTAGTGGCCACGACGGCTGGCATTTTCGGAGTCCCTCTGGCACGCCAGGGCTTACTGCTCGATTCGCATCGTGCCCTGGCGTTCGGAGCTGTAAAGAGGTGGCGCAATGAGTCTTGCGGACACCAATGAAGCCATCCGGATGGCGATGGACACGCTGCGCACCAACAAGCTGCGCTCCGGCCTGACCATGCTTGGCATCATGATCGGGGTCACAACCGTCATTCTCATCTCATCCGTCATCAACGGGCTCACGGGAAATGTGAATGGCCTCATCCAGTCGCTGGGATCCAATGTATATTGGGTCTTTCGCTACCCTGCCTTCGGTTCACGCCCCACCTCTGAAATGCTTGCCAGAAAGCAATTGAGCTATGAAGATGGCCAGGCCATGAAAGCACTGCCCCACGTCGTCGCGGTCGATGCAGCGCAGTGGTACAGCTCGCCCTCCGGAGGACAGGGTAGCTTTTCGGTCAAGTACGGGAGCCATAAGGTTCAGAACACCACCCTGCACGGCGAAACGGAGGATTTCCCGAACGTCAACGACATCGATTTCGCCCAGGGACGGTTTTTCTCTCCTCAGGAGGCGGAGCGAAGCGCCAATGTGGTGGTTCTCGGCACAGACACGGCTCAGGAACTTTTTGGCGACGACCCTGCCGTTGGCAAGGAGGTCCAGATCGATGGTGATTTGTTCACCGTGGTTGGAGTTCTCGCGCCTCAAAAGCAGGTCTTCGGCGGCGGCAAAAATCCCAACGACAACGCCGCGCATTTTCCGACGTTAACCTTTCATAAGATTCATCCCGAGATCCTTGATCACTGGATCAGTGTCAAGTACGACGATGTCAGAAACAAAGTTGCCGTCGAAGATGAAATCCGCGAGCTGCTTCGCCGCCGCCGTAAGGTGCGTGTCGACCAACCGGACAATTTCGCGATCTTCAGTTCCGACGCCCTGCTGGTGCTGTGGAATCAGCTGACTGGGGGACTGTTCATCTTTCTGGTGGGGGTCGCGAGCGTAGGCTTGATGGTCGGCGGTGTGGGCGTGATGAACATCATGCTGGTGAGCGTGACGGAACGAACGCGGGAGATAGGTGTCCGCAAGGCACTGGGTGCGACCCGAAAGAACATTATGTTTCAGTTCACGCTCGAAGCGGTCGCATTGTGTGCTGTTGGTGGAGTCATCGGCATCGCGGTCGGTGGTTTGCTTACCCTCTTGCTCAAGCTGATCCTGGGCTCGGTGCTGCCGGCCGAAATGTCCGTTGCCTGGTCCATGACTGCGTTTATCGTTTCCTGCGCCATCGGTCTTGTCTTCGGTATCTATCCGGCTTGGAAGGCGGCGTCGCTCGACCCCATCGTAGCTCTGCGCTACGAGTAGTACGACGAACTTGCGCGACGCCACGGATGATAGTCAGCCGGGAGGCAGAGTTGAGGTGAAATACGAACTCGGGACTACTGTTTTAGATGGCCTTAGAGTTCCAAGCTCAGCACATCTGCTCGTCAACCAAAATATCGATGTGAGGTTTTCTCTGGATGGGTGCAAGGTAAAGAAGGCGTTGGTTGTCCACGTAAAGCCACCACCACGTTCGGGAACAAACTAGCCAGCTTGAGTATCGGTCGCGGCCCCTATGTACCGGGTTCCCCCAAAGTCAAGACCCCGAAACCGCGAAAGTATTCATTGAGGCTGGGTTCGCCTATTCGACGGTGTTTGCGTCCCTATCCTTATTCGTAGAGGATGATCCTATTTCCTGGAGGAGCGCATGAGCCTTGTCGGAAGGCATCATTGGGGTTTGTTGCTCGCCCTGCCGCTTTGTTTCGGTACCGCTGTCGCCTGCTGCCAAACCAGCAATCAAGATCTCGGCCAATTTCAGGGTCAGGGCGACTACGGCACGATTCTCCTTCCTGGTAGCGGCCATTACGACGGCTCCAAGGATAGCTACACCGTCTCCGGCAGTGGCGCCAACCTCTGGTTTGGCATTGATGACTTCCACTACGTTTGGAAAAAAATGTCCGGCGATGTGGCCTTAAGTGCCGACATCGATTTCGTCGGCGAGAAGGGCAATGCGCACCGAAAAGCCGTGCTGATGATTCGTCAGTCGCTGGATGCGCATTCGATCTACGCCGATGTCGCCCGTCACGGCGACGGCCTCACCTCATTGCAGTACCGCGACACCATCGGCGCGGACACCCACGAGATAGAAACCTACGGCAAGGGGCCGCATCGCGTACGCATCGAGAAACGCGGCGACTACGTTTATGTTTCCATTCCGGACGCCATCGGCAACATGGCGGCGTCCGGTGCGGCCATGCGTGTCAGCATCCAAGGCGACTTCTACGTCGGCCTCGGTGTCTGTTCTCACGATGAGAAAGTGATGGAAACGGCGATCTTCTCGAACGTGAAAACTGAACCCTTGCCCCCCATTTCCGGTGAACCTGTGCTGCACAGCACCCTCGAGTCGGTCATCGTCGCCTCCACCGATCGTCGCGTCCGTTACACCGCACCCATCCATTTCGAAGATCCCAACTGGACGCCGGACGGCAAGGCGCTGATCTTCAACCAGGAAGGGACCCTGCAGTACCTGGTACTCGACAATGGCATCCATCCCATCGACAGTACGATTCCACGCTCTACCTCCTCGACGCTCATTCCGACCGCCCCTGAGACGAAGATCAATGGTGACCATGGCGTTTCGCCCGATGGCAGCCTGGTTGCCGTCGGCAATCAGGACCCCGACGGGCAGGCCCGGATCTACGTTGTCCCCACGGCCGGCGGAACGCCCAAACTTGTCACCCCGAATGGTCCCGCCTACTTTCATGGATGGTCACCCGATGGCAAGACCATCTCCTTTACCAGCCTGCATGGCGACAACTTCGACGCTTATACAATTCCTGTCGCGGGCGGCCACGAAACTCTCCTTGCATCGAAGAGCGACGTGGCCGAGTTCTGCCCAGATGGTCAGTGGATCTACTTGCAGTCGGACCGCACCGGCCACATGCAGATCTGGCGCATGCACCCAGATGGGAGTGCACAGGAACAACTCCTGGTCAGCGAGACGAGCGACTGGTTTCCGCACATCTCGCCCGACGGCAGATTGATCGCCTTCCTCGCATACAAGCCAGGCACGCAGGGTCACCCAGCCAATCAGGAGGTTGAACTCTGCGTGTTGTCGCTCGCCGATAGGAAAGTGCGCACCCTGGCCAAGCTGCTCGGCGGCCGTGGCACTATAAACGTTCCGTCCTGGTCGCCCGACAGCAAGATGCTGGCTTTCACCAGTTACGAATTTCTACCAGAGTAGCGATTTGCATCGAGCAATTTGCGGCTGCGGTGGAACGCACAGAAGCTCGTTCGAAAACAAATGCGGACCTGCGGCTCAGCTCTCCCGTTGTAGAAGGATAGCCCAGTCGTTGGTGTCGGGCGGGGCCGGCGAGTTCCAAACAGGACCGTCGACGGGGGGAAGGTCGATCTGCTCCCCGGTCACTGCGCTGAACCAAAATGCGCGGTAGCGTCCGGGCTGGAGTTGCACGGTAACCTGACCTCCCTTCGGCAGGTAGATGGCGTAGGTCTTGCCAGGATCGGCGAGGCAGTAGTTGCCTTTGTTCACCAACTCGTCGTGAGGATTGGTCTTCCACCAGTCGAAGCCGGTGAAGAAGTCGACCATGTGACCGTAGCCGAGAAACATGGTCATGGTGTCGTCACCACGGCCGTTGAACCAGCCCCCGCCCATGTCGGCGCCAACGTTGGTGCCGCGGCGAACAGTCTCTCCAGCAGTCTGGTAGGCGCCGGCCATTACGATGTCCCAGGCAGCACGGCGAAGCGCATCCGCAGAGTCAGAGCCGGGCAGAGCCCAGTGTGGGTAGTGGTCCTCGTAGCCGTACTCTTCATTCGTTTGCGGAATGATGCGGCCGGTTTTCTCCTGCAGCTTCCGCGACGCGAGCATCAGGTTGTGCTGATCGCGTCCCCACTCCTGATACGAAGTGAAGCCAAACCAGGAGGAAGCACGGTCCTGGTGATCGTTGCTTTTCGCCGGATGGCTGGTCTCGAGATGCGTCCAGGGATCGCGCTCCTGAATGTAAACGCCGGTGTCGTGCGTCCATTTCTCGTCGCGGTAAACGTCGAGGTCGTCGCCGAGATCCCAGGTGATGTTCGAGAACGCACCGAAGCGGTCGATGGCGTAGCAAATGTAGCGGCGCTCGTCTTCGCTTCCCGCATCAGGATGGACCCTGCTGTCTCCCATGTCCAGGACAAGGGAGATGATCATGTCACGCTCGCGGGCGAACTTCAGCATGCGATCAAAGCGTTGCCAGTAGTCAAGGTTAAAGCGTTTGTAGTCGAAGCCGGGGTGGAGGGGATCTTCTGCGTTCTGCGCGATCCACGCAGCGGTTAAGACGGTGAAGTTTGGCCCGGTCATGACAGGCTCGCCGAAGAAGGTCGAGGCTTCGCGTCCGGCGATGGTTACGCGGAGGCGGTTCACCTTCAGGCGGTGCAGGCGTTCAATGCTGAAGCGGATGACGTGGTCGTCACGCCAGTTGACGAGCCAGTAGGCGGTGGTGCCGTTGAAGAAGTAGTGTTCACCGGTTCCCTGCCAGATAAAATGCCACGGATATTGCGGGTCGGCGGCGAGGATACCGCGACGATGCGCTTCGACAGCCTGGAATTGGCCGGTGGTGGATTGGGTGAAGCTGCCCTGCTTGTAGGTGACGGAGTACTTGTAGGTACCGGCAATGGGGGGCATGAAGCGGATGCGGAAAACGCTGCTATCGGCGGCATCGCAAAAGCCTTCGACGGTCCAATGGTGAGCGCCATCGACCGTTTCGAGTGTGCCGGTGAGCGAGGCGTCTGTAAAGCAGTTACCGGCCCCAGGCGAGTTGACGTTTGCGGCGACCTCGGCGAAGTCGTAGCGATCGATCTGGGCGGCGGACTGGGTAAAGGTAACACCGGCCGGGTCTGCCCAGAGCGATGGTGTCGCGAGTGAGGTAAGAATCATCAGGGCCAGGGCAACGGTTCGTGGCATGGTCGTTTCCTCGCAGGTGCCCATAGATTTTAGAGTTCGATTGGCGGGGAGTCTCTAGAGAATCGAGCGGATTTTTTGTTGCAGACCAACTGTGGGCCAGCCTGCACGCGCTTCTGGGTAGCAACGGACCAATTCCTACAAGCCGACTAGGGACGAATCATTCCCGTATCCGTTCCACCACATTTTGAAGCGTAGGAAGGGCAGCGGCAAGCTTCGCCCGTTCATCGACACATCCAGGCACCCTGAAGACTCTTTGTGTAGATTAATAACAGTTCTATTCCCACATTTATCGACCGCACATGCTGACATCGATCAAAGGACGCTCGGTCATCGTGACCGGAGCAAGCAAAGGCATCGGCAAGGGAATCGCCCGCGTCTTTGCTGCGCAGGGTGCCCACGTTCTCATCGCCGCGAGGGACCTCTCGCAGGCCGAGGCTGCAGCGGCAGAGATCCGCACTGGTGGAGGAGTCGCCAGCGCTGTTGCGGTCGATGTCTCCAGGGCGGAAGACAATGCCCTCATGGCGCAGACGGCAAGCGAAAGGCATGGCGGCATCGATATCCTCTGTTGTAACGCGGGGATTTTTCCTGCCGCGAAGCTGTTCGATATGAAAGAGAGCGATTGGGATCAGGTTCTGGATGTCAACCTCAAAGGAACCTTCCTCTCCATCCAGGCGTGCCTGCCGGCACTCAAGGCAAAGGGAAAAGGCCGCATCATCATCACGTCATCCATCACTGGGCCGATTACCGGCTATCCGGGCTGGAGCCACTACGGAGCCAGCAAGGCTGGGCAACTCGGGTTCATTCGCTCAGCGGCCATTGAACTCGCCCCCCACAACATCACCATCAACGCGGTGCTGCCCGGCAACATTCTCACCGAAGGCGTGAAGGCATTGGGACCGGAGTATATCGCGAGGATGACGTTGGCGATTCCCGCACGCAGGCTGGGATCGGTCGAAGATGTCGCCTATGCCGCACTGTTTCTGGCCAGCGAGGAAGCAGCCTTTGTTTCCGGTCAGACCATCGTGGTCGATGGAGGACAAGTGCTTCCCGAATCCCACATGGCCCTGGAAGAGCTGGGATAAAGTAAATTCCTGTGTAGACGTATCCGGAAACGAAGACAGTCAAGTCGCCGCGACCCGCAGCAGAAGACTCAGAAGGGTTAGAGGATAGACGAAGTAATTGCGTGGGCTGTTCGGGGATTATTTCGTTAGTCACGCATCCGCCTCAGGCAGAAAATACGCAGTCACTCCTCAAGTCCTCTTTGATCGACGGTGGTAAGGAGCCAGGACGGCTGATCTGAAACTTTCGCATCTTGTAAATCAGGGATGTGCGCTTCATTCCAAGTCGTTCTGCTGCGCCATTGCGGCCTCCCACAACCCAATTGCTCGCTTCGAGCACACAGAGGATGTGATCTCGTTGCAACTCCTCCAGGCCTGTGATTGCCACGTTGGATCTCAGCGGCGTGATGAAAGGTTCCAATTCGGCAATCGGAGCACGTAATACGGTGCGTGGAGAAAGAATGACAGCTCGTTCGATAAAGTTCTGCAGTTCCCGGACGTTTCCCGGCCAACGATAGTGGATCAGCGCTTCCATCGTTTCAGAGGGAATATCGTCGATCCTCTTGTTCATGCGCCTTGAATACATAAGCATGAAATGCTGAGCTAGTCTCGGGATGTCTTCAGTACGCTGTCGCAAGGGCGGAACGTGAATCGGAAAAACCTTCAAGCGGTAGTACAGGTCCTCCCGAAACGTCCTTTGGTGCACCATGGAGGTCAAATCGCGATGTGTGGCTGCGATCAGACGGACATCAACTTTATGTGTATAGTTCCCTCCGAGTCGCTCGAATTCCTGTTCCTGTAGAACTCGCAGTAGCTTTGCCTGGAGCTCCAAAGGGATGTCGCCCACTTCATCCAGGAAGAGAGTGCCCTTGTGTGCGAGCTCGAATCGCCCGGTCTTCTGAGCAATTGCTCCCGTGAAGGCGCCTTTTTGGTATCCAAACAGCTCGCTCTCGAAAAGTCCGTGCGGGATGGCGGCGCAATTCAACTTGACGAAAGCCCCCTCCCGGCGAGTGCTCAAATTATGAATCGCGCGAGCAATAAGCTCTTTGCCGGTTCCTGTCTCGCCCAGGATGAGTACGCTCGAGTCGGTGGGTGCAACGGCGGCTACCAGTTCCGATGCCGTCCTTAGGGCGGGGCTGTCACCGACAATTTCCCCAAACTCGCTGCCATTCACGATGAGGTGCCTCCTCTTTCTGAGATTGGCCGAGCCAGTCCCTAGCGATCGGTCTGGCGAACCTGTGCCTAGTCCCTCTGCTGCCGATTCGACGCCAGAGCTGAAAAATGGCATCGTCCATTCCTACCCTCTCAGTACCACGAACGTGAAGGCAGCAGCGGTCATTTAGAAGTCATTTGCGATGCTCGTCGAATAACCCCTTTGTTTTCCGTTAACAAGAAAATGGCACTTCGCGATTATTCTGGATGTCGGCTATCTTCGATGACCACGAAAGACGATTTCGGAGGCCGGATTCGGCTCGGTGAGTTCGAACTTGACCTCGATTCGGGCGATTTGCACCCAGTGGAAACTGGGAATCGCCAGCAGAAAACGCTTCTTAAGCAGCAGCCGCTCGACGTCCTGCGGATGCTGATCGCCTCTCACGGGAAGATCGTTACTCGTGAGGCGATTCAGAAGCGGCTCTGGCCGAACGACACCATTGTGGATTTCGACCACAGCATCAACGTTGCGATCCGGATCCTTCGCCAAGCCTTGGGCGACTCCGCCCAAACCCCCCGATACATCGAAACGGTGGCCCGGCGAGGCTACCGTTTGTGCGCGTCCATTGAGTGGCTCCAAACAGCTGAAGTCGCCCGCCCCAAATCTGCCGCTCAAAGCTCGTTTCCTGGGCTGGGCAACTTGACCGGGATAAAGGTCTCACACTACCGCGTCCTTGAAGTCATCGGGGGCGGCGGCATGGGCATGATTTATAAAGCAGAAGACCTCAAACTGGGCCGAAGGGTAGCCTTAAAGTTCCTTCCGGAAGAGCTGGCCAACGATTCGCTTGCACTGCAGCGGTTCGAGCGCGAGGCGCAGTCGGCATCCGCACTCAATCATCCCAACATCTGCACCATCCACGGGTTCGACGAATATGAAGGCCGGCCTTTTATTGTCATGGAACTACTGGAAGGAGAATCGCTCCTCGAGAAGTTAAATGCGGCGCAGAACCATCGACTTCCGCTCCCCACGGTCCTGGAAGTTGCGGTCCAGGTCTCCGACGGATTGCAAGCCGCGCATGAAAAAGGCATCATCCACCGCGACATCAAGCCCGCGAACATCTTCCTTACCCAGCAGGGCATTGCAAAGATACTGGACTTTGGATTGGCGAAGCCGGCCGCATTGGAAGAGCGAAAAGAACCGGCGGCGCGGTTCGACGCGGCGGCAGTGTCGGATGGAAAAACATCCGAGAATGCCGCGCTTGGGCTTACCAAGGCCAGCACAATAATTGGAACGGCGCGTTACATGTCTCCCGAGCAAATCCGAAAGGAGACACTGGACACCCGAACTGACTTATTCTCCTTCGGCCTTGTGCTCTTCGAGATAGCGACAGGCCAACATGCCTTTGTTGGCGAAACGCACGCCGCTCTCCAGGACGCGATCCTATCCCACCGAACTCCCTCGCTACGAGATTCCATCCCTTCCGCCCCGCGCGGCCTGGATCGTGTGATTGCCAGGGCGCTTGAAAAGGACCGGGAGCGGCGGTATCAATCCGCCTCGGAGATGCGCCTCGCCCTCGATCGGGTTCGGCAAGAAATGAATCCACGGCGACGGTATATTCGGAGGCTGCTGCGGTACACCGCGCTTGTTTTCATCGCGACATCCCTTGCGTGGGTCTACTGGAGTTACCGAAACCAAGTGACTCTTTCTCCAACTGACACCTTGGTTCTAGCCGACGTCACCGATCGCACTTCCGACCCGGTTTTGGGGGAAGCGCTTACCGCTGCAAATCAAATTGGCATGGAGCAAACGCCGTATCTGAATATTCTGACTCCCGATAAGGTCATCGGCAACGTAATGCAGCTAGGTCTCCGTCCTGACGCAATCGTTACGCCCGAAGTCGCGAAGCAAATTTGCCTGCGGACGAACAGCAAAATTGTCGTAGCAACTTCGGTAATCGACGCGGGCAATCGATTCGAGATTGAACTAACTGCGACGGACTGCAGAGGCGGAAAAACCTTCGCAAACGTTCGCCAAGGTGCGGGCAAAAGAGAGGAACTCGTGCACGCGCTGGGTTTGGCTGCTGCCCGACTGCGGCGCAAACTCGGCGAGTCCTCCGCCTCAATTGCTGAGTACAATCAGCCACTTGACATCGCCACGAGCTCCTCTCCTGAAGCTTTGCAACTGCTGGCACAAGGCTATAAGCATCTCCTCGCCGCACGAGACATTCTCGGGGCGCAATCCGTTTTGCAACAGGCCATCGAGCTGGATCCTGACTTCGCGCTGGCGTATTCCGCTCTCGGAGCTGTGTATCAGTCGACCTTGCAATTCGACCAGGCTTCTGCTGCGGAAGAAAAGGCCTACGCACTGCGCGGCCGGATGACGGTTGCGGATCGTTTCCAGGCCGAAACCGGGTACTTCGACATCGCCACGAGAGAGTTGGATAAATCTGCAAAAAGCTACTCGCAATGGCTCGCCTTGTTTCCGCATAATCTGATTGCGCGTTTCAACTATGCATATTGCCTTAATAGGATTGGGCGACCGGATGAAGCCGCCGCCTACCTCAGAGATGTCGCTCGCAATGTGCCCTTCGGTTTTCCGTATGACAGCCTGATGGAGTCCTACATCGACGCCGATCACCTCAACGAAGCGAAGATCACTTTCGATGAAGCGGAAGCACACAAGTTCGACACCACGACTCTTCGCGACCATAGAGCACTTTTGGCGTTCCTGCAAAGAGACAATGTTGGACTTGAATCTCAATGGAAATGGGCTGCGCAAAGTCCACAAAATGAACTGGTACTACTGGGAAAGACTGAGACATTTATGTACCTCGGTCAGCTCCACGCGGCCCGCCGTTCCTTTGATGAGACGATGATGCGGTTGAAAGCCCATCCATCTGGAGAAAATTTCAATGTCTCCTACGCAACGCTTGCCATGGATGAAGGCTCCCTGGGAAATGCTGACGAGGCCAGGCGAAACGCAGCCAATGCTCTTGCCGGTCGGCGTGGAGAAGCTTCAGACATAGGTCCTGCATTGGCTCTTGCACTGGTGGGAGATCTAGACAGGGCGCAGAAATTAGCCGATTCGATCAATCAAAGGTTCCCGCGGGCCACGCTGATTCAGAATTACGAGCTGCCTGCGGTTCGAGCTGCGATGCAACTGTCCGCGAACAATCCAGCTGAAGCCATTGAATCTCTGCGGCCCGCTCTCCAATACGACTTGGCGAGTCCGCTAGAGTTCAACAGCCTGTTTCCGGCCTATTTACGCGGTCTTGCATATCTGCGAATGAATGACGGCCACAAGGCAGCCGTCGAGTTCCAGAAACTGCTTGACCACCCTGGCCTCGTCGGGAGAGATGTCGTGGGTGCTCTCGCGTTGTTACAGATGGCGAGAGCGAAAAAGATCAGCGGCGATGAAGCTGGAGCGCGGGAATACTATGAACGATTTCTGGACCTTTGGAAAGACGCCGATCCCGATATTCCCATTTATAGGAAAGCAAAAGCAGAGGAAGACGAAATAAAATCCGTACACTAGTCAGTTATGTCGTGTTCGCCCACGGTGCCGGGTGATGGGCCGCTTCCCATTTAACAAAGCGCTCCACCCACTGACCAACGGTCTCGGTGAGGCTACCTCCGAGGTCATTTTCTGGATCTTCCACGAGACCACAATGGCGATCGAAAAAGGACAGTGTCGGATATCCGTCACAATTTCGCCAGTGATGACTTTTGAGTCTGTCTTCTTTCTTTGAAGACATCCCCTGAAGGCTTAACAGGTTAGTTCTACAGACAGCGGTCAGATCGCACCGCACCTTCTTTGGCACGTCAGTTGCGACAAGGGGGTACTGGCGACTACAGGAGAAGCGATCATGATTTCTGCAAAGTTTCCGTTTAAAAAGCAGCGGCGGCGCGTCCTCGACAGGGAGATGGCATATGTGGAGTTGGGAGAGGGTGACCCCATCGTGCTGCTGCACGGCAATCCCACCTCGTCGTACCTCTGGCGCAATGTGTTGCCGCATCTGCAGCCACTGGGACGCTGCATTGCTCCCGACCTGATCGGCATGGGCGATTCTGACAAGCTGCCTGACAGTGGCCCCGGCTCGTATCGTTTCGTCGAGCACCGCCGCTACCTCGACGCCCTGCTTGACGCCCTGAATGTGCACGAGCGGGTCACCCTGGTCATTCATGATTGGGGCTCTGCCCTCGGCTTCGACTGGGCCAATCGCCACCGCGACGCTGTGAAGGGTATCGCGTACATGGAGGCGATTGTGCGGCCACAGGGCTGGGACCACTGGGATGTGATGAATATGCGGCCATTCTTGCAGGCATTGCGATCCGAGGCCGGCGAGAAAATGGTCTTGCAGGAAAACTTCTTCATCGAGAAGATCGTGCCGGGGGCCGTTCTGCGTGCGCTCACCCCTGAGGAGATGAACGAATATCGACGGCCTTTCGCCGAGCCCGGCGAGGGGCGACGGCCAACTCTAACGTGGCCTCGGGAGATTCCCATCGAGGGTGACCCTGCTGACACAGCCGCGATTGTAGCCGCCTATGCGGAATGGCTGGCCTCGAGCGATGTGCCTAAGTTGTTCGTGAAGGCCGAGCCTGGTGCACTACTCGGTAGCGGCGCCAATCTCGATACCGTCCGCAACTGGCCCGCACAGACTGAGGTGACGGTCAAGGGAGTCCATTTCATCCAGGAAGATTCGCCGGACGAGATCGGCGAGGCCATCGCGAACTGGATGGCATCAGTCCCTCACGAGACCCAATTGGCACACAGGTGATGTGACTGACCTGGTCGAAAAGGAATTGGCAGATGGGCACTCTGCTTCGAAATACCACGCCGCTCGTGAGATGACGTGCTCACTCGTTGAGCGTTTGCCTGCAAAGGATGAAGAAGACCGCTCTTTGGCATTGCATTTGCTCAATCAGTTCCGCGCGCGCGGTGAAAGGTGAAACATGGGATTGTCATGGCAACAAGGTCCGCTTTCTTCGGGAGCAATTGGTAGGTTTCTAGTCCCCGATCCTCTGCCCAAGCGGCTTCTGTACGTCGAACCATTGCGGCGGCGCATGCGCGTTCGTTTCGCTGGAACATGGATCGCTGACAGCGAGCACGTTCTTCTGCTATTCGAACCTGGAAGGTATCCGGTGGCCTACTTCCCGGAGACTGACATCTCTCCAGGAGTGCTCGAGCACAGCGAGCGCGCAACACGGCACCCCGACCTTGGCGGCACCTCCTGGTACATCGTCAACGTGGGTCAGAAGCGAGCGGAACGAGGCGCATGGCAACACATTGAACTGCCTCCCTATGCTAGCGAACTGCGAGGTCGAGTCGCATTCGCGTGGGCGGCTATGGATGCTTTCTATGAGGAAGACGAACGCATTTTGGGCCATGCCGCCGACAGCTACCATCGCATCGATATCCGCCAAACCTCTCGTAGCCTCGTAGTTCGCCATCACGATCGGGTGATCGCGAGATACCAGCCAGCCCATGGCTCTCTACGAATCCGGTTTTGCGCCCCGCTGGTACGTTCCGCGCGCCGACATCGATGAGGCCGCGCTTACTTTTGTGGAACACCAGACTTTCTGTCCCTACAAAGGACTGTGTAGCTACTACGACATCGGTGACGCGCGGCTCGGGGCTTGGTCCTACCGTGAGGCCTATCCCGAAGTTGGCCGTATCTCCGGCCTGGTTTCATTCGAACCAGGCATAGTTTCGGTGCACCTCGACGGCACACCCCTCAAACTCGAGGCGGGTCAAACAGTAATTTCGCATGGCCCCGATCGCGACCTGACCGTTGCGGAAGCACATCCACGCGAATAGCAGAACGCGAACGCAAACAACCGGTGGGACTTTAAGGCGGCCGGCCAACAGGAAACGAATGGTGAGAACACCGACATTTTCAATCGAAGTGGTTGTGCTGCCCATAAGCGACGTCGAGCGGGCGCTGCGATTCTACGTCGATCGAGTCGGCTTCACCCTTGACGTGGACTACTCTCCGACCGATGCGTTTCGAGTCGTTCAACTCACGCCGCCTGGGTCTCGCTGCTCCATCCATATCGGCAAAGGAATCACCGACGCGCCGCCTGGTTCAGTTCGCAATCTGCATCTTGTCGTCACGGACCTGGAAGCCGCACGCAGGAGTCTGCTGCAGCGTGGAGTCGCGGTGAGTGAGATCACGCATAAGACCCCTGTTGGAGCGTGGGACGGAGGATTCGAATCCGGGCTCGACCCCGCACGCGGAGATTATGCGAGCTTCGCTCGTTTCTCCGATCCGGATGGCAACAGCTGGGTGTTACAGGAGCGCGGCTACCGCAATGGATGATTGCATGGAAGTCCGCGATTCGCTACAGGCTCTCCCATTCGAGCTCAATCCAGATCAGTACTCGGCGTTGGTGGAGGAATTCCACAATTGCGCCGCCGACTTTCTGAAAGACCTGCCATACGCCAAAGTGACAGCAACGGAGGAGGAGATTGGCTCGTTTCTGAATGACGCCGATGCGAGAAGGGACCCCCCTGAATTCGGACGAAGTAACAGCAATCGCAACAAGGAAGTAACGTCCCGTCTTTCCCGCCTTCCTTCGATGACATAACACGTAGCATTCGCATAAGTAGCCTTGGTAACCTGTTAAACCTCAAGCGCCAAGAGTGAGACCGGGGCCATCCGCGGATCTCTGGTTGAAGGAACATTGCCTTGATGGCAGCTGGCAGCAATCCTTTACCTGGGATGGTGTGACGGAATAACCTTGTTCCCGAGGTACTCTATGCCGTCTCTTCGGGGCCTATTGTGGGCGGTGATGTTGGTTGCATTTCCGGCCTCACAGTCCATGCCGCAAGGCCAGCTGAAGAACCAATCAGGACCTTCCAACGTCCCAACCATTCAAGTGACATCGCGCTTGGTTTTTCTCGATGTGACGGTTCTGGACAAAAGAGGTAACCCGGTTGTGAACGGACTTAGCAAAGGCAACAGTTAAGGTCTCCGGCGGAGATGATGGTGATCGGCAATGACTCTCTGGAGATGGTGCAGGGCTACACGCGTAACAAAGAAGGCTTGCTGTTCGCCCTGGACCATACCCCGGCCACGCTGCCCTACAAGATCATGAACGGTTCCTTCTTTTGGGAGCGCTTTGCGCAATCGATCGACGCCCTGCAGCAGATCGCGATCCAAAACCAGGGCGTACCGGGAAGAAGTTCCGAATTCTCCAGTGGCACGATCTAGTGTACTGCGTCACGAATAGAGGCGAGTATTTCTTGCCGTGCAAAAATGACTCGGGTGCCCCATCCTTCGCGCTTTTTGCGAAGGGTGGGAAAGCAGACCCCCCGGCCGCGCTCGACGATCCGTTCAAGTGAAAATGGTTTTGTTCCCATGCCTCGCCATAGCGCGAAGGATGGGGCGCAAGCCGAGGCCCCTCCTCGGTGGTCGCCGCCCCGACGATAAGCAAACAGAGCACTACCTTGGTTACTAAAGAAATCTTCTAACTCGCTCGACGAGTGCCAAGAACCGTACTACTGTGGAATTAGCCACTACCATCAGAGCCGTCTTGTATGACGGTCCTGCTTGGCTTTGCACCGGCGTAATCCGCCCGTGCATCTGCCGCCAACCACCGGGAAAGCCTCAGCGCCTGCCGGCACGATAACTTGGGTGTATTACCACGCTCATAAGAGGGTCATCTATGATCGGCATTTACCAAGATGCTCAATTAATTAATTTGAGCATCTTGATCATCTTCATGAAACAAAGGACTTAGCCGCCAACTTTGATCACCTTGGGGTAACATTTGAGCACCTTCGTGAAACAAAGGACTTACCCCCCATTGGCGCTGCTGGTCGACTTCAACCTCTTTGGAGCCGGCATTTTCAGGCAGGGAATTGGCAGGCGCGGTTTAACCTTCATAGCGGACGGCCCCGAAAAAATACGAATCGCTAACGCGACAAAGCTGCTCAATTTCGCATCTATACGACGTGTCCACTGAGAGCACGCTGCCAATCCAAATCGCTCGCCAATCGCGCCAGCGGGCCATCCACCCCGTCACGAGTCTTCCCGGCGACTTAGTTCGCATAGTTCGCACTAATAAACAGCGGACGATTTCTATCTCCGCACCAAGCCGCCACCCTACACGCCAACGTCTGGTCAACTCTCCCGGACGCGGAACCCAGATTCCGCAATCGCACAGCAAGAACCTTAGTGCGCATAGTGCGCTTAGTGCGCGTATTTTCCGGAAGACCCTTATCACGCATACCACGCTTATCACGCATATTTTCCGGACAACCCCTCCATGCCCCTCACCCGCGACACTTTCAACCTCTTCCGGCCAACAGCAGGGGCTTTTTGCGCTTTTTGCGCACTTTTCGGACTTTTTTTCGAGCGGCGTCGCTGAGCGCGGGCCCCGCCAGTACAAAACGAGACTCCGCAAAAAATAGTACGGACTTGACCACCTTCAGGAAACAAAGGGCCACGCGCGGCTGCCGCTCCCTCCGACTCACCCCCTGCCGCGTGCAGAAAAACGGCTAACAGGTGAAAATGGATGCCGTGACCATACTCGACCAGGACCGTCTTTTCCCCGCCGAACACACCACCCGAGCCATTGCTCGCAAGCTGTATGGAACCGTCTGCAATTTACCCATCATCAGCCCTCATGGCCATACCGACGCCCGATGGTATGCCGAGAACGAGCCTTTTCCTAACCCAACCAGTCTCTTCATCGTTCCCGATCACTACATATTCCGCATGCTCTACAGCCAGGGCATTCCGCTCGAAGACCTGGGTATCGGCCAGAAGGAGTTAACTGCAGACGAAGCGCGAAAGATCTGGAGACGCTTCGCGGCGTCGTATTACCTGTTTCGCGGCACCCCAACTCGGTTATGGCTGGACTTTGCTTTTGAAAAACAGTTCGGCCTGGAAGAGCGGCTGTCCGCCGCCAATGCCGACACCTACTACGACACCATCAGCGAAAAGCTGGCATCGCCCTCCTTCCGCCCTCGAGCACTCTACGAGCAATTTAATATCGAAGTGCTGGCCACCACCAACTCGCCGCTTGATCCCTTGACCTACCACCAGGCGATCCGCGACTCCGGGTGGAAAGCGCGCATCGTGCCCACGTTTCGTCCTGACTCGGTGGTCGATCCTGTATTCGACGGCTTTCGTCAGAACGTGCAGCAGTTGGGCGAAATTCACGGAGAAGATTCTTCCCGCTGGCAAGGTTATCTGCTCGCGCTGCGCCACGCCCGGGACCGCTTCAAGAAACTCGGTTGCACGGCAACTGACCATGGCCACCCCACCGCAAAGACCGCGAACCTTCCTCTATCCGCTGCATCGGCGCTGTTCGAACGGGTGATTTCGGGCAGGGCCGATACCGCCGAACAGGAGCTGTTTCGTGCCCAGATGCTGACCGAGATGGCGCGCATGAGCGTAGAGGACGGCCTGGTGATGCAGCTCCACCCAGGCAGCTACCGCAATCACAATCACCAGATCTACCAGCGTTTTGGCCGGGATGTGGGCGCGGACATTCCGACTGCAACGGATTACGTTCACGGGCTGCAACCCTTGCTGGATCGCTTTGGCAACGAGACGAACCTTACGTTCATCCTCTTCACCCTCGATGAGTCGACCTACAGCCGTGAGCTGGCGCCCCTGGCGGGACATTATCCCTGCCTCCGATTGGGGCCGCCCTGGTGGTTTTACGACAGCCCCGCGGGCATGACGCGCTTTCGCGAGCTGACCACCGAGACTACCGGCTTCTACAACACGGTCGGCTTCAACGATGACACCCGCGCCTTTCTCTCCATCCCAGCACGTCACGACGTGGCACGCCGGGTGGACTGTGCCTTCCTTGCCAGGCAGGTAGCGGAGCATCAGTTGGACGAGGACGAAGCCGTCGAGCTGGCTCACGCCTTAGCCTACGGCTTGGCGCGAAAGGCCTATCGTCTATGAGCCTCTACTGGCAGGAGGGCGGCCCGCAGGCTGAAGTAAACCTGCGCAACTCGCTCCACCGCGCGCTCGACCTCCTCGGGCCCAGGCGCAAAGTCCTGGCTGTGCCCACCGGACGGCAGCCGCTTCCACTCCCGAGCCGGCGACCTCACTCAATATGCCTATCAGTACTACGGCGACCGTCTGGGATGTGTCCTGCCCGCCCTGGGAACCCACATGCCGATGACCGCAGCCGGGCTCACCCGCATGTTCGGCGACATACCGCACCAGCTGTTCGCGGTCCACAACTGGCGTACGGATGTAGTCATGCTGGGCGAGCTGCCCGGGTCTTTCATTCAGGAGCAGTCATCAGGCCTCCTGGATTACACCTGGCCTGTGCAAGTGAACCGCATCATTGCCGAGGGCGGCTTCGATCTGATCCTTTCCGTCGGCCAGGTAGTCCCCCACGAAGTCATCGGCATGGCAAATTACAACAAGAACATCCTGATAGGTACGTCCGGCCCGCTCAGCATCAATCGCAGCCACTACCTGGGAGCGGTGGTGGGCATGGAGCGGATTATGGGAAGAGCGGATAATCCAGTGCGCCGCGTCCTCAATCGGGCGGCGGACGAGTTTCTCCGCAATATCCCTATCGTCTATGTCTTGACGGTCATTGGGACCAACCAGGCAGGAGAACTCGTAGTCCGAGGCTTGTTCGTGGGCGATGACGTGGAGTGCTTCCGCCTGGCCTCAGAGCTGAGCGTGGAAGTCAACATTCAGCTGCTGGATAAGCCGATCCATAAAGCCGTTGTCTACCTCGATCCCGAAGAGTTCCACAGCACCTGGCTGGGAAACAAGGCCATTTACCGCACCCGCATGGCGCTGGCGGACGGCGCCGACCTGATCGTGCTTGCTCCCGGAGTGGAGCAGTTTGGAGAAGACCCCACCATCGACGGTAAAATCCGCAAGTTCGGCTATTACGGCACCCCGGCCACGCTCGAAAAAGTGAAAAACAATCCAGACCTGGCCGCGGAGCTCGGCACCGCTGCCCATCTCATTCACAGTTCTTCGGAATCACGATTCAACATTACCTATTGTCCCGGTGGGTTAAGCCGGGAAGAGATAGAAGGCGTAGGATTCCGCTATGCCGACCTGGCCGGCACCATGGCACGCTACAACCCGGCTCGACTGCACGACGGCTTCAACACTGTCGATGGGGAAGAGGTCTTCTTTATCTCCCATCCGGCACTTGGACTGTGGGCATCGCGCGACCGGTTTCAAGCAGTTTAGGTACCTGCCGGGGCGAAATTTCGCATCGAACAGAGAAGCTGCCCACTAAATGAAGTGTTTCGGAAGGGTACCAAATGGAATTTCACGTCTCCCGCGAAGCTCGCGATCGTTATGAATTCAATCAGACGCTGTTTGCCTTCAGCGGCAACGTAGTCTTCGCCAACCTCGGCGCCAGCCGTGAATTCGCTCATCGCATGAACGAGCGCGCGGGGACGCGGATAAGGATTTTTCGCAAACGATCCAGCCCGGAGCCCTCTATGCCATGGGGCTGATCGATGAGATGAGCCACGCCCTGGTTGCCTATTACCGCCAGAAGGTCGATCCCAAGGCGATGGCTGAGGCATTGCAATGGTTCGACGCCCGGCTCAGCAAAGAGGAGCTGGATAAGACGATTCTTGCCTTCATTGAGCGCTTTCCCACCGCGGACGTTTACCGCAAGGAGAAAACCCCCGAGGAGTGGCTGGCTGGGCAAACCGACGGCATCTCTCACCGGGCCGTAGCCTTCGAAGAAATGATGCTGCTGTGGCTGGCCAATGCCAACCCGGCTTTCAAACCTTTTTCCGAACTGTTTACCGATCAGTCTTTGGCCGCAGTCACCCGTTATCAGCTGATCACCGCTGGCCTGCGCGATTATTTCGGCACCCGGCCGCCGCTGGCCACCAAAAACAAAACGATGAACCTGATCGACATGCTGCGTGCTCCGGCACTGGCATCGCCGGATTCGCTCAGCGGCCAGCTGGCGTACATTATCGAGCACTGGGCGGACCTGATCGGCGATGCGCTCGCCAAGCTATTGCTGGCCATTGACGTTCTCAAAGAAGAAGACGTTGCCATCTGGATGCGGTTTCACCCCCCGGATTCCAGGGCGGGACGGAAAAACTTTCCCTGGACCACCGACCAGCAAGGGGTAGTGCCGTCTTTCGCCGAAGCGACCCAGGAGAGTGAGCGATTCTCCCCTGACCAGGAGTGGATGCCGACCACCGTGCTCATCGCCAAGAGCACCTATGTGTGGCTGGAGCAGCTTTCACGCTTCTATGGCCGCCACATCTATCGTCTGGATCAGATTCCCGATGAAGAGCTCCGCCGGCTGGCAGCGCACGGCATTAACTCGCTGTGGCTGATTGGCGTTTGGGAGAGAAGCGTGGCTTCGCAGACCATCAAGCAACTGTGCGGCAACCACGACGCAGTGGCCTCTGCTTACTCGCTCTACGGATACGACATTGCCGCCGACCTCGGCGGCCAGCCGGCCTATACCCATTTGCGCGACCGGGCCTTCCACCACGGGGTAAGGCTGGCCAGCGACATGGTGCCCAATCACATGGGCATCGATTCCAGCTGGGTCATTGAACATCCCGAGTGGTTCATGTCCCGCCCTGAGAGCCCCTATCCTGCTTACCGTTTTGAGGGGCCGGACCTCTCCCGCGACGGCCGCGTAGAAATCAAGATTGAAGACCATTACTACGAGCAGACGGATGCGGCCGTGGTCTTCCGCCGCCGCGACAAGTGGACCGGCGACACCCGCTACATCTATCACGGCAACGACGGCACCAGCTTCCCCTGGAATGACACCGCGCAGCTCGATTACCTGAACCCGGCCACCCGGGAGCAGGTGATCCAGACCATTCTCCACGTGGCGCGGTTGTTTCCCATCATCCGTTTCGACGCTGCCATGACCCTGGCCAAGCGTCACTTCCAGCGCTTATGGTTTCCCATTCCCGGCACCGGCGGAGCCATTCCTTCCCGCGCCGAGTACAGCATGAGCAAGGCGGACTTCGATCGCGCCATGCCGGAAGAATTCTGGCGCGAAGTGGTGGACCGCGTGGCCCGCGAAGTTCCGGGCACTCTTCTGCTGGCAGAGGCTTTCTGGCTGATGGAAGGCTACTTCGTCCGCACCCTGGGCATGCACCGGGTGTACAACAGCGCCTTCATGAACATGATGCGCGACGAGGATAACGCCAAATATCGTTCGGTGATCAAGAACACCATTGAGTTCGACCCGGATATCCTCAAGCGCTACGTCAACTTCATGAGCAATCCTGATGAGCGCACAGCGATTGACCAGTTCAGCAATGGCGACAAGTTCTTTGGTGTCTCCACCATGATGTCGACTCTGCCGGGCCTGCCCATGTTTGGCCACGGTCAGATTGAAGGCTTCACCGAGAAGTACGGTATGGAGTTCCGCCGCGCCCGTCACCAGGAGGATCCTGATCAGGGACTGGTGGCGCGCCACGATCGTGAAATTGCTCCACTGCTTCACCAGCGCTGGTTGTTCGCCGAGAGCGAGAATTTCCTTCTCTACGATTTTTACCAGCCCGACGGCACGGTGAATGAGGATGTCTTTGCCTACTCCAACCGGCGCGGCGACCACCGGGCACTGGTCATCTACCACAACAAGTTCGCCACGACCTTCGGCACTATCCACCAATCCGCCGCCTATGCCGATAAGGGAGCCGGCCATCTGCGTCAGCAGTCACTGGGCGGAGCCTTCGGCCTGCCCAACGACAGCAACCTTTTCCTTGCCTTCCGCGATAACTCCACCGGATTGGAGCATCTGGAGCGGGCCTCGAAGATTGTCTCCAACGGCTACTCGATCGAGCTGCAGGCGTACAACTGCCACGTCTTTCTGAACTGGCGAGAGCTCCGGCCTTCGGATGAATATCGCTGGGATCTGCTGTGTGACTCTCTGGGTGGCCGCGGAGTACCGAACCTGGACGACGCACTCGTGGCCCTGGAACTCGCTCCGATGCACGATGCACTCGTTAGCCTTCTGCACCCGGATCTGGTTATGGAACTAGCCAGTGTTTCTGAACCCTTGCCGGCGTGTGGGCAGGAGGCTCAGGAATCTACTCCGGCGGCCCAACTGATGCAACGAATCGAGGCACTCAGCTGGCGTTTCGCGAGCGAAGCGTTTGCCCTCTACAGCCGCAAGACGGGCACACCGATACAGGTGAGCGAGAAAGACCTGTGGCAGGTGATTTGCCGCCAGGTGCATGCGGTCAAGAATCTGGCAAACCTGGAGGCGGAGTTCTCCGAGCCCTGGTCCCGGGAGGCCAGGAAGATCTTGCCCAGCACAAACTCCGAGCTGCATCCGAGCGCAGTCTGGGGGCCGGTACTTGGATTTGCTCTCCTCCAGGGGTTGGCGGAAGCGATCGGAAGCAAAGACACCGCAGCCACGGCACTGGGGCTCTTCGACCGGCTCCGGCTACGCGAATCCTTCGCCCGCGCTTATGTTGGCGGCGGGGAAATCACCCAGGATGCCTGGCGCGCGGCGGCCCGGATCCGGCTGGCTTTCCTGGCCCAGACGTTTGCGCCGGCAAAAAAGGCACAGGAAGACGTGTTCGCCGGTTTGCCCGCGGAACTGTGGAAAGACGGCGATGCTCGCTGGTTGCTGCAGGTGAACGAGTCGGACGGGGAGGAGTACTTCAACAAGGAGCTGCACGAGCAGATGCTCTGGTGGCTGCAACTGCCGGTTCTGCTGGAACTCGCCGCTGTGGCGCCGGTTTCGGAACCTGCCGTTGCCGGTACAGCTGCAGGAAAGAAGCCACGCCGGTCGCCGCTCGTCCCGTTCCATCGACCGGAAATAATCGAGGAGAAGGTCAAACAGGCCAGCGAGCAGGCGGAAGAAGCCGGTTTCCGCCTGGCCAAGAAAAAGGAAGCAGTGGTAAAGCCTCCGAAAAAGGAAAAGGGAGCCCTGGCAAAGCCCTAAAAGGTGAGATGCGGGGGTAAGAAGGACGGCACCCCGGGAGTTCTTACCGCTTCGTAACTAGTAGAATGACAAGCGGTTGGATCACCGGAGGTCTATGGCTCGAGAGGTGACGGAAGCAACAAATCCGATTACGTTGGCGATCGATATCGGCGGCAGCGGATTAAAGATGCAGGCGCTCAGCGCGGAAGGTCGTCCCATCAGCGACCGGCTGCGCGTGCCCACCCCTGAACCGGCAACCACCAGCGCAGTCCTGACTGCCCTGGAAGAACTCAAAGTAGGCGTTCCTCTTTTCGACCGCGTATCCGTCGGCTTTCCTGGGGTCATCAAGCACGGCAAGACGCTGACCGCGGCGAATCTCGATCCGGGATGGATTGGTTTCCCGCTGGCGAAAACGCTCGAAAAGCGCTGGGGCAAGCCGACGCGGATGGCCAATGATTGCGCCGTGGGCGGCTACGCGGTGATCAAGGGCAATGGGGTGGAGTTGGTCATCACCCTGGGTACGGGGATGGGCTCCGCGCTCTTTACCGAGGGTCTTCTGTGCCCCGGTCTTGAACTCGGGCACCATCCATGGCGCAAGAAAACCTATGAGGATTATCTGGGGAGGCGCGGGCTCGATAAATATGGCGAAAAGCGGTGGAACAAGTTGCTGCAACGAGCCATCGATCAAACCGCTGCCACGTTTAACTGGGACGTTTTATACCTGGGCGGCGGCAACGCCAAGAAAATAACTTTCAAGCACGGTTCCAACATCAAGATAATCTCCAACGAGGAGGGTCTGCTCGGGGCGATGGCTTTGTGGAGAGATTGGCAATAAGGTTTGCGCCGCCGCCATTTCTTCGAAGTGTTAGATCAGGCGTGGTGCCCGGCGGCGGTCCGCCATGGAGCCACCGATTGTCTTGAAGCCATCATCAGCCGAACAGACGTCTACCGTGCTGTTCAGGCCAGATATTTTCCGCGCCATTGGGGACAGCGGTTCTGCGATCGTGTCGTCGACCTTTGCTCCGGCGGCGGAGGACCGTGGTTGAGTCCAGGGTGGCGCTCCGCGCTCGCGCAACACTCGCCGCTCAAGGTCGTGCTCACCGACAAATTTCCCAGCAGTGCGCTCTCCGCCCGCTTGCAGCACGATCCTTCGATCACTTGCCTCGATATGCCCGTGGATGCCGTCAGCGTGCCCGAATCTCTCTGCGGATTTCGTACGATCTTCTCGTCCTTCCACCATTTTCCCGATGCGGTCGCGCGCGAGGTACTTGGGGATGCGGTGCGACGCAGAGAGGGTTTTGCAATGGCCGAGGTGACTTCGCGCACTCCGCGAGCGTTCGCGACCATCTTGTTTCTGCCAGTGTTGGTCTGGCTTCTTACTCCGTTTATGCGGCCATTCCGCTGGTCGCGGCTGCTGTTGACTTACCTCGTGCCTCTGATTCCGCTCGTGATCTTGTGGGATGGACTCGTCTCATGCTTCCGCACCCGTACGCCGGAGGAGTTGCTGGAATTGAGCAAAAGTTTTCCGCAATACGAGTGGACCGCGGGCTATGCAAAAGGTAGCTGGCTTCCCCCGGTGTACCTGATTGGCCGGCCTGCAAGCCACTTCTGGCTCTACAAGCTAATGCCGGACGAATGTTGAGTACCCACCCTTTTGTCATCCCGACCGCAGCGAAGTGAGTGGAGGGACCTGCGGTATGTTCGAACTTGTGAACTCATCAACAATAAAAGTGGAAGGAAAGTCAAGCAGTGAGCAACACGAAAGGGCTAAGTCCTATCTCTCTAAACACGCGATCTTGCGGTTCAGATCGTGAGGAGAGATATTCCGTGGCCAACAGCAAGCCCAAACCACAGGCACCCCCAGGCACATCTGGCCGCGTCTGGAGTTACGTCTCCCGTTCCCCTCTTAACTCTCTGTGGGACCTGCAGGGA